>CAJUAF010000004.1 GCA_910584365.1 uncultured Muribaculaceae bacterium | reverse complement strand
TTGTCGAAGCCGCCGGCCTTGATATTACGCCTGATTCTGGGATTTTATAGCTTAAACCACGATATGGGGAAACTATGTATTGTTATCGTCGAACACTAATCTCCGTAGGTATGTACACTTCAGAACTGAGAAAAATATACATATAGAAATAAAATTATAGAGATCAAGACAAATATCGAACTCCATAATATGTCTTTAACCGATGAAAGATCTTTTACAAAGAAATCTGAAATCAATGCGATAATACCGGGTAAAGTGAGACATAACATAACCATGGCCGGAAATGCGTTTTGCAATGTAAGCGCCCAAAACGCATAATTTCCGCATAACATGGGTTCCAGGCCCTTCACGCTAAGATAGCTATATCCGAAGCAAAATGCCGTCAAGGTGATAAGATTTAACAAAAATCTATAAAACGGCTGGATGCCTTTGAGAGAATGAATAAATAGAAATATCCATCCCAATAGGCTCATTATAAATACATTAGGATGCATTACGATGTGGCTGTAACCGAAGGAGGAGTACGTATATCCGTCCATCTTCAGGATGACTGAAATAATTGGACATGAATTTTGCTCATACTCCATGCTGGAAGTGTTAAGAAAACCATAAATGAAAGTCATGTCTCTGAGTATCAGATATGCACACAGGCATACGATGGCTCCCGCGGTAGCAAACACGAATGAAAACTTATAATTAGTTTTCATTGGCGCCAGCTTTGAGGTCTCGCTTGCTGGGGTTAAGAATGTCTCCATTGAATTGAATGATTTTAATTAGGTGAAGGAATGATTGATGAGATTAGTTGTTATATAGTAGATATTGCTTGAAAGTGGCAGAAAATGTAGTACTATTTATCTAATAGAAATAATACTTTTTTAGCCCAGATACTATCAGGTGAATTCAGTGCTTTCTCTGCGTATTTTCTGGCTTCGGAATAATTGAAATTTTCGTACATATATACCGCGTAAGGCATATATGCGCGACTTGAGTCAATGCTGGCATAATATCTTAAAGTCGGGACGTCATGTTGTTTCAATGCGAGGGTAAGTTTTTCGCTTTCCGTAGGGACATTATACCAGATTACGCTAATGAGGGCGCTGATTATAATAAATGTCAGGACTAAGCCATAAAGGTACCTTGGTCTTAAACGTATATTAAGGGGGCGCCTTTCAATATACGGATTCAGTAGCCGAGTGACATATTCCTCATTTTTAGGGGAAGGAGAAATCTCTATACCCAGCGCCTGAGCTAATAATGTTACAGATTGTATGCGGTTATGTTTATCTTTGCACATACCTTTGAGAATAGTCGCTCTAATCTCAGGTGGAATGGTAGTGCCAAGAGTGTCGGAGATTGTATTATATGAAATCTCAGTAGATTTCGTTGGCTCTTTGGCTGTCAATAAATAATACATAGTCGCACATAAGGCATAAACATCTGCTTGCGGTGTGAACTTAGGCAAACCGGCATATTGCTCCGGAGGAGAGAAACCATCACTGCAACCTGCATTTGTCAAGGTTGAAGTTGCATCGCCTTTTTTGTCATAATGTTTGGATTGACCAAAGTCAATAAGAATAGGACGGAGAGAATCGTCTTTTTCTGTAGTCAAAAGAATATTCTCATGTTTTATGTCATAGTGGGCAAGATTATGCTGATGGATTAAATATACCGCTTGCAGGACAGGCCGCATGACACTTAGCATTTGTTCTACATTAAGCGGCTTATTCTGATTCAGAATATATTGGCGTAAATTGACGCCATCAATATATTCCATTGTATAATATGCAGTATTGTTTGCCTTAAAAACTTCATTTACAGAGATGAGATTTGGGTGAGATATGCTTTGTCTGTCAAGACGTTTTGCTTCAGTGATAAAATTCGTGACGCCTTCGTCGAATGTAAGTGCGTTTGTTTTTAAATATGAGACACTATTGTCTGTCAGTCGCTCGCATAATGTGGTTGGGAAATATTCTTTCATTGCAAAAAAAGCGCCATTGGACAAGCGTCTGACTTTATAGGTAATCCCAAATCCTCCGGACCCTATTGGTGCCTCCACACAATATTCGTAAAGTGCAGATTTTAAGATGGTTCCTTTAGGCAACGCACAGGATATGATTTTGTAAGCACTCATATAGAAACTGACTCTTCGGATAAATTCAAAGATTTTTTTAGGAAATGTTTGATCATACTTATTGTAGCAAATTTAGAGATACTTATATAGAATACCAAATTTTACAAATTAAAAATCAGGTTATTTAACATTGTTTAATAAATGGGTGTAATATTTATTGAATATAGATGAATGTATAACAAATTTATTATAGAAATAGACATGATGCGATAATTGCTATATTATTGTGGCGTGATATGCTTTGATTAATTATGATATAATTAGTGTTGCAGAGCTGCAAATTATGTCGTAACTTTGTAAGTCTTTCGCCCGTGCGGGAGAGAGCTTTCATCAAATAGCATATATGTCAGGCCGAACAGTAATCGACAGGGAAACCGTACAGAAAATTATCGACAGCGCCAAAATCGAGGAGGTTGTCCGCGACTTCGTGAGCCTTAAGCGCCGCGGAGCCAATTACCTGGGGCTGTGTCCGTTCCATAATGAACGGACACCGTCGTTCTCGGTGTCTCCGGCTAAGAATATATGCAAGTGTTTCAGCTGCGGCAAAGGGGGCAGTCCGGTCAACTTCATCATGGAGCATGAGCAGATGACCTACTGGGAGGCCCTTCGGTATCTTGCCCGGAAATACAATATCCAGATTCAGGAGCATGAACTGACCGAGGATGAGCGCCGACAGCAGAGCCAGCGCCAGACTATGCTGGCCCTCAATGAGTTCGCTATGAAGCATTTCGAACAGCGGATGGCTGAAACGGACGAGGGACGGGACGTCGGACTGGCTTATTTCCGCCACCGCGGAATCAACGACGAGGCTGTCAGGAAATTCCATCTCGGGTTTTCACTTGAGAAGCGCGATGACCTCGCGCAGGCGGCGTTGAAAGCCGGTTATTCTCCCGAATCCCTGGAAGAGACGGGGCTGTCGAAAAGATATGAGCATGGAGAATGGCGCGACCGTTTTCGCGGCAGGGTAATGTATCCGGTATTCACCATTTCCGGCAAAGTGGTGGCTTTCGGTGGCCGTATTCTTGGCAATAACAAACAGATGTCCAAGTATGTGAATTCCCCCGAAAGCACTATTTATTCAAAAAGCCGCGAACTTTACGGTCTTTTCCAGGCCAAACAGGCTATTGTCCGCAAGAACAAGTGTATTCTTGTCGAGGGATACATGGATGTCATTTCCATGAGCCAGCGGGGAGTGGAGAACGTGGTCGCATCTTCGGGAACTTCGCTTACGACAGGTCAGATACGCCTGATACACCGCTTTTCGGAGAATGTGACGGTCATCTACGACTCGGATGCCGCAGGTATCAAGGCGTCGCTGCGCGGTATCGATCTTCTGCTCGCCGAAGGTCTGAATATAAAGGTTACTCTGCTTCCTGACGGGGAGGACCCCGATTCGTTCGCACAAAGTCATACCGCCGAAGAAGTCGAGGCGTATCTTGCCGCCCACGAAGAGGATTTTATCAAATTCAAGACGGATATCCTGCTGAAAGACGCGGCCAATGATCCTGTGGCGCGTGCGAAAGCCATAACGAGCATCGTGGGTTCCATTGCGGTAATTCCTGATGAAATTACCCGCAATGTTTATATCCGCGAATGTGCCAATCGGTTTGAGATGGATGAGGCCGTCCTGGCCCGTCAGCTGGCGGTGGTAAGAACCCGTCAACTGGAGCAACTCGCCGAAGAGGCGCGTCGGCAGGCAGCCCGCGAAAGTCTGAAAAATATGCCCGAAACCCCGGGAAATACAGCGAAATCCCAGGAGGTCCCGCAGGGGCAGGGTGATGATTTCCCTCCCGTCGAACCACCGGTAGATCCACATGACGGGAGCGCTCCGCCAGCGGGCGTTACGTCCGATGGCCCGGCTGAAACATCGGCTTCTGTCCAGCCTATGTCCGGGGACAACTCATTTTTCAATCGTACAGTCAAATCCCACCGGGCAGCGGTCCTGGAACCTCAGGAGCGCTCTCTGCTCAGGCTTGTCCTTCGCTACGGAATGCTGGACCTGGGGGAAGATTACGGAACGGATGAACACGGATGTCTCATAAAGGTGATTGACTATATCACCGAGGACCTCGAGCAGGATGACCTGTCTTTCGAGAATGAAGAACTCCGGCAGGTCTATGAGGAAGCCGTACGATTGCGCAACGCCGAATGGGACGCCGCCATCGCGGCTTTCACAACCGAGGCTGAAAATGCCCGCAAGGAGGAAATCGCCGCAGGCCTGGAGCGGATCGCCCGTGAGGCCGGTACTCTCGACATCATACGTCAGCGGGAGCTTTCACTGCAGGAAACCGCAGACGCCAATTATAGGAAGGCGCTCAACGACTTTTCCAAAAGTTTCTTCTCGCGTCATCTTCTGTCCCATCCCGATGACACGATTCGCCGCATATCCACCGAGCTGATGGTGGACCGTCATCATCTCAGCAAAATATATTTCAAGAACAACACAAAAGTGGAGACGGAGGAGGATCGTCTCAACGAGCTGATTCCCCGTGCGCTTCTGGAACTGAAATATGACATCGCCCGCTGTTATTTCCAGGAACTTTCCCGTCAGATTCAGCAGCTTCAGCAGCAGCCCGACTATGACCTGGACGCGATTCTTGACCTTATGGCGCGTCAGCGTCAGTGGCAACAGTTCAGCGCCGAACTCGCCACCAAAATCGGCGAGCGTGTCTACGAACCCCTTCGCTGACCCGCGGCTGTCATTTCTGTGGATCAATAGAGTTCAGAAACGAACGGACCATGAAGGATTGTTCGGGAAAATAAAAAATCTCAGACTGTCTAACAAGTTTGGGCAGTCTGTCTTTATCTTCAAATATAAAGTTTGTCTGATAATCTTGCATCAGAAACATTATTAGAGCTTCATTTTACGACGGGAATTTTATCGATGTTTTTACGCATCCATTCAAAATGAGACTTCTTTCGCTGATGATATTCCTTTAAAAATCCTCTCAACTTAGAAGCTTTGTCTGTTATTTTATTGGAGTCTGTCATTGTGTTGATGGGTTGAGTGGATAGTTCGCAAAGATACCACAAAATTATTGTGGTGGCCAAATAATAGTTTAATATATTGGATATTTTAATGTTTGGAGGAGCAAAAAAGTTGAGATGAGTAAGTCCGGAGGTCAGCGGGAAAGCCAGAGATTGAGGGAGTCGCGGAGGAGGGAATCGCGGGGAGAAAGGGCCCAGGACTGAAACTGGTTGAGGGAGATTTCCACAGAGGTGTCCAGGCGGGGATAGCGGGATTTGAGGGCGGAGGCTGTCTCGCTGTTGACTACCGCAAGGGGGATTTCCCCCAGGGCGGTGAGGATGACGAGCTGTTCCGAGGAGTATTCGGGATCTTCGGTAATGTAGATGGTATCGCCGATTTCATGGGATAGATTGCGCAGACGCTGGATATATGGGGAACTGGCGGGAAGATGGACGGTGCGTCCTCCAAGGTCAAACTGTGTCTGTACGGCGGAGCTGTCGCGCAGCTGTACCAGCACCTGCTTGTCGACTCCTACCGGATTAAGGAAAATCAGGGAATCGCGAAGCTCGGCGGTGACAGGCAGATCCCCCACAATCAGGCGGCACCGGCCTTCCGAGAGCCATTGCAGCGCGTCTTCCAGACGTGTGTACGGGTGGAATCTTACAGGCAGGTTATGACTTGCGCAGGTCTGCCGGAGAAGATTGTAATATGCTCCTGAGAGTGTGTCTCCGGCCAGGGAGAGGCTTGTGGGAGATATTTCGATGGCGACATTGAGGGTATCGCCTCCCGCGGTCATGTCCGGGGGAAGTCCGATCCGGCTGGTGGAACACTGCCTCGCCGAAAGCATCAGTCCCAGGGCTACGACAAGGAGGACTATATAAAGCAGCATGGAGCCGCGGCGGGGTTGCAACTTCTGGAAAGGCATGGCAGGGGGAGGAATTATGTTGGATTTACGGCCGGCTCCGGCTTCATAGGATGGCGTCAGTTGGCGAAGTCAACCGAGAAACCGAGTTGGAAGCGACGGGGATTCATCGGATAATGGGGCATCGAGAAGTAGTTGTCGCCGGTGAGTCCCTGGTTTACATGAGACATCATGAGGTAGAAACGGGTCTTCGAGAGGCGACAGTTCACGTAAAGATTCATAAACGGATAGTTACCGATCCAGGGGCCGTCGGTATTGATGAACTGCATGGTCGCCGGCTGATAGGTTACGGGTTTGTAACGGGTGAAATAGTCGCAGTCAAGGCCGAACTGGATGCGGAGAGTGGCCACCCGGAAAGTAACATACATATTGGAGTTGACGGCCAGCTGCGGCAGGGGGATCACATCCTGGTTGGAGGAGGTCTGATAAGTTATTCGGTTCTCCCAATGGAAACATCCGGCGTGTAAATCCTGGCGCAGGGTGGCCGAAAAAATCTGCACGCTTCCGCTGTGCTGACGTGGAAGCGACGAGCTGTCGAAATAAAGCGCGTTCTGGATATTCTCAACTCCGGCCGACAGTCGGGTCCATGTCCAGGGGATTGTAATCTCGCCCCCGGCACGGAACGCACGGGTTTTCGAGAAGTCGTTGTTCCAGATGAAATGATTCGACAGATAATGCTGCATGAACCAGGGGGCGGCGAGATTGGTGAATTTTCCGTCAGCCGATATATTGACCGTATCGCCCAGGAGGGGAATACGTGTGGTAATTCCTCCGTCAACCTTGATTTCGCCTGCGGCGGGACCGACGAGGCCGATCTCCGC
Source organism: uncultured Muribaculaceae bacterium (assembly GCA_910584365.1). Classification (GTDB taxonomy): domain Bacteria; phylum Bacteroidota; class Bacteroidia; order Bacteroidales; family Muribaculaceae; genus UBA7173. The sequence continues at coordinate 167,379 of CAJUAF010000004.1, read as the reverse complement.
CGTTACGTCATAATTGAGGATGCGCCCCTGCTGCTTGGTCAGCTGCGCTCCTGCCCAGAGAAGATTCTGCTTCTCATGGTCGCGTATATCCGTGACAGGGGAGGGGTTCAACGGGATTTCCAGGGGGGTATCGGTCGGCTCCATCGCCTGGGTGTCCATGCCGTAACGCCGGATTTCGTGGGTTACGTAGGCCGACAGCCCTGCTTTGGCATATTTGTTGAAACCTTCGAGCAAAGAGATGCCCAGGGTATTGCGCAGGCTCCAGAATTTCTGCTGGTCGTTCGTCAGGTCGGGATTGAAATACGTGTTGTCCCAGAACGACCGGTTCTGCTCGGCATTGTTGTTCTTGAAGCGACGCCGTCCCTCGCGGTATTTGATTGTCCAGATAAAGGACGTGACAGGCACGAGAGTGCGTACCGTCGTGGTGTCGTCTATCTGCTCTTCCTTGTAGAAACCGACTTTATAGCGGCTGTTGAGATAGAACTCGCCCCCGGTGACGCGGTTCTGGGCAGCCGTCAGATTCGTTGGAATCTGCTTTGCTTCCACGGAGTTCTGCCCCCCCTGGACCACAGCCGGGTCTGTGATATAAAGATCATCGGTGATTCCTCCGTTATCCTGTACGGTCAGGGCGTAGTGGTAACCGTATGCCTGGGCCTCGAAGCGCTCTCCGATATAGGAGCCTGACGCTCCCCAGGTGAAATCTTTGGCCGCCTGGTTGGCATACATACCCTTGGAGTACAGGTAATCGAACAGCGCTCCGATCTGCAGCCTCTTGTTGGCATTGGCCGAGAAAACCACCGACAGGTCATCCTGGCTGTTCTCCTTTCCCCCTCCGAAACTGTAACCCAGCAGGGTCATCGGGATGCGGGTATTGTAGAATTTCATCTTTTCTTCCGAGGGAACCCAACGGGCAATCGGGTCGGCGAACATGAAATCGCTGATGGGTTTCCTGTCGAAATAGATGAGATTATACCCTTCGGCACAGTAGTTGCCCGTAGCGGCGTAGGCGGGGGAAACTGTCTGAGGCACGAAGCGCAGGGAATAGTCGGTATACAGCGTATCGATTGTCGCTGGCTCGCGGAGTCCGAGCGGAGGAAGAAGTTTCCACGCGTAGGAAGGTTCCAGCACAGGCATTTTGGCTGCCGCCGGGAAAGCGAAGCCCATGACCGCCACGAAAGCGGCCATGAGCATAAGCGCTGTTTTACCGTATGGAGAGGTCAAAATAAAATCAGATAAGGTACTGCGAGGAGATGGATTCGTTGTTGTGGACGCGGCGGATAGTGTCGGCGAACATTTTGGCTACCGAAAGGATAGTTGCCTTCTTGGACTCCTTGTTGTAGGGGATGGAGTTGGAGAAGATAATCTCGGTAAGGCCGCATTTCTCCACGCGTTCGGTGGCGGGATCGCTCATGATGGCGTGGGAGCAGAGGGCGCGCACCGATTTGGCTCCGTTAGCGAGCATCAGGTCGGCTGCCTTGGTGATGGTCCCGGCTGTGTCGACCATGTCGTCGATAAGGATTACGTTCTTGTCCTTGACATCGCCGATGACGGTCATCGTGGCCACCACGTTTGCTTTGGCGCGCTGCTTGTGGCACAGCACCAGGGGCACGTTAAGATATTTGGCGTAGGAGTTGGCTCGCTTGGCACCGCCCACGTCGGGAGTGGCGATAACCAGGTCGGGGAGATTGAGCTGCTTGATGTAGGGGAGGAAGACGGTCGAGGCGTACAGGTGGTCTACCGGCACGTTGAAGAACCCCTGAATCTGGTCGGCGTGAAGGTCCATGGTGATGACACGGTCCACACCGGCTGCCACGAGCAGATCGCTGACAAGTTTGGCGGCGATTGACACGCGGGGCTTGTCCTTGCGGTCCTGACGGGCCCATCCGAAATAAGGGATGACAGCGATGACTGACTTGGCGGAGGCACGCTTGGCGGCGTCAATCATCAGCAGCAGTTCCATAAGGTTGTCGCAATTGGGGAAAGTTGACTGCACGAGGTACACTTCGCATCCGCGGATTGATTCCTCGTAGGAAACTTCAAATTCCCCGTCGGCGAAATGAAGGATGTTCATCTTGCCGAGTTCGATTCCCAGGTCTTTGCAGATTTCTTCCCCCATGTAGTGGGACTTTTCGCCTGCGAAGACCTTGATAGGCGGTAACATTGGATTCATAGAATATGAAAATGAGCTTGGAATTGGTGATGCAAAGTTAGGCATTATTCCGCGGACTGGCAAATATTTTTGCGGCGGTTGCGGGAGGTGGAGAATTTCCAGGCCACCGCGCCCCAGGGTGCGATATGGGTCCGGAACGGAGTTTCGGAGCTTACGGTGACATCGGCCTCGCGCTCCGATATGAGTTCTTTCCCTCTCTTCAGACCCTGGCGGATTCCGTACATTCCCAGCGCCAACGGGGGGATATTGATTTCCAGTTCGCGCCCTTCGTCGGAGAAGTTTACGGCGATGAGAATCACTTCGTCGCCGCATCGGCGCAGGAAAGCGTAGTTGCGGTGGGGGGAGAAAGAAGGATTGGAGAAGTTCACATACATCAGATCGAAGAATTCGCCCTCGCTGATGGCTTTCTCGGAATTGAGAAGACGGAGAATATGGGCGTAGACGGCCCTCAGGTCGCTTTCCACCTGCGACAGCTGTCCGCCGTCGGCTTTGCCGTTGTTGAGCCATCGGCGCAGCGAGGGGACCGACCAGTAGTCGAAAATCGTGGTGCGGCCGTCACGTCCCGAAAATCCTTCGGCATCCTCGGCTTTCTCTCCGGTCTCCTGGCCGGCGTAAATCATGAACGGCGCGGTCGAGATCATGGAGCTTACGACCAGCGAGGGAAGTACTTTGGTGGCGTCTCCGGAGTATTGTTCCGAGGCGAAGCGCTGTTCGTCATGATTCTCCAGGAAGTTGAGCATCCGTCCCCCGATGCCGTCGATGCGCTGCCAGCAGTCGGTGATTGTGGCTGCGGAATGATGGTAACACTGTACGGCCCGCAGTGTATCGTAGAGGTTAACCTTGTCGTAGAGATAATCGAAATGGCCCCGTTCCAGGAAATCGCGGTACTGGCTGACGTCGTAAATTTCGGCGATGAAAAGCAGGTCGGGATAATGCTGTTTTACCTGCGGGATGGCCCATTCCCAGAACTCCAGCGGCACCATGAAGACCATGTCGCACCGGAATCCGTCAATCCCTTTCGACGCCCAGTAGCGGAGGATGTGCAGCATCTTGAACCAGGTGGAGGGGACGGGGTCGAAATGGCGCGAGCCGTCGCCGTAGTCCACTCCGTAGTTCAGTTTGACAGTTTCATACCAGTCGTTGTGCGAGGGGAAGGCGTTGAAGCAGTCGTTGCCCGAGGCTTTGGCCGGAAACTCCGTGTAGTCTCCGATGGGGAACTGCGGCTGAAAGAGCTGACGGGGAATATAGTAGAAGTTATTCTGCGGCGAGAAGAAATACGTCGAGTTGTCTCCCTGTCCGAAATCCTCGATACCGGCGGGTGCCGCGTCCGAGTGATAGCGCCGGGCCACGTGGTTAGGCACGAAGTCGATGAGTACTTTCATCCCCGCTTTGTGGGTGCGCTCCACCAGCTGTTCGAACTCCTTCATTCTGTCGGGGACGCTGACGGCGATGTCGGGATCAATATCGTAATAGTCGCTGATGGCATACGGCGACCCGGCTTTCCCTTTAACCACGCAGGGATTGTCGGGGGTGATTCCGAAAGCTGAATAATCCGTGGCGTGGGCGTGTTCGATTACGCCCGTGTACCATACATGGGTTATCCCCAGGTTACGGATGGATTTCAGCACGCGCGGAGTTATGTCGTTGAGCTTTCCGCATCCGTTTTCGGTAATGTCGCCGTCCGGGATACAATCGGGATTCGTGTTTCCGAACAGACGCGGAAGCATCTGATATATCACAGGTTTGGCTACCGGAGGAATAACGGTTTTCTGTTTGGCGGTTTCTTTCGTCATGGGATTCTTGATTGTAGGAAGGTCCGGGACACGCCCGGGCCGCAGGACAGGCGCAGAAAAGACCCGGATTTCAGGACCCGGCGGCGAGCCATTCCTTGATGGCACGGTGGGCCGCGGCGTAGCCGCTGAGGTAGACTTTCTTGATGTCCTTCAGGTTAAAGACTTGATATTTTGCCAGTTCAGGTGTTTTTATTACCAGATCGCAGAGTTTCATGTCCCCCTCCTGATTGGATTTCGCCATAAGGTTGTAGGTACGCATGGCTACGTCGAAAATCGTATGGCGGTAGCGGTAGTTGGTCAGCGGGGAGACATTGATGCCGATAAGTTTCTCGCATTTGTCGCGGATGGTCCATGCGGGCAGGTTGCGCAGGACGCCCCCGTCCACGTAGTTTGTGCCGTTTACCCTGACGGGGCGGAACACAATAGGAATCGAACAGGAGGCGGTCACTATGTCGCCCAGCGGGCCTTCATGGAATTCGGCGGGGACTCCGCGGTCGAAGTCCGTCACTCCGATATAGGTGGGAATCTTCAGGTCCTCGATCCGCTCGGTAGCTGTGATCCTTACCATGAATTTCTTAAATTTGGAAAGGTTGAACAACCCTTCTCCCTCGGGGATCGACAGTTTGCAGAAATCGGTGAATTTAGCCTTGGAGAACAGAGGGACAATCTCTTTCATGGGGATACCGGCCGCATACATCACCGCCGCCACAGAGCCGGCCGATACTCCGGCGATAATGTCGGGTCTGAGACCCGCTTCCTCGATGGCGGTCAGGGCGCCGATATGGGCGAAACCGCGGGCGCCTCCTCCGCTGAGGGCAACCCCCAGGCGGTACGGCTTCCGGTCATGGCTTTCTTCAGGATTCATGCACGTTCTCTGCTTGTTTGTGCAAAGTTACGATTTTTCGCGGAAATAACGGGCAATCTCCCGGGATTTTTATTGGGTCAGGCGCGAGGAGCGTGAGGCGTCGATGCGCAGGAGGATGAACAGCAGGATCGTGAAGCCCCACAGGGAGGACCCTCCGTAGCTGAAGAAGGGGAGGGGAATTCCGATCACGGGGCATACACCGATGACCATACCGATATTGATGCAGAAATGGAATATCAGATAGGAGGCCACGCAGTAGGCGTAGACGCGGCCGAAAGTGGTAGGCTGCCGCTCGGCCAGGGAGATTACGCGCAGAATCAGCATCAGGAACAGGAGTATAACCAGCGATGTCCCCAGGAAGCCTTCCTCTTCCCCGATGGTGCAGAAGATAAAGTCGGTGTGCTGCTCGGGAACATATTTCAGCTTGGTCTGTGTGCCTTTTAGGAACCCTTTTCCTGTGGCGCCTCCCGAGCCTATGGCGATTTTAGCCTGGTTGACATTGTAGCCGTCGCCGCGCGGGTCATCCACGATTCCGAGCGACACCTGGATGCGTTTCTGCTGATGGGGCATCATGTGGGAGAAAACCACGTTGACCGAAAGCATGAAGCCGATCGACAGAACTACGGTAAGTACTGTGATGCCGAGTTTTTTTGCTTCGACCCGGAGCATCTCGAACAGGCAGTAGCCTACGGCCACTCCGATAACCGAAAGAAAATAGACGTAGCCGGTAACATGAAGGTCCCAGTGGGCCAGCACTGCCTCGATGATGGTCGTGCCGGCGAACCAGAGGAAGACGTTCCGCGCTATCTCGAAACGCTTTACGTAAAGCACAAGCATCCCCGTCATCAGGCACATCACCATCACCATCACCGCGAACTCTCCGGTAGGCATCCCGATGACTGCTGTCTCGGTGAATTTGATGGCCACCACGAAGATTACGACCGCAACCAGCGCCGCGAACAGCACCAGCCAGCTCATCCCCTCACGGTAAAGGACAAAGAACAGAGCCAGATACGCCAGCGCCGAGCCAGTCTCCTTCTGAGCAAGAATCAGCAGAATCGGCACGAAGATAATCGCCAGCGCTTTCAGATAGTTCGATCCCTTGGCGTTGAGGTTGAAATTATAGGAGGAAAACAGTTTGGCCATCGCCAGGGCTGTCGCGAATTTGGCGAACTCCGCCGGCTGGAGGCTCACCGGGCCGAATTTCAGCCATGACCGGGACCCCTTTATGTCGGGCGCTATAAAGATGGTGACCAGCAGCAGAATCAGCATCGCGAAGTATATGGGATAGGCATACGTCTCGTACATCCGCGCGTCGATAATCAGCAGCACCGTCCCTAAGATCAGGGACAGCCCTATCCAGCGGATCTGCTTGCCGGAAAATTCCTCGAAAGAGAAAATCGACGCGTTGTCGAAGTCGTAGCTGGCTGCATATATGCTTATTACCCCGGCTGTCACCAGCAGAAGGTACAGTATGATGGTGAACCAGTCGAGATGTTTCAGCGTGTCGGAATTGCTGTTTCTGTAATCTGCCATATCAATGCTTTTTCACACCGCTGTAAATGATTGTGTTTGATTCGAGCATACGCTGTTCGATATGCTTACGGGCCGGAGAAATCTGGCCGGTAAGATATTTTTCCATCACCAGTGAGCCGATGGGTACGCCGTAGGTGGCTCCGAAACCGGCGTTTTCGACGTAGACACACACCGCGATTTTCGGATCCCGGTATGGCGCGAAACCGATGAACGCCGAGTGGTCGCGTCCGTGGGGGTTCTGGGCGGTGCCGGTTTTGCCGCACACTTCTATGTCGGGAAGGTTGGCAAGGCGGCAGGTGCCGCCGGTGACGGCCATGCGCATCCCTTCGGCCACGTCCTCGAAGTATTCGGATTTTATCGTCGGGATACGTCGCTCGCGGTATTCTTTCGGGATGACTGTGTCCTGGATTTCCTTGACCACGTGGGGGGTGATGAACCACCCGCGGTTGGCGACCGTGGCACAGAGATTGGCAATCTGGAGCGGAGTTGCCAGAATCTCACCCTGGCCGATGGAGACCGAGATGATGGTGTTGGCGCTCCAGTGTCCTTCACCGTAAATCTTGTTATAGAATTTCTCGTTGGGAATGAAGCCGCGCCCCTCGTGAGGAAGGTCCACGCCGAGTTTATAACCGTACCCCAGGGAGACAAGATGCTTCTTCCATACCTCGAAAGCGTTGGCCGAGGAGCCGTATTTCGACCGCTTGTTGTCGACCATCGCCTTGAAGCCCCAGCAGAAGTAGGCGTTACAGGAGGTTTGGAGAGCCGGTTTGAGGGTGATCGGGGAGGCATGGCCGTGACATCCGACGCGGAGTCGGCCGTTGATGAAACCGCGGTAACAGGGGTAGGGGGTTCCGAGCGTTACGATTCCCTCCTGGAGGAAAATCAGGCCCTGAGATGGCTTGAAGGTCGAGCCGGGGGGATAGGCTCCCTGGAGGGCACGGTCGAACAGAGGTTTCTGCGGGTCGTCGACCAGGGCCTTGTAGTTCTTTCCGCGGGCGCGGCCGATAAGCAGAGTGGGGTCGTAGGTGGGCGAGGAGACCATCGCAAGGATTTCTCCGGTGGAGGGCTCTATGGCCACCACGGCTCCGATTTTGTTGACCATCAGACTTTCGGCATACTGCTGGAGTCCGATGTCGATACTGAGTTTCAGGTTGCGGCCCGATACGGGAGCGATATCGCGGGCTCCCTCCTCGTAGCGTCCGCGGATTCGCCCTCGGGCGTCGCGGATAAGGATTTCTTTCCCCTTTATGCCACGCAGATAGGCGTCATAGCTTTTCTCGATACCGAGGTCGCCGCAATAGTCGCCCCGTTCATAATAGGAATCGCGGTCGATATCGGTCTGCGATACCTCGCGGATGTTTCCCAGAATATTGCCGGCCGTATGGTAATTGTACTGGCGCAGGATACGCTTCTGGATGAAGAACCCCGGGTAACGGTAGAGTTTCTCCTGCAGGCGTCCGTAATCCTGGGCCGAGAGGTGGGTTATGAGAGTCTGGGGAGTATAGGAGGAATAGTTGGGGGAATTCTTCATCGCTGCCAGACGCGAGCGGAAAGTCTCGGGAGTAATCTGGAGGGTGTTGCAGAAATCGAGCGTGTCGAAGTCATGCACATCCCGCGGAATCATCATTACGTCATATGCAGGCTGGTTGAAGACAACCAGCGAGTCGTTGCGGTCGTAGATAAGTCCGCGCGAGGGGTAGACGGTCTTTTTCAGGAAAGCGTTGTTGTCGGCGTAGTCCTTGTATTTGGAATCGGAAATCTGGAGTCCGTAGAGCCGGAACAGGTAGATAAGGGCTATGACGACGATAAAACCGCCGACAACATATTTCCGTTTTTCCAGTCGATAGTCTTTACGCATATTTCAGGGTTGCGCCCCCGGTATCAGCGCGACTTGGCTGTCAGGGAGTCGAAAGCGAGGAGGATAATGAAAGTGAGGAGAGTGGAGGCCAGGATGCGCATCAGCATCAGGGTCCAGTTGTAGAAAGTGAACGCCTCGATAAAGAAAAAGAGAGCGCAGTAGACGGCGACCGTCGAAATCAGGTATTTCATGTAGACGCCGGGACCGAGGGTGCGGAGCGACGGTTCGGGATTGGTCATGTCGTCCTCGCGAGGGAAATACAGTCTCAGCACCGGAATCCTGACGGCGGCCAGAATCGTGCAGGCCAGCGCGTTCATCCCCTGGGTATTGGAGAAGATGTCCACGGTCAGTCCTATCAGGAACGAGAAGGTCAGGGCCCAGTTGACCGGCAGGTTCACCGGGAGCTTGATTATGAAGTAGATGAACACCAGCGGCACGGCCACGTTGAACAGACACAGATGATTGAAGACAATCACCTGCGCTACGACCAGAATCAGGAAGAGAAGCAGATATTTTAGAATCTCTTTTGTCATATTCCAGGGGGGTGGAACCGGGTTTACGGGAAGTGTCAGCGTCAGTCAGTCAGATGCCGGAGGCTCTTATTCGCCGGTGGATGCGGCGTCGGTCTCTACCGAGCGGATTTCCGTAAGGTCGGTGTTGGTGATGACCTTTACGGTGGAGAGGGCGGTGAAATCTGTCAGCAGTTTGATCCGGAGGGTGAAGAAGTTGTCATCGGCTCCGCGGGCTTTCCCGACGATGGTTCCTACGGGAATCCCCTCGGGGAAAACGGCGGAATACCCGGAGGTGACGATGGTGTCTCCTTTCCGGAAATGGGTATGCTTGGGAAGCTCTTCGAGAATCGCCGTCTGCGGGTCCTTTCCGTCCCATACCAGGGAGCCGAACGTGTCGGAGCCGCGCAGCTTGCAGGATAGGCGGAAGTTGGGGTTCAGCAGCGAGATGATGCGGGCGTAGTGGGGGGAGACAACGTTCACCACTCCCACGACTCCGTTCTGGTCCATCACACCCATCTCGGATTTCAGTCCGTCGGCAGAGCCTTTGTTGATGGTGACGTAATTGTATGGACGGGTAATCGAGTTGTTGATGACCGTGGCGATTACGAAGTTGAATTTTCCGATGGAGTCCTGGGCACGCACCGAATCCTGAAGTGTCAGTTCCTTATAGCGGCGCACCTGCTGGCGCAGATTCAGTACCTCCTCCTGGAGGGTAGCGGTCTGGCGCTGGAGGTCGTCGTTGATGTCGCGCAGGCTGAAATATCCGGTGATGTTGCTCGAGACATCGTGCAGCCCCGATGCCATGGCCCCGGCCGAAGTCAGGAACACATGGTGCTGGTACGGATTACGGTTGAACAGCAGTCCGCACGAAACGATGACATAGAACGCGAACACGAACCACGCACTATATCTAATCAGGAAATTCAGCAGATTTCTCAATCAGAAACGTATTGTCGCCAGTCCCGTCGCAGCCTCCGGCAGGAAGCTCCGGCGGGACCGGCGGAAGAATCTTCGGGTTTTACTTGATGAGGAACGAGAAGTTCTGGATATTCTTCAGAGCCACTCCGGTACCTTTGGCGACAGCCAGCAGGGGGTCTTCGGCGACATGGAACTGGATTCCGATTTTGTCGGTCAGACGTTTGTCAAGTCCGCGCAGCAGGGCGCCTCCTCCGGCCAGCCATATACCGTTGCGCACGATGTCGGCGTAAAGTTCGGGAGGGGTCTGCTCCAGGGCGCCCAGCACGGCGGTCTCGATTTTGGAGATGGACTTCTCGATGCAGTGGGAAATCTCCTGATAGGAGACGGGGATTTCCATCGGAAGAGCCGTCATCTGGTTGGGGCCGTGGACCACGTAGTCCTCGGGAGGATTGTCGAGTTCGGTCAGGGCCGAGCCTACGTTCATCTTGATAAGTTCGGCGGTGCGCTCGCCCACCTTTACGTTATGGGCCCGGCGCATATGGTTCATGATGTCTTCCGTAAGGTCATCGCCGGCAATCTGGATGGATTTGTTGGAGACGATACCTCCCAGGGAGATGACGGCGATTTCAGTTGTTCCGCCCCCTATGTCGACAATCATGTTCCCTTCGGGAGCCTCTACGTCGAGTCCTATACCGAGGGCAGCGGCCATCGGTTCGTAAATCATGTAGACATCGCGGCCGTTGGCGTGTTCCGAGGAGTCGCGGACGGCGCGGATTTCCACTTCGGTGGAGCCGGAGGGGATGCCGACAACCATACGCAGCGATGGTGAGAACCAGTTGCTCTTGGAGGATGCTTTCTTCACCAGTCCGCGGATCATAAGCTCGGCGGCGTTGAAGTCGGCGATGACCCCCTTGCGCAGGGGGCGCACCGTGCGGATTCCCTCGGGTTCCTTGCCCTGCATCAGCTGGGCTTCCTTCCCGACGGCGATCAGCTTGTCGGTGCGTCGGTCGAGAGCCACGATGGAGGGCTCGTCGATGACGATTTTATCGTTATGGATGATCACGGTGTTAGCCGTGCCCAGGTCGATTGCGATTTCTTTTGTGAGAGAAAAGAATCTCATTATATAATATAATGTATAAAAATTGGAGATTAGTGCTTGAAGTGGCGGAAGCCGGTCATTACCATCGCAACGCCGTTTTCATCGCAATACTTGATGGAATCGTTGTCGCGGATTGAGCCGCCGGGCTGGATTACAGCGTCGATTCCGGCGTTGTGGGCGATTTCCACGCAGTCGGCGAAGGGGAAGAACGCGTCGGAGGCCATTACTGCGCCGTTAAGGTCGAAGCCGAAGTTACGGGCTTTGTCAATGGCCTGGCGCAGGGCGTCGACGCGGGAGGTCTGGCCTACGCCTGCGGCGCAAAGCTGACGGTTCTTGGCAAGGACGATGGCGTTGCTCTTGCAGTGTTTCACAAGTTTGTTGGCGAAGAGCAGGTCCTCGATGCGGTCGGCGTCGACGGGTTTGATTGTCACCTGACGGAGATCGTCGGGAGTCTCGACCTTGAGGTCGCGTTCCTGAACCAAGGCTCCGTTGAGAATCGAGCGGAACTGGCGGGTAGTGGTCAGCTGCTTGTTCTGACGCAGGATGATGCGGTTCTTCTTCTGCTCCAGGATGCCCAGGGCGTCGGGAGTGAAGGAGGGAGCGATGACCACCTCGAAGAAAATCTTGTTGATTTCCTCGGCTGCGGCACCGTCGATTTCGCGGTTGGCTACCAGTACGCCTCCGAAAGCCGATACGGGATCGCCGGCCAGGGCGTCCTTCCAGGCCTGGAGGATGTTGTCGCGGGTGGCTACGCCGCAGGCGTTGTTATGCTTGAGGATTGCGAAAGTCGGGTCGGAGAACTCGGCGATAAGGCTGACGGCGGCGTCGATGTCGAGCAGGTTGTTGTAGGAGATTTCTTTTCCGTGGAGCTGTTCGAACAGTTCGTTGAAGTCGCCGAAGAAGAAGCCTTTCTGGTGGGGATTCTCGCCGTAGCGCATCGTCTTTTCTCCGTCGATGGCCACACGCAGAGCTGTGGGATGTTCGGCCAGGGAATCAAAGTAGTTGAAAATAGCCGAGTCGTATTCCGAGGAAACTGCGAACGCCTCTTTTGCGAAAAACAGGCGGTCGGCCAGCGTGGACTGGGCTTTACCCTCGCGCTCCAGCATTTTGCGCAGAGGTTCATACTGTCCTTTGGAAGCAACGATTACCACGTCGTTGAAGTTCTTGGCGGCGCCGCGGATAAGGGAGATGCCGCCTATGTCGATTTTCTCGATGATGTCGGCCTGGGATGCGCCGGAAGCCACGGTCTGGCTGAACGGGTAGAGGTCGACGATCACCAGGTCGATCGAGGGTATTTCATATTGTCGGGTCTGCTCCTGGTCGGTGGCGTTGTCGCGGCGGTTGAGAATACCGCCGAACACTTTCGGATGGAGGGTCTTCACGCGGCCGCCGAGAATCGAGGGGTAGCCGGTGAGGTCTTCGACAGCCTGACACTCATAGCCAAGACCGGTTATGAAGTCGCGGGTGCCGCCAGTGGAGAGGAACTTCACGCCGCTTTTGTCGAGCAGGCGCAGAATTTCATCGAGTCCGTCCTTGTGGAAGACCGAGATAAGAGCAGTTTTGATTTCCTTTATATCGGACATTGCGTTAACTGTTAAGCTATTGGGCGGGATGCTCCGGCCGAGGGGCGCCCGGGGCGGCTGTCACTGACAGTCCCGCTGGAAAAATTTGGTGCAAAGTTAACGTTTTTTTTCGACATAACCATCAGGGTGGCAAACTGATTTTCGGCCGGATAATAATTTTTGACATAAATTTTACGGAAATCAACTAAACTGGCACGGAGTTTGTTTTATGGTAAAAAGCAAGAAAAATCAAAATTCAGTCAAAGATATGAATTTCAACAGTTTCACTATTAAGTCGCAGGAGGCTATCCAGAAAGCGCTTGAACTGACGCGGTCCGCCGGGCAGCAGCAGATCGAGCCGGTGCATCTTCTGAAGGCCATAATGCTTGAGGGAGAGGCTCTTGTGAAGTTTATCTTCCAGAAAGTCGGAGCCAACATGGGGCTTGTCAGCCAGCAGCTTGAAAACGAGATTGCCGTGCTGCCCAAAGTTTCTGGAGGCGAGCCTTATCTGAGCCGCACTTCCAACGATGTCCTCCAGAAATCACTCGATATCGCAAAGAAACGGGGCGACGAATATGTCACCCTGGAGGCGATGCTTCTGGCTCTTTTCCAGATAAATTCCCCCGCGTCTACTATCCTTAAGGATGCCGGGCTCAGTGAAAAGGAACTTGAGGCTGCCATCGACGAGTTGCGCAAGGGGAAAAAAGCCACCGACCAGAGTGCCGAGGACACCTACAACTCCCTGAACAAATATGCCATCAACCTCAACGAACGTGCCCGCGCCGGAAAACTCGACCCGGTCATCGGCCGCGACGACGAAATCCGCCGCGTACTCCAGATTCTGAGCCGCCGTACCAAGAACAACCCTATGCTTATCGGCGAACCGGGTACCGGAAAGACAGCTATCGCCGAGGGTCTGGCCCAGCGTATCGTCCGGGGCGATGTTCCCGAGAATCTGCGCAGCAAGCAGATTTTCTCTCTTGACATGGGTGCGCTTGTGGCCGGTGCCAAGTATAAGGGTGAATTCGAGGAGCGTCTGAAAGCCATCGTCAACGAGGTGACCCAGAGCGACGGCGAAATCATCCTCTTCATCGACGAGATCCACACTCTGGTGGGCGCCGGAAAAGGGGAGGGGGCGATGGACGCCGCCAATATCCTCAAACCGGCGCTGGCCCGCGGCGAACTCCGCTCCATCGGAGCTACCACCCTCGACGAGTATCAGAAATATTTTGAGAAGGACAAGGCGCTCGAACGCCGTTTCCAGAAGGTGATGGTCAACGAGCCGGACGAGGCATCTGCCATCGCAATTCTTCGCGGTCTGAAAGAGCGCTACGAGAATCACCATAAGGTCAGAATCCGCGACGAGGCGATTATCGCCGCCGTCACTCTGTCGGAACGCTATATCACCGACCGTTTCCTTCCGGACAAGGCAATCGACCTGGTCGACGAGGCTGCTTCCAAGCTGCGCCTGGAGATAGACTCCGTGCCTCAGGCTCTCGACGAGATTTCCCGCATGATCGCCCAGAAGGAAATCGAGCGCGAGGCCATCAAACGCGAAGGGGATAAGGAAAAGGTTCGCGAAATCGAAAAGGACCTGGCCCAGATGCGTGAGGAAGAGAAGGAATTCACCGCCAAATGGAAGGCCGAGAAAGAGCTTATCAACAAGATTCAGCAGAATAAAATCGACATCGAGCAACTCAACTTCGATGCCGACAAGGCCGAGCGCGAGGGGGACTATGCGAAAGTCGCCGAAATCCGCTATTCCCGCATCCAGCAGAAAGAGCAGGAGAACAAGACAATCCAGGAACAGCTCAAGATGATGCAGGGAGAGAAAGCCCTCATCAAGGAGGAGGTCGATTCGGAGGATATCGCCGACGTAGTTTCCCGCTGGACCGGTATTCCCGTCAACAAGATGGTCCAGAGCGAGAAAGACAAGCTGCTGCATCTTGAGGAGGAACTGCACCACCGCGTCGTGGGACAGGAGGAGGCTATCCGCGCCATCGCCGACGCCGTGCGCCGTTCCCGCGCCGGCCTCAACGATCCGCGGCGCCCGATCGGTTCGTTCATCTTCCTGGGTACAACCGGCGTCGGCAAGACCGAGCTTGCGAAAGCCCTTGCCGAATACCTCTTCGACGATGAGAACATGATGACCCGTATCGACATGAGCGAGTATCAGGAGAAGCACGCCGTCAGCCGTCTTGTCGGAGCGCCTCCGGGATATGTCGGTTACGACGAGGGGGGCCAGCTTACCGAGGCCGTGCGCCGCAAACCTTACTCCGTGGTGCTGTTCGATGAAATCGAGAAAGCCCATCCCGATGTCTTCAATATCCTTCTGCAGGTTCTTGATGACGGACGTCTGACCGACAACAAGGGTCGTATGGTGAACTTCAAGAACACCATCATCATCATGACCTCCAACATGGGTTCCTCCGTCATCCGCGAGAATTTCTCGAAGATGACTCCCGAAAACAAGGAGGAGACCGTTGAGAAGACCAAGCAGGAGGTTCTCGATATGCTCAAGCAGACTATCCGGCCCGAATTCCTCAACCGTATCGACGAGACCATAATGTTCACTCCGCTGAACGAAAAGGAAATCGAGGAAATCGTAGGGCTCCAGGTTAAGAGCGTGCAGAAGATGCTGGCCGTCAACGGTATCACCCTTGAGGTCACCCCCGCAGCGCTTCATTTCCTGGCCGAGGAGGGGTATGATCCCGAATTCGGCGCCCGTCCCGTCAAGAGGGTTATCCACAGGCTGGTGCTTAACCGCCTGTCGAAGGATATCCTCGGACAGACCGTCGACAAGGAACGTCCGATCATCATCGACGTTAAGGATGACGACCTTGTCTTCACCAACTGATTCTTAAATTTCGATAATATCCCTCAGACTCATGCCGGGGCGCGGGGAGGCAGCCTCCCGGGCGCCCCGGCTTTTATCAACCAACTAAAATTCAGGATTATGAAAAAGTTTCTCTATTTATTATTCCTTTTATTATTCCTTCTGCCGCTGGGATTGCTCAATGTCTCCTGCGACGATGACGACAAGGTGCCTGACGTGGATCTCCAGGCCAATGTATCGGGAGGTGTTGTAGTCAACAATACGGTGTATGTCGTCAAGGGTGAGCCTCTTACAGTCGACGCCATCAATCTGGTGAACCATACCGGCAAGGACGGGGCTCTGGGCGTCGTTACTTACTCTCTCGACTATATGGTAATCGGCCAGTCGCTGGTGGCGCCCTACGGATTTGAACTCAATACGTCCAACCTCGCTGTCGGTCCCCACTTCCTTACCGCCGAAATGCCCGTATATGTCGTGGACTATCCGATTTGCTTCGGGGTGTTCAGTATCAATATAAATGTCGTCGAGGATGCTTCGGATCTTCCCGGCGAGCCTGCGCCGACTGTGCTTTCGGGTCTTGTCAAGGAAAAATAACCCCGGCAACGTTGCCTGCGGATTCCTTGCCCTGCATACGGCAGAATGATAATCACCGGTCAATTATATATGTTTCATACCTCGACAGAGGCTGACCGCACGCGCCGGGAGACACTGGGTCGCAGAGACCGGAAACAGACAGTGGCTCCCGGCGTTTTCGTGTACTTTTTCTCTCCTTCAGCGACGTCTGCGCGGAAAAAGCCGCCTGACACGCACGAGTGGTTTATGGATGCCCGGGCCGACAATTACCAGGATAACCGCCATTACAATCAGGACGAGTCCGGTCAGCGACCGCAGGGTCAGGGTTTCTCCGAAGACTGCAATGCCGATGATAACGGCGGTTACGGGTTCGAAAGCCCCCAGGATGGCAGTCGGGGTGGAGCCTATGGTCTGGATCGCGCCGTTTGTGCAGGCGAACGAGATTGCGGTAGGGAAAATCGCAAGTCCCCCGAGGCACAGCCAGAGGCGCCAGTCCGGCAGATGCGGAATCAGCGGTTCTCCGGCCATCTGAAGACGCACTGCAAAGAGGCTGACGCCGAAAAGCAGTACATAGAAAGTTATTGTCAGAGTGGCTACCCTGACGAGTGACGTCTTGTTGACGGCTACGATATATACGGCGTAGGTCAGTGCCGAAAGGACAGCCAGGACAACACCGGCAAGACTTACCATCGAGCCGTCGGGGGCTTTCATCAGCATGGCGATACCCGCCGTGGCTATGCCGATGCAGAGGATTGTGACGGGACTGATATGTTCATGAAATACCGCAGCCATGATTACGGCCACCATAATCGGATACACGAAAAGTATGGTGGAGGCGATCCCTACATCCATGTAGTTGTAACTGCAGAAAAGCGTGAGGGATGAGACGGCCACAAGCATCCCCATTATGACCAGAATGAGGCATTGACGCCATGTAATGCGGAAAGTCTGTCCCCGCAGCACAATCATAAGCGCCAGCACCGGGAGCGCCATCATGTACCGGAGGAACAGCACCCCGTCAGGCGACATCCCGGCCTGATACAGCGGAAGGGCGAAGAGCGGATTCGTCCCGTAGCTTGCCGCCGCGATGATTCCGAGCAGATAACCTTTCAGGCGTCCGGTGTTTCGTTCAGTAAGTGGTCTGGCAGTCTTCATCCGTCATTTGGTTTTTCGGACTGCAAAGTTATCCATTTACTTCCGTTTTCCCGCAAAATTTCTCAGGAACTTTCTTTTTACGGTGCGTAAAAGTAGGCCAAAAGTATCACCTGACTTTCTCCTTTTTGTCTCCAAGTTTACTGAGAGGCTATTTTAGGATATAATATTTTGCAGCTTGTCAGAATGTGAGTATCTTTGCAGAAATTCCCCGGGCTATGCAAGTGACTTCAAATAACCTCCAATTAGATTCGACCTCTTTTGAGACTTTCTTTAATCGGGCTTCTGAACTTGTAGAACAGGCTCGCAAGGGAGCGTATCGTCAGATAAATGAAATCCTTGTACGGCGAAACTGGCAATTAGGAAAACTTATTGTCGAAGAAGAACTGAAAGGAGAGGATAGAGCCCGCTATGGAGCAGAAATCATTAAGTGGCTTTCAACGCGGCTTACTGCCGCCTATGGCAAAGGATTTACCAAAACAAATCTTTACAGTTTTGCAAGGTTTTACGAAATGTTCCCTCAGATTTTCCACACAGTGAGTGGAAAATCCGGAGTATTGCTGTCCTGGTCGCATTACCGCACACTGATTCAGGAGCTTAACTCAGACGCACGTGAATGGTATGCAACAGAAGCAGCCGCCCAGAATTGGAGCGTGCGCACACTTCAGCGCAACATAAGTTCCCAATATTATCATCGGTTGCTTGCCTCTCACCGAAAAGAACTCGTAGAAAGGGAGATGTTAAAAATTACGGCATCTCTTCAGACCAACGATCCCACGGAATTTATTAAAAGTCCTGTAATCGGTGAATTTCTCGGTTTCGCTCCTGACAGCTCATTCAGAGAGTCTGATCTTGAACAGTCTATAATCGACAATCTTGAAAAATTTCTGCTCGAGATGGGCAAAGGATTTGCGTTTGTAGCACGCCAGCAACATATCCATACCGAAAGACAGGATTATTTTATTGACCTTGTTTTCTATAACTATATCCTGAAATGCTTCGTACTGATTGATCTGAAGACTTCTGCCATACAGCATCAGGATGTCGGACAAATGGATATGTATGTCCGAATGTATGATGAACTTAAACGCGCTAAAGATGATAATCCTACCGTTGGAATTCTTCTTTGCGAGGATACTGATGAAGATATCGCCAGATACTCCGTGCTTCACGATAATGATCATCTTTTCGCATCGAAGTATATGACATATATGCCGACTCCAGACCAGCTCCGTGCCGAGATAGAGCGGCAGAAGACCATTTTTTATCTCCAGATGCAGGAACATGGCAATGAAACCTGACTGTAAGCAACCAGGGGGATTACAGCTATCCTTCTTAATATACACAGCATAATGAGTTCATGCGTTAATATGAGCGAATGATAAGCAAAGGAGTGAAGATTTATTTGGAGGCTTGGAGGAGTTTCGTTAACTTTGCAAGTTGGAAATCCTTCCCTGAAGTAGGAGTGAATAACGCTTAATGGAGATATTGTTCCACATACTGACAAGCGGGCTGCTCATCGGCATTTTTGTTTCGGCGCCGATGGGTCCGATCGGTATGCTCGTCATTCAGCGTACTCTCAACAAGGGGAGGCGCCCGGCGCTGTTTACCGGAGTTGGGGCAGCCTTGTCGGACCTGACGTACAGTCTTCTGACCGGTCTGGGACTTTCGTTTGTCACGGATTTCATTACCGCCAACGAACTGTTGCTCCAGATTCTCGGAAGCCTTGTCCTGATCGCTTTCGCCTTCTATCTTTTCAAGAAGAATCCCACGATAGCGCTCAAGAAACCGGAAGATATCCCCAACAGCTTCTGGAAAGATTTCGCCACGGGGTTCCTCTTCACTTTCGCCAATCCGCTGATACTCTTTTTCATTATCGGACTGTTCGCGCGGTTTAATTTCATCTTGCCCGAATTCCGGTATTACCATTATATATTAGGGTATATCTCGATATTTGCCGGGGCGCTGCTGTGGTGGTGGCTGATAACGTTCTTTGTCAACAAAGTGCGCAGCCACTTCAATATGCGTTCCCTGTGGATTTTCAATAAAATAATTGCCGGTATCCTGACAATCATGGCTCTCTACGGCCTCTACAACGGTATTGTCGGCTATATCAGTCTTAACGCAGCCAAATGAAAAAAATATTCGCCGCCCATCTGCCGTATGCGCCCCAGCTCGATGAACTGGAGACAGCCGAAGTGGCCAACTGCCTTGAGGAGGTCGGAACACGCTTCTCCGTAGAATCGCTCAACTGGCCCGACCAGTTCCCTTACCGTCCTCTTACGGTCGTATCGGCCGCCCACTCCGGAAAATATATTTACCTGGATTTCCTTGTGCGCTGCAACTATCTCCGAGCGGTGAACTATACGCCCAACTCTCCCGTCAGCGAAGATTCCTGCGTGGAGTTTTTCGTAAGTCCAGAACCGGGAAGCAAGAACTACTGGAATTTCGAGTTCAACTGCATTGGCACTGTTCTGGCCGAATATCATCCCGACGGCGCTCCGGCCCGTTTCCTTACTCCGGAAGAACTTTCCGGAATAAAGGTCTACGCCTCCGTGGGTACACGTCCTTTCCAGGAAGTGGAAGGTTCCTTTATATGGAGTATCGTGGCTGCCATACCTCTTTCGCTTCTCGGATTCGAGTATGACGGCACGGCGATGAAGCTCCGCGCAAATTTCAACAAATGCGCATCGGCCACATCTCAGCCCCACTACCTTTCCTGGGCTCCGATTTCAACTCCGGCGCCTGATTTCCATCGCCCCGAGTTTTTTGCTGACCTCATCCTGGAAAGCAAATAACCCTTGTTATGGGGGCGGTAAATATGCCATCTTATACGCCCTCCGGAATATGTCTTCAGAAGAAGGAGTGAAAAAAGTTGCTGAAAATTTTGGTGGTTCAAAAAAAGTTCGTACCTTTGCAGCGTTGAAAGGGAAATGAGATTCCCGGGAACAACAGAATGGCGATTTAGTGTAGTGGCCTAGCACGCCACCCTCTCACGGTGGAGACCCGGGTTCGATTCCCGGATTCGCTACAAAAGCCAACCCGAAAGCGGTGTGTCGGACCTCTCTGACACACCGCTTTCTTTTCGTATTATGACGGGCGAAGCGCCAGCCCGGGATGCAATGCTGCCCCGGGACAATAAGTCAGCCAGCGTAATCAATCTGTATATTGTGTCTGACTTATGAAATGATACTTAACTGTTTGTTTGATGAAAAAGGTAGAAAAGAGTACCGCAACCCCGGCAGGGGACAACGGCCGAGCCGGCAAAGGCATTTACAGCCAGTTGTTTTTCTCTTTCCTCAGAATCGGGGCGTTCACTTTCGGCGGCGGATGGGCGATGATATCGCTCATTGAACGGGAGGTCGTCGATAATAAAAAATGGATTCCCCGCGAAGAGTTTCTTGACCTGCTTGCCGTGGCGCAATCGCTTCCCGGTATTCTTGCTGTGAATATCTCAGTAGCCGTCGGCGACAGACTGCGGGGCATGAAAGGGAGTGTAGCCGCGGCGCTGGGTACTATTATGCCCTGTTTCCTGATCATCCTGACCATCGCGGTTTTCCTTACTCCCGATCTTATCCAGAACAACCACGTGGTTGCGTCCATATTCCGCGGGATCCGACCGGCGGTAGTGGCGCTGATTGTGGCGCCTGTGATAACCTCGGCCAAGTCGGCGAAAATCGGCTGGAAGACAGTGTGGATTCCTGTTGTGGTGGCCCTGCTGATATGGTCTAAGTGGCCTGTGGTCTCCAATCCGATATTGTGGATTGTTCTCGGAGGGATAGGCGGTTACCTCTGGCTCCGCCGTCAGGAACGCCGCCTGACAGATGCTCAGCTTGAAAAGAAAGAAAAGGAGGAAGGATTATGATTTACCTGCGTCTTATCTGGAGTTACCTTAAAATAGGTCTCTTCGGTTTCGGCGGCGGCTATGCGATGCTGTCGCTTATCGAGCGGGAGATTGTCGGCCCCGGATGGATTACCGAAAAAATGTTTACCGACATAGTGGCCATCTCGCAGATGACCCCGGGGCCTATCGGAATCAATTCGGCCACTTACATCGGCTATGTGGCGCCTATACACGCTGGTTTCGACAATCCTCTCTGGGGAATTCTCGGCTCGCTGTTATGTACTTTCGTGGTGGTGCTTCCCTCCTTTCTGCTCGTTGCCTATACAAGTCATTTTATTTCGCGCCATAAGGAGAGCCTGATAATCCGCGGAATCTTTTCAGGATTGCGTCCTGTTGTGATAGGGCTAATCGCATCGGCGGCCCTTCTGCTGATGAACGGCGAGAATTTCGGATATGTCGACAAGGACATAATCATTTCCGTAATCATCGCCGCGGCCGCGCTCGCCACTGTGCTGTTCACCAAAATCCACCCTATAATCGTAATACTCGTTGCCGGGCTTGCCGGATTTATAATATATTATTGAGTTATGCCGACATATCAGCAGACTATTGATTTCCTTTACAGCCAGACTCCGCTGTTTCAGCAGATAGGGGCGGCGGCATATAAACCAGGTCTTGACACGGTTAAAGCGCTTGCAGCCGCCTTTGGTGATCCGCAGCGTCGTCTGAAATGCATCCACGTGGCCGGGACAAACGGAAAAGGCTCTACGGCTCACTCTATCGCTTCGGTTCTTCAGGCTGCAGGCTATCGCACGGGGCTGTTCACTTCCCCCCATCTTATCGACTTCCGCGAGCGCATCCGCATCGACGGCCAGATGATAGGGGAGGATGAGGTAGTAGAGTTCGTCGATAGGTTTCGCCGGGAGAATCTGACCCGGCTGCATCCTTCGTTCTTCGAACTGACCACTGTGATGGCTTTTGACTGGTTCGCCCGTCAGGAAGTGGATTATGCCGTCATAGAGGTAGGACTGGGTGGGCGCCTCGACTCCACGAATATCATTACTCCGCTTCTTTCGGTCATCACCAATATCTCGTTTGACCATACTGCCCAGTTAGGAAATACGCTTCCGGAAATCGCTTCCGAGAAGGCGGGAATTATAAAAGAGGGGGTTCCGGTGGTGATAGGGGAGGCCCGGGGAGATGTGCGGGAAGTATTCCTCCGCAAAGCCCGCAGCGAAAAGGCTCCTATATTTTTCGCCGAAGATCTTGTTCCGGCCCGCGATCCTGAAATAACCCCGGCGGGAATTGTCTCTGCTTCGACACCTTTCGGCCCTGTCAGCTATTGTCTGACAGGATTGTGCCAGAAGAAAAATCTTCAGACCATACTGACAGCCCTGGATCTTCTGCGCCAGCTCGGCGTAAAGTTCCCGGATGATGCCGTAAAGGAAGGGCTGGCCGGTGTGACCGTCCGTACCGGCCTCGCCGGAAGATGGATGAAACTTTCGGACAGTCCCCTGACAATATGCGATACCGGCCATAATACCGGAGGATGGGAATATCTGGCGAGTCAGCTTGACAGCCACCCGGGACCCCTGCTGGTTGTGCTGGGATTCGTCAACGACAAGGATATATCCCATATTCTGCCGATGATGCCGCACAGGGGACAATACTTCTTTACCAGGGCGTCGGTCCCCCGGGCGTTGCCGGCGGAGACACTTGCCGCGAAAGCCGCGGAAGCCGGATTGCAGGGTACGGTTTGTGCTTCGGTGGAAGAGGCTGTCACCAGGGCCCGGCAAACAGCCCTGGAGAATAAAAAGAATCTTCCCGCCGTTGAGGAACCGCTTGTGTTTATCGGCGGATCGACTTTCGTGGTAGCCGATGCCCTGCGGTGTGAATTCTGAGGGAATATCACATGGAAATCAGTTCTTTCTGGAACTGGGCGCATGATATGAATTCCGCTCCCCGGCGAAACCATGCCGGGCGCCGGCCGACAAGCAGGTAGCCGGCGCCTCCGAACAAGCGTATGGACCGCTGGTTGTCGGAAGCGACTTCCGCAGCAAGCAGTCTCAGGGCCAGACACTCGCGGCAATATTTCTCGAGCTGGGCAAGAGCCTCGGCGGCGATCCCTTTCCGGCGGAAATCCGGCGCTACCATTATCCCTACGAATGCGCGTGAGTCGCGCGGGTCAATGTCGTAAAGGTCCACAATGCCGCAGGGGGTATAGCCTTCCCCTTCTTCATCTGCGCCGGCTTCTATGATCAGGCGCAACTGGCCTCCGGAAAGGGGGTTGGCGTCGTAATTGTTGACATATTCCCATATCTGATGACGGGAAAGCGGGGCCCTGAATGCGCCGCACGGCCACATCTCGGGATTGTTTTCCCAGAGATATATCCGGTCGACATCGGAGGGCTCGGGGGCGCGCAGTATGATTTTTTTCGGCATGGCTGACTGTTGGAAGGAATAGTTTGGACCGGATACGGTTAAGTAGCCTGCGGTCAGGCTTTGATTGAATCGGCGAAGAGGGTGCGGTTCTGCAGGGAACGCCCCAGGGTAAGTTCATCGGTATATTCGATTTCGTTTCCGAGGGCAACTCCGCGGGCCAGCTGCGTTACGGTGACGTCGGGATAGGGAGCGAGCTTCCGGAATATGTAATATCCCGTGGTGTCCCCCTCCATTGTCGCTCCCAGGGCAAGAATCACTTCCTTTACTCCTCCGGCGGCAACGCGCGCTACCAGCGAATCAATCTGAAGCTGGTCGGGACTGACGCCGTCCATCGGGGATATCACTCCCCCGAGTACATGATACAGACCTCCGTATTGTCCTGTGTTTTCCAGAATCATGACGTCCTTGACGGTTTCGACAACGCATATCGTGGAGGCGTCGCGCCGCTGGTCGGCGCAGACCGGACAGAGTTCCGTCTCGGAGATATTGTGGCACACGCGGCAATAGGTAATCCCCCTGCGCATCTCTATGATGGCGTTCCCCAGGGCATTGGCTGCGCCCGGATCCTGGCGCAGAAGGTGCAGGGCGAGCCTCAGGGCTGTCTTGCGCCCGATTCCCGGGAGCCGGGAAATCTCCGTCACACAGTTTTCAAGCAATGTCGATTCAAATTCCTGCCTCATGGTCTACTCAATAATTTATTGCAAAGTTAAGGTTTATTCCGGGAAAAACCGTAACTTTGCAGCCGTAAAAATTCCTGACGATTCAAAATCCGGAAGACTCAAATGGAAATAATCAGAAGTGTCAGTGAGCTTAAAGAGAAAGTGGCTCACCTGAAGGCCGACGGACGCACCGTAGGGCTTGTGCCCACGATGGGTGCGCTACACGCCGGACATATATCACTTGTTGACCGTGCGCGGCGTGAGAACGACGCCGTAGTGGTCAGTGTGTTTGTAAACCCGACCCAATTCAATAACGCCAAGGACCTCCAGACCTATCCGCGCACCGAGGAGGCCGACTGCGCCCTGTTGCGCGAAGCCGGGGTGGACATTGCGTTTATCCCCACCGTGGAGGAGATGTACCCCACGGAGGATACCCGCGTCTTCGACCTGGGAGAGGTAGCCGCTGTAATGGAAGGTCCGATGCGTCCCGGCCATTTCAACGGAGTGGCCCAGGTGGTCAGCAAGCTGTTCAGTTTTGTCTCTCCCGACCGCGCCTATTTCGGAGAGAAGGATTTTCAGCAGATTGCCGTAATCCGCCGGATGGTGGAGCTGGAGAAATTCCCCGTGGAAATTGTCGACTGCCCCATAAAACGCGAGGATGACGGCCTGGCGATGAGCAGCCGCAACGTGAGACTGACGCCTGAAAATCGCGCCGTGGCCCCTCTTATCTACAAGACGCTGAAAAAGAGCGTGGAGTGGGCCCGCGACCACTCCCTGGAAGATACCCGTCGCCTGGTTGTCGACGAACTCAACGCCTGTCCGGGCCTGGAGGTGGAGTATTACGAAATCGTAGACCCTCTGACCATGCAACCCCTGGCCGAATGGTCCACGCCCCACAACGGCTGCGCCCGGGGGTGTGTCACCTGCTATTGCGGGGATGTGCGTCTGATTGACAATATCAAGTATGAACGCTAAACGACATAGCTTCAGATGAACGTTGAAATACTGAAATCCAAAATCCATCGCGTCACGGTGACCGAGGCCAACCTGAATTACATCGGGAGCATCACAATCGACGAGGCGCTGATGGAAGCTGCCAATATCCTCCCCGGCGAACACGTCTACATCGTGGACAACAATAACGGGGAGCGCCTGGAGACCTACGCCATACCCGGCGAGAAAGGCTCCGGCGTTGTCTGCCTCAATGGCGCTGCAGCCCGGAAGGTGCAGCCCGGCGACATCGTAATCATAATGGCTTACGCATCGATGCCTTTCGAGGAAGCCCGCACTTTCAAACCCGCGGTCATTTTCCCCGATACGGCCACCAACCGCCTCTGAGTTTCGCGGGGAGCGCTCCCCACGGCATGAAGGCGAATCCAATTAACCCTAACTTTCCCGCTTCAATTTCCCGATATGTTTGAAAACCTCAGCGAGAAACTTGAAAGAAGTTTCAAAATCCTTAAAGGTCAAGGAAAAATCACCGAGATAAACGTTGCCGAGACGCTCAAGGATGTGCGCCGCGCACTTCTTGACGCCGACGTCAACTACAAGGTTGCCAAAAACTTCACCGACACCGTCAAGCAGAAGGCTCTCGGTCAGAACGTAATCAATGCCATCAAGCCTCAGGAGCTGATGGTGAAGATCGTTCATGACGAGCTGGCCACGCTGATGGGAGGCGAGACCGCCCAGCTGAACCTCTCGGGGAATCCTACGGTAATCCTCATGTCGGGTCTCCAGGGTTCCGGTAAGACGACGTTCTCCGGCAAGCTGGCCCGCAAGCTCAAGAGCGAGAAAGGTAAGCGTCCCCTGCTGGTGGCCTGCGACGTCTACCGTCCCGCCGCTATCGAGCAGCTGAAAGTTCTGGCCTCGCAGATCGATGTGCCCGTCTACACCGAGGAGGGGAGCAAGAATCCCATCCAGATCGCAAAGAACGCCATCGACTATGCCCGTCAGAATCATCTCGACCTGGTGATTGTCGATACGGCCGGACGTCTGGCTGTCGACGAGCAGATGATGGACGAAATCGAGGCCATCAAGAATGCCATCAAGCCCCAGGAAACTCTATTCGTGGTTGACTCGATGACCGGTCAGGACGCCGTCAACACGGCCAAGGAGTTCAATGACCGCCTGGATTTCGACGGCGTTGTGCTGACGAAACTCGACGGCGATACCCGAGGTGGTGCTGCCCTGTCGATCCGCACGGTGGTGACCAAGCCTATCAAGTTTGTCGGTACCGGTGAGAAACTCGATGCCCTCGATCTCTTCCACCCCTCCCGTATGGCCGACCGAATCCTCGGTATGGGCGATATCGTCTCCTTAGTTGAAAAGGCCCAGGCGCAGTTCGACGAGAAACAGGCACTTGAGATTCAGCGCAAACTGGCCCGCAACCAGTTTAATTTCAATGACTTCCTCGCGCAGATTCAGCAGATCAAGAAGATGGGTAACCTCAAGGACCTGGCATCGATGATTCCCGGTCTCGGAAAGGCTATCAAGGATGTAGACATTGATGACAACGCTTTCAAGAGCATCGAGGCCATCATCAGCTCGATGACGGCCAGAGAGCGCGTTAATCCCGAGATCATCAACGGCTCGCGGCGCAAACGTATCGCCGCCGGTTCCGGCACTTCCCTTCAGGAGGTGAACCGTCTGCTGACTCAGTTCGAGCAGACCCGCAAGATGATGAAGGCGGCTACCGCGATGAAGAACCCGATGAAAATGATGCGTGCCATGCGTGGCCGCCGATGACATATTTTGCTCATTATGATTAAGATTGACGGAAAGGAAACGGCCGCCAATATAAAGGCCGAAATTGCAGCCGAAGTGGCCGGAATGGTCGCCCGCGGTGAGAAACGTCCCCATCTGGCCGCTATTCTTGTAGGCCACGACGGAGGAAGCGAGACATACGTCGCCTCGAAGGTCAAGGCGTGTGAGGAGTGTGGCTTCAAGTCCACGCTTATCCGCTTTGAGGCCGATATCGACGAGCAGACTCTTCTCGATGCCGTTGACCAGCTCAACCGCGACGAGGATGTCGACGGTTTTATCGTACAGCTTCCCCTGCCTCCCCATATCTCGGAGCAGAAGGTCATCGAGGCGATTGACTACCGCAAGGATGTGGACGGTTTCCATCCCATCAATGTAGGGCGCCAGTCAATCGGCCTTCCCTGTTTCCACAGCGCCACTCCCGCCGGTATCATGACCCTGCTTGAGCGTTACAACGTGCCTACGAAAGGGGCTAACTGTGTCGTTCTCGGGCGCAGCAATATCGTCGGAAAGCCGGTTGCCACGCTGATGATGCAGAAGGGTGTGCCCGGCGACGCCACCGTTACCGTCTGCCACCGCGCCACACGTAATCTCAAGGAAATCTGCCGTCAGGCCGACATTATCATAGCCGCGATGGGAGTCCCCGGTTTCGTTACCGCCGATATGGTGAAGGAGGGGGCGACGGTGATAGATGTCGGCACCACCCGCGTGCCTGACGCTACACGCAAGAGCGGTTTCCGTCTGCGTGGAGATGTGGAGTTCGACGAGGTCGCTCCCAAGTGTGCCTATATCACACCCGTTCCCGGAGGCGTAGGCCCGATGACTATCGTGTCTCTGATGCGCAATACGCTTCTGGCCGGCCAGAAAGCTATTTATAAATAATTTTGTATGGGGAGCGTTCTGTAATGGGCGCTCCCCGTAAAATTTTATCCGTACAGGGGGATATGGAAAGTATTTTAGCCGCCGCAGTGGCGTTTGTGCTTGCGCTGACCCAGGCGCAGGAGATCGACATCGTGTTTGCCGGGGATGCCATGATGCACACCGGCCAGCTTGAGGCCGCCAGGCGCGGCAACGGTGTCTATGATTATTCCGACTGTTTTTCCGCGATAGCGCCTTATATATCGGCGGCGGACTATGCAGTGGTGAATCTGGAGACACCGGTCGCCAAAGCTCCCTATTCGGGCTATCCGCAGTTCAATGCTCCCGACAGTTATCCCCGGGCACTCGCAGCCGCGGGCTTCGACCTGTTTCTCACGGCTAACAACCACACCCTTGACCGTCGCGACCGGGGCCTATGCCGCACGGTTGCGACCCTTGATTCCCTCGGACTCCCTCATATCGGCACATACACAGATTCCGCCGACCGCGCGGAGCGTCTGCCGTTCGTGGCTGATATCCGCGGTTTCAGGGTGGGGTTTGTGAACTATACTTACGGTACAAACGGTTTCACAGTATCTTCCGGCGCGCTTGTGGATTATATCTCGGCTGACCGGATCCGTCAGGACATCGCCCGCGCCCGCCGTGCAGGAGCGGAAATTATCGTGGCGGCCATGCACTGGGGGGAAGAATATACGCTTACGCCCGTCGCCTACGAGAAGCAGTGGGCGCGTTTCCTGGAAAAGGAAGGGGTCGATATAATAATGGGTGGACATCCCCATGTCGTCCAGCCTATGGAACTGCGCGAGAACAGCACGACGGGCAAACCGATGTTTCTTACCTATTCCCATGGAAATTTTATCTCAAACATGATGACCCGCGACACCCGCGGCGGTCTTCTGACCCGTGTTACTCTCGCCCGTGATGACAAAGGGGCGGCTTACGTCAAGGAAGCCGCATACAAGCTTATATTCACCGTCCCTCCCACGGATACATCTTTCCGTCCCTCACCTTCGGTCAAGGACGCTCCGGTAGGGGAGAGGTATGGATTCGTGCGTCCCAACTATATGGTTCTTCCGGCTGACTCGGTCACCGGGGCGTGGCAGGGACGCGCCCGTGAATTCGTTGCGTCGGCGCTTTCGGCGTTCCGCAATAATATCGGTCCGGTTACCCGGGAATAATCCCTAAGTAATGATGAAACGCATTGATAAGCGGACGCAGCGTAAACTCTACTGGTTGTTCATCCCTATGGCGCTTGTCGTCGTGTGGATGATGCTCTATCTTTGGTTCGGCGTTAATCTTCTTGATCGATGGTTCGGATGGGATGTGGATGTGCTGACGTGGTGTAAGCCC
This sequence comes from uncultured Muribaculaceae bacterium, assembly GCA_910584365.1. Classification (GTDB taxonomy): domain Bacteria; phylum Bacteroidota; class Bacteroidia; order Bacteroidales; family Muribaculaceae; genus UBA7173. The sequence continues at coordinate 138,571 of CAJUAF010000004.1, read as the reverse complement.
GCTCTGCTGGGGAGTCTGCTGATAATCTTTGCCGGTTATGCCGTAGCGGCGGTAAGGCAGAAATGCTGGGGCGAACTGACCGTTTCTCTGATCATGCTTTTGTTTATGCTCCTCAATATGAGCGATTTCTTTGTGGACCTTCTCCTGCCTGATAGATGAAACCGGCAGATTCCGGTGCTGCTTTTCGCCTGCATATTGTCGTCAAGCGGGAAAGCACAATGGTTTGAGCCGCTTTTCATGTCGGCAACTTTATCCGGCTTGTTCGGATTTTTTTTAGTGAAAAAACGGCGGAAAGGTTTGCAAATTCAAAAAAATGTTGTACCTTTGCACCGTCTTAAGGAAACAACGTTCAGCGGAACGTTCCGGAAAGGAGTTTAGAGGGTTTGACTTTGATTTTTCTCCCGACCAGAGCCTTAAGATTCTTTCATGGTGAGATTAGCTCAGTTGGTTAGAGCGTCGGATTGTGGTTCCGAAGGTCGTGGGTTCGAGACCCACATTTCACCCCTTTTATTTCAATACAGAGGACGGCAAGGAGAACACGGTGATCGCGTTTTCCTTGCTTTTTTTATATAGTCCCTGACTATTATATCTCTCTTGATTTTCTCTTTATCTGGGTCTTTATCTGAGTCCGCGTCAATCCGCGCCTCCGCGCGAAAATCTTTATCCTCGCATTATGGCACCCATTTATTATCTCTCCCGGATTCCATAAATTATTCTTCTTGAATTTTACATACGGATTTATCTCCCACGGATTCCACAGATTAAGGGATTCACCACGGATTAATTATTGATTTCAAGGATTTTCTAAGATTAACTCTCGCAGAACCGCAGATTAAAAAGGAAATCCGATTCCACAAACGCGCTCTGCGCGGACGGATTCCACAGATTGCTGCCGAGCGCCCGGAAGGCTTCGTGGAATCCGTCCGCGCAGAGCGCGTTTGTGGAATCCCTATAATTAAAAAAATCCGTGTATAATCCCTTAATCCGTGAAATCCGTGGGAGACCTCCCCGCTGAGTGGCTGTAACCGTGTCGCCGGTTCCGCGTAATCCCCTCGCGCAAAGCGCGTCCAATGAAAATCTGCGTTAATCTGCGCTTCTGCGAGAAAAACCTCATACTCCCTCTCCGACTCCTCACCTCTCCTTTCGTCGGGGATTCCGGGCCGGAAAGTACTGAAGTGTAAAAGGGTCTTACATCGCCTCGGCCTCGGGGACGGGGGCTACCGCGCGAACCCTGTAGGTATTCGCCTTGTAGCTGAAGGTGACGAAGCCGCCATACATAGCAACGTACCACGCGTAGGAAGAATCTTTTGCATCTTTTGTCCAGAAGTATTGGCTGTCCCCCTCATATCCCGTTCCGCCAAAAGCTTTTAATGCCTTGTTGACATTGGCACAATCCTTGACTATAGCCTCCCCTTGTATTTTGGTAGGCATATTGATACCGGACGCCATTGCTTTTTTCCACTTTACATCCTTGCCGTTGTCGGTCAACGCGAGGATAAACGGCTCAGTGATTGAGGGCTGATTGATAACGATGCCTTTCTTCGTGTATTGACCCTTTTCCGAGGAGGGCACACTGCTCCATTCCGCTTCGGTAAAGAAAACATATTTGCCGTCGCATTCGGCAGCGAGGTCGAGATGATGGGCCTTTGCATGACCGTATGAATTTTTAGAAATGGAATTTGAAGTCATGGGCGTAACTGTGGGCATAGCTGATGGAAGTGGAATTACCTTACGGACCCTGAGAGTTTGTGAATCGTCATATTTGTCATATACCACTCCGCTGTAGATGTGAATTCCATAATATGTTGACGGACCACTTGACTGGGTGGTCCAGAACCAAACACTCGGGCCCTCGTATCCGGAGCCTCCGAAAGTTTTTAGGGTGTCCATTACTTTCAGATAATCTCTGACAATAGCCTCTCCCTGAATTTTGGTAGGCATATTGATACCGGACGCCATTGCTTCCTGCCAGGTTACATTCTTGCCGTTATCGGTCAATGCAAGGATAAACGGGGCTGTGATTGATGGTTGATTGATGACGATTCCTACTTTATGATAAGTAGCCTTTTCGACGTATGACAATGCGTTCCATTCCCGTGTGCTGAAATAGGTGTACTGCCCGTCGCGCTCGGCCGCCAAATCAAGGTGGGAATAGTTGTTTTTGGAAACGGGAACCGTGGATACAGATTCCTTACCGGGACTTGTCGGCGTCACGAATTCCTGCTGCCTTCTCAGGGTGAGGTCGAGGTTGGCGGGGGAGGACTCGGTGACTGTGACGGAGGAGGTGGAGGGCTGGTAGCCGGAGCGGGTCAGGCGGAGGGTGTGGGTACCGACGGGGATGGAGCGGAGGACTTCGGGAGTGGTACCGACCGTGCGGCCGTCAAGTTCGATAGAGGCTCCCGCAGGGGTGGAGGAGACGATGATGTCGCCGGTGATGGCCTCCAGGGCCGGGAAGTCCAGGGTTTCGGTGGCGTTCATGGCGAGGGTGACGCGGCGTTCGGCGGGTCGGTAGCCCTCTTTTTTAAGTTCAACCAGGTAGGTGTCAGGCATAATGCTGCCGGTCCAGGAACCGGTGCCTACGGCGTTGCCGTTGAGGAAGATGCGGGCGCCGGAGGTGGCGGAGCGGACGGTCAGAGTTGCCATCGTGGAGCGGAGACTGACGTCGCGCACCACTTTCTCGTCGCCGATTGTGGCCTGGAACTCCTCTGTCTGATACCCGGAGGCTTCGACGCGCACGGCGTAGGTGCCGGCTTTCAGCAGCACGGAGCATATTCCTTCGCTGACCATCTTTTCCTGTCCCCCGATAAAGACTTTGGCGTTCGGGGGCGTTACGTTCAGCACCAGGAAGTTATCCATCGGTCGCTTCGTCGTTCCGGACGCGGCTCCGGCGGCTGCGGCCCACAATTCCGCCGGCACTGATATGTCGGCGATATAGGTGACGCCACCTTCCACCCCTTTGATACCGAAATCCGGAAAATAGATTACAAGAGGCTTGAACAGTTTATGATGGAGATGGAGCTGGCGGGTACCGTTGATGACGTAGACCCAGTATTCTCCGGAATGGTTGACGGTTTCCCCGACGGTGTTGCCTAAGAACTCGGCTCCCTCCAGCGGCAGCTGCACCTTTATCAGGGCACACAGTTCGCCGTTGAAGTCAAGACGCTCTGTGGCCCGGGAGTTGGCCGTGCCGTCAAACATCGAAGATGTGATGGAATTTATTTTAAGCTCCTGTGCCTGGCCTAACGCGAAACAGGCCACCAGCATCAGCAACGCGATCAGTTTTTTCATAACACTCTGTTGTCATGTCCGTTTCGTACCTTGCAAAGGTACTAAATCCCGGCCGTTCCTCCAAATCCTCTTCCTCTCAAATTAATTATCTCCCACGAATTTCACAAATTATTCTTTTTGGATTTTACGGATTATCTCCCACGGATTCCACGGATTAAGGGATAAAACACGGATGAATTATTGATTTCAAGGATTTTATAAGATTATCTCTTGCAGAACCGCAGATTATCGCAGAATCCGATTCCACAAACGCGCTTTGCGCGGAGGGATTCCACGAAGCCATCCGGGCGTTCGGCAGCAATCTGTGGAATCTGTCCGCGCAGAGCGCGTCAGTGGAATCCCCTTAATTCAAAAATCCGTGTTTAATCCCTTAATCTATGGAATCCGTGGGAGAGATAATAAAGGAGATAATAGATAATAAAGGAGATAATATATGGGACCTTTTCCCGCAGATTCCGCGTAATCCCCTCGCGCAAAGCGCGTTTAATGAAAATCTGCGTTAATCTGCGTTTCTGCGAGAAAAACTTCATCTTCCGGCCATGGAGAATTATCTCCCACGGATTCCGCGAATTAGGGGAAACGATTCCTCCGTTGTCACAAGGAGACAGGAAATAGGGATGCGGGTGGGTGTGGAAGTAAATCTATGAGGAAATGTGTACGAGAACGCAGAAGTGGATAAAAAAGCAGGAAAAAATTTGGCAGTGTGCAACTGAAAGCCTATTTTTGTAGTCTAATAGTTAAAATTTTTATTGAAAAATATGACACCGACTCAACCTTTCCAGCCCGGGCAGCAGGGCGACAACCAGAACTATCAGGGACAGGGCTGCCAGCAGCCCGGCCAGGGTTATCAGCAGGGCGCCTACCAGCAGGGATACCAGCAGCAAGGCGGTTACCAGCAGGGCTATCAGCAGAACCAGGGTTATCAGCAGAACGGATACCAGCAGGGTGGCTATCAGCAGGGTTACCAGCAGCAGGGCGGTTACCGCCAGCAGCAGGGCTATCAGCAGCCTTATTGCCGTCCCTACGTCGAAGATACCAAGAATAATGCTTTCAACTGCGGTCCCGAAGGGAAATGCCGTGGCGTCTATGCCATCCTGGCTATGGTGCTTGGCTCGCTTGGGCTTCATTACTTCTACTGCAATAAAATAGGAGGCGGAATCCTGACGATCGTGCTTGTCTGCGTGACCTGCGGCGCTTGGGCCGTCCTTCCGATTATCCAGGGAATCGTGGCTCTCTGGTCGATGACCAATGAGGAATTTGACCGCAAGTTCATCACCTCCACTTCTTTCTTCCCCCTGTTCTGACGTTGCTCCCGCAGGAGCCTGCACGATAAAAAAACACTGACGCGAAGAAGCGTTCCCGGCGTCCTCCCGGTGAGGCGTTACGGGCGCTTCTGCGCGTGTGCTTACAATTAATATTGGCATTTTTTAACCGGGAAGTCCTCCGGGGCTTCCGAATCTGATCCCAAAACAAAAATGAAACGAATCCTGAGTATGTTGGGATGTGCCGGCGTGTTTGTCGCGTCGGCCGTAAGTCCGTGCGTTGTAACCGCACAAGTGAAAACAGAGCCTGCGGCGCTCTATAAGGATGCAGCCGTCCCGGTCGACCGGCGGGTTGACGACCTTTTGGCCCGTATGACCCTTGAAGAGAAAATCATGCAGCTCTGCCAGTACACGGCGGGGGGAAACACCAATGAAAACAATGTCGAGGTTAAGGCCGACCATCCGCTGACCTCCGGCTCATATATCTATTACGGCACCGATCCCGGTTTCCGCAATCGCCTCCAGCGGCGCATCATGACGGAGACACGCCTTGGAATTCCGGCGATTTTCGCCCAGGACGTAATCCACGGCTTCCGCACAATCTATCAGATACCTCTCGGACAAGCCTGTTCGTTCAACCCCGGTCTTGCCGCCCGGGCCTGCGCCATGGCCGCCGCAGAGGCTCGCCGTTCGGGAATCGAGTGGACCTTCTCCCCGATGGTCGACGTAGCCCGCGACGGTCGCTGGGGACGTATTTCCGAGGGGTACGGCGAAGACCCCTATATGAACTCCGTGATGGGAGCCGCCGCCGTCAGGGGATATCAGGGGGAGAGCCTCGCTTCCGGCGTCAGTGTCGCCGCCTGCCTCAAACATTATGTGGGCTACGGCGCATCGGAAGGTGGCCGCGACTACCGTCCCGCCGACATCTCCGACCGCGCCCTGTGGAACACCTATCTGCCTCCGTTCCATGCCGGAGTGGAAGCCGGAGCCGCCACCGTGATGTCCGGATTCAACGACATTTCGGGCGTACCGGCATCGGCCAACTACTATACGCTGACCGAAATCCTCCGGAACCGCTGGGGATTCGACGGTTTCGTTGTTTCCGACTGGGATTCCGTGCGCCAGCTTGTAAACCAGCGCGTGGCCTCGGATGACGCCGACGCGGCGATGCTCGCTTTCAACGCCGGGGTTGACGTGGATATGGCCGACGGACTGTATGCCGATTATCTTGCGCGGCTTATCGGGGAGGGAAAGGTTAGCATGGACCGCGTGGACCGTGCGGTGGCCCAGGTGCTGAAACTCAAGTTTGAACTCGGCCTGTTCGACAATCCCTATACCCCTGAAGTTCCTGCGGAAGAACGTGTGCTGACCCCCGACAACCGTCGCATCGCCCTTGAAATGGCCCGGGAGAGCGCCGTGCTGCTCAAGAACGAAGGAAATCTGCTCCCCCTTGCCGGCAAGAGAATCGCCCTGATCGGACCGATGGCCGATGATGGCGCAGGGCTGAACGGCAACTGGAGCTGCCACGGTGTTGCCGCCGAGACCGTCACTTTCCGGCAGGCTCTCACCCGGACATTCCCCGCCACTGTCTATGCCCGCGGATGCGGCTTCGACAGCATTTCCTCCGCGGAAATTTCCGAGGCTGTCCGCGCCGCGCAGGAAGCGGATGTCGTTGTACTTTGCCTCGGCGAGATGCCGAAATGGAGCGGCGAGAACGGTTCCCGGTCGACACTTTCGCTCCCCGACGCACAGGAACGGCTCGCCGCCGAGATAAGTGCTGTCGGCAAACCCGTGGTGCTTGTGCTGACTTCCGGGCGTCCCCTCGAATTGCGGCGTCTCGAACCGATGGCCGGCGCTGTCCTGCAGATGTGGCAGCCCGGCACAGAGGGGGGCACCGCCCTGGCCGAGATTCTTTCCGGAGAGGTCTGCCCGTCAGGCAAACTGGCAGTCACGTTCCCCTATTCCACCGGCCAGGTTCCCATCTATTATGGCGCCCGGCCCAATGCCCGCACCGGAGGGCAGGGGAATTACCAGGACATTCAGGACGCGCCCCTCTATCCGTTCGGCTACGGTCTGAGCTACACGGAGTTCAGTTATTCCAATCTCCGGGTGTCGGCCCCGGCGTTTACCGATCCGGCGCTTCCCGTGGAGATCAGTGTCGACGTTACCAACACCGGACGTTGCACCGGAAAGGAGACAGCCCTTTGGTTTGTATCGGATGAAGTCAGTGCCGTAGCCCGTCCCGTCCGGGAACTGCGCCATTTCGAGAAACGGGAACTGCAGCCCGGCGAGACTGCCACTTTTACATTCTCCCTCATTCCCTCACGCGATCTCCCGTATTATACCCCTGACGGTGAACCTGTACTGGAACCAGGACGCTTCACCGTTAGCGTCGCCGGTCTCAGCATCCCCCTGGATTATACTCCGGCTCATTAACCTTGTCTCAGCGTCCGCCTTGTCAGCGTTAATCCGCGGGAAAAGCTCCAATATATTATCTCCTTTATTATCGATTATCTCCTATTATCTATTATCTCCCACGGATTCCACAGATTAAGGGATTAAACACGGATTTTTTTAATTAAGGGGATTCCACTGACGCGCTCTGCGCGGACAGATTTCACGAAGCCATCCGGACGTTCGGCCGCAATCTGTGGAATCCCTCCGCGCAAAGCGCGTTTGTGGAATCGGATTTCCTTTTTAATCTGCGCCTCTGCGAGAGATAATCTTATAAAATCCTTGAAATCAATAATTAATCCGTGTTTAATCCCTTAATCTGTGGAATCCGTGGGAGATAATTCTTCACGGGGGAGATGATTTTTTCTCGCAGAAGCGCAGATTAACGCAGATTTTTCATAGGACGCGCTTTGCGCGAGGAGATTACGCGGAATCTGCAGGAAAGGCTCCCACGGATTTTACAGATTAAGGGATTATGCACGGATTTTTTAATTAGTGGAATCGGATTTCTTTTTTAATCTGCGCCTCTGCGAGAGATAATTTTAGAAAATCCTTGAAATCAATAATTCATCCGTGTTTAATCCCTAAATCTGTGGAATCCGTGGGAGATAATTCTTCACAGGGGGAGATGATTTTTCTCGCATAAGCGCAGATTAACGCAGATTTTTCATGGGACGCGCTTTGCGCGAGAGGATTACGCGGAAAGGTAGGGAGGGGAGAGACAGCAGGGATAAAACAGCGGCGGTATGCCGGAAGAGGGGCTTCCGATATGCCGCCGCGGGTAATATGCAGGGAGTAATATCCAGTTATATACAGTTATATACAGTTATATACAGTTATATACAGGGAGTTATACGTATTCGTCGCTCATGCGGAAGGTGAAGGAGTTGCGTTTCAGCACTACCGCCACGCCGAACAGCAGGGTTAATACAAAGTTCAGGAAGAACGGGAAATGGTTGCTCTGCGTGCCGAACATATCGCGGAACAGGTCGACGATAAAGGGCGTAACGGTGATGGCGATATAGTTTACCGACAGCACGATAGCGAGGGCCAGGGTGGACTTGCGGCCATCGGTGACGGTGTAGGTGGCCTTGTCGTAGATGACAGGCTGGAAGACACCGTAGCCGAATCCCATCATCAGGGCGGCCACATAGAGCAGCCAGTGCTGGCGTCCGACGGCCATCAGCAACAGTCCGGCGGCGATGGAGAGGGTAGCGGCCAGCGAAGTGCGCTGTTTGAAGAATCTGATGATATATGGAAGGCAGAATCCGGGGAGAAAGACCGCAAGATAGAACAGGGCGGTGACCGTGCCGGTGATATCGCTGCTCAGATTATCTTCCTGAATCAGGAATGGAAGATAATAGGAGATGATCGTCACGGCGTATGTAGTGAACGCATAGATGCCGACAAGACCGGCGATACGGTCCAGGATAAACCCTCCGCGCACTTTCTCGCCCGGCAGCGGAGCGGCCCCCCGGGCGGCTTTCGCCGCCGGAGGGGAGCCGGCTCCCGGAGGAGCGCTATTGAGCTTGACGGATGCCTGCGGATTCCGGTTCCTGACGAAAATCATCAGCGCCAGCGGCACGGCCGGGATCAGGTAGACCAGAAACGGCGTATGCCAGTTGCCGTGGTTGAGCCAGCCCACTACGAAAGTGGCAAGCACAAGGGCCACGTTTGAAATACCGCTCTTGATGCCGAGCTGCTGCATACGGTACTTCCCGACGAATGTGTCGGCGATAAGACCCGCAGCCAGGGGAATCACCAGGCCGCATCCGCATCCCAGCAGACAGCTTATCGCAATAAGGGCCACCATCGAATCGGCCACGAAATAGAGCAGCCCGGCCAGCAGGTAAATGGCAAGTCCGATGACTACGATCCTCACCTTGTCTTTCGACTCCGAGAGTTTCCCGGAGAACAGCACAAAGGGGATAATCAGCAGGTTGGGCAGCACTGTCAGCAACTGGATCTCCAGGTCGGACGCATGGGGAAATATCCTGTCGAGATTGCCGAGCATGGGGCTGACGGCGAGTCCCGGAAGGTTGACCACCAGCGAGATGGACCAGATCGCCAGAAGGGCCGGAAGGGTGATGTACCCCTTGCCTGTGGGAATTCTCTTCATAGTGCATAGAGTATCAGAGGATTATTAATCGGCGGATTCCTTCTGCATAGCCTCCTGTACCTGGGCGTCGGTAGGTTGATAGCCGGCCGGCCATTTCGATACCTGACCGGGGGTGCGTCCCTCGATCTGCCAGTCGAAAGGATAGAAAGAGGCATTGGCGTCGCGCCACGATTTTTTACGTTTGGCGTAAATTATAAGGGGAAGCGCGATAAAGACGGCCACACCGATAATCAGAACACCGACATAGACGGCCGGACTGCCGGTCTTGATCTGCGACGGTGGAACGAAGCTGAGGACTCCGGCCAGCACGGCGCCGGCAACGCCGACGATTGTCACGAGCCACATACCGAACTTACCGCCGGGAACGCGGAAACCGCGCTTCTTGTTGGGAGCGGTGCGGCGCAGGCGGACAAACGCCATATAGATGATGACCACCATGATAAGGTAGATGATTGTCGACATCTGGCTGAGAATCTGATAGGCCGACTCGACGGAGGGGAGCAGGACCAGCACCAGCGACAGCAGGGAGACGATAGCGGCCTGGACGTAGAGAATCGTGGTCTGGATTCCGTTCTTGTTGGTATGCTGGAGCGAGCGCGGAAGGAATCCGGCCTTGCCGACGGCGAGAATACCGGTGGAGGGGCCGGCGATTACCACGCTGACCTGACCGAGTACGCCGAACGTAATCAGCACGGCCATAACATTGCCGAGCCAGGGAGCGCCGACCGAGGCCCACAGATCATTGTAGGCGACAAGCAGGCTCTGGAGCAGATTGATTTTGCTTTCGGGAATCACGATGCCGATGGCGAGTGTGCCGAGAATAAAAATCACAAGGATAATCAGAGTGGCGATGAACACCGAGCGCGGGAAGTCGCGCGAGGGGTTCTTCATCCCCGGAACCTGCACGGCCTGGATTTCCATGCCGGCGAAGAAGAGGAAGATGCTGGCTGCCAGCACGATTGTGCTGAAATGCGAGAAGTCGGGCCAGAAAGGCTTGTCGACGGGCAGATAGACCGTCTTGCCCAGCAGCAGATAGACCACGCCCATTACGATAAGGACGGCGGCGGGAATGATGGTGCCGCAGAGACCTCCGAGCGTACTGAGCTTATTGGCGTATTTCATCCCACGGAAGGTGTTGAACGTGCAGACCCAGTAGACACCCAGGACGATGATAAGGGTGTAGACACGGTTGCCGGCCAGCCGGGCGTCGAACGTCTCGGGCCAGAAGATATAGGCCAGCGACACGGCCCCGAACATCAGCACCGCCGGAAACCAGATGACTACCATCTGCCAGTCAAGATACATACTGAGCCATCCGGTACGGGTGCCGAACGCTTCGGAAACCCAGCGGAAGACGCCGCCGGAGCGGGTATAGGTGGAAGCCAGCTCGGCGCACACCAGTGCGTAAGGCACCAGGAAGACCAGCGCGGCCAGCACATAATAGAAAATGGAGGTGAATCCGAATTCGGCCTGTGAGGCCAGGCCACGCATACTGACGATGGTGGTCACGATCATGATGGCCATCGCCATCATCGAAATCTGTCTGGCTCCTCCTTTGGGGTGGTTCATCGGGGTGGTCTCCCGGACGCTTCCCGTCGGGGCGGGAGACTGAGACGCGGATTTGTTATTATCGGAAGCCATAACGTTTGAAATTAACTGAAATTATACAAAGGGGGCCGACACCGGATAAAAGCGGTTTCGGCCCCCCGGGAATTAAAATGTCTTTAATCTATTCAGGAACAGGGGTTCCTTTGCTTGCTGAAACGCGTGGTTAGCGGGCGGGATATACTACGGGGTATGCTTCGGCGAGCTTGGTGCCGACCTTGTAGTGGATACCGGGCTGGGCTGTGAAGCTGACATTGCTGGAGGCCTCGAAGACCATCACGATATCGGAACCGCCGAACTGGAAGTAGGAGATTTCCTCACCCTTGTGGAGAACCTTGCCGACCTCGGCCGTCATGACTACCGAAGATACCTGGGCCATACCCATAGGCAGAACGGCTACAAGGCCGATAGGGCTGTCGATGACGATAAGACCGCGGCACTGCATGAACTCATAACCCGGGCTGTCGGGAGCATCGAGATGACGGATCATCTTGACGTGGTTACGCCCGTCGGGAATTGCTTCGTCTTGGTCGGCAACGACCTGGAGATAAACGGTTCCCTCGATGAAACGGGATTCAAGCACACGGCCGGCTACAGGGGCGTGCTGACGGTGGTAGTCCGTGGTGTTCAGGAAAGCGTGCATCCAATGGCCACCTTTGAAACGGTCCTTGTAGGGGCTGTCGGCCAGAAGCTCGTCGATTTTCCAGCGGATACCCTTGATGTCGACTTCGGAGTTTTCGCTGACTTCCCACTGGCCGCCGAAAGTGGAGTCGGCCGGGGAGGTGATGATACGGCTGTCGTCAATAGCGGCGATGGGGTGGGTGCCCGGTTTGAAATGACGGGCAAAGAACTCGTTGAAAGTTTTCCATCCTCCGTGAGGCTGGATGTAGGAGTCCATGTTATAGGCGGGAGAATCGTAGTAGGACTGAACAGCTTCCGGTGTCAGGGATTCGGGAGTGTCCATCCATTTGCCGAGTTCCTTGATGAACTTGCGCATCCAGAGCGACAGAGGGGTAAGAGGTTCAGCGGGATCGTGGGGCATCACGGCGTTCTGGAGGCTCTTGACAGGCTCCTGATCGAGGATGAAATAGAAGAGGCAGACGTGTTTGTAGACGATCTTGCCTGGCTGGTTTTCCACGGGAACCCATGTGAGCTGGGCGTCGAGCCAGTTGTAATAGTCCTCCAGCGAGTTCAGGTCATCCATCTCAACTGCGTTGTAGGATTTGGCTTTGTCAAAAGCCTGCTGGAATTTGTCTTGCCAACCGTTGGTTGCTATCATGTCGAGAAGCTCCTGTACGATAGGCTGATGTTTGGTCGTTGCCATTTGGTTATGATTTATAATTGATTAGTGTATGAATCCACAGGGATGTTTTCACTGTTTCAGACGTCTGCTTATATAACATTATGTTTTTCGGGATGGTTTATAATTCCTGTGATTTTAACAGTAGTTAAAACGGGCGTGTTCGCTCAGACAGCTTGTAGCCTGTCAGGCAACAAAAAAGACGGTGCTGTCCGGGCGCAAAACAAGGCGGTGTGCCAAAATATGGAATTTTGACACACCGCCTTGTTTTGTGTTCTGTAGTCTCCGGTTTACATATTCATGCCGCCGTCAACCTGGATAACCTGGCCGGTGACGTAGGACGACATATCGGAGGCGAGGAAGGTTGCCACGTCGGCGATATCCTCGACTTTTCCGGCGCGACGCAGGGGAATTTTCATAGCCCATTCCTTGCGTACTTCGTCGGGGAGAGCGGCAGTCATGGCCGTCTCGATGAAGCCCGGGGCGATGGCGTTGGCGCGGATACCGCGTGAACCTACCTCCTGGGCGATGGACTTGGCCAGGGCAATCAGGCCGGCCTTGGAAGCGGCGTAGTTGCACTGACCGGCATTGCCGTGTACGCCGACTACGGAAGCCATGTTTATGATCGAGCCGCCGCGCTGGCGGAGCATGATGGGAAGAACGGCGTGGATAAAGTTGAACGCACTCTTGAGGTTGACGGCGATGACGGCGTCCCACTGGGCTTCGGTCATGCGCATCATAAGACCGTCCTTGGTGATGCCGGCGTTGTTGACCAGAATGTCGATCGTGCCGAAATCCTTATGTACTTCCTTGACTACTTCCTCGGTCTGGGCGAAGTCGGCGGCGTTGGAGGCATATCCTTTTACCTTGACGCCGAGAGCGGCGATTTCTTCTTCGGTCTGCTTTCCGTTTTCGTCGATTACGAGGTCAGTGAAAGCTATGTTGGCGCCTTCTTTGGCGAAGCGCAGCGCAATCTGCTTGCCGATGCCGCGGGCGGCGCCGGTTATCAGAGCGGTTTTTCCTTCAAGTAATTTCATGTTGACAGTATGATGAAAATTATGATTCGGTCGGTATAAGGGGAGAGGGAGCCTCAGGCCCGGGATGCATCCCGGCGATGATAAATCCGATGATGTCCCGCTGGGCCGCGCGGCGCTCGGTGCCCGCATCGTCCAGATGCTCGCCCAGTCCCGGGGAGTCCATACCCTGCATGAGAGTCACAATCAGGGCCAGGGCGCGGTCGGCCTGTCCCCGGGAAAATTCCCCGGCCTTCACTCCGCCGGCGAGTATCTGCCTGAGAATCTCGATTTCCTTGCGGGCGGCAAGGCGGCGGGTCTTCTCGGCTCTTTTCACGTCGAGGCGCATCAGCAGGGGAAGAGATTCCTGCTGCTCGCGGCGTCCGGTTGGGCAGGTGAGGATCTGGAATCTCGCCTCCATGAATTCGCGGAGCTTTTCAGCGGCCGGACTTGCTGACTCGAGAATCTGGCGCTGGCGGCTTACAATCTGGTCGCTCTCGCGTTCGATGACGGCCTGATGTATCTCGCGTTTGTTTTTAAAGTATGTGTAGATGGTCCTGCGCCCTTTCTCGGAAGCGTTGGCTATGTCGAGCATGGTAGTGTTCTCCACCCCTTTGTGGGCGAAGAGCTGCCGGGCCACTTCTATAAGTTTGTCGCGAGTTTTTAAAGCCATGCCTGGTTCTTCGGATTCCAATTCAATCGGCGAAGTTACAAAAAAAATGTGAAAACATGGTCTCCGTGGCCGGAAAATTATTTTTTTAGTAAAGTTTTGAGCAGTTTTGGGATGAAAGTTTGTTTAGAGTTTGATTGTTTAGTAAATTCGTAGGTTGAAATGACAACATCAGAAAACTTGAACAGCCTCTACAAGATATTGCTCCTGCAGATTGTCCTGCTGCTGGCCGCGCCGGTGTATTCCAAATCGGTCATACCGTTCAGCCGCGACAGGGCTTCCTCCGTGGCGGTCGTTGTCCGCGACCTACGGACGGGACGCGACCTGGTGAGCCAGAATCCCCATAAAGCGATGCTGCCGGCCAGCACGATGAAGTGCGTCACTTCGGCCGCTGCCATCGTGGCGGGACTCGACACGGCGCGTTTCCGCACGGATGTCTACCTCTGCGGCCCTGTCGACAACGGAGTCCTCAACGGCAATCTGATAGTCATGGGCGCCGGCGACCCCACGATTGAAAGCGGACAGTTTCCCGGAAACTCGGGCTTCCCGGCGAAAATTGCCGCGGCAGTAAGGGATGCTGGAATCCGGCGCATCAGGGGGGAGATAACGGTCGACCAGTCGGGATTCCCTGACAACGGCCCCTGTGACCGCTGGGAGCTTTCCGATGTGCGCTACGACTACGGAGCCGGACTCTACGGGATGAATTTCCGCGACAACCGCCACGGCGACAAGGCAGTGGAAAGTCCCGCCGAGGCTTTCGGCGAGGCTCTTGAAAACAGTCTGCTCGCCGAGGGAATCGCGGTGGACTGGGACGAGACGGACATCTCAGGAGAGACTCCCCGGCTGCTGCTCTTCCATGAATCGCCCCGGGGGGATGAAATCCTCAGAAACCTGATGTGCCGCTCCGACAATCTTTTTGCCGAAGGAATCCTGAGGCAGCTTGCTCCGGGCCAGTCACGCAAAGCCGCCATCTCGCGCGAGCGCAGTCTGCTGGCGGCGAAAGGCATTGATTTCGACATAACCGATATTTACGACGGCTCCGGACTGTCGCGCAACAACCGGGTGACGGCTCAGTTCATGGCCGACCTGCTGGAGAAAATGGCTCCGGTGCGGGGTGCGGCGGCAAGCTACGTTTCCCTGTTTCCCAAAGTCGGCAGGGAGGGGACGGTCAGGAACCTGTTTAAGAAACATCCCCTGACAGAGCGTCTGGCTCTGAAGAGCGGCAGCATGAACGGCGTCCACTGCTATGCCGGCTACAAACTTGATGCCGAAGGGAATCCGACCCATGCCGTCGTGATTCTGGTAAACGATTTTTTCTGTAAGCGCGACGAGGTGCGCAACAGCATTTCGCGTTTCCTCGAGTCGCAGTTTAAAAACGATGACAACTGAAAATGAAAGAGACCGACAGAATAATAGACCGGATGCTGGACCTTACCGCCGGCATTGCAGATGAACTTCTGCTGCTGAAGGATGCCCAGGCAAACCGTCTGCCCGACGGCCTGAAACTGAAGATTATCTCCCTGGCGGAACTCGCCGCTATCCCCTCCGGCGATGACCGGGAGGAGGATGCCTCCGGTGAGGAACCCGAAGCCGGAAGTATCCCTTCGGTTCGGGAGAGTGATGTGGTCCGTTCAGCCGAGTTCGAGGAAGTAGCCGATGCCGGCGATGTGCCGTCAGCTGAGCCGGAAGAGGCTCCTGGTCCCGCCGCTTCGGAGACTGAGAATAGAGAGCCCCGGAACTCCGCCAAAGAAGAGACCGAGGAAATCCTCGAGATGATTCCGGATGAAGTCCCGGAGTCGTCTGTGACGCCGCCCCCCGTGGAGGCGCCGATGCCGCCAATTCCTCCGGCCGTGCCGGCTGCGACTCCCCCGGCGGCTCCCCGCAAGCCAGTGCCTGCAGTCTGTGCTGCTCCCGCTATGACGGTGGCTGACTTTCAGAAAGCTTTCTCCATCAATGACGCTTTCCTGTTCCGCAGGGAAATCTTCAACGGTTCCCGGGAGCGCCTGAACGATTCTTTGGAAATTATTTCGCACTTTCAGACTGCCGGACAATTGCGTATGTACCTGTCGACCTCCCTGGGACTGGACCTGAACAAAGCCCCCGGTAAAGAGTTCTATGAGGCACTCAGGCCTTTTTTCAGCAATTGATTATGCTGTCTTTCCGTCAAACACTGTAATTTTCACCGACAAAAGAATATGAATAATTTTTCTGGAAGCGGAGGAGGGAAACTGTTTGTGGTGCCTACTCCTGTCGGGAATCTCGGGGATATGGCGCCGCGCGCTGTCGAGATACTGCGCGGCTGCAATCTGATTCTGGCCGAGGATACCCGGACAAGTTCGGTTGTGATGCGCCATTTCGGAGTGACTACCCCCCTGATGTCGCATCATAAA
Source organism: uncultured Muribaculaceae bacterium (assembly GCA_910584365.1). GTDB lineage: Bacteria > Bacteroidota > Bacteroidia > Bacteroidales > Muribaculaceae > UBA7173. The sequence continues at coordinate 122,470 of CAJUAF010000004.1, read as the reverse complement.
TTCAATGAACACGACACGGTCAAACCCCTTGTGGACCGTCTGCTGGGAGGAGAGATTATAGCACTTGTGTCCGATGCGGGCACTCCCGCGATTTCCGACCCGGGATTCATGCTGGTCAGGGAGTGCCGTCTGGCCGGAATCGAGGTCGAGACCCTTCCGGGGCCCACGGCATTCGTCCCCGCGCTTGTAAATTCCGGACTTCCGTGCGAAAGGTTCTGTTTCGAGGGGTTTCTTCCTCCGAAGAAGGGGAGGGCCACGCGCCTGGCCCAGCTTGCGGCCGACGAGCGGACCTTTATCATCTATGAATCGCCTCTTCGCCTGGTAAAGACTCTCGGAGAACTGGCTCAGGTGTGCGGCATCGACCGTGATGCGTCTGTCTCCAGGGAGATATCCAAACTCCACAATACAACTCATAACGGTACCCTGGGGGAGCTGACGGAATACTTTACCCAAAACAATCCTCGGGGAGAAATCGTTATAGTTGTGGCGGGCAATCGTGCGGACAAGGGTCAGAAGAAAATCCACCGCAACAAGTACCGCGACAACGACGAGACGGATAATATATAGAATAGATTAGATAGACTACGGAATTCTTATAAAAAACAAATACGTTTTAGCTATTATGAAAATCAAGAATTTTGCCATCATGGCAGCTGTCGCTCTGACGACTTTGGCTTCCTGCGGGAACAAAGAGGGAAATAATGCCGGCGCGCCTACTACGGCTGACTCCCTGCACGTAGCTCTCGCCAACCAGGATTCCCTGCTGGTGATTCTCAACGATATTACCGAGGGTATGAACCAGATCAAACAGATGGAGAACATCCTGGCAACGGGAGGACTCGGAGCCGAGACCCCCAGCAAGCGTCAGGAAATCCGCAATGATATGGAGCAGATTCAGCAGGCTCTGGAGCAGCGCCGTCAGCGTCTCGAACAGCTCGAGGCCCAGCTCGCAGCCAGCAACCAGAACAATGCCACTCTCCAGAAGGCCATCAACAACCTGAAGGCGCAGATCGCCAACCAGCAGGAGACCATCGACGGCCTGCGTAACCAGCTGGCCGACGCCAATGTCAAAATCGAGGGCCTGAACCGCACGGTCACCGACCTGGGACAGAAGACCGATTCGCTCAAGACCGTGGCCGTGGAGGAGAACACCGCCCGCCAGGAGGCCGAACGCCGCGCCGCCGAACTTAACAACGAGATGAACATCTGCTATTACGCCATCGGTACCGGCAAGGAACTCAAAGCCCACAACCTCATGCAGTCGGGTTTCCTGAGAAAAACCAAGGTGATGCCCTCCAACTTCGACCAGAGCTATTTCACCACCGGCGACAAGCGTTCGTTGCGTACCATCAATCTCGGGTCCAAGAAAGCCAAGGTGATGACAAACCAGCCCGAAGACTCTTACGAGATCGTAGAGGCCGCCAACGGCATGAAGGTTCTGAAAATCACTAACCCGACCCGCTTCTGGAATCAGTCCAACTTCCTGATTGTAAAGACCGACTGATTCCGTCCGGAATAAACGACATAGAAAAGCGATACGGTGACCGATTCCTCCCCGGGAGAGATTGGTCACCGTATCGCTTTGTTTCATAAAAAAAGGACCTGAGTTCATTTAAAAACCATTGTGATGATTACGGTTTAGAAAAATTTGTTATACCTTTGCATACGGTCTGATTTACATACCGCACTCTATTAACCCGCTAATCAATAACAACTACCTCCGGGCCGAAGGCTGATCCTCCCGACGCCCGCATACCTTAAAAAAACGCAGATTGTATGGAAGACAATTTTATGGATTTCCTGTATGACGGAGATGAGACGGCCTCCTTCGGATTCGATCCCCAGGAAGAGATGATTTCCGAAGACCTGACACCCGTCGGCGACCCGTATTCCTCCGGTGAGTCCTGGGAATATATCGATTCGGACAACAACGGTGTAGTCGATATGGCGATAGCCGACATCGATGTCGACGGCGACGGATATGCCGAAACGCTCCTGATAGGGCAGGATTATGACCAGGATGGCACGCTTGACCATATAAAGTTATATTCCGATATCGACCTTGACGGAGATTTCGAAGTTTTCTCCCGGCTTCATGCCGACACTTCCGGCGGCGAGCTGGTCTACCGCTATGAGACAGACGTCGATTTCGACGGCGACCATATCAGCGACCAGCATGAAGAGGGGATACTGACGGCCCAGGAACTCGGCCTTGAGCCGATGTATGACTATGCCTACACCGGAGCCTTTCTTGGCTCTCCCGATATAAACGGCCAGTTTGACCCCAACACTCCTCCCGAAGTTGTGGCCGGAGACCCCGCTTCGGCAATGGAAGTATGGGAATGTCAGGGAAACACCAACCGCTGTGCCCTCTATTCCCAGAAATTCGTCATCGAGCAGCTTACCGACCTGGATATCGACATCGAGGAATTCGCCGATATCGCCAAGGAGAACGGATGGTTCACCGAAGAGGGTGGCACCGCTTTCCTGAACATGAACAAGATGCTGGAATACTACGGCATAGACCATGAAGTTGTGTTCGACAGCGACATGAGCCAACTGGAAGAGGAACTGCGCGACGGCAACAAGATTATCGTTTCGGTCGACAGCGGTCAGATATGGACCAATGAACCCAACGACATCTTCTCGCCGATGACCAACTCCGACCACGCCATCGAGGTTATCGGGATAGACTATTCCGACCCCTCCAATCCGATGGTGGTCCTGAATGATTCAGGCACTCCCGACGGGCGCGGTGAGATGGTTCCACTTGATGTTTTCGAAAACGCATGGGGCGCCGGCGACCACCAGATGATCGTATGTTCGGCATAACCTTCTCCTCCTTTCCCCTGACTTTTCAGGACAAATCCCTCAATCCGTTTAATTGATAATGCAGAAAATTCATGAAAGACAATATCATCTCTGAACTGTTCCACACTCTCAAACGCCGTCCCGAACTCCAGGCCGTAATCCCGATGGGCTATACCCCGGGCCTTCCGATGCTCAACATCCGCCAGGACAACCTTTGCGTTGAAATACCTTTCCTGCGCTACAAGGTCACCGGAGAGAAAGACCGCACGCTGGTCTATCCCGTCCGCTATGTCGCCACTTATCTTGTACCGGAGATGCAGATGATCCGCTTCACCGACCTGGCCTTTACGCCGGCGGCCGCCAAGGTTGATTTCAACCGCCCCGTTGGATATTTCAGGCACCAGGCCATCGCCCATCTCAACCGCCGGGAATACGACAGTCTGCGCAGTGAAACGCTCGCTGCCCTCGATCGCGTGGCCCTCTCAATGCTCGGCCAAGCCCCGGAAGATCCGGCGGACGACGCCGCTCTCGCATCCCGGATGTCTGTGATTGTCGAGCCGTCGCTCTATCCGTTCTATAAGGCCATTTCCCCTCTCTTCTTCAATAAATATATAGGACATGGGCAAAATTGATTCCGCCGCCAGCCGCCGCATGGGGGCCGTTCCTCCGGGGGGTGCGTCGGAGTCTTCCGCCCGTCCCGGAGGAGCGCGGAAGGAGCCTTCCGCGGAGTCAGCCCAGCCGGAGTCCCGCACACGGATAGAAGTCCGTTCCGAACTGCTCAGGGAAGTAAAGGCGATCGCCGAGACTCTGAAAGAACTCGGGATGCCGGCACTGGCCTCACAGGTGGTGTCGCTGCTGAAACGGGCTTCACATGACAGGTTTGCCGTAGCTTTCGTCGGAGAGTTCAGTCATGGCAAGAGTACGCTCATCAACCGCCTGTTCGGACGCGACGTGCTTCCGGTGGATGACCTGCCGACCACCGCCATGCTGACCCGTATAACCTGCGGCCGACCGGAGACTATAACGTTGCTTGATCCCCATGGCAAAAAAATCAGGACCCTTCCCCTTGCATCCTCCTCCTGGAAAGGACTTACCGCCTGCGACGAGGAGGGGAACGCCACCGGAGAAAAACCGCGCGATTTCATCCGTGTTACCCTCGACGACGCGTTCCTGCGTGCTACCGGGACGGATATCCTTGACACACCCGGAGCCAACGACGGCAGCGCGCAGCGCGACCGGGAAATAAGCCGCGCATTGCTCGCCACGGAGGGGGCCGTCCTCTGCCTGGATGCCCAGAAGGGGGTGATGGAGACCCAGACGGCGTTTATCCGCGACCGTCTGCTTGCTCCGCGGATACCTTTCATGGCGCTGGCAATCACCCATCTGGACCTTGTGGAGGAGGAAAAGCGCGACCGCCAGGTAACGTTTATCATGGCTGCCCTTAAGCGACTCGGGATAGATATGCCGGTAGTGATTACCAACGATGTCGCTATGCCTTCTGACCGTTATGCCTCACTGGTCGGACTGGAAAAACTGCGGACGCTTATCGCTCGCTGGAGCGTCAATCCCGAGCGTGCGCGTCGGGTGGAAAGCTGGCTTGCCGCCAATGTATGCAATCTGCTCGCGATGGGACTCGAGGCCCTCGGACAGCAGCGTCGGATTCTGGAGGCGAAGGATGAGGACCGAAACCGCCTGATTGTCGAGAAACAGGCTGAAGTGACTGCCCTCCACGATGAGTGGGAGAAACTCCGCGCAGAGACTGACTTCCGGTGCGGAGAATGTCAGAAGGATTTCGAGCGGCGTCTCCAGCAGGAAGAAGCCAGGATAATCCAGAGTATGCAGTATAGAATCAGTACGGTTCCCGACCCTGCCAAATGGTATTCCCAGAGCTACGCATACGAAATGGCTAACCGTGTCAGCGGTGCTGTAATTGCCCTTGACAATGCTGTGACCGAGACCGCCCGCAACGATTTCGACTGGCTTAACAAGGAGATCATGCGCCGCTACAAGTCCAGTATCGACCGGGACGGAAAGTCGTGGAACCGCACGGAAGCTGCCGCCTGTTATGTCCATAATGCTCCTCCCCGGATGACGGATATCGGCCGCATGGAGCGCAAGAACGTTAAAATCAATGCCGCGGCCACGGCCGTGGGTGGCGTTGTCGGCGCCCTGCTTTTCGGTGTCGGCGGTCTTATAGGCTCGGTGGGAGCTTCCACGGCCACGCGCTTCCTGACAAAGCGGAAGGTCGACGAGGAAATCGCCCGCGCCCGCGAAAGCCTCAGTGCATTCGTTATCGGGGATGTCGGTAAAATCATGCGCGAGGCCACCTGCGACAGCGCTGCCCGCATACGCCTGATTTATTCCGACATAAACCGCGCCGCGCGCCAGTCTGAAAGCACGTGGATGCAGACCCAGCATACTCTGATAGCCGAGGCCGCCCGGAATGTTTCCGACCCTCAGGGGGAAACACTCGAGGCAATCGGCAGAAAAAGCTCCACACTTGAAAGTCTCTCCGAAAATCTCAAAAAGCATATCCTCTGATGGCAACTTTAGAACAATATAACAGCTGGCGTACCCGCCTGCTTTCCATGATAGAGAAAACCATGGAGTCGGCCAAGGACCTCTCTCCCGAGAAGGCCTCGCTTTACGGTTTCCTTTATGAACAGCTCAAGAACGACGCCCTGAAAATCCAGGTGGTCGGGACGGTTAAGAACGGTAAGTCTTCGTTCACCAATGCCCTGATAGGGGAGATGATTCTTCCGGTGGACGATATACCCTGTACGGCGGTGGTAAGCGAAGTGAAATACGATGCCGAGAAAAGGGCTGTCGTCAATTTCTGTTCACCGCTCCCTACCGGCCTGCTGGACGAGATTCCTCCGAAAACCAAAGAATATATCCTATCCCACGGGATGGGGAAGGATTCTCAGAACAACGATGTCCGTATTCCCCCCATCGAGGTCCCTTACGATGAGATGAACCGCTATGTGGCTATCCCGGAACCTACGCCCGACATCCTTTTCGATGAGGAGGCCATGCGGCAGTACAAGGAGAAAATCGATCAGGAGAGTCCCTTCGACGTGGCCGAGCTGTATTATCCCGCTCCTCTGCTTAAGGACGGGGTGATGCTTGTGGATTCTCCGGGGCTCAATGAGTCGCCCAGACGTACCGCCGTGACTCTCGATTATCTCAAGAAAGCAGATGCCGCCATCTACCTTCTCGACGCCACCAAGCCGGCCACTTCCGAGGAAAAGAAAGTCATCGAGAATGTCCTTCTTCCGCTCGGATTCAATGACCTGATAATGGTCGCCAACCGTATAGACCTTGTGACCCGCAGGGAACGGCAGAGGCTTTACTGTCAGGGACAGGTCCAGGGATATACCTCGATCAAGCAATGTTTCGGCGTATCGGCCAAAGAAGCCCTCGAAGCGATGCGTAGCGGCAACCGGGAGTTGCTGGAACAGTCGGGTATGCCCGGGTTCACAGCTTTCCTTACCGACTATCTCACCCGGAAGAAAGGGGAGCTGAAAATCAAGAAGACGGCCATGCAGATTGTCAATTCCGTGCGGAATGATCTGCTCGAGAACCTTATCCCGGCTCAGCTGAACGCTCTCGAGGCGGATTCGGTCAGTCTGCAGAAGCGCATCAACGAAGCTACGCCGCGCCTGACACAGCTGGAAGCCAACCGCAGCAAGATGGCCCAGACTCTCGAGCGGAACATCCCCCTTGCGCTGACCCCGGTAGGGGAGGCGATCAAGGCGTTTTTTAAGAAACTGGAGGATGATATACCCGAATGGATTTCGGCCTATCAGCCCAAAACCGATGTCGGATTCGTAGCCAACAAGAAAGACCTTCAGAACGTAGCCGAGGAAACGCTCGAATACGCCAAAGATAAAGTCAACGATGCTTACCGGAAATGGAACGAGGGCACTTTCCAGCCCCTGCTGATGGAGCAGTTCGAGATGGTCTTCGGCTCTCTCAAGGAAGACATGAAGAATATCGCCGACCAGATTGCCTCCATCGAGGGGCTGCTGAAAGGGCTGAGCGACGAAGCCGTGGATTCCAGCACGACAATGGAGCGCATCGCCGGCATCGCGGCGATGCTCTTCCTCCCGCTTGGACGCTCGGGGGGCGATCTCTTCGCGGGAGGCTTCGACCTGTCGAACTTCCTGAAGAATTTCGCCGTAGACCTCGGCATAGGACTTGGAGTCGGTCTTATCGCCCTGTGGGTATGGCCACCTCTGGGTTTCATCGCTACGTGTGTGGGTGTTATGGTGGGACTGCTCCAGGGCAATGACCGGAAAATCCGCGAGACAAAGAAGAAACTGTATGAAAAGATTGTGGAGGACATGAAGAACGATACTCCCCGCCGTGTTTCGGACATAGTATCGGAAATCCGCGAGACGTTCGACAGCATCAAGGATTCCGTTCTCCAGGGCCTGGATTCCGAAATCGACACCGTGCGCCGCCAGCTTGACGAACTCAGACAGCTCATTTCCGACGAACAGAACTCCATCGACCGGAAACGCGCCCTCCTGACGGAAGCCGGCGCGGGACTTTCCTCCGCCACGGAGGAGATGCTGGAACTGGTCGGGGAGGTAGATTCCGTAAACTGATATGCCGGACAATTCCAATCTCCGGAAGCTCCGTCCCCATATCGGATTCGCGGCTTCCCTGGTCAGCTCTGACCGGTGGGACGCCGATATAGGGCAGGAACTCCATGCGGATTTGCGTAAAATACAGAACCGCATGGAGGATACCGCCGTGAATATCTCGATAATCGGCGATTTCTCCTCGGGGAAAAGTTCCCTGATAAACGCCATACTCGGAGTGCATCTGCTGGAGATGGACGATATGCCCGACACGACCCTTATCCCCGCGATTCTCTATTATGCCCCGATTCCGGTGCTGACCGTAGAGCGTCGCGGCGCTCCGGCCGAAAGCTATTATATCCCGATAGAGGATATCCGCAGGAAACTGAAAGAGTTTTCCCTCCCGGAATTCCGGCAGGGAAATTCCGATGAGGAATATATCCGCAACCTGACCCGGGCAAGGGAAACGGCCGGGAAACGGGCGGAGGGAATCGTGCAGTTCTCTATCGGTCTTCCGTCCGATTTTCTCCGCCGGGGGTTCCGACTGATCGACACTCCGGGACTCAATTCCGACAACCGGCGCTGCTGCGCCATCACCGCGTCGATGATGAATCTGACCGACGCTTCGATTATCGTGGTCAACGGATGTCAGGGTGTGATGCTGGAGTCGCTGCGCAATGAGCTTTCCCGGGCGCTGAACGACAGACTGCGTAACTGTATGGTCGTCTATACGCGTTATGACCTCATAACCCGTCGGGAGAAGTTCCGGCTGTACCAGCAGGGGGCTACTCCCGGATTCTTCGGTCTGACGCCGGAGGATATGCCGGTATTTATGGCTGTCCCTCCGGCCGTTCTGGCCCGGCAGGAGGGGAGGAGCTTCGGTCCCGAACATGAAGAAATGCTCCGGGTTACTCTGGAGACTATCGAAGGAATCTCGCGCCATGCCACGGCGCGGCGCGACAGGATGATATGCGATTCGCTGATAAGTCTTACGCGAAAGATTTACGGCAAGCTGGAAAGCCATATCTCGAAACGGCGGGAAGAGTGCCGCCGGAGGCTGGAGGAACTGGAGCGGAGCCGCGCCGGCTCGCTTGAGGCGTTTGCTGAAAGGCAGTGTCAGACACGCTCCAGGGAGATTTCCATCGAGGCGGCCGCCGTCAGGGAAGAATTGTCCGCGGCTCTTGACGGAAAGATATGCGACATACAGCAACGCCTCTGTGACGAGATAATGTTTAGAAAAAATATGGAGGCGCTCGATTCTTTCATGACAATTCATCTTGAACCGTTGTTATTACAGTACACCGGCGAGATGAACGACATAGCCGGGAGCGCGGCCGCCCGTGTGACCGCTTTCGCCGACAGGGAGCTTGGCGCCTTTTACGATAATCTCCGTGATGAATTCCGACGCCGGAATATCGTCCCCGTCGGGATGCCGCGGGAAGCGGTGGAGCTGTCCCCGGTAAATATCCCGCTGATGGATTCGATGAAAGAGGCCGTCAGTTTCGCCCGCTCCGAACGGAAACGACAGAATACAGCCGTTGGACTGGCGGTAGCCGGAGGTGTCATCGGCTCGATTGTAACTCTCGGCATCGGTACGGCAGTCGGCGCCGCTCTCGGAGCATGGCTGGGAAGCGGGGGGAAAAAAGCCGGCATGGATGGTGTTATTCCCGCAATTCAGTCGAAGTATTCCCAACGGCTGGCGGAGGCCCTGGCCCTTCAGAAAGAAAATCTGATGAAGGCCTACGCCGAGGCCGCCGACGGAATCCTGGCGTCCTTTACTGGCGTCGTTCTGGGATGCCGTACCCGTTACGAAGAAGCCGTCGACGGGATGATTCAGGAGGAATACCGTCAGCAGGAGGCCACGGCTTCCGCGCTTTCCCGACTTGAAAAGCAACTTGAAGAAATAACTTTACATCAGAAAGAAATAGAACAATTATGGATAACTTTGTAAATCAGTTCTCGGATCTCTGGGATTCGTTCATAACTTCCGTAAGAGGGGGCTTGCGCAAAGCCGCCGAGGAGAACGCCCTGACCTACGGCCGCGCCAAGGCTGTCCTGGCAGAACGGGCCCTGTCCTGGCAGGGAGACTACGAAGCGGAAGGGCGCTGGATCAACGCCGTCGTTAAGGCAGACCCCGTCAAAGGGAAAAAAGTGCGTCAGATTCTGACACGCGATATGGCTTTCCAGGCCGAGGATGAACCGTCGCAGAGCGTGTTGCCCCAGGTTATCGGGGCTATAGGCGGAGGGGCCGCCGGATACGGTATCGCCAGCGCCCTCAATTTCGGTACGGCAGGGACGATCGCCACCACCGCCATTCCACTCGTGGCCGGGGCTATCGCCGGAAATATCTATGCCGGCAAACAGAAATATGCGGCCATCGACAGGACCATTGACGCCTACGTGGGCCAGCTGGATTCCTACTATCATTCGGTAATCGCTGTCATCAACGCCTGAGAAGCGATGCTCACCGGTGCGCTTAAGTAAGCCAAACTTTTTCAAGGGCGCCGATTTTAGGCTGGTTTTTGAAAAAGTTTCGCTAACTTTGCAGTCATGTTAGGAATTTCAAAAGAAATCGTCCATCAGTTACCCGAGGTGACATACCCCGGGAGAGTAATCCTTATAGATTCCGCGGCCAAAGCGCGGGATGCCGTGGCGTATCTGCTCAAGCAGCGCCAGATAGGCTTCGATACGGAAACCCGTCCGAGTTTTCAGAAAAACCATCGCTATAAAGTATCCCTCGTCCAGCTTTCCACCCCCGGAGAATGTTTTCTTTTCCGGTTGAAAATGATTGGTTCGCTTGACGGTCTTGTCTCGGTGTTTGAGAACGCCGGCATCCAGAAAATCGGCCTGTCGCTCAAAGATGACTTCCATTCGCTGGCAAAACTCTGTGAATTCACTCCGGCCGGCTTCGTGGAACTTCAGACCTTCGTAAAGAATTATGAGATAGCGGACAACAGTCTGCAGAAGATATATGCCCTTATTTTCGGCAAACGTATCTCCAAGAACCAGCGCCTCACCAACTGGGAGGCGGCCGAACTGACCGTCAGCCAGCAGAACTATGCGGCCATTGACGCGTGGGCCTGTGTGGAAATCTATAATTTCCTGAGAGGCGGGCGGTTCAATCCCGCCGACTGCCCTTACAAGATTGACGATGAGACAGCCATTATGCTTCAGAACTCGGTGGGCATCCACCTGCCGCTGAAACATCCCGGTGACCCGATGGAGCTGCAGACCGGCGAAGTCGCTCCCGTACCGTTTCCGGTTGCCGAACCGGCAAAAAAGAAAAAGGTTGCCTCGCGGAAAAAGAAAACGGCAACGGAAACATCTGCCGAACAGCCGGCGCCCAAGAAAACCAGATCCCGTAAAAGCGCCTCCGCAAAAGCCGCCGGGGAGACGGGGGCCGACAAACCGGCTGCCACCGGAAAGACCGCGGCCAAAAAGACCTCTGACAAGAAATCCGCCGTAAAGAAAACCGCGGCGAAGAAGCCGGCTGAAAAGAAGGCTTCTGCCGGAACAACTGCGGAAAAAACGGCACCGGCAAAAAAGAAAAGTGCATCCCGGAAAACGGCCTCCTCCGGGACGGCCCCCGGAAAAGGGACAGCGAAAAAACGCGCTTCCCGGAAGAAAGCCGGAGATAACGCTCCGGCGGAAAACCACTCCTGACAATCTCCAGACATAATACATGAATAAATTTAACCTTTGGCCGGCTGCCGTGCTGGCAACAGTTGCAATGACAATGGCAAATCCCGATGGAATTCAGGCGGGTGAACGCCTGGTTTATCCCGCCGCTCCCTCCGACGGCACCGTCGACGAATACTTCGGAATAAAAGTGGCAGACCCTTACCGACCGTTGGAAAATGATACGGCGGCTGTCACCCTGGACTGGGTGGCGGCCGAGAATGCGGTCACAGACGGCTATCTGTCGAAGATTCCTTTCCGCGCGGGTCTGCGCCGTCAGATAGAGAAGTACAACGACTATACCAAACAGGGGGCGCCCTGGCGCTGGAAAGACGGCCGCTACTATTTTTACCGCAACGACGGCCTGAAAAACCAGTCTGTGCTTTACCGCATGGACGCTCCGGGCCAGGAGCCGACGGTTGTCCTTGACCCTAACGCTTTGTCGGAGGACGGGACCGTGGCTCTGACCGGTATTTCGATGTCGAAAGACGGCAAACATATAGCCTATACGATTTCGCGCAGCGGGTCGGACTGGACTGAGATATACGTTCTCGATGCCGCCTCTCTCGCTCCGCTTCCCGACCATATCGAGTGGGCGAAGTTTACCGGCGCCGAGTGGCGTCAGCAAGGGATTGACGGCGCCAAAGGATTCTTTTACAGCGCATATCCCCGCCCCGAGGTCGGAAAGGAGTTTTCCAACGCCAACGAGAACCACAATATATATTTCCATAAGCTCGGTACTCCCCAGGAGGAAGATGTGCTGGTGTTCAGCGATCCGGAGCATCCCCTGCATTTCCATTCCGCAGGCCTTACCGACGACGAACGGTACCTGATGGTTGCCGTCGGCGGCCAGGGATTCGGCAACGGTCTGCTGCTGAAAGACCTCTCCGTTCCCGGTTCCAGGTGGGTGACGGTGGAGCCGTCGCAGGACTATACTGTCGGCATCCTCGACATCGTGGGAGACACAATGCTGATCCAGACCTCATACAAGGCTCCGAAGAACCGAATCGTCAAGGCGTCAGTCAAGGCTCCCGGAAAGGAGAACTGGGTGGACGTGATTCCCGAACAGGAAGCCGTGATGACAGGGGCTGCCGTAATCTACGGCGACCGTCTCTTTGTCAATTATGAGAAGGACGCGGCCGACCATCCGGCACTTTACAGACTCGACGGCACGAAAATCCGCGATATCAAGCTCCCGACTTTCGGGTCCGCCGGCTTCTCTCTGTCGAAGGAATATCCCGATGCGTTCTACTCCTTCACTTCGTTCCTCTATCCGTCCACGGTCTTTTCCTACGATCTCGACACGGATAAGAGTACCGTCTATTTCTCCCCTGAGATCAAGGGTTTCAATCCCGATGACTACGTGACCGAGCAGGTGTTCTATCCCTCGGCCGACGGTACGAAAATCCCGATGTTCCTCACCTATCGCAAGGACCTCAAGAAGGACGGTAAGAATCCGGTCTATCTTTACGGCTACGGAGGCTTCAACGTCTCCCTGACTCCCGGTTTCTCGCCCAACCGTCTGGTTTGGCTCGACAACGGGGGCATCTACGCCCAGACGAATCTCCGCGGAGGCTCGGAATACGGCGAGGAATGGCATGAGGCCGGAACGAAGATGAAGAAACTCAACGTGTTCAACGACTTCATCGCCGCTGCCGAGTATATGATCAAAGAGGGGTGGACATCTCCCGAAAAACTGGTTATCGAGGGGGGAAGCAACGGCGGACTGCTCGTCGGAGCCGTCACCAATATGCGTCCCGACCTCTTCAAGGTTGCCATCCCGCGGGTAGGGGTGATGGACATGATGCGTTATCATCTGTTCACCATCGGCTGGAACTGGGCTTCCGATTACGGCACTTCCGCCGATTCTCCTGAGATGGCCCGCTATCTGCTGGATTACTCCCCGCTCCACACGATAAAGAATGATGGAACGGCTTATCCGGCCGTGCTTGTGACGACCGCCGACCATGACGACCGCGTGGTTCCGGCCCACTCCTTCAAATATGCCGCCACCCTCCAGGCCGCCGATACCGGCGATGCTCCCAAGCTGATACGCATCGACTCGAAGGCCGGCCACGGAAGCGGAAAACCCGTGGCGAAAGTTATTGACGAATACGCCGACATCTATTCCTTTATTTTCTGGAATCTCGGCGTCACTCCCAAGGGTGAATGAACGGACTGACTGAAATATCCCGGCGGGGGAAGTGGCGGTTCTTTGCGGGACTGTTGCTTCCCCTGCTGTGTCAGAGCTGTTTTACGGGTATAGAGTCAACGCCCCGTATCACCTACAAGGATGTGCGCCGCGAGAATATCACAGTCAATCCCGCAGAAGAAATGGGGGAGCGGTTCGCGGCGGTCCCTTTCAGCCAGTGGCAACCAGGGCGTCGGTTCACCGTGACCGACCCTAAAGCCTCGATGGTCTATCTGGCTCCGGTGGGAAAACGCGCCGAGGTCGCTCCGGGGGATTGCCTGGCCTATTGCGGCGTCAGGGGCGTCCCCTCGATTACGGGAAAGGATGTGGCTGAACTTGTCTTTGTCAGACTGCCGCAGATGACCGATACTCTCCTTTATCGTCCCGGAACCGATGTGGCCTCCCTGGCTGAACGGGGTTCGCTGCATCTCCCTTTCATGGTTGATCTCGACATGGTAAGCGCCGTTGCCGGGGTACTCGCCGGTAAAGAGATGTACACCCGTACCGACCGGTGGCTCAATGAACGGGGAAATGAAATCAAGGGGAGGAAGTTTGTCAGGGTGCGGGTGGATTCCGTTCTTCCCGGCGACGAGAGCTATCCTTTCCGGGTATATTTCAGTTCGCTGGAGCAGAAAGAGGAAGGGGGCGCCGTAATGATGTCTCCGACCGTCGGCGAAGGCGTTCCGGCCCTTAGGGGATTCAGCAGTCTGTTTGTGCTGACCGATCCCCGGGAGTCCTATCCCCAGATTTCGGATACGAACTGGGAACTTATCCGGCAGGGAAGGCTCGCCAACGGCATGACCGCCCAGGAGGCATCCCTTGCGCTTGGCTCTCCGCGCGACATATACCGCCGTCCAGACCAGTCGATTCTCTATGAGCGATGGACATATCCCGGGGGTGTGTATCTGATTTTCGAGGACGGAGTGCTGACGCGTTTCCAGCAATGAAAAATATTATGTTAAGGCTGATATGGAACTGACATTCTTAGGAACAGGCACATCTACCGGCGTCCCTCAGTTGCGCTGCGGCTGCGAAGTTTGCCGCTCGACAGATCCGCGTGACAGGCGTTTGCGCACTTCCGCGCTGGTGGAAACCGGCGGCAAGCGGATTCTGATTGACTGCGGACCGGACTTCAGGGAACAGATGCTGCGCCACGGGGTCCGCAGCGTCGATGACCGCCTGGACGCGCTTCTGCTGACCCATCAGCATTACGACCATGTCGGCGGAATCGACGACCTGCGTCCGTATTGCTACGGTATTGAGCCTGGATTCCCGATTTATTGTCAGGGGGATGTGGTCCGGGATCTGCGGGCGCGCCTCCCTTATTGTTTCAGCGAACATCCCTATCCCGGAGTGCCGCGTATAGACTTGCATGAGATTAAGGCCGGAATACCTTTCCAGGCTGCCGGAGTGGAAGTGCTTCCTGTCGGAGTCAACCATTATCTGCTGGATATTCTCGGTTTCCGCATCGGTGCCCTGGGATATGTCACCGACGCGAAAAAGATTCCGGATGCTACGGTGGAGGCTCTCAAAGGAGTGGATACCCTGGTAATCAATGCGCTGAGGCATACCGAACATCTTTCGCATCTTTCCCTGGAGGAAGCTCTGGAAATGGTGCGCCGCATCGGGCCGCGTGTGGCCTATCTGACCCATATCAGCCATCAGCTCGGTCTTCATGCCGAGGTTGAGCCCGCGCTTCCTGAGGGAGTGCGGCTGGCATACGATGGCCTGAAAATCAAAATCTGAACAAATCTATATCACAGATGACCAACGAATTGGTGGAGGTGGTCCTTCCCCTCCCGCTACCGACCACTTTCACTTACCGGATTCCCGGGGAGATGCGCGGCCAGCCCGTAGGCGTCGGGTTCAGGGTCATCGTGCCTTTCGGTAAAAAGAAATTCTATACCGGCATTGTCACCGGACTCCCGTTGCATCCTCCCGCCGGATTTGAAATCAGGGACGTCGCGCTGATTCTCGACGAGACTCCCGTAATAAGGCATCCCCAGCTGCAGCTCTGGAACTGGGTGGCCGACTATTACCTCTGCAGTGTCGGCGATGTCTACAAGGCCGCCGTGCCCTCCGGGATGAAGATGGAGAGCGAGACGTTTGTGGAGGTCAATCCTGATTTCGACTTCGGACGTTTCCCCCTGAAAAACGATCTTGAGAACGAGATTTACCAGCTGGTGGAACATGAGGAGCAGATGACTGTCTCGGCCATCGTGAAGAAACTCGACCGCCGGGGCACCGCCGCCACGGCCAACCGACTCCTTTCGCGTGGAGTGCTGATTGTGTCGGAAAAGCTTGTTGAGCGGTATGTCACCAAGAAGCAGACCTGTCTGCGGATGGCTCCCGGCATGACCGAGGCAGAGGCGTTTCAGCTTATCGGCGCAGCCCGCAAGCAGGAGACCCTTCTGCTTACCCTCCTGGCCATGCAGCGTAGTCGTGACGGAAGGAAATCTCCCGGCGATGAGGCCCCCCTTCCGCGCCACATCGTCAAGTCGGAGCTGCTGGAGCGGGCCGGGACGGCTTCCTCCATCGCTGCCGCGATGATAAAGAAAGGGATCCTGGAACAGTACACGGTGGAGGTCAACCGGTTTCGCTACGACGGCGCCCCTCTGGCCGGTCTTCCTGCGCTTTCCCAGCCTCAGCAGGAAGCTCTCGACAATATCCATCTTTCCTGGAAAGAAAAGGATGTCACTCTGCTCCAGGGGGTAACCTCCTCGGGGAAGACTGAAATCTATATCCACCTGGCGAACTATATCCTCGGACGGGGAGACCAGGTGCTGTATCTTGTGCCCGAAATCGCGCTGACTGCCCAGCTTACCCGGCGTCTCCAGGCGGTCTTCGGCGACAGGGTTGTCGTCTATCATTCAAAGTTCTCCGACAACGAGAGGGTGGATATATGGAAAAAACTCCTTGACAGTCGTGAACCGCTGCTCATCCTTGGTGCGCGGTCGGCGGTATTCCTCCCCCTGGCGAAACTCGGCCTGGTCATCGTCGACGAGGAACATGAAAGTTCCTACAAACAGTTCGATCCCGCGCCGCGCTACAACGCCCGCGACGTGGCGATGGTGCTGGCCCGTTTCCACGGTGCCAAAACGCTGCTCGGATCAGCCACGCCGGCGGTGGAGACATTTTACAAGGCGGAGAACGGCAAGTTCGGCCTTGTCCGCCTGATGCAGCGCTACAACAATGTGGAACTGCCCGAAATCGAGATCGTCGACATGAAAGAGGCCCGGGCGCGCAAGGAGTTGAGCGGCACCTTCGCCCGCCGCACCGTAGACCTGGCCCTGGATACGCTCCGCCGAGACCGTCAGATAATTTTCTTTCAGAACCGGCGGGGATATGCCCCGGTGGTGCGTTGTCGCCAGTGTGCGTGGGTACCCCGCTGTGAACACTGCGATGTCTCGCTGACTTACCACCGCGCTCTCCGGCAGCTCCAGTGTCATTACTGCGGGGCGGTTTACCCCCTCCCGACGGTATGTCCGCAATGCAAGGAACCGGCCATCGAGGAAATAGGTTACGGCACAGAGCGCGTTGAGGATGAACTGTCGGCCCTCCTTCCCGGAAAAAGTATTCTCAGAATGGACCTGGATTCCACCCGCAACAAACATTCCTACGAGCAGATAATCGAGAGTTTTTCGGAAGGGAAAGCCAGGATTCTCGTCGGCACCCAGATGGTGACAAAAGGGTTGGATTTCAAGGACGTGGAGATGGTCGGGGTCCTCAACGCCGACGCCGTAATAAATTATCCCGACTTCCGGAGCGGCGAGCGGGGCTTCAATATGCTTGAACAGGTCTCCGGTCGTGCGGGGCGCCGCGACGGAAGCCGGGGAAAAGTCGTCGTGCAGACCTACGAACCCACTCATCCTATTCTGCAGTTCGTCCGGCAGCATGACTACGAGGGATATTACCGGAGGGAAATCGCCCAGCGGCAACGCTTCTTCTATCCTCCCTTCGTAAGACTGATTTACGTTTACATAAAGCATAGGGATGCGGCCACTCTGCGCCGCCTGGCCGCACTTTACGCCGACAATCTCCGCCAGCTTCTCGGGGGAAGAGTCTTCGGCCCGGACGAACCTTCGGTGGCGCGAGTCCAGAATCTCTATATCCGGCGTATTATGCTTAAAATCGAGGTCAATGCCTCTGTTTCCAGAATCAAGGAACTGCTGCGGCAGACCTATATCGACCTACATTCCGATCCGGCCATGAAACAGACGGTGGTTTATTATGACGTAGACCCGCAATGAGGCGCGGAGGATAGTCCATTAGTAAAAAATATTGGTTTTATACGGAGATTTTTTCACATAGGAGTGGGAATATTTCGGCAGATTTGTTAATTTTGTAGCAAATTTGTTTTAACCGATGAAATCCAGACGATTCAGACTAATAGCCCTGTTTGCCGTGTCGCTCCTGCTCCTGGCGGTGGCGCCGTGTGCGGTTTCGGCTAAGACGGTCGACAAGTCGGGGAAAAAGAAATTCACTCTTTGTCTTGACCCGGGACACGGTGGTAAGGATTTCGGATGTATCGGATTGAAGACCAACGAGAAAACCATCGTCCTGAAAGTGGCGTCCAAAGTGCGCGCGCTGGTGGAAAAACATCTCGGCGACTACGCCGATGTCCTTATGACGCGTTCGACAGACCGCTTCGTCACTCTCCAGGACAGAGCGAAAATCGCCAATGACGCCCGAAGCGATCTGTTCGTTTCCATCCATGTCAATTCCGTGGCCAAGAGCAACAAGCGCCGCAAGACAATCGCCGGATGCCAGGTCTACACCCTGGGGCTTCACAAGACGGCCGAGAACCTCGCAGTGGCCAAACGGGAGAACGCCGTGATGGAAATGGAACCGGACAACAAGGACCGATACGCCGATTTCGACCCGGACTCGCTGGAAGGAGACATTATTTTTGAACTGACACAGAGCAAAAAGATAGACCAGAGCATAGAATTCGCCGACGCCGTCCACTGTAATCTCGCTTCCGTCGCGGGGCGCGGGAAAATGGGGGTGCGCCAGGCCGGATTCTGGGTTCTGTGGGCTACCTCGATGCCTGCGGTGCTGGTGGAGCTTGACTTCATCTGCAATCCGGAATCCGAGAAATTCCTATCTTCTGAAAAAGGATGCGACAGGATGGCCACGGCAATCTACAACGCATTCAGCAGCTATCTGAATACCTACGGACCCGCTCTTCTGGAGCGCGATGTAAAGGCCCGGCTTCTGTGAGGAGGCCTTTGAGTCCGGAAAACTGAAACTTAGAAACTGAAAAGAATGAACAGCGTAAAAAAAGAAGTGATTATCGGCGGATGCGTGGTCATCGCGCTTGCCGTACTCTTTTTCGGAATCGAATATCTGAAAGGGGTGAATGTTTTCAAACCCGCCAATTTCTATACCGCTTCCTACACTAATGTGGCCGGTCTCCAGGTTTCGGCTCCCGTAACACTGAACGGTTTCAAGATTGGCCAGGTAAGGGATATACACTACGAATATGACAACCCCGGCCACGTGGCCGTCGAACTCAGCCTCGACAAGGAGCTGAAAGTCCCCGTCGGCTCCAAAGCCGTCATCGAACAGGACCTGCTTGGCACTTCCTCCGTGGTGCTTCATTTCTCCGACTCAAAGGATTTCCATGATGTCGGCGGAAAACTGATAGGAGAGACCGCCGCCGGGATGCTCGACGGCGTTTCGGGAGACCTGATGCCGAAAATCAATGCCGTCATCCCGAAGGTAGACACCCTCCTTACGAATATCAACGCGCTGGTGGCCAATCCGGCCCTCCAGACCTCGGTTTCACGTCTGGATGACATCACCGTAAACCTCAACCGGGTTCTGGTATCGGTTAACGGCACCGTTGCCAAACTCCCCCCCGTTGTGAACAACGTCAACGGAATCACCTCTAATGTCAACACCATCACCGCCGACCTGGCCGAGCTGTCGGGCAATCTCAAACAGCTTCCCGTCGACTCGCTGCTCAGTAACCTGATGGTTGTCTCCGACAATCTCCGCGCTCTTTCCGAAGAACTCAACAACCCCAATTCCACTCTCGGCGCGCTCACTCATGACCGTCAGCTCTACGACAACCTGAACGCAGCCTCGGCTTCTCTCGACTCCCTGCTGATCGACGTAAAGCGTAATCCCAAGCGCTATATCTCAATCAAGCTGCTCTGATCCAGAAAATATCTTACTCACATAATTACCGACATCAAATACCTATGATTCTTTCTTTTAATGTCGATTACCGCACAAACTGGGGGGAATCCCTCTATCTGACGGGCGATATTCCCCAGCTGGGGAACGGCGACCGCGCCCATGCGGTGAAACTTGAACTTTACGGCGAACAGACCTGGAAAGCCCAGGTGGAACTTCCCGATGATACTCCGGATTTCACTTACCGTTATTTCGTAAGACATGACAATGGTTTCCAGAAAGACGAGTGGGGCCACGGCCACCATTTCTTCAAAGGAGACAAAGTGAAGTCTTATGAAATCCATGACCGCTGGCAGGATCAGCCGTGGGACAAGCCGTTCTATTCCGTAGTGTTCACTGACTGTGTATGCCGCCGTCAGGGGCGCGCTCTTCCTCCCGTGATAACTCCCGGGACAATGCTTCTCAGCTGCGACGCCCCGATGGTTGCTCCCGACGAGGTCCTGGCCGTTTCGGGTGCCTGCGACGCCATGGGCAACTGGGATCCGGCCAAAGCCGTGAAGATGAGCGACGCCGCGTTCCCCACCTGGAGAGTGACTCTGCCGCTTGACAAAATGGCCGGCGATCTGGAATTCAAATTCCTTATCGTTAAGAAAGATTCAGGCGATGTGGTATGCTGGGAAGGGGACAGCAACCGCCACATGACCGTAGCACCCGCCACCGGGGGCGCCGTTGTGGCAGAATCCGGCATGAGATTCATCAACCCCAAAGCCCCCTGGAGGGGAGCCGGTGTGGCTATCCCGGTATTCTCTCTCCGGAGCGAGGCGGATTTCGGCGTCGGCGAGTTCATGGACCTCAAGCTGATGGTGGACTGGGCTGTCAAGACAGGCCAGCGCTTCATCCAGCTGCTCCCTATCAACGACACCACGATGACCCATACCTGGACAGATTCTTACCCCTATAACGCCAACTCCACTTTCGCCCTGCATCCCATGTACCTGCGTCTGTCGGAACTCGGCACACTGGAGGACAAAGGGCGCCAGGCTTATTTCGATGATCTCGCCAAGGAACTCAACGCCCTTGAGGAGGTCGACTATGAAAGAGTCAACAACGCCAAGAACGAATTTACCCGCGAGCTTTTCGCCCAGGTAGGTGAAAAAGCCATGAAGGCCCCGATGATGCGCAAGTTCGTCAAGGAGAATGCTTCCTGGCTGACCCCCTACGCCGCTTTCTGCGTGCTGCGCGACCGTAACGGGAGCGCCGACTTCTCGAAATGGGGCAAATATTCCGTTTACGATGAAGCTGCCGTAGCTGAATTCGTCCGGGAGAACCAGCAGGACATAAACTATGTCTACTGGATTCAGTATCACCTCGACAGACAGATGCGCACCGTCCGCGATTACGCCCATGCCCATGGCGTGGCAATCAAGGGGGACATCCCCATCGGTATCTCCCGCACAAGCGTTGACGCATGGCTGTCGCCCCGTCTGTTCAACCTCGACTGCCAGGCCGGCGCTCCGCCGGATGACTTCTCCGTGCTGGGCCAGAACTGGGGCTTACCGACCTACAACTGGGAGGAAATGAACCGCGACGGTTTCGCGTGGTGGAAAGCCCGTTTCCGCAAGATGGCCGAATATTTCGACGTCTACCGCATCGACCACGTACTGGGCTTCTTCCGTATCTGGCAGATTCCGATGGTGCAGCTCCACGGTCTGCTGGGTGTCTTCAATCCCGCCCTGCCGTTCCATCCCGACGAACTGCGCAACAGCTATGACTTCTGGCTTGACGTAGACCTCCAGACCACTCCCTTCATCATGGATTATTTCCTGAAGGATTTCTTCGGGGAATACACCGACGAAGCCCGCGAGCGCTTCCTTGTGGACGCCGGTTACGGCCGCTACCGCCTCCGTCCGGAATTCGCTACCCAGCGTCAGGTGGCTGACTACTTCGCCGGACAGCCCGTCGACGAGAAGAATACCCGCCTGTGCAATGCCCTCCAGGGGCTGATTGATCAGGTGCTGTTCGTCGAAGATCCCTACGAAAAGGGCAAATATCATCCCCGCATCTCGGCCCAGTACACTTATATCTACCGTGCGCTGACCGATTATGAGCGCTGGTGCTTCGACCGCCTGTATAACGATTTCTATTACCACCGTCACAACGACTTCTGGTATGGCAAGGCCATGTGGAAACTCCCGCCCATCATCGACGCAACCGATATGCTTACCTGCGCCGAAGACCTGGGAATGATTCCCGACTGTGTGCCCGCCGTAATGAGCGCCCTGGAAATCCTTACGCTCGACATCCAGCGTATGCCCAAGAACCCCCGCGAGGAGTTCGGAGATCCGGCTCATTACCCCTACTACACGGTCTGCACCACTTCGTCCCACGATATGTCCGGTATCCGCCAGTGGTGGGAAGCCAACCGCGAGACCACGCAGCGCTACTACAACAATATGCTTCATGAAGGGGGACCGGCTCCGATATTTGCCGAACCCTGGATATGCGAAAAGATTGTGGACCAGCATCTGAAATCCCCCGCCATGCTCTGCATCCTGCCTCTGCAGGACTGGCTGTCAATCGACGGCAAGCTGCGCCGGGAGAACCCCTACAAGGAGCAGATCAATGAACCGGCCCATAACCCGCATTACTGGCGCTACCGTATGCACCTGACTCTCGAAGACCTCAACGGCGAACAGCTTTACAACAAGCGCGTCGCCAATCTCATCGAGTCTTCGGGCCGCAAGGACTGACAGGCGCATACATCAGAAACACGCATAGATTTAAGTTAGATGAAATATGAAAATCGTGTGTTTCATTTATTGAATGCACAGAAAGACGGTGTGTCGTGATGACACGCCGTCTTTCATTTTTGTTAATTAGCGAATTTTAACTTCGCGGGAGGCTGTCGAACCCCGGTTTTTTACGTAACTTTGCATCCCAAAACCAAGGTATTGATCTTTCTACAACTAACCTTTAAAATAAACTATCTTTAACTGACTGAAATTCAATTCACCCCCTATCCGCTTGCATACCTCTTTCCGGCGGTGTCCCCGCACGAGGACACGAATCAATCCGAAATTATACCCTATCTTAATTTCCCGGTGATGTCGGTATGCAAGTAACCTGGATATTTATTCTTCTATATTAATTATGACAAAGACTGATTTACGCCATTACATGGTGTGCGCCCTCCGCGGGCTGCCAGCCTTTCTATTGCTTGTCGCCGGCACTTCCGAGGCCGGTGCGGCCGACTCTGTTTCCCGTATAGGGATGACGGAGTATCCTTCCGGTCAGGTCGCAGTGACCGAAGGATATTACAGGCAATTCAACTTTGACTGGACCGATGCCCGCGGGGTGACCCACCGGGCAAACCTTCTCGACCGCGCCACGGAAGTGGAACACATGGTCGCTCTGCTGGAATATGTCTATACCAATCCGGAAATACCGGGTTTCGTCCATGACCGGGCCTACGACAAGATGGTGGCCGACAATGCTGTCGACGATGCTCTCAATGAGCCCGACCGTTATGGCCGCTTCAGGAAGGACTGGGCTGATGTACCTTACGTACCTTGCCCGTTGCCTCCATACAATATGACGCGCACGGTTGTGGAAAAACCTCTTAACGGAGCTACGGCTTTGCTTGTGGAGCTTAAAGACAGTTTCGAGAAGCCCGCGGGGGAGGAAATCATTAAAGACTGCGTGGCCGCTGTATCGGTTATCCCGAAACAGATTTATGTCAGTGCGTCAGTGGATCATGCGGGGAACCCGGGCTATCTGTTTAATGTGGAATCCCGCCTGAACAAGTTCTTTATTGTGACCAAGGGACGTAACCGCGCTACATTCACCATCAATCCCGATGGCACGGTGTCGGATATCCAATCACTCGGCACACGCCCTTTCTATCATATGTACGAGGAGTTCAGTCCGTCGAATGAAGCGCCCATTTATAATATCTATGCTGAGATGAACGCCGAGAAGCAGTTTCATGTCGATCATAACTGTTCATCTGTAATCCGGCAGGCTCATCATATCGGACTGGACCAGTTCCGCGAGAACCCTGCCGATTACGAGCATTTTCCGATTAACCTGATGTTTTTCCTCCCGGACTACCGCTTTCTCGGTGATTCCCGCCAGAACAGTCCTGCCAACAGCTGGCAACATTACACCTATTATCCTTCCTCCTATATGGGGCAGGAATCCGAGGCTCGTCGGCCGTTCTTTTTCTTCAACAAGATAAAGGCGTCTATCGGCAGTCCCGAAGTGGATGTCACCAACCATACGGTTAAGGTCCCCGTGGAATGGCGCTCGGAATATAAAGTCATCACTGACTCGAAGGTTCCCGAACGATTCTTTATCTACCGTGTGAAAAACGGCATTGTGGAGCAGGAACCTATTCCCGCGTCCCAGCTTGAGATGCGTCAGGAGGACACCGAACTGGAGGAGAATACTGGCGCGATGGTCCGCGAGAACTCCGAGGTCGTGCGGATTTATGTCTATGAGTCCCAGCTTACCGATTCCTATAATGTGGAATATATCGTCCGCGGGCGCCGCGAAGGGTCGGAATTCTCTTTCGTGGAATCCAACAAGGTTCAGGAACTGATTCCCGGTTATTCCCGGTTCGAGACAATCAAAATCAATATCAACGGCGTGGCCGCATCCCGGTTTCAGGTATCCCGCGAGGAGAACGATTATTCCAACACGATTGACCTGCTGAACAATACTTCCTCAGAGGATTATATCAAGCACGGACATATCAAGGCTCCCGCCGGAGGAGAAAGCGGCACCCGGTTTACCCTGCGCCGTTATACCGGAAACGACACCGGGAATTATGAGGAAGTGGCATATCTGGACATTACAGGTGTTAGTCTTACGGACGGCTACAATGTCTTCGACTATAAGATAAGCTACCCTGACAGCCGCGCCTACACGGGAGGGCTGACAAGCCAGTTCCGTACCCTCCGGAAAGCCAACGCCGAGGAGCAGCTTATGGAGCCTGTGTCTGCCATGCCCGAAAACAACGGGATACTGGCCCGCTTCATCGATGTCTTCAGCGCCGTGGTAGCAGACAATCAGCAGGCTCCCCTGTACCGTTATCAGATTGCCTACGAATCTGAGATTTCTCTGACCGATACCCGCGCCGCGAACCGGACCGCCGTCTCGAATATCGTGGATGTCAATGTGCCGGTCAGAGAGCTGACTGCCGGTTACGAGCCTTATTCGCTGGAAGATATAAAGGCCGACAGCAATTGCGGGATGCTGCTTCCCGAAAACCGGCGCGCAATCTTTTTCGAGGCCCGTAACAACATCAATATCAAGAGTTATGAAGTCCTTCATATCCCGTCGGGTAGCAACGAAGGCACACTTATCGGCAAAGCCGAGCGTAATCCGTCAGGCGCATATCTGCGTTCCGTATATCCTGACGCAGCAGAGCCCCGGGGAAAGGACATAGACGGAGAAGTAGCCCTCACTCCCACGGAAAATGCATTCCAGGGCGCTCTGCTGCTGCCGATGGTGAGCGGTGTTACCTCCGACGACCAACTTGTTCTCGTCATCCGTTATCAGAACGGGAACACCTACGGACATCGACGTATTCCCGTGCTGTCCCTTCCGGAGGTACGAATCAACAACTACTATATAAAGCATACCCAGCAGGGAAACACCCATGAGTATCTCGCCGGAATCGGATGGAATCCGGTTGCGGAGTCCCTTGAAATTGACAACGAGACTTCATGGCGTCCCGTAGCTTTCCGTGTATGGTGGGATCATAGCGGTAACACTGGGGGAATGACGGGGATTCTTGACACGACCGATGGAATTTCCGAGGGAAAAAGCAGCCGGGTGGCGGCCGATTATCCCGATGATGAATCCGGTGAAGCGGGAACCGTCTCTGAAGTGGCAGGTCGCTTCTCTCTCGGGTATGCGCCTGCGTCTGAGCGACCGGTGATTGTGGCCAAGAAGGTCCGTATGTATTCCCGGATCCCTGTAAAATATATTGCGTCGGAGGATAATATAACCGATGGCTACGTGGTGGGAGATGCCGATATCTTTATGAAAATCACCCGGCCTGACCAGGATAATCCCGTCCTCGGCGTGGATTCCCCGGAAACAGACGCTGACATTGACGCACCGGCAGTATATTACGATTTGACCGGCCGCAGAGTCTGCGATATCTCAGAGCCCGGAATCTATCTTGAAGTCCGCGGCGAACGCACCCGCAAGATTCTGGTAAGATAACTGACACTGCATACCGCGGTATATGATGTAATGGCGACAACCGTTACGGGAAGCAACAGCCCGTAGCCGGATGTCGCCATTTCCGTTACAATGAAGATTGACATCAGGGGCGCTCTGATTGCTCCGGCCATGACTCCGGCCATTCCGAAGAACACGCAGTCGGCCACCGGAATATCCGTGCCGCAAAGATGGTTGAGCGTGGCGGCGAACAGAAAACCGGCCACGCTCCCCGCCATAAGCGTAGGAGCGAAATCTCCCGCCACTCCGCCTCCGCTGTTGGTGGCTGAGGTGGCGAACGCTTTCGTCAGTATGATTCCCAGGGGAATAAGCAGAAGGGGGAGAACCCCGGCGCCTTCCTCAAGGGATAAGTAGCCGTCTGTGAAACATGAGCCGGCGGCAATATGGGCCCAGTTTCCGGAAAGGAGTTCTCCGACGATGCCGTATCCTTCGCCGTAGAGCGGAGGAAAGAGGAAGACCAGGAACCCTACGGTCAGCCCCGCGCCGATATTGCGCAGCCAGGGATTGCGCACGGTGTAGCAGAGTTTCTTGATTTTCTGCATTACCGCGGAATAATATACTGAATAGAGACCGCAGAAGACGCCGAGCAGAATCAGAATCGGGACAAGAGTGAGGTCTATGGTTACGGGGGATGGGAAGGGGACGTCGAAGGTGTCGCCCGACATAAGGAAGGCTGTCAGAGCCGATGTGACGCACGCTGCGAAAAGACCTACCACCGACAGGGAGGACATCGTCAGTTTGTGAAGCTCGATAGTGAACAGCACTCCTCCGACGGGGGCCTTGAAGATACCTGCTATGCCGGCCCCGGCTCCGATGGCCATAAGGGTTCTGACATGGCGCGGAGGGAGGCGGAACCAGGCGGCTATATTGCTTCCCAGAGCGGCGCCGCTGTAAGCTATCGGTCCCTCCGATCCGGCTGAGCCTCCGAATCCGAGAGTGACGGTGGAGGCCAGCAGCGGGGTATAGGTCAGACTTACCGGCAGATAGCATCGGTTGCGCAGGAAATCGTCGCAGAGGCGGTCTTCGCCGTTATATATGGCACGGTGGATGACGTAGCGCTGGAAAATCCCGGTCAGTACTATCCCGGCCAGCGGAAGCAGGATAAGCCATACATTCCCTTTTGCGGGATTAAAGGCGGCGGTAAGGAGAGAGGACAGTGAACCGATTCCCGTCTTCAGAAGATGGGCGGCGATGCCGGTGACAAACCCGGTGAGAATCGAGATGAATATCAGCGTAAGGATTCCGGGATGCTGGCGGGAGATATGTTTTATCGCCTGACGTGACATGGAGGGATAGCGCTCGGCGATGGTTTCTCCGTAGCCGCCGGCATCGGTGGCTTTTGCCGGCGGACATACGATTGCCTTCAGAAAGTTTCCAAGCTTTCTGAGATACGGAGTTCCGGATGTGGGATCAGTTGAAACCATTGTAGAATATACCCTCGTTTCCAATATAACCTGATTTCTTTCCCCGAAGTTTAGTATCCTGTTATAAAATAATTATTGCCGTCAGGAGAGACTCGCTTATAAAGAGGCTCTCAGCCAGGGTTATATAACAAAAAATGCCGTTCCGGAAATGCCGGACGGCAGTTTAATCTGTGGTCGGATTATCATGGGGATGACGGACTCAGCGGCTGGCGAGCAGGAGACGCAGGGCGTCTTCATCAGGGTCGGCCATCACTATCTCTCCCTCGGGATTGATGATGAAGGCCCTCAGGCCGTTGTCCATTCTGAAAGCGTCACAGAGGTGATGTATATCCCGGGGGGATGACACTCTTGACTGGGAGCTTTCAAGAAGATTGTCGAGCTTTACGATTTCGTTCATCAACGGTTCGGAACGGTCGAAATTGACCGACAATACTTCGACTTCTGTCCGGGCATCAAGCTGGTATGTCCCGGCGGGGGTGCGAAATTCAATTTCAGCATCATTGCTCTTTTCACCGGCTGTCGCCGCAGGGCGCGATTTCACAATCGAAGCGATGCGGTTCTGGGTCATACGCGACACGGGGTCGGTGGAGGACCAGAAAGACAGCACAACCCATTTACCGCGCAGAGCTTCCAGGGCCTGTACGGTACCCTGCCGTTCTACAACCACGGCGGGGGCCTCCTGGCCGAAAGCTGCCACCCGACGGTCGTCGACGGCGGCGGAAAGCGAGGTAATCAGGACAGTGAAGGCGGCAATGAGAATCATTGTCTTCTTCATTTGATTGAGTTGAGGTTCATAATTAAGGAACCGATGGAGTGAGCAGGTAAAAAGATGTCTTACGATATGTCTCAGGCACAGCAGGCATCTGTCGGTCCCTTGCCGATTTTCGGCATGGATGCCACCTCTGTGGCGTCCGCTTATTTACTCTTTCGGGTGCAAAGTTACGAATAAAACCGCTGATGGCCAAATTTAGTTCATTAGCAGTCACCTCTTTAGCCTCTCGGTGGGTGAGAAAAACGGCTTTCTGAGGTTTCTGACCGCGAAATTTCCTTATTTGTTAATTTATCAAAACCGGGGTCGGCGATGGGAGGAAAATGTGTTTTATAACATATTTTTTGTCTGTTATGGCTGCGGATGCTTTTCTCTTGCGCGTCGGCGTGTCGGAGTTAATATTGCCCGGGAACGCGCCGGAAAAACCGAGAGGTCCCCGTAATTTCCTGTAAAAATAAGGCAAAAATCATGTGGGGAAAAAACGATATGAAAAAACATCGCCGAATATTTGTATAATCCAAAGCAATTGCTTACCTTTGCACTGCAAAACCGGAAAGCCGGTTGGCGCGAAAGGATTTTCGCGGTCTGTTCGACCATACATCTTTTCTCCTGGAAGGGTGGGTGAGTGGCTGAAACCACCAGTTTGCTAAACTGACGTAGGAGTAATCCTACCACGAGTTCGAATCTCGTCCCTTCCGCAAGGCGATGTGTCAAAATTCACTATTTTGGCGCATCGCTTTCTTTTTCGTCCGGTTGGCGAGAACGGTGTCGGGATGGTTCATCCGAGGGGGCGATTTCCAGGACGTCCGTCGGGAAGGATGCGTCAGTCTCTGATGACGGTAGCGACGATTCTGCGGGGACCTCCGTAATCGCGGAACTCACACAGGTAGATTCCCTGCCAGGTCCCGAGGTTCAGCCGGCCGCCGGTAACGGGGAGGGTAAGGGAGGAACCGACTATGACGGATTTGGCATGGGACGGCATATCGTCCGGACCTTCGTCGGTGTGGAGATAAAAAGGTGCGTTTTCAGGAACAAGTCGGTCGAAGATGGCATTGAGGTCGCGGCGCACATCGGGATCGGCATTTTCGTTCAGCGCCAGAGCCGCCGACGTATGCTTTATAAGCAGATGCAACAATCCCTTCGACGGGAGGGAGGGGAGTTTTTCAAGTACTGCCCCGGTGACAAGATGAATCCCGCGTGGAAAGGGGCGCAGAGAGAATTCAGTCTGAGTTATCATATTTCCCTTTGTTTTCTGTTATTATCCTCGTTCCTGACCTGATTCCGATAGCAGATATAGAATTTGATGCAGAAGGCCGTTATTATGACGGTGGATGCGAGATTCCACCAGTCGGCGGTCCCGTCAATCAGCCGTATCGTGCGGTCGGCGACACACGCCGCCGACAGGATGGCGAACGTCAGCCAGATATTGCGTTTTACCCTGTTGCTTAACATTTGCGGTTTATCTTGTCCGTTAGTTGATCAGCGGACAAAATTACGCAAAATTTCTGAAGAAACCAAAGTCTGTGGCCCGCGCCGTCATTTGTTCAGGTCGGGAGGAAGCAGACGCGAGGCAATGGCGAAGATAACCACGACGGCCGACAGGACTATGAACACGATGGCGGTGGAGTGGAGTATGTTCCCCGTTCCTACCAGCGGGGACACTATCGCTCCGACAATGTAGCCGGAGATGCCGACAAGAGCGGCTGCTTCCCCGGCATGGTGCCTGCCTTCGTTCATCGCCAGGGTGTTCGAGGCGGTGAATATCAGCCCGAGGGCAAATAGAATCACAAGCATGAACAGTTCGAAGACCCAGATACTATGAACGGTATAAAGGGCTATGGCCTGCCCGCAGACTCCTGCGGCCGCGATAAAGGCGCCGGCTACCGCCGCGTTTTTTAACAGCTTGAATTTCAGCGCCAGCATTGAGCCTACGGCCATAAACAGGGCGTTGAAGCCGATGACCAGTCCGTAGCCGGTCTGTGAAAGGCCGTAATGCGTCTGGAGAATAAAGGGAGAGGCGGAAATATAGGCGAACAACAGTCCGAGCGCGATCCCCTTGAGGCAGGTATGGATGATGAAGGGCTTGTTGCGCAGCAGGAGCCGATAGCCGGTGAACGACTGTAGAAACGAGCCCCGGGTGCGGGCACTCACGGAAAGGGATTCTTTCATTATCCAGGCAAGCACCAGGATAATTCCGGCGAAAGCGGCCAGAACCACGAACACTCCCTTCCATCCGAAAGCGTCGGCGGTCACACCACCTATGACCGGAGCTGAGGCGGGCGCGATGCCGTTGATGGCTCCGACCAGAGCCATGAGCCTGGCCAGTCCGCGCCCGGCATACACGTCGGCCGGAATCGTGCGTGCGAGGAAATATCCTCCCGAGGCTCCGAGCCCCTGGAACAGGCGGCAGATGTTGAAGACATGGATATTCGGCGAGAAAGTGCTGACGACAGCGGCAACTATGAAAAGCGCTACGGAGTAAATCAATACGGGTTTGCGTCCGAAGCGATCGCTGACAGGTCCCAGGACAAGCTGGCCGAGCGCCAGACCGATCATGCCCATGGTAAGACCCATCTGGGCCAGCGGCACACTGCATCCGAAGAACCTGCACATAGCCGGCAGGGCAGGACTATACATATCGTTGACAAACGACCCCAGCGCACTGAGCAGTACAAGATACACCACCAGAAACCAGTAATAGTTCCGGGAGTGGATCAGCTTTTCGGCCAATAGGGAATTTCCCTGCGGCAGTGTGCCGGAGGTCTGCGCGGCATTGGATGCGGAAGTATCGGAGGTATCAGCCATTGTCAATAATTGTAATGTCACTACACATATTAACAATGACGGGGATTCAATGTTTATCCCTTTCCGCGGATGGTACGCTGCGGGTCAGCGCATCATCCGGGCAGCGCGGGTATAGGAATCCATGATGACTGTCGGGCGAGGTGCTTCCTTTACATAAGGAGGATATGGTTTCGCGTTATGGTTACTTGGATCAGAAGGCTCAATGGTGAAGGCTCCGAGACGGTAACCGCGGGGATTTCCTTCGCTGTCGATGGTGACGAACGCTTCCGGAGCCCAATAGAATACTCCCGTGCAGGCTCCGTCGGCATCGTTGATTACCGCGTCGAACAGGGAATTCATGATGTCGAGACCCTCTGCGGGAGTGGTGGAGTCGACGCCGACTTCCACAATCATTACCTCGCAGCCGTATTTACTGTGCAGCTGCCGGATGTTGGCTATTGCATCGCGTATGGTCGAGGCTGCGTCCGGCTCGTGGTTATACAGCATCGCCCAGTAAGGATATACGCTCATACCGATGGTGTCCCATTTGCCTCCATACTCTTTGAGGCCGTCGAATATGGTGTTGAACGATGCGCTGTCGAATCCGTTGTCGAGATGCACGATGACCTGCGCATCGGGATATACACGCTTGACGGCGTCATACCCCGCTGTCGTCAGGGCCGCGTAGGCGGCGATATTCTCCATGTTTCCGACATCGATGCGCCCCATCGGCCAAAGAAAGCCGTTTCGGGTCTCGTTGCCGACCTGCACCCAGCGCACGTCTATACCGTCGTTTTTCAGCAGCCGCAGAGTCTCCTCCGTATGGTCGGCGAGTGCTTTCTTCATCTCCTCCAGACTGAGATTTTTCCATGCGGCTGGAATATTCTGCTTCTCGGGATCGGCCCACCAGTCGGAGTAATGGAAATCAATCATTATTTCCATCCCGAGTTTCCTGGCGCGACGGGCCATTTCCAGGACATCCTCTTTTGCGCTCCATCCGCCCCGCGGGTCAACCCATACGCGCAGCCTCACGGCATCCATCCCGTACTGTTTCATAAGGCGGGTATTCTCGGTAAGATTCCCCGCCGTATCGGCTGTGAAGATCCCCCGGGCCTCGTCGAAGGTGGTCCCGCTGATGTCGGCTCCCAGCCAGAGATGGTCCGGACGCTCGGCGCGCAAGGTGAAAACAGAGGTCAGAGAGAGGATGCCAAGCAGGTATTTTGTGGCTGTAACGGCAACTTTTTTCATGGATTTTAAGGTTTGACAATGCAAATTTACTAAAAATATTGAAAAAGGCGTCACAGATACCCTACAAAGGCAAAAAAAGTCCTCAAAAACCATCGTGGAATGAAGAAAATTGAGTAATTTTGCAGTGTGATAGAGTATATAAGAGATAGATCAATGAAGAGAAACCTTTATCGGCTGCCCTGATTGGGGGCAGTTTCAGTTGGGGATTGTATCAAAGGGGAATTTTTTAATATTGCGACAATAATGTTCCGCGGGCTGCTGTCCTGCGGAATTTTTTTGTACAGGCGCGATAAAATCGCTAACTTTGCGGGAAAATACGGACGCCCGCGGGCTTCGCAATGAAATGAGAATATGAATCAAAGGAGTGCAGTAAAATTTTTGAGCGGTGCCCTGATGGCCGGAGGGGCAATCGGCATAGCCGCGACGGTATATCTGAAAGTCGGAGGTGTCACCGGGGCCGTTATGTTCGCTTTCGGACTGATTGTAGTGGTAATGATGAAACTTCCCCTGTTCACGGGGCAGGCCCAGCACGTCTGGAGCCGGCGGGGGACAGACCTCTCCCTTCTCGGTCTGATGCTGTTGATGAATCTCGGCGGATGTTTTCTTCTGTCGGCGCTTACGGTCACTCCTGAAATCCGGGAAGCCTCTCAGAATATCATTTTGATGCGTCTCGGAAAGGGCCCCCTGATGTGCGGACTTCTTTCCATCCCCTGCGGTTTTATAATGACGGCAGCCGTCCGCGGCGCGGGGATGAAGAAGAATTGGCTCCCGCTGTTGTTCGGCGTTCCCGCCTTTATCATCTGCGGATTCCCTCACTGCATCGCCGATTCGTATTATTACGCTTCCTGCGGCCGCGACTTCCTCGCGCTGCATGGCTGGAATCTGCTGGCAGCTTATCTGCCTACGGTCGCGGGAAATTATATCGGATGTAATCTCTATCGCCTGGTTATCGATATGCCGGCGTGGTTTACCCCCCTGACAGAGCGGGAAGAGGCATCCTCCGGAGGCGCGATGCCCGAAACGGATTCCATGCCCCGGAAGAGAAGAGCCGTCAAAGCCGGCTCCGCGAAAGCCGAATAATTTCACCGACTGCTCCTGGCTCCGGCCGGGAGCTGTTGTTTTTTAGGCGCGGGGAGGGCGGTAGACAGATTCACTTCCACGATACGGATATCGGGTGACTTCAGGCGTGCCTGGAGATAACGCTGGAGTTCTGAGGAGGTGGCGCGTGACATCCCTCCCGCGGAATTGACCAGCGCCACCTGGACCGTGTCGAGAGTGCTGTCCTGAGGGTCGGCGAACACAGTGCGGCTGATGGCTATTTCCCGGATTGAAGGGAATACGATCTTAAGCTCCGGAAGGATTTCCGCCGCCGCGGAGTTGGTGGCCCGGTCTATGGCAATTTCATGTCGGAGGGAATCGATAGTGGCCTGCTTGGCCGACAGAGCTGCCTGTGATACCTGATAGATGTCGCGGACCGAACCCGGGCCGAGTTCATCGGGACTTACCTGAGAGCCTCCCTGGAAAATCTTGATGGTAGTCCCCTGGAGATTGTAGAAATGCAGACGGGAGGACAGAGCCAGGATCAGCGAATCCTGAGGCAGGACACGTCCGATAAGCGTAAGATTGATCTGTTTGTCGCGACCGTTGTTCCATTGTTCCGAGGAGCTAAGCACATGGGTGTCGGGCCATTGGCATTCGGCATTGATGAAGCTGGAGACGTTCAGATCGAAGCGGCTCTGGCGCAGCATATTGTACGTCAGATATACGCTCGGGAGAAGGGTGAGAATCGCCAGCGAATAGACCAGTCGCCGGATTTTGCGGGCACGTTCGGGATTGACCACCGTGACGGCTTTGAAGTGGAACATCTTTACGCCGATGAATGTTGCGAGACAGATGAAAATTGAATTTATCAGGAACAGGTAGGTGGCCCCCAGAAAATAATGCATCTGGAGGGTGGCGAGTCCGTAGCCGGCGGTGCAGAGAGGGGGCATAAGGGCTGTGGCGATTGCAACGCCCGGGATTACATTACCTTTGCTTTTCGAGCAGATACCGACGATTCCGGCGCCTCCTCCGATCAGTCCGATGAGGACATCGTAGATAGTAGGGGAGGTGCGGGCCAGCAGTTCGCTGTGTCCTTCGGCTACCGGCGAGATAAGAAAGTACAGCGTGGAGGCCAATACCGAGAACAGGGCGGCAATGACAAGGTTGCGCACCGATCTTTTTACCAGGTTGAAGTCCGTCACTCCGATTCCCAGTCCGATACCGATAATCGGCCCCATAAGGGGGGAAATAAGCATGGCGCCGATGATGACGGCGGTGGAATTCGTGTTCAGGCCGAGAGACGCTATCAGTATGGCCAGCATCAGGATTATGAGATTCGTACCCCGGAAGCTGACTCCCTCGCGGATGGAGGCTTCGGCGTCTTCCTGCGATACGAGATAGGGAGTCAGGACAAAATAGTTTTCGGCGAGGCGCCGGAGTCTGTTCCAGAAAGAATTGTCGTTCATAAGGGATGAGGGACTTGTTGAAACGTAAAGAAGCGGCCGACCGCCCGCGGGCGACGGTCCGGAGAAGGGGACCGCGTCCCCTCCTATATAGATATAAACAGATTTACAGGCCGGATTGATATGCCGTCATTGATTTTTTTCCCGCGCGAGAACTTTTTGGCTTTGCGGAGACTTAATAATATATAACGGTAACTGATGATATTTAACTATTTTCTCGCATTATGTCACAACGGCGTCCATTTACCTTCGACCGGGTGGTGAGGATCCTTGCCACAATAATTGTACTGGCCGCTCTAATCTGGCTGGTGGATTATCTGCGCGATGTGCTGCTCCCTTTCTGCGTGGCGTGTCTTATCGCCTATATCCTCGAGCCGGTGGTGGGATTCCAGCTCAACAAATTCCATCTGCGTTACAGATGGATTGCCGTTCTGCTGACTCTCCTTGAGGTCGCCGGGGTGCTGACTTTGCTGGGATATTTCTTTATCCCTATGGCCATCAATGAAATCGGCCAGCTCGACAAGATGATTGCCTCCTCCAGGGATGTGAAATCTCCGTTCCTGCCCGCTGATCTCCAGGATTATTTCCGGAAACTGATTACCTCCGACAATCTCGCCCAGTTTATTTCGGGAACACGTTTCCAGGAACTGCTGACCAAGAGTTCCTCTTTCCTGTCCACAATGCTGGACTATGTACTCCATACTCTCGAATGGTTCCTGACGTTTATCTATGTCATTTTCATAATGCTGGATTACAGCTATCTGATGCGGGGGTTCCGCCTGCTGGTTCCCCCCCGTTACCGTCTGGTGATGTATCGCCTCGGAGATGACATCAAGGACACGATGAGTCGCTATTTCCGCGGCCAGGCAGTGATAGCCATGTGTGCCGCTGTGTTCTACTGCATAGGTTTCTCCCTGGTCGGCCTCCCGCTGGGAATTATACTCGGCCTGACCGTGGGAATTCTGTATATGATTCCCTATTTCCAGTATATCACCCTGATACCGGTTATGATTCTGTGTTATATGGATTCGATGACCGGCCATGTGGGATTCTGGTCGGAATTCGGCCGATGCATCCTTGTGTATGTCGTTACCCAGAGTATATGTGATTATGTTCTCACTCCGAAAATAATGAAGCAGGCCCTGGGTCTGAATCCGGCGATAATTCTCCTGGCATTGTCGGTCTGGGGGTCCCTGCTGGGGATTATCGGTATGATAGTAGCCCTCCCGATGACGACCCTGCTGCTGGCGTATTATAAAGAATATGTCCTGGCGGTGCCCTCCCGGAAAAACAAGGTTCCTTCACCGGAATCTGCCGCTGACGCCGGGGACGGGACTCCCTGAAAAACGAACTGATTTATTTGCAGTATCCGGCTTTTAGTGGTAACTTTGTGAAAGACCATGTAAAGCATATTGTCCATGATACTGAAAACTATTCTCAGGCCGCTGATGCTTACGGCATTAATGACCTGTTCCTGTTACGGCACCCCGGCTGCGGAGCCTGTCGCGGACCGGAGTTTCGAAGCCGGCCTGGGAACTTTCCTCCTCGACGGCGAGCCGTTCGTAGTAAAAGCCGCCGAACTTCATTATCCCCGCATACCCCGTCCTTACTGGGACCAGCGCATCAAGATGTGCAAGGCCCTGGGGATGAATACAATCTGTCTTTATACATTCTGGAACGCCCATGAACCCCGCCAGGACCAGTTCGATTTCAGCGGACAGAATGATCTCCGGGAGTTCGTAAAGCTCTGTCAGGAGAACGATATGAAGGTAATTCTGCGTCCGGGTCCCTACGTATGTGCCGAATGGGAGATGGGCGGTCTCCCCTGGTGGCTCCTCCGGAAAAAGGATATCCGCCTGCGCCAGCAGGATCCTTTCTTCATGGAGAGGGTCGACAAGTTTCAGCAGGCTGTCGCTTCCCGGGTCGGAGACCTGACCATCGCCGACGGGGGACCGATCATAATGGTCCAGGTCGAGAATGAATACGGTTCATACGGCACAGACAAGCCGTATATCTCGGCCATCCGCGATATGCTGCGGAAAAATTTCGGCGACAAAGTGACGATGTTCCAGTGTGACTGGTCTTCCAATTTTCTTGATAACGGCCTGGATGACCTTGTATGGACCCTTAATTTCGGCACCGGAGCCAATATCGACCAACAGTTCGCACCGCTGAAAGAGCAGCGTCCCGATTCCCCGCTGATGTGTTCCGAGTTCTGGAGCGGATGGTTCGACAAGTGGGGCGCCAACCATGAGACACGTCCTGCGGCCGACATGATTGCCGGTATCGACGAGATGCTCTCCAAGGGAATTTCGTTCAGTCTCTATATGACTCACGGGGGTACAAACTGGGGACACTGGGCCGGGGCAAATTCGCCGGGATTCGCCCCCGACGTGACTTCCTACGATTATGACGCCCCCATAAGCGAGTCAGGACAGCCCACACCGAAATTCCGGGAACTCCGGAAGACTATGGAGAAATATGCCGGAGGTCGGAAGCTGCCCCCGCTCCCTCCGCTGGTGAAACCGGTGTCGGTACCCGCGTTTGAATTTACCGAGGTGGCCCCTCTGTGGGAAAATCTTCCCGAAAGTAAAAAAGATGCCGCTATCCGCACCATGGAGGAATATGATCAGGGCTTCGGCTCCATCCTCTACCGCACGTATCTTCCCGAACTCACCTCCGCATCGATGCTGACGGTCAGTGACCCACACGATTTCGCACAGGTGTTTGTCGACGGAAAATATATCGGCAGCCTCGACCGGCGTAACGGCGAGAAAGAACTTCGTCTGCCCCCGGTAGCTAAAGGAGCGCGCCTGGATATTCTGGTTGAGGCTATGGGGCGTATCAATTTCGGACGCGCCATCAAGGATTTCAAGGGAATCACGGACAATGTCACCGTCACCGAGGACCGCGACAGACATAAATTCGTATGCGACCTCAGGAACTGGGAGGTATTCAACATCGAGGATGAACTCCCGACTTATACCGCCATGAATTTCCGGCCCGTCGCCGAGGCGGAGATGACCGACGGACGGCTTCCGCGCGGAGTCTACCGCGCCCGGTTCCATGTCAGCCGTCCCTCCGATACATTCCTCGATTTCAGCACCTGGGGCAAGGGACTTGTCTATGTCAACGGCCATCCCCTGGGGCGTATATGGGAAATCGGTCCGCAGCAGACTCTCTATATGCCGGGGTGCTGGCTGAAGAAAGGGGAGAATGAAATCCTGGTGTTCGACATCGTAGGTCCGCGCCAGGCCCGTAGCCAGGGATTCAAAGAGCCGGTTCTCGACCGCCTGTCGCTTGCAAGTCCGCAACTTCACCGGGGAGAGGGTGATACCCTGAATCTCGCCTCTTTCACCCCTGTGCTTGCCGGAACTTTCCGGCCCGGTAACGGATGGCAGGAAGTACGGCTCGACGCCCCCGTGCGCGGGCGCTACGTCTGTATTGAGGCTCTTGACGCCATTGACGGCAAGGATGTCGCCGCCATAGCCGAGTTGTATCTCCTTGACGAAAACGGAGAGCGCCTTTCCCGCGAGCCCTGGACGGCAGTGTATGCCGACAGCGAGGATGTCGCCGACGGAAACCGCTCGGCCGACAAGGTCTTCGACCTCCAGGAATCAACCTCATGGACCACTGTCGCGGGAGTTCCTTTCCCTCATGCGATAGTCATAGATCTCGGCGGAGAGCGGAATATCTCCGGATTGCAGTATCTTCCGCGAATGGAGTCGGACGCACCCGGTGCCATCCGGAATTTCCGCCTCTACGTCAGTCCCGTACCGTTCCCCCTCTGATACCTTTACCGCCATGATACTTTTTGCCGTATCATGGCGGTAAACATCATCCGAAAAAGTCGCCTCCCGGAATTAAAAATCTATGAATTTTGTCAACGCCGTTGACAAAATTCATAGAACAGATTTGGGTTGACATACGGTTGATGGAAATATAAAAGAAAAATCCCAAGTGATTGTATTACAATCACTTGGGATTTTTCTTCAAAAGTGTCCGAAATGAGACTCGAACTCACACGATCCAATGATCACTACCCCCTCAAAGTAGCGCGTCTACCAATTCCGCCATCCGGACAATAATAAGTCTTTGCCTGTCGGTCATCCGCTTTCCTGTTTTCAGGTCTCTGACAAAAGAGAGGAAGAATTGAAAAGCTGTCTTGAATCCCGGGATCCTGTAAAGAGGGATATTTGAGCGAAAAACGGGACTCGAACCCGCGACCCCGACCTTGGCAAGGTCGTGCTCTACCAACTGAGCTATTTTCGCAGAAATAGAATCTCATCGGAATTGCCTTGTGGGGTAGGCAGAAGACTTAATTCAAAAAGTAAATGTACTAAAGAACCAAGAAATGGAACTTTGAGCGAAAAACGGGACTCGAACCCGCGACCCCGACCTTGGCAAGGTCGTGCTCTACCAACTGAGCTATTTTCGCAAATTTTTAAGGTTCTCTTCGGGTTTTGAACGGTTTTGTTAGCCGTTTTTCCCGTTTGCGTTGCAAAGGTAGGCATTATTTTTGAACTGACAAAAGATTTTGCAAAAAAAATGACATGAAAAATGAACTTTTTTGTGGCGCTTTTTGTAGGTTATTGAATCTCAGATTGTTATAAAAACTCTTAAAATATGCTTTTCTGCTCGCGGACAGGCGTTATTCCGAACCGGCATATTTTTCCTGATTCGGGATAGAATTATATCGTGAAAATTATCTAATTTTGCATCGGGAACGTTCCCTTTATATTAATAATGTATATCCGATGAAAAGTTCAGGAACCAACAACATAGAAGTGAGAGTTTTTTCCGTGGGAGAGAATACGGGTATCACCGGATTCTGTTGCGCGGATCACGCCGTCAGGTTTTTCGAACGTCAGTATCCGCTTGCCGAGGGGATGACATATAATTCCTATGTCATCGATGATGAGAAGCTGACGGTTGTGGATACGGTGGATGCGTCTGTT
The DNA here is from genome assembly GCA_910584365.1 of uncultured Muribaculaceae bacterium. GTDB lineage: Bacteria > Bacteroidota > Bacteroidia > Bacteroidales > Muribaculaceae > UBA7173. Next base: position 83,118 of record CAJUAF010000004.1, on the reverse strand, counting down.
GAAAAGACCTGGAGGGAGTCCCTTGACAGGTTTCTGAGGGGAAAGCGTAGCCCTGATTACCTGATTGTACAGCATCTCGAACCTGATCATTCGGCGGCTATCGGAAATTTCATGAAGGATTTTCCTGAGTGCCGCCTGGTATGTACGGCCAAAGCTGCCCAGATGCTTCCTCAGTTTGCGGCCGGTATTTCTCCCGAACGGATTGTCGCTGTCAGGGAAGATGACACCCTTGACACAGGATGCCGTCAGCTTACGTTCCTGATGGCTCCCATGGTGCATTGGCCGGAGGTGATGGTGATGTATGATCCGATGAGTAGCACACTCTTTTCGGCGGATGCGTTCGGCACCTTCGGAACGGCTCTTGCCTTACAGGGGGCTTCCGGAGAATTGTCTGGCGCCACGCTCGTCAGCGACTGGAGGGGGGAGGCCAGGCGTTATTACGCCAATATATGCGGAAAATACGGGGCACAGGTCCAGGCGCTGCTGAAAAAAGTCTCTGCGCTGGATATTGCGCGCCTATGTCCTCTTCATGGTCCGGTAATCCATTTATCGGAATTCAATCCGGTCCCTCTCTACGACCGCTGGAGCAACTGGGAACCGGAGGACAACGGATGCGTTATTTTTGTGTCGTCGCTGCACGGAGGCACTCTCGCCGCGGCATACGAACTGGAGACCATGCTGGCCGCTCAGGGAGTGGAGACCCGTGTGTTCGATATGATGGGGGCCGACCTTGCGGAAGCTGTCAGTCAGGCTTTCGCCAACAAGGGACTTGTCTTCATGTCTCCGACGTATGACGGCGCCATGATGCCCGCAATGCGGGGGCTGCTGTCGCGACTCCAGTCCAAGGGTCTGCGGGGGAGAGTTGTCGGCGTGGTCGAAAACGGGAGCTGGGCTCCGGTTGCCGGAAGGCTGATGACCGAAGAACTTCAGCGGATGAAGGATATGGAGATTGTGGAACCGAAAGTTACGGTCCGTACCCGTCTGACCGATGAATCCCGCCAGGCGCTCGAAGCGCTTGCCGAAAATCTTGCAGGCAGGTTATGAGACTGGTAATACAGCGCGTAAGCCATGCCCGGGTGGATATCGCCGGCGAGACAGTCGGATCTATAGGTCCAGGTCTGATGATACTGGTCGGAGTGGAGCAGGGGGATACCGCCGTGGATGCCCTCTGGCTGGCGAAGAAAGCCGCCGGCTTGCGCATTTTCAATGATGACGAAGGGGTTATGAACCGCTCTGTCGTGGATTGCGGAGGGGAAGTGCTGGCCGTCAGTCAGTTCACTCTTACTGCCAGTACCAAGAAGGGGAACCGGCCGAGTTATATACGTGCGGCGGGTCATGAACTGGCAGTACCTCTTTACGAAGATTTCTGCCGTCTGATGGAGGAACTGACGGGCAAATCTGTGGCCCGCGGCCGTTTCGGGGCTGATATGCAGGTGTCGCTGCTCAACGACGGCCCCGTAACCATAATAATGGATTCGCGTCTGAAGGAGTGATCTGCGGCGTAGGTCAGAAGGACGCGGAGACGGAGATTCCGACGGCGGGAAAGGCGGTATTGCCTGGCGATGGAATCAGCATCGGCTGAGACTGGAGACAGCCGGGACCCAGGGACCGGCAGGTGCCGGGACTGAGCAGCCCGACGACCTCATTTACCGGGTCGAGAAAGAACGCCAGAATATGGCCTATGGCGCGGGAACCGAGAACGTAATAGTCGCGGTCCACGATAAGTCGTTTCAGACGATAGAATCCCTCGCCCATGATGCTTCCCACCAGGGGAGTTATGAAAATGTCCTGGTAAGAGGGGCGCTCCATACAGGCCTCGATGCCGAATTCCCAGCCTATGGTGGAGATGCAGGCGCTGTAAAGCATCGACTGCCAGAAGTTGAATCCGCAGGTGCGGGCGGCCATGAAATAGGCGGCTCCGGCGTAGGGGTGCAGGACATAATTGAATATGAATTTATCGTGGTCCCATTCAGGTCCTTTCTTGAAGATGTTGTTGAACCAGCGGGTGTAGAAAGGGTCTTTCTGGAGTTCGGCGCGGTTCCAGGCCGTCGCGTCCTCGGGAAGACATTCCAGCACGAAAAGTGTGCCGATAAAAGCTCCGGCATATACGGCGGTGTTGATCCACATCCCGTGCCACCAGGGGTCGGAATAGGTCCAGGAGGCGGGACGGGCGTAGATTGTCTGCGGACGTCCCGATATCGTAAACAGGGTATCTACCCCCATCGGATTTCCGTTCAGCACCGGCGCTTCCGGCGGAGCGGTCATTTCATCTTCCGGCGTTGTCTCGACCCGGATGCCCGTAGGGGTGGATTTCATTATCAGTTCATCTTCCGAAACTACGCGGAGAGTGTCTGCATCCTGGGCGCTTGCGGCTGCCGAAGCGCAGAAAGCGATGAACGCCAGGACGATACTTTTCATAATGTATCCGGGCTGCACCATGTGACGGATATATTCTGTAAGTTTCATGTCTCATAAATGTTAATGGCCGCGGACTCTGTAGGGAACTTGCCGGGCCGGAAAGTTGAACGTTTTACTTAATAACGAAAAAACCGGGGCGGAATGTTTAGTCAGCAGACCGATTCCGAGGATTCGGAAATATAATTGGCTGAAAAGGAAAATAATTCTTAACTTTGCAGATAAAACAAGAATCAGCCATCATCCGATGAAAACTGAACTGTTCATAGCGCGCCGACTGCGGCTTGATCCCGGCGACGGTCGCCGGAGGTCACCTGCCGTAGGTATAGCCGTGGGGGGCGTGGCCCTTGCGGTGGCGGTGCTGATGATTTCCATGGCGGTGGTCCTGGGTTTCCAGGATGCCATCCGGGATAAGGTGATGGGATTCGAGGCTTCGCTTACCGTGCGCCCGGCGGGAAGTTATTCCGACAGTTCTTCCCCGGTAATCCGCTGTTCCGCGCCGATGGCTGACGCTATCAGGGAGGCGATTCCCGGCGCTGCGGTGGCTGTCGCCGTCAGCCAGCCCGTAATACTCAAGACGCCTGACAACTTTGCCGGAGTGGTGCTGAAAGCCTACGGCGAAGGGCATGACGATGCTTTCGAGCGAGGCAATCTCCTTAAGGGAAACCTTCCCGGAGAGACCACGGAGATAGCTGTCTCCGCCGAGACTGCCTCGAAGCTCGGAATCCGGGTCGGCGACAGGGTGGACGGCTGTTTTTTTATCGACAATACCCTCAGATTGAGACGGCTTACTGTCAGCGGTATCTATTCAAGTCATTTCAGCGATTATGACCGCCTGACCGCCTACGTAGCCCAGCCGCTTCTCAGCCGTCTCAGACGACTGGAACCGGACGAGGGAGACATCATCGAAATCCGCGGCGTCGCGGCTCAGGAGATTCCCGCGGCCTCCCTTGCGCTGCAGGAATCGCTGTCGCGCCGTTATGTATCGGGAGAGCTGACCGGAGCTGTCGGAGTCACGACAGTGTTCGATTCGGGGGCGATATATTTCAACTGGCTTGCGCTTCTGGACGCCAATGTGATAGTGATACTTATAATAATGAGTCTTATCAGCGGTTTTACTCTGATAAGCTGTGTCTTCATCCTGATTCTCCAGCGGATCAGGATGATCGGAGTACTGAAATCCATCGGAGCGACCGACGGGCAGATAAGACGCGTGTTCATGCTCCTGGGGGGACGGGTGGTAGGCCTGGGGCTTCTGCTGGGAAATCTCATAGGGCTGGCTCTTATTTTCGTCCAGTGGATGTGGCATCCGATGAGCCTGAACCCCGAGGCGTATTTCCTGACCTATGTTCCGGTAGAACTGACATGGACCCAGATTCTTGTGCTGAACGCCGGGGCGATTCTGCTGGCTGGAATCCTGATGCTGCTTCCCGCCTCTCTGGTTTCCCGTATCTCTCCGGCGCGCACGATGCACTATGAATAAGAGCCTGTCTTCACCAGGCCCGGGACATGGAGCATCCGATGAAGTCCGGCCTGCGGGGAGTCGCCGTTAACTTTTTTATTCAAAAATTCATGCTTCAATCCTACTTTTTGGCCTGATTTTTGTTCTAACCGTAAAGAGAACCCAAAAAACTTTTTCTCAACGTTTCAAGTTTTTTGCTAACTTTGCATCTCAAACGTTTAACTGATCAATGACAAAAGCAAATACAGCCATTTCGGAAAAGACAATCGACCAGCTCCGCCCTCTCGTGATAGAGGGCATCCAGGAACGCAAAGGGCGTGACATCGCCGTTGTGGACCTCACCGGAATCGAAACCGCTCCAACTTCGGAATTCATCATCTGTCAGGGAAATTCTTCCCAGCAGGTAGCGGCCATCGCCGATTCCGTAAGGGATTATCTTCTGGAAAATTATGGAATAAAGCCTTATAATTATGACGGATACCGTAATGCCCAGTGGATAGTGATCGACTACGGCGCCACGCTTGTCCATGTCTTTACCCGTGAGACCCGCCAGCTTTATAATCTCGAGGAACTCTGGGCCGACGCTCCTATCTCCCGGATTCCCGACCTCGACTGACCTTTAACCCCCAATTCATCATGGCTTCTCCCACCCCGCAAGGCAATCCCAAGAAAAAGCCCCAGATAAAGTTCAGTATGTACTGGATGTATGCCATCATCCTGCTGTTCCTGTTCGCCATGTTCTATCTTGACGATAACACGGTATCTAAAGATGTGAACTATACTGATCTGGAGAATATAATCACCGATTCTGTCAATGCCCGCAACAAGGGTATCACCAAGATTGTAGTCAACAAGAAGAATGAGGAGGCCGTAGCCATCCTCTCTGATTCACTCGCCCGCGCCCAGTTCCATCAGAGCCAGATCAAGGACGGCTCCGAGGCGAGTGTGCGTGCCAAACTCCCGTCTAACGATGAGTTTGCCCGCAAGATTGACCTGTGGAAGCAGACCGGCATCTATACCGGTCCGGTAGTCTATGAGGAAGGATCCGACGTGACCTCTTTCCTTTGGAACTTCGGTCCGATTATCCTGCTGATAGTCTTTTGGTTCTATATCATGCGCAGGATGAATTCCCGTGACGGGGGAGGTCCCGGCGGAGTGTTCAATGTCGGCAAGTCCAAGGCCAAGATGTTCGACAAGGACGGTCCGGTAAAAGTCACTTTCAACGATGTGGCCGGCCTTTCCGAGGCCAAGACCGAAATCGAGGAAATCGTGGAGTTCCTCAAGAATCCTCAGCGTTATACCGACCTGGGAGGCAAGATTCCCAAGGGAGCCCTCCTGGTAGGTCCTCCCGGAACCGGAAAGACCCTGCTGGCGAAAGCCGTGGCCGGCGAAGCCAATGTGCCTTTCTTCTCCATGTCGGGCTCGGATTTCGTGGAGATGTTCGTGGGCGTGGGTGCTTCCCGTGTGCGCGACCTCTTCCAGAAAGCCAAAGAGAAAGCTCCCTGTATTGTATTTATCGACGAAATTGACGCCGTGGGACGCGCCCGCGGCAAGAACCCCAATATGGGCTCCAATGACGAGCGGGAGAACACTCTCAACCAGCTTCTTACCGAGATGGACGGCTTCGGTACCAACAGCGGCGTGATTATCCTGGCCGCAACCAATCGCGCCGACATTCTTGACAAGGCCCTGCTTCGCGCCGGACGTTTCGACCGTCAGATTTACGTGGAGCTTCCTGAACTCAACGACCGAGTGGCGATTTTCAACGTCCACCTGAAAGGGATAAAGACCGACGATTCGGTAGATGTCGACCTGCTTGCGCGTCAGACTCCGGGCTTCTCCGGCGCCGACATCGCCAACGTCTGCAACGAAGCCGCCCTGATTGCCGCGCGCCACAACAAGAAGGTTGTGCAGCGCCAGGATTTCATAGACGCCGTGGACCGCATTATCGGAGGTCTGGAAAAGCGCTCCAAGATTACTACGGAAGAGGAGAAGCGTTCCATCGCCTGCCATGAGGCGGGTCATGCTACGGTTTCCTGGAATCTCCGGTATGCGAATCCGCTGATTAAGGTTACGATTGTGCCGCGCGGAAAAGCCCTCGGAGCAGCGTGGTATCTGCCGGAAGAGCGTCAGATTACCCCCACCCAGGCGCTTCTCGACGAAATGTGTGCCACTCTCGGAGGACGGGCCGCCGAGGAACTTTTCCTCGGGCGGATTTCCACCGGCGCCGCCAATGACCTTGAGCGGGTTACCAAGCAGGCTTACGCGATGGTCGTCTACTACGGAATGAGCGAGAATCTCCCCAACATATCCTATTACGATTCCACGGGTCAGGCCTACGGATTCAGCAAGCCTTACAGCGACCAGCGGGCCAAGCAGATTGACGAGGAGGTTTCGCGCATCATCAACGAGCAGTATGAGCGGGCCAAGTCGATTCTGCGCCAGCACGCCCAGGGGCACAACAAGCTGGCCGAAGTGCTGTTCAGCCGCGAGGTTATCTTTACGGAGGACGTGGAGAAAATCTTCGGTAAACGCCAGTGGATTTCCCGCACCGACGAAATACTTGCCGCCCAGCAGGCCGCCGAGAAGGCGGAGGCAGCCGCAAAAGCGGAAAAACATCCCGTCGAGGATGTAGAGGCCACCGAAGCCTCCGCTACCCCTGACGGCGCGGATGCTTCCGGCGCCCCTGCGGCCGACAATCCTTCCGCATCAGATAAGCCTGCGGATATCCCTCCCGTGCCTAAGAAATAGAAAGATGGCCTGAAAGCCGTCATATCCCCCTTATATCTCCCGGTCAGTCCCAAATTAGTTTTGGCTGATTGGGAGATTTTGCGTAACTTTGCGTTTATGAAGTGGTCCGTAATTCTGAGATTCCTGATAATCGGATTGCTGTGGGCGGGCGTCTGCGGCGTGCTTATCGCGCGCATGATTGCCACGGATACACCTGTCAATCTGGTTACTCTCTTTCCGGTGATTGCCTCGGGAGTCTGCATCTTCGTGCCGCTTTATAAGAAATATATCAAGAATGACAACCAGCGAAAAAGCAACCGATAATACATATCCTCTGCTGGGAAAAATGGATTCTCCGGCCGATTTGCGCAGGCTTCCGCTGACATCTCTGCCGGAAGTCTGCGGAGAAATGCGTCGGTTCCTGATAAATTCCCTTTCCGGAAATCCGGGGCATTTCGCCTCCTCGATGGGCGCGGTGGAGCTTACGGTGGCCCTCCATTATGTATTCAATACCCCCTACGACCGTATCGTCTGGGATGTGGGACATCAGGCTTACGGACATAAACTACTCACCGGACGGCGAGATGCCTTCCCGACCAATCGTAAGTTCAACGGTATCAGTGGTTTCCCGAATCCGGACGAAAGCGAATATGACACTTTTACCGCCGGTCATGCCTCCAATTCGATTTCTGCCGCTCTCGGTATGGCGGTCGCTTCCCGTATGAACACCGACAGCCCCGAACGCAAGGTCGTGGCCGTCATCGGCGACGCCTCGATTTCCGGCGGCCTGGCTTTCGAGGGGCTGAACAACGCCGCCAATACCCCGAACAATCTGCTGATAATCCTCAACGACAACAATATGTCGATTGACGCCAATGTCGGCGCCCTCCACAGTTATCTGGCTCAGATTACCACCTCGCGGGGGTACAACAATCTCCGCTACAAGCTTTATAAGCTGCTCAAGAAGATGCACCTTGTCTCGGATCAGCGCAAGGGTTCAATACTCCGCTTCAACAATTCGCTGAAAGCGCTGCTGACCCGCGAGCAGAATATTTTCGAGGGACTTAATGTAAGATATTTCGGACCTGTCGACGGTCATGACGTGGGACTTCTTATAAAGACCCTCTCGGACATAAAGGATATGACGGGACCTAAAATCCTGCATATAAAGACGGTAAAGGGGAAAGGATACGAACCGGCGGAGAAGAATCCGGCGGTATGGCACGCTCCCGGGAAATTCGATCCTGCTACCGGAGAACGCGAGGAGGATTGCTGCCGGTGCGATAAACCCGTTCCTCCGAAATTCCAGGATGTCTTCGGCACAACCCTGCTGGAACTCGCCCGGGAAGATTCCCGCATCGTCGGAATTACTGCCGCAATGCCCTCCGGGACATCGATATCCATCCTCCAGGGGGTGATGCCCGACCGCGTCTTCGACGTAGGGATTTCGGAAGGCCATGCCGTCACTTTCGCCGGCGGTCTGGCCAAAGAGGGGCTGCATCCCTTTGTGGCCATCTATTCATCGTTCCTCCAGCGTTCCTATGATCAGATTATCCATGATGTCGCCATCCAGCGGCTCCCGGTCACTTTCTGCATAGACCGGGCCGGACTGGTAGGAGAGGATGGTGTCACTCACCACGGTATTTTCGATATCGCCTATCTCAGGGCCGTCCCCGGTCTGGTAGTGGCTTCTCCCCGCGATGAGGAGGCTCTCAGGAACCTGATGTTCACCGCTTCCCGCTATAACGCGCCGATGGCGGTGCGCTATCCCCGCGGAAAAGGCTCCATGACCGACTGGCATACACCTCTGCGGCTTCTTGAAATCGGAAAGGGGGAGAAACTTTCCGATGGCCGGGATGTCGCCGTAATCTCTTCCGGTCCTATAGCCTCGGAAGTATCCGAAGCGATAGCGCGGCTTGAGGCGGAAGGAGTGTCCGTGGCCCATTACGACATGACTTTCCTGAAGCCGCTCGACACGGCGATACTTGACGAAATCATCGCCGCAGAACTGCCGGTGGTGACCGTCGAGGACGGTACCGTTATCGGCGGTCTCGGTTCGGCTGTGGCCGACTATCTGACGGAAAAGGGGAGAGGTGACATCCCTCTTCATAAACTCGGTGTACCCGACTGCTTTATCGCGCAGGGAACGGTCGCCCAGCTGCGCCACCTTTGCGGCATAGATGCCGAGGCTATTGCCGACGCTGTAAGAGAAATCCAGCTGCAGACGCTCCACGCCCGATGAAGATTGTCATCGCCGGAGCCGGAGAAGTGGGCTCGCATCTGGCAAAACTCCTTTCCCGAGAGGAACAGGACATCATCGTCCTGGACAAGGATGCCTCTAAGCTGAACCGCCTGGACGCCAATTATAATCTGATGACGGTGGTAGGATCGCCGACATCGTTTGATGACCAGCGGGCCGCAGGTGTGGGGGAGGACTGCGATCTGTTCATTGCCGTTACCCCTTACGAGAATACCAATCTCATCGCCTGCGGAATCGCCAAACATCTCGGCGCGAGAAAGACCGTGGGGCGTATCGACAATTACGAGTATCTGAATCCCGATAACCGGAAATTCTTTTCCGCCACCGGAGTAGACCACCTCATATATCCGGAATACCTTGCCGCGCAGGAGATCTGCCAGGCGTTGAGGCGCCCCTGGGCAAGGAACTGGTTCGAGCTTTACGACGGCGAGCTGATTCTTGTCGGCGTACGTGTCAGCGAGAACGCGCGTCTTGTAGGACATAAACTTAAAGACCTGACTTTCAATCAGCATACATATCATGTCTCGGCCATCAAGCGGCGCCATGAGACGATTATCCCCCGCGGTGACGATGACATAAGGGTAGGCGATATAATCTATTTCACCACTACCCGCGAGTATGTCAATGAAATTCGGGATATCTGCGGAAAAAAGGATTTCAAAGTCCGGAATGTCATGATAATGGGGGGAGGGAGAATTGCTGTCCGGCTGGTTCATCTGGCTTCCGACAGACTCGATCTCACAATCATCGACGATGATCTGGAGCGCTGTCGTCTGCTTCCTGAGAAATGCCAGGGACGTAAAGTGAAAATCATCCATGGCGATGCCCGCAACACGGATATTCTGCGCGAGGAAGGTATCGGGGGAATGGATGCATTTGTGGCCCTGACGGATTTCTCGGAGACTAATATCCTGGCCTGTCTGACGGCCAAAGAGTTCGGTGTCAACAAGACGGTGGCCGAAGTGGAGAACATCCAGTTCATTTCCGAAGCTGAGGGATTGAATATCGGCACGGTCATAAACAAGAAGCTGCTTGCCTCCAGCAAGATATTCCAGCTCCTGCTTGCCGCCGACGAATCTTCGGCGAAGTTCATGGCCCTGGCGGACGCCGAGGTAGCCGAACTTGAAGCCCGTCCCGACTCAAAGATTACCCGAGCGCCTGTTATGGAGCTGAGACTGCGCCGGGAAATGACCCTGGCCGGACTTATCCGCGACGGAAAGGGGATGCTTGTCACCGGACGTACCAGGATTCAGGCCGGCGACCATGTGCTTGTCTTCTGCCTCTCCGGCTCGATGCACAAAGTAGAGAAACTATTTAATTAGAACTTGTTTTTTAACAAGCGCTTAATAATTTTCATTTCTCCCGAAATATATCTCCGTCGCGGAGTCCGGGGACTGTTCATAACATTATGCGTAAGAAAACGTCAACGGTAAACTGGAAGATGCTCGTCAGAGTGATAGGCTGGCTGCTTTATATTGAAGCTGCTTTCATGGTAGTGCCTTTGCTTGCCACGCTCTACTACGGCGACCCCTCCTTTCCCTTCCTGATTGCCATACCGGTCACACTCGCCGCCGCTACGATTGCCACGGTCGTAGTGCGTCCGCGCCGTTTCGATATGGGGAAGCGCGAGGGATTCCTGCTTACGGCTCTGGTATGGATCGTTTTTTCCGTCTTCGGAATGATACCGTTCATGTTGTGTTCCACCTCCCTGTCTCTTACGGATGCTTTCTTCGAAGCGATGTCGGGATTTACAACTACCGGCGCGTCGGTGCTGGCCGATATCGACAATCTGAGCCACGGCATTCATCTGTGGCGCTCGCTGATGCAGTGGATCGGTGGGATGGGAATTATTCTGTTCACTCTCGCCGTTCTTCCTATGCTTAACTCCTCGGGAGGGATGCAGATGTTCAATGCTGAGGTGACGGGCATCACCCATGAGAAACTTCGTCCGAGGGTAAGCTCTACGGCCAAACGTCTCTGGATGGTCTACACACTTCTGACCGCCGCACTCGTGGTGCTTTATTGGATCGGGCCGATGAACTGTTTCGACAGCATCTGTCATGCGCTTTCCACTATGTCTACCGGAGGATTTTCGACGCGCAATGAAGCTCTCGGAGCCTGGAACTCGTTGTACATCAAAATACTTACCACGGTGTTCATGTTTGTGGGCGGCATTAACTTCGCTCTCATATTCAGGGCTTCTACCGGACAGTTCCGGGCCGTATGGCGCAATGAGGTCTTCCGGCTGTATGTCTGGGTGGTTCTGGGGATGTTCCTCGTATTCGATATCGCGCTGGTGCTGAATCCGCAGGTACCTGTCACTGTGGAAGGTCTTACTATCGATCCACTGTTCCAGATTGTCTCGACCTTGTCATCCACCGGCTATGCCGTAGACGGGATCCTTAACTGGGGACCGCTGTTGACGGGACTGCTGATAGTGATGATGTTCGTCGGAGCCTGTGCCGGCTCCACCGCCGGAGGAGCAAAGCTAGATCGCATACTGCTTTTCGGCAAAAACGCCGGCAACGAACTTTCGCGGTGTATTTATCCCAATCATATAATGCCCGTTGAGGTCAACCATAAAGTCGTCTCTCCCGACCTGGTGAACAAGACGATGGTCTTTCTGACCGTCTATACGGGTGTAATCCTGATAGGAGGGCTCCTTCTGACAATCTGCGGCGCTCCTTTGAAAGACGCCTGCTTCACCTCCTATTCCTGTGTAAGCAATTCCGCGCTCGACTGCGTCCTTTCGCCGGAGGGGGGCGCCTACTCCATGATAACTCCTCCCGGGAAATGGATTCTCTCCCTTCTGATGCTTACAGGCCGTCTTGAAATCTTCACCGTCCTCCTTCTCCTCGTCCCCCGCTTCTGGCGCAAATGATCCCTCGCATTGCAAACTGCTGTCACGCCATTATAGGCGTAAGTCACATAATAAAAGTAACATATAAACACACGGGAAATGTATCTCCAGTATGTCAAAGGTCAAGTTGTTGAATCCGTATTTTCAATTTCAGATTGATCTGATTTGGAATCTTCAATTCTGGCATTTCTGTGATAGCCATGACGGATACAAGGAGGTACAAAAATAATCTCCTTATACCATTCTCCCTCAGTATTTTTCTTATTCTGCTTCCGGAAGTAACCTCTGACAGGAATATCATTGTCATTGATTATCTTCTTGAACCATTTGGAGTCCATAACAATGACTTCCTGTCCGGTTTGATTTATTACTTTCTTCTTTTCTACATATTCAAGTGGAGTTCCTTCAACAGCAGTATATACACCTTGAGGAATAATTATGGGTTCCACCTTCACATATTTTTTGGCAGCTACATATATCGCGATGAATCGAAGCCTGTTCCCAATCTCATTTATGCGATTTTGAATTGTGCCAGTCAACAAATTGTCGTCACATAGTATAGAGTAGGGTATTAATAATTTCGGTTGCCTATCCAAGAATTCATATTCTGCAGCGAAATGAAATCTACTGTGTCCATTTTGCTCACTGAAGAACCAAAGATTCAATTGACTTTCACCAAATCCATAAACTAAAGTTTCATCCTTCCTGCATAACAGAATACCACACTCAGCCGTTTCACTGAACTCCTTGAGTAAGTCCGGCATGATTTTTTCAAAAGCAGGTATGCTTTTTTCCATAACCTTCTCAAAAGAAGGCATGACAAGCTCGGGCAGTCCCCAGTTAGGTTTTAATGTACGTATGTCACTCAAACGCTTCAACTCATCGTTGAGAACCCCATAATTAGCGAAGTTTTTTGGCATGACTAATGTTATGCCTTTTTGAAACCCTGGAATATCAGAATTAAGTAACCACGTGATGATAGGACGTTTCTTGATGATCATGGTATAACTGTGGCTTTAATAAATCTCATCCTGGAGTTTTTCAGCCATCTCAGGAATATCTGTAGATGATGAAATTGCTGTCAGGATCTTGGCGATTGCGTCATAATCTTCTTTTGGATATGCAGACATCTTATTGAAGTCTTCATCACAAAAGAATATAAATTCGCCGAATCCATCAACAGTTGTTGCCCCGTTGAAGCTTTTGAATTTGTGATATACTTTCCAGCCATTAAAATCTCCCATCTTTAAGGATGCTCCCGACTCCAAGGATGACTGTCTGCTTTTAATGCTGGCGAATTGTTTTTTTATACGTTCTTTTATGTTGTCCAAATGCCGTTGGTTGTCATCCCGTTCTTTTTTAGCTCTACGATATTCGCCTTTACTGTATGCAGTCGAATATGCGTCTGGGTACCATATTTCCATCTCCTTTTCAGCATTTTCGATTTGATGCTCATACTGCTGTCCAGATTGGACGAGTTTCATCATATCCAAAGTGAGTTCAATAGCTTCCTGATCTGTCGACAACGCGACAAATGAACTGTCCACAGTTGTTTGTATAGGTTCATAACTCGCATAATGATACAGAACTCCATGTAGGTAATCGGCAGCCATTTTTTGAGCCTTTTCTTCATTGGTTTGGCTACATGCCGAAAGGATAAGCAACGAACCTACGATTACTAGTATCGATTTGAGTTTCATAATATGGAAGTTAATACCGGTGGAAGTAAATTTGTAAGCAATTTCAAAACAGATATTAAATACTGGATAGCAATAATCGTTGCTATTTTTGTTGTCTGTTTTATGAGATGCCGACAAAGGTACGATTTTTTACTTGATTTACATAGAGTTTAGACTGTTATTTAGATATTGAGACTCAGAATTTGTCCGGAAGGTGGGTATGGGTCAGTCGTGGTGGTAAGGGAGATTGTGAAGGATGGAGTAGGCGCGGTAGAGCTGCTCGGTGAAGAAGAGGCGGACCATTTCGTGGGGGAAGGTCATGCGGGAGAGGGACATTTTTTCGCTGGCGCGTGCATAGACATCGGGCGAGAAGCCGTAGGGGCCTCCGACGATGAAGACAAGACGCTGGCTGACGGTATGCTCCTTGCGGCTGAGGCTTTCCGCAAATTCCCGGGATGTTGGCTCTTTGCCGCGTTCGTCAAGGAGAACGACATGGTCGGAAGTCTGCAGGCGCGTCAGGATTGCTTCCCCCTCGGCCTGCTTCTGGAGCTGCGGCGTCAGTTTCCGGGAGGTCTTCACATCCGGAATTTCAATTATCTCGAAAGGTATGAAGCGGCAGACACGGGCGGCGTATTCTTCAATGCCGGCACGAAGGGCCGGGGTGGTTGTCTTACCCACGGTCATCAGGATTATTTTCATCGGAGGAAGTTTGTTAAGTTGGGGGTTAATTAGTAATTTTGCACGTAAATAAAAAAAACAGTATTCATGAAAACCCGCGAAGAACTTATAGATGATCTGCTCACCCTGGCTTTTGCCGAGGATGTGGGCGACGGCGATGCCACAACACTTTCCACTATCCCTGCCGAAGAACAGGGCGCCCAGCATCTCCTTGTAAAAGAGGAAGGTGTGCTGGCCGGAGTGGATATCGCCCGCATGGTGTTCGAGAAATTCGATCCGTCGCTGAAGATGACGGTCTACATCCAGGACGGCGCGCGAGTAAAGCCCGGCGATATCGCCTTCAAAGTCGAAGGTCCGGTGCGTTCGCTGCTCCAGACCGAGCGCCTGATGCTTAACATCATGCAGCGCATGAGCGGAATCGCCACGCAGACAGCCAAGTACCAGGACCGCCTGGCCGGACTGAAAGCAAAAGTGCTTGACACCCGCAAGACCACTCCCGGACTGCGCATCCTCGAGAAAGAGGCTGTAAAAATCGGCGGAGGCGCCAACCACCGCATGGGACTTTTCGACATGATTCTCATCAAGGACAACCACGTTGATTTCGCCGGCGGAATACCCCAGGCCGTGGCTGCCGCCAAAAAGTGGATGAAAGAGAACGGCAAGGACCTGAAAATAGAAGTCGAGACCCGCAATACCGAAGAAATCCGTCAGGCGCTGGAAGCCGGAGTGGACCGCATCATGCTGGACAACTTCGACCCCGCCCGCACGGCCGAAGCCGTGAAACTGATCGGCGGGAAAACCGAGGTGGAATCCTCAGGCGGCATAACCCTCGACACTCTCCGCGAGTATGGGGAAGCCGGGGTAGACTTTATCTCCGTAGGCGCGCTGACCCATTCCGTCAAGGGGCTTGATATGTCCTTCAAGGCCTGTTAAAAAGGAAGCGCTTCCCGGGCGTTTCCGAGCGCGGGAACCACGGCGTCGGCCTTACCTTCCAGAGAGGATGCCGGATTTGTAGTCGACAGAGCTATGACGTATGCTCCGGCGCGACGCCCGGCCTCGAGACCCTGGAAAGAGTCTTCAAACACGATACATTCTTCGGGGGAGCATCCGGCTTTGGCTGCTCCCCTGAGGTATGGTTCGGGATGGGGCTTGGAGTGAGTGACGTCTGCGGCGGTCACCAGGGCGTCGAAGTGCGTCATGAAGTCGGGATGCTGACTGAAGAGGAATTCCATCTTCTTGTCATCGCTGCTGGTGACAATCACAGTTTTCATCCCGAGGCCGCGCAGGTAATCGACGAATTCCAGCGCTCCGGGGAAGACGGGATAGACAATCTCGTTCTCGAATTCATGCAGCATCCGGTTCACATCGGCCTGGACCTGCGGGTCAGGAAAATGGGTGGCGAGAATCTCGGTCAGGGTCGTGCCCTTGATGTCGTAGGCGAAAGTAGGCGAAGGAAGATGGTGGGACTGCCCGACGCGTTCCCAGAATTGCGTATAGAGGGTCTCACTGTCGATGAGAACGCCGTCAAGATCGAATAAAGCTGCTTTATATTTCATAAGTCTGTCTTGATTTTCGGGGACAAAGTTAGCAAGTTTCCTCCGATTATCCATGACTTGAAAAAAACTTTAGTAACCTCTTTCTGTTATTTTTAACAGCAAGATATATGAACAATCAGACTACCGACAGCCGTTCCGGCGGGACGCCCGCGCCCAAGAGCGACCCGATGACGCTGGGGACCCTCCCCATCGGGAAACTGCTTGTGCAGTATTCCGTGCCGGCGATTATCGCCAGCGTGGCGATGTCGCTCTACAATATCATCGACAGTATCTTTATCGGGCGCGGCGTAGGCGCGATGGCAATAGCCGGTCTGGCGATTACATTCCCGCTGATGAACCTGGTGATCGCGTTCTGTACGCTGATCGCTGTCGGAGGTGCCACAATCAGTTCTATTTTCCTGGGACAAAAAAATGTAGCCAGGGCTACGGACGTGGTAAACAATGTCCTGGTCCTTTGTCTGATTCATTCATTTGTGTTCGGCGGCCTCTGTCTGCTGTTCCTTGATGACATATTGCTGCTGTTCGGGGCCACTGAGGAAACAATTCCGTATGCCCGCGAGTTCATGCGCGTGATTCTCTACGCCACTCCGATATCTTTCGTGTTTATCGGGCTGAACAATCTCATGCGCGCCACGGGCTACCCGCGTAAGGCGATGATTTCGGCCCTGCTTTCCGTAGCGGTCAATATCGTCCTCTGTCCGCTGTTCATCTATGTCTTCGGCTGGGGAATAGCGGGGGCGGCTTTCGCCTCGGTCTGCGGTCAGACGGCGGCTTTCATCTGGGTGACAATCCATTTCTGTTCCCGGAAGAGCTATGTCCACCTGGAGCTGCACAACCGCTGGTTCACCCCTTCGATTATCAAGCGTATCTATTCAATCGGCCTCTCTCCCTTCCTGATGAACGTTACGGCGTGCGTCGTTGTCGTGTTCCTTAACAAGGCGCTGCTCGATTACGGAGGGGCCGACGGCAATCTTGCGGTGGGGGCCTACGGAATCCTGAACCGCACGACGATGTTCTTTGTGATGGTGGTGTTCGGCGTCACCCAGGGTATGCAGCCGATTCTGGGATTCAACTACGGAGCCAACAACTGGCACCGCGTCACCGAGACCCTGCGCAAAGGTATATGGATCGGCGTGTGCATTACCTCTGCGGGATGGATCGTCACCGAGCTTTTCCCTGCGGCGATAAGTTCACTGTTCACTATCGACACTTCCCTTATCGACATCGCCACTCCCGGATTCCGCATCTACTTCATCTTCTACCCTGTGGTGGGATGCCAGATTGTCATCCAGAATTACTTCCAGTCGATAGGAAAGCCGAAACTTTCGATTTTCCTCTCGCTGACGCGTCAGCTGATTTTCCTGCTGCCGTTCCTGCTGGTGCTTCCCCGCTTCTGGGGTGTGAAAGGCGTCTGGGCCTCGATGGCCGGGTCCGATATGCTCGCCTTCGTCGTGGCAGTGATTACCCTGTGGATTACGATGCGCAGGATGAATAAAAACCGGTTAATTCCTCTTGCCTGAAACAAATTCAGATATGGCTAAATCAACGATACAGCTCCGGGTGGAGCCTCAGATTGCATACGTTCCTCTCCGCCTGATGGCGGAAGTCTCTACGGCTCTCTCCGTAGATGTCAACCGTCTGCGCGACGTCAGGATTGTCAAGCGCTCGATTGACGCTCGTCAGCGGCGGGTGATGGTGAACCTTACGGTGGACGCTTTCGTGGATGATGCCCCGGCGGCGACGGATTCCCTGGCGCGTCCGGTCGTTTACCGGAAACTTACCGCTGATGCTCCGGCGGCGATTGTGGTAGGAGCTGGTCCGGCCGGACTTTTTGCTGCCCTGAGGCTGATAGAACTTGGCGTGAAACCCATCGTGCTGGAACGGGGAAAAAGCGTCGAGGAGCGCGGTAAGGATATGGCACGCATTTCCCGCGAGAATATCGTGGATCCCGACTCCAACTATTGCTTCGGTGAAGGGGGAGCCGGAGCCTACTCCGACGGCAAACTCTACACGCGGAGCAAGAAACGCGGCCCTGTGGAAAAAATTCTGAACATATTCGTTCAGCACGGCGCTCAGGAGGATATTCTGGTCGATGCCCATCCCCATATCGGCACAGACCGTCTGCCGAAAGTAATCCGCGGCATCCGGGAGACCATCCTGCGTTGCGGAGGGGAGGTGAGGTTCTCGACACGCGTGGACGGATTCCTCCTCGAGGACGGAGAAATCAAAGGAGTCACCACAGCCAACGGCGAAGCGTTCGCCGGTCCGGTAATACTTGCCACCGGCCATTCGGCCCGCGATATCTACCGTCTGCTGAAAGACAGCGATATCCGTATCGAGCCGAAAGGGATAGCCGTGGGAGTGCGCGTGGAGCATCCCCAGGAGCTGATTGACCGGATCCAGTATCATAGTCCGGCCGGACGCGGGAAGTATCTTCCTCCGGCCGAATATTCCATGCTGACGCGGGTCGACGGCCGCGGAGTCTACTCGTTCTGTATGTGTCCGGGTGGTTTCATTATCCCGGCGGCGACGGCTCCGGGCCAGCTGGTCGTCAATGGTATGTCGCCGGCTTCCCGCGGTACGCGATGGGCCAATTCCGGGATGGTGGTTGAAGTGCTGCCCGAAGATCTCGGGGATTACGATAGTTACGGAGATCTGAAAGTAATGGCTTTTCAGGAGGATATAGAGCGCCGCTTCTCGGAGGATGCCGACGGAGGACAGAACGCTCCGGCCCAGCGCCTTACGGATTTCGTGGAGGGGCGTCCGTCCAAGTCGCTCCCATCCTCGTCATACGCTGCCGGAGTCCATCCGGCCCGTGTAGACAAGCTGCTTCCTCCCTTTGTCTCGCGCCGTCTGCGCGAGGGGTTCCGGGAATTCGGCCGTAAATCGCGCGGTTTCCTGACCGGGGATGCCGCCGTCATCGGCGCCGAGACGCGCACCTCCTCACCGGTACGCATCCCCCGGGACAATTCCACGCTCGCCCATGTCGAAATCCGCGGGCTGTATCCGTGCGGCGAAGGAGCGGGATATGCCGGCGGAATCGTGTCGGCGGCTATCGACGGAGACCGCTGTGCCGAGTCGCTTGCCGCATCTATTCAGAATAAAAACTGAAGGGGGGGGACAGCTGGCCCTCTCCCCGCTTACATTTATCTTAACAAGCTCTTATTCCTCGACGCTGGTATAGCTTTCCCATTCCGGATCCTCCTCGGCATCGAACTGCAGGGGGAGGAGAGGAAACGGAGCGAGAGCCTCGTTAAGTTTCCGCTGGAAAATATGGAGCGAGAGGGTATAGAAGCCCCATTCTCTCAGACCGTCGCCGGTTGAGATTTCAGTAAGAACCGCCACCGGATCTTTGTCGAACGTATCGGCCAGGGCTGCGGTTATCTGCTCGAGCAGTTCGGATTCTTTGTCGCCGGGCATCCCGTCGGTCTGCTCCCGGTAGGGGAGTCCTACGGTAATGCGGTAACGGAACCGCGGATTGGCGCGGAACTTGTCGATGTCAGTGCGCGTGGTGACTATGATTGTGCGGCCGCTCCCGGTGCTTTCCGAGGGATAGGTGAGCCACTTACCCTTTATTTCTTCCATATATTGCCTTTTAAGCTACAAAATTAGTGAAAATTTCCCGGGATTTCGTAAATTTGTCGTGTGAAGAAGCAAATTTTTAAAATCAGGATAATAATTTTGTTGGTACTGTTGCTCGGCGCTGTTCAGGCGAGGGCGCAGATCAACGCCGAGCAGATAGTGAAAGTAGGGCAGAATGCGCTCTATTTCGATGATTATGTGCTTTCCATCCAATACTTTAACCGCGCGATTGCAGCGAAACCTTATCTGGCGCAGCCATATTTTTTCAGGGCTGTCGCGAAACTGAATCTCGAGGATTTCAGCGGAGCCGAGGCGGATGCCTCTGCCGCGATAGAGCGTAATCCGTTTATTCCGGAGGTCTATGAGGTCAGGGGTGTGGCCCGTCAGAATCAGGGCAACTTCCGCGGAGCCGTGGAGGATTATGACCATGCTGAACGTCTGCTGCCCAATAACCGCAACCTGATGTTCAACAAGGCTATCGCCCTCCAGCAGCTCCATGAGACCGACAGCGCCCGTCGGGCGTTCGACAATCTTATCGCCGAGCATCCCGGCTACGCCAACGCCTACGTGGGGCGCGCCCGGTTGCTGGTGGAGAAGGCCGACACCGTAGCGGCCCTGGCCGATCTCGACAAAGCTCTTGAACTGAACAACAAGCTACCGAACGCATACGTAATCCGCGCTTCTCTGCTGATGGCCTCCCGCGAGGGGTATGAGAAAGCGGAAGCGGATATCTCGGAGGCTATCCGCCTGGAGCCGAAAGAAGCTGACCTGTATGTCAACCGCGCTTACCTGCGCTATAACCGCGACGATTATTTCGGAGCGATGGCCGACTATGACTATGCCGTGCAGGTTGACCCGCTTAATTCCGCAGCCATCTATAACCGCGCTCTTCTCAGAATGGAAAGTCGCGACAATGACCGTGCCATCAGGGATTTCACCCGGGTGCTGGAGCTGGAACCGGAGGATTACCGCGCTCTCTACAACCGCGCCCTCCTTTATTCCGACACGCGTAATTACGGCAAAGCGCTCGAGGATGTGAATCGCCTGATAGAGCGTTTCCCGCGGCTGCCCGAGGCCCTGTATATGCGCTCCGACATTTACCGGCGCCAGGGCAAGATGGTCCAGGCAGAGACCGACTACAAAAAGGCGCTGGCTATCGCCCGAGCGCTTCCCGCGGAAGGAATTCCGGCTGAGGATAGGGGCGCCAGTTCCGGGGCGGCCACTGGAAATGACGCTGAGGGATCGCCTGCGGGGAACGACTCCGCCGATCTGTCCCCTGAATCAGTGGCGCGGCGGTTCATCGCCCTGCGCACTATCGACAACGACGTCGACCTCCAGCAGGATTTCGTCAGTCAGGGAATCCGCGGCCGTGTGCAGGACCGCGACCGGCGCATTTCCCTCGAACCGATGTTTGCTCTGGGATATTATTCTTCTTCAACCAATACCGCCACAGATGCCCGCAGTTATATCAAGGAGGTGGACGACCTGAACGCCACCCGTATGCTTCCGTTCCTTGTGATGGTCGGGAACCGGGGTCTGACTCCCTCGGACGAGGGACTGCTTGACCGTCATTTCCTTTCGGTGGAGAATTACAACAAGTTCCTGACCGAACATGAGCCGCGGTCAATAGATTTCTTCGGGAGAGCCATGGATTATATGACATTGCGCAACTATCCGGCGGCAATCGCTGACCTGGACCGCGCCATAGCCCTCACTCCGGATTTCGCCCTGGCTTATTTTCAGCGTGGGGTGGCTCAGTATGATATGCTCCAGGCATCGGGACCTCAGGCAGCTGCGTCCTCCGCTCCGGCGTCAGACGGACGCCGGCAGATCCCGGTCGGTTCTAACAGCCGTCCGGACATGAAAATCGAGCTGAGGAAGATAATCTCGGACTTTGACCGCGCCGCGGACCTGTCGCCCCGCATGGCTTTCGCCCATTATAACAAGGCCAACGCCCTGGTGGAACTCGGTGATCTCACTTCCGCCCTGGCCGCCTATCGCAAGGCGCTGGAAATAAAGCCTGACTTCGGTGAAGCTTATTATAATCTGGCCTATGTCTACTTCCAGCTCGGTAACCGCGCCGAGGGGGCGGCCAATCTGTCAAAGGCCGGAGAACTGGGCGTGGTTCCCTCCTATAATCTTCTGAAACGTATGCACTGATCCGCGCAGGATTGCAGTTGATGCGTCCCGATAGGGAATTAAGCAGGCAGCAGGGCTATTTCCAGAACTTCGCTGACGGTGTCGACAAAGTGGAATTCAAGTCCTTCAACGTATGCCGGTTCGATGGCCTCGATGTCACGGCGGTTTTCCCGACACATGATTATGTCAGTGATTCCCGCACGCTTGGCTGCCAGGATTTTTTCCTTTATGCCGCCGACGGGAAGTACGCGGCCGCGCAGGGTGATTTCGCCGGTCATGGCTATCTTCGGCCGTACAAGGCGTCCGGTAAGGGTGGAGGCGATTGAAACGGCCATAGTGATTCCCGCCGAGGGGCCGTCTTTGGGAACTGCCCCTTCCGGAACATGGATATGAAGGGTGTTCTGCTCGAAAATCTCGATGGGAACCGAGAGTTCTTCGGCATGGGAACGGACATACTGGAGGGCGATGGTGGCGGATTCTTTCATCACATCGCCGAGATTTCCGGTAAGCACAAGTTTTTCCCCTTTACCTTTGGCAAGGGAGGATTCGATGAAAAGAATCTCGCCGCCGTGAGGAGTCCAGGCCAGGCCGGTGACTATGCCCGGAACATGGGCGGTCTCGTAGCGCTGGGGCGTGAATTTCTCCGGTCCGAGCAGCGCGGTGACTTCCCGGGCAGAGGTGACGGAAAGCGAGGGATTCTCGCCGGACATTTTCTTTACAAGGAGTTTGCGCGCCACCGATGACAATGCTTTTTCAAGCTGGCGCACACCGCTTTCCGAGGTATAGCTTTCGATCAGTGCGGTCAGCGCTTCCTTCGAGAATGAGAGTTCTCCTTCGGGGAAACCTACGGCCTTTTCCACTCGCGGGAGCAAGTGGCGCCGGGCGATTTCGATCTTTTCCTCAAGAAGATATCCAGGCACTTCAACCACCTCCATGCGGTCCAGCAGGGGGCGCGGAATCGTGTCGAGGCTGTTGGCAGTCGCGATGAACATCACTTTCGACAGATCGAAGTCGATATCCACGAAGTTGTCATGGAACTTGCAGTTCTGTTCCGGATCGAGGACTTCCAGCAGCGCCGAAGAGGGATCTCCCTTTACATCGCGGGAGAGTTTGTCGATTTCGTCGAGCAGCAGCAGGGGATTGGATTTTCCGGCGCGGCGCAGGGCGTCGATGATGCGTCCGGGCATCGCCCCGATGTAGGTGCGGCGGTGTCCGCGGATTTCCGCTTCGTCGGAGACTCCACCGAGCGATACACGCTGGTATTCCCTTCCGAGAGCTTTGGCCACCGAGACCCCAAGGGAGGTCTTACCTACGCCCGGAGCGCCGACAAGGCAGAGAATCGGGGCTTTCCCCTCGGGATTGGCCATCGCTACGGCCACCTGCTCCACAATGCGTTCCTTTACCTTCGTCATCCCGAAATGGTCCTGCTCCAGAATTTCGCGGGCCTGGGGAAGCGAATTGTTCAGGGGAGATTCATCGTTCCAGGGGAGGTCGAGAATCGTAGTCAGGTAATTGTAGATTACCGAATAGTCGGGTGCGGAGGGGTTGACGCGACGCAGCTGGGCGATTCCCTTGTCGAACGCCTCGCGGGCCGCTTTCGGTAGTTTCTTTTCATCGGCTTGCGCGGTGAGTTTCTCTACGTCGTCTATGTCGCCGTAAAGTTCACGTTGCATGACTTCCATCTGGCGACGCATGAAGACCTCGCGCTGTTCCTGGGTGAGTTCCTCGCGCGCGCGTTCCATAATATCACTGGCCAGGGAGAGTTTCTGCAGTTCCCCTTCGATAAGCCGCAACAGTTCCTCCCCGCGGTTGATTGTGCGGTAAATTCCCAGCAGTTCCATTTTCTTTTCGGGGGGAGCGGGGAAGTGGGTGGCAATCGTGTTGATGATGTCAACGGGATTGCCGAGGGTTTCGATGTTGAGAGCCTGGATATTGTCTGAATCCGTGCGGTGACAGAAATCCTTGTATGCCTTTTGAATCAGTTCGGCAAGCATACTGAAAGTCGCGGGGCTACCCGTCTTGCTTTCCGCAACCTTGCTGACGGTCAGATTCAGCATCGAACCCGGCATCGAGGGGATGTCGGCCTGTCCCTTGACCTTGAATTTTCCGGTAGCCCTGAGAAAGGCGGATTTGGTGCCGTCGGGGAGTTCGAAAATCTGGAGAACTTCGACGAAAACGCCATAAGGGGCCACGTCGGCTGGAGTCGACGGATTTTCGGTACGGGTGTCCATCTGGCAGCATAGCCCGATTGTGATTTTCTGCTCTTCGGCCTTGCGGGCAATTTCCAGCGAGGAGGGACGGATAAGGGCAATCGGAATGGCTACACCGGGAAACAACACAAGGTTACGGGTGGCCAGCACGGGGAGCGAAGCGGTGTCCGGAGCGGAGTATTCGCCGCTATGGGTCAGGTCGATGCGCCCCATCGTTATTATTTTGGGTTCTTTTTTCATCGGTGAAACGGAGGGAAATATCGGGAGGGGAGGAGTCCGCACCCCCAGGGGTCTGAAAAACCGACTGCAAAGTTACGAAAAATCCGGTGACTGGCCAAATTTAGGCCGAAATGGCGATTGTATGTGAAAATGTGTTGTGAAACATATCAAATTTCATTGTCATGCCGATAAATCTTACTAAATTTAGGCCGAAAATAATTCTTACCTCACATAATACCTGATTACCATGAAGGTTTATCAAACTAACGAAATCAAAAACATCTCCTTGCTCGGCAGCAAGGGCTCTGGGAAAACCACACTCGCGGAAGCTATGCTTTACGAGTGTGGAGTAATAAAACGCCGCGGCACCGTTGATGCCAAAAACACCGTTTCCGATTATTTCCCCGTTGAAAAAGAGTACGGCTATTCCGTATTCTCGACTGTTTTCTACGCGGAATTCCTCAATAAGAAACTCAACGTGATCGACTGCCCGGGAGCAGACGACTTCGTAGGCAATGCCATCACCGCCCTCAATGTCACCGATACAGGCGTTATCGTAATCGACGCACAGTATGGTGTCGAGGTCGGCACACAGAATATCTTCCGTACAACCGCCTCACTGAAGAAGCCGGTTATCTTCGCCATGAACCAGCTCGACGGCGAGAAGGCCGATTACGACAATGTCATCGAACAGATGAAGGAAATCTTCGGTCCGCGCGTGGTACCTATCCAGTATCCCCTTTCCTGCGGCCCTGGCTTCAACGCCATGATCGACGTGCTGCTGATGAAGAAATATTCATGGGGACCCGATGGAGGTGTACCCGTAATCGAGGATATTCCCGCGGAGGAGATGGAGAAGGCTCAGGAGCTGCATCAGGCTCTTGTCGAAGCTGCCGCCGAAAACGACGAGACCCTCATGGAGAAGTTCTTCGACCAGGGACACCTGACAGAGGACGAGATGCGTGAAGGTATCCGTAAAGGTCTGGTGGATCGCTCGATATATCCTGTATTCTGTGTCAGCGCCCTCAAGGACATGGGTGTGCGACGTATGATGGAGTTCCTCGGCAACGTCGTCCCGTTCGTAGAGGATATGCCCGCTCCCGTCGACACCGAAGGCAACGAGGTGAAGCCCGACAGCAACGGCCCGCTGAGCATTTTCATGTTCAAAACCACCGTTGAGCCGCATATCGGTGAGGTACAGTATTTCAAGGTCATGTCCGGAACTCTTACCGCCGGCGTGGATCTCGACAACATTACCCGCGGAGGCAAGGAGCGACTGGCCCAGATTTTCTGCGTGTGCGGTCAGATCAAGACTCCGGTCGACAAGCTTTGTGCCGGCGATATCGGCGCCACCGTCAAGCTCAAGGATGTCCGCACAGGCAATACCCTCGACGAGAAGGGTTGTGAAATCGCGTTCGACTTCATCAAATATCCCGCTCCCAAGTATCAGCGCGCCATCCGTCCCGTTACGGAAAGCGATGCCGAGAAACTCGCCGGTATCCTCACCCGTATGCATGAGGAAGATCCCACGTGGGTTGTGGAGCAGTCCAAGGAACTCAAGCAGGTCCTTCTCAAGGGGCAGGGCGAATTCCATCTCCGCACACTCAAGTGGCGCGTGGAGAACAACGACAAACTCCCCATCATCTTCGAGGAACCGAAGATTCCCTATCGCGAGACAATTACCAAAGCCGCCCGCGCCGACTACCGCCACAAGAAGCAGTCCGGAGGCGCCGGCCAGTTCGGTGAAGTACATCTGATAATAGAGCCTTACAGCGAGGACGCTCCTCTGCCCGACACTTACCGTTTTGGTAATCAGGAATACAAGATGAGTGTACGCGACACCCAGGAGATACCTCTGCAGTGGGGCGGCAAGCTGGTGGTACACAACTGTATCGTCGGCGGCGCTATCGATGCCCGCTTCATCCCTGCTATCGTCAAGGGTCTTATGGACCGTATGGAACAGGGCCCTCTGACGGGTTCATACGCCCGCGATGTCCGCGTCTGTATCTACGACGGCAAGATGCACCCGGTTGACTCCAATGAAATCTCCTTCCGCCTGGCCGCCCGCAACGCTTTCTCGGAAGCGTTCCGCAATGCCAATCCGAAGGTGCTGGAACCGGTCTATGATGTTGACGTGATGGTTCCCGCCGACGTGATGGGTGATGTGATGAGCGACCTCCAGGGACGTCGCGCCATCATCATGGGTATGTCATCCGAAAACGGCTTCGAGAAGATTTCCGCCAAAGTGCCTCTGAAAGAGATGTCGAGCTACTCCACCGCTCTGAGTTCCATCACCGGTGGCCGCTCCTCTTTCACAATGAAATTCGCCGGCTACGAACTTACGCCCGGCGATGTTCAGGATAAACTTCTCAAAGAATACGCTGAAAAGAATACCGAGGATTAATCCTCCCGATTCCGTTCCGGGCCTCTCCGGGAAGCCCGAAGAGGTCCCCGACTCCTTCCTTATCAACCGAGGTCCCCCTCAGTGAAGCGACGGTGTGCTGAAATTCAGAATTTCGGCACACCGTCTTTCTTTTGTCTTATATTTCTCGGCGACGGATCTTCTCCGGTGAGTCTTTTTCAGCCGGAGAAAGTTCATGTCCGTTTTTTTATGTATATTTGCTAAAATAATTTGAACAGTTACTTATGAGAATAATGAGATATACAGCAGTCGGCCTGGCGGTAATAGCGTCCGGCATTGCAGTTGCCGGGCAGACATTGAGCATCAATAAAGTCTGCGCGGCTCCTTTTGATGCCTCCGCGCAGGTAAAAATGCGGAAAGATTTGAATCAGGAACCTTGTGCGTTGATAAAAGTGCAACTGACATTGCCTGATGCGGTTTTTATGGGCAATATTGTCGGCGATGTGGAAAATATAGCCGGAGAATACTGGGTATATGTCATTGACGGCACCAGGCAGCTTCATATTCATCAGCAGTATGTAAAACCGCTTGTGGTATATTTCCCAGACTGGGAGATTGCGGGAGTGGAAGGTGGCGCGGTATATATCGTTGACGTGGAGACGCCTAAGGAATTGTGGGGTCTGCGGTCAACTGGCACCCCCGCAGCGCAGCTTCCCCAAACTTCTGAAACTGCCGTCTCTCCGGTTGTTGCGGAAAAGGATGCCGCTGTCCCGTCAGCCCCGGATAATCATGCGGTTGCGGAGGATACGCAGCGAAATGCTGTTTCAACGGTTGCTGATGCGGGAACACCTCCGAAACACGCTCATACCGTTCCCCGTCATCTTGATTTCGCGGCCGAACTCAGAGGAAAGTTCTATTATTTTACAGAAAAGGAATGGAAGAAAGTTCCGGAGGAAGAACGGAAGGTGTACGGTAGAAAGGGAATTGTCGTTATTGAACCTCATTACGCTGACCCGTTTATACTCGCTCTTACTGATGAATACACTCGGGGGAGTTGGGATGACGTAATAAAATCAGGCCGTAATCTGCCGTCAGTTGCCCAGGGATGGGCTGTCCTGAAACATCTGAAAGATATTGAGAAAAAACTGAAGCGCTTCGGCGGTCTTCCCGAGGACGGAGTTATGGAAGGGTTCTGGACAAACGAGCATATCAGCCCTGAAAGAGCCAAGGCCGTAAAGCCCTGGATCGGCAATATCGGCGCGTATGACAAAAATGGTACTCTCAGGATTCGGGAAGTATATCCCATACCTTAACAGACATAACCGGAATCAGCCTCGCCTGTATGAAAGTGAACTTCACCCCAAAAGTTTTGTGTCTAACTTTTGGGGTGAAGTTCAAAGTCCTTGTCAACATGAGGGAAAAGGGCAGAAGGGTCAGATGACGGCCAGACCTCCCTGGGAGGTTTCTTTGTAGAGGGAAGGGATGTCATGGCCTGTCTGCTTCATGACCTCGACTATGCGGTCGAAGTCGACGCGATGGCGTCCGTCGGAGAAGGCGGAGTAGAGGTTGGCGTCGAGGGCGCGGGCCGCGGCGTAGGCATTGCGCTCGATGCAGGGAATTTGTACGAGACCGCAGACGGGGTCGCAAGTGAGTCCGAGATGGTGTTCCAGACCCATTTCCGCCGAGTATTCTATCTGTGCGGGAGTTCCTCCGAAGAGCTGGGAGGCGGCAGCGGCAGCCATGGCGCAGGCTACGCCGACTTCCCCCTGGCACCCTACCTCGGCGCCGGAGACTGAGGCGTTGAATTTGACTACGTTGCCGAACAGTCCGGCCGTGGCGAGCGCCCGCAGGATGCGTTGTTCCGAGAACCCTTTTGAGGTATGGAGATGATACAGCACGGCGGGAACGATGCCGCATGAGCCGCAGGTCGGTGCGGTGACGATTTCGCCGCCTGCGGCGTTCTCCTCGCTGACAGCGAGGGCGTAGGCATAGACGAGTCCGCGGCTTTTGAGCGAGGAATTGTAGCCGGCTGCGTGGACGTAATAGCTGACGGCCTTTCGGCGCACGCCAAGTCCGCCGGGCAATACTCCTTCGGCTTCGATTCCACGCTCGACGGCGGCTTTCATAACCTGCCATACCTGGCGCAGATAGTCCCATATTCCGGGGCCTTCGGTCTGTCCGACATATTCCCAGTAGCTCAGGCCGGTGTTGTCGCACCACTCCAGGATGTCCTTGATTTTCGTCATGGAGTAGATGGAATCGGCCGGTTGACGGCTCTCGCCTTCGCGGACGATATCGCCTCCCCCGATGGAATAATATGTCTGGGAATTAAGTGCCGAACCGTCCGCCGCAATTGCCTCGAAGCGGATGCCGTTGGTGTGGAAAGGGAGGACCGTTTCCGGTTTCCAGATAATTTCGGCGGGGACGACGGGAGTAAGTACATCCAGAACCGCCTTGTCGGTCAGGTGTCCTTTGCCGGTGGCGGCCAGGGAGCCGAAGAGGGTTACGTTGATGTGGGAGGTTCCCGTCGCCATTTCGTCGAGAAACATCATGGCGGCCTTGCGCGGTCCCATCGTATGGGAGCTGGAGGGGCCGTTGCCTATCTTGTATAGCTGGCGTATCGATTCCATAAGGAAAGCGAAGGGGGAAGAATCCGGGGAAACAAATGGACTCAGAGTTCCTTGTGTCCGGAGGTTATTATATAATTCTTGACTTTCTGGAAAAGGCGGGTTGCGAAGACGAAATCGTTCAGGGCTTCGTTGGAAGTAGTGAAAATTTTGTCCTTGTCGCCGACCCATTCGCGGTAACCCTTGTTTATGAAGATGATGTTTTCCCCGATACCGAGGACGGAGTTCATATCGTGGGTGTTGATTATGGTCGTGATGCCATATTCGTGGGTGATATCGTGGAGGAGTTCGTCGATAAGAATCGAGGTGCGGGGGTCGAGACCGGAGTTGGGTTCGTCGCAGAACAGGTAGCGGGGATTGAGGGCGATGGCGCGTGCGATGGCCACGCGTTTCTGCATACCGCCGGAGATTTCCGAGGGATATTTCTTCTCGGCGCCCTGGAGGTTCACTCGTCCCAGGCAGAAGTGGGCGCGGTCGAGTATTTCCTCGCGGCTCTTGTCGGTGAACATCATCAGGGGGAACATTACGTTGCCCAGGACGGTTTCCGAGTCGAATAGCGCCGACCCTTGGAAGAGCATACCGATCTCTTTGCGGAGTTCCTTGACCTGGCGCGGATTCATTTTCAGGAAGTCGCGACCGTCGTAAAGGATTTCCCCCTCTTCGGGGGTAACGAGGCCGACAATGGATTTCATCAGCACGGTCTTTCCCGAGCCGCTCTGTCCGATAATCAGGTTCGTCTTCCCGGTAAAGAATTTCGCGGAGACGTCATGCAGGATGGTCTTGCCGTCGAACGATTTAGTAAGATTCTTGACTTCAATCATTGCAGCAGGATTTTGGTGAGGATGACGTCGAACAGAAGAATCAGGATGGAGGAGGAGACGACAGCGTTGGTGGAGGCCTTGCCTACCTGCAGGGCGCCACCCTTGACGTAGTAGCCGAAAAAGGAGGCCACGGAGGCGATGATGTAGGCGAAGACGAGGCTCTTGATAAGTCCGTACCATACGTACCATTCCTGGAAGTATGCCTGGATGCCGTAGACATAGCGGGTTACGGAAATCATGTCTGTGAAAATGGCTACCAGGTAACCGCCCAACAGCGAGGTGCCGATACAGAAGACGCTAAGCACGGGCATGAATCCCACGAAGGCTACAATCTTCGGCAGGACAAGGTAGTTGACCGAATTGACTCCCATGATTTCAAGGGCGTCAATCTGCTCGGTTACCCGCATGGTTCCTATTTCGGATGCTATGTTGGATCCGACCTTACCGGCGAGAATAAGACAGAGGATGGAGTTGGAGAATTCCAGCAACACGATGTCGCGGGTAGCCAGACCGACGGAGTAGGCCGGCATGAGAGGATTGGAGGTGTTGAGCTTCATCTGGATTGTGCAGACGGCGCCGATGAAGACGGAGATGATGATCACCAGGGGGATGGAATCTACGCCGAGTTTGGAAATCTCCTGGACGGTGCGCCGCCCGAATACTTTCCATTTGTCGGGTATCGAGAAGGCCCGGGCGATAAAGAGGCAATATTTGCCGAACTGGCTTAAGGAGGATGTTATAAACATACGTGTATGGTCCTGTTTTTAGACTTTGCAGCTACAAAGTTAAGAAATTTTCCACAAAAACGTCCATCGCTTAATGATATCCGGCAAAAATTTCGTAATTTCGCCCTCAAAATAATCCTTTTACCCCAAGTAGACAATGCTAATCATCGGTATCGCCGGCGGTACGGGTTCCGGCAAAACAACCGTAGTCAACAAAATACTTTCCAGCTTCCCCGCGGGAGAGGTTGCCGTCATACCCCAGGATTCGTATTACAAGGATTCCTCCCACATTCCTCCCCAGGAACGTAGTAAAATCAATTTTGACGAGCCGGACGCCATCGAATGGACATTGCTGGTGGAACATCTCAACCAGCTCCGGCAGGGACGCGCCATCGAGATGCCTACTTACAGCTATCTGACCTGTACGCGCCAGGAAGAGACGGTCCGGGTGGAGCCCCGAGATGTCGTGATTGTCGAGGGAATCCTGGTGCTGACGGACCCGGTGCTGCGCAAGATGATGGATGTAAAGTGTTTTGTCGACGCCGATGCCGATGAGCGTCTTATCCGCGTCATTGCCCGCGACTGTATAGAACGCGGACGTACACCCCAGATGGTTATCGACCGCTACGAGGAGGTACTCAAACCGATGCACTGCCGCTATATCGAGCCGTGCAAACGCTATGCCGACCTGATTATACCCCAGGGTGGGACTAACTCCGTCGCCATCGGTCTGCTTACCGACTATATCGACGGACGTCTGAAAAAAGCTGCCGCCAAATGATGGAAGAGAACGCCGCAACACCGGAAAAGATGGTCCTTAGGACCGAGAATCTTGTCAAGAAATATGGCAGCCGCACGGTTGCCAATCATGTCTCGATCGATGTAACCCAGGGTGAAATCGTCGGGTTGCTGGGGCCTAACGGCGCCGGCAAGACCACAACTTTCTACATGACAACCGGCCTGATAACCCCCAACGAGGGTCGTATCTTCCTCAATGACATGGATATTACGAAATATCCCGTCTACAAGCGCGCCCAGAACGGTATCGGTTACCTGGCCCAGGAGGCTTCTGTGTTCCGCAAACTTTCGGTGGAGAACAATATCAAGTCAATTCTCGAGATGACGGGGATGTCCAAGGAGGAGCAGCGCGACAAGCTCGAAAGCCTGATTTCGGAGTTCCGTCTCCAGAAGGTGCGCAAGAACCTCGGCGACCAGCTCTCAGGCGGTGAGCGCCGTCGCACGGAGATAGCCCGCTGTCTGGCTATCAATCCCAAGTTTATCATGCTTGATGAGCCGTTTGCCGGAGTAGACCCTATTGCCGTTGAGGATATCCAGGAGGTAGTCTATCGTCTGAAAGAGAAAAATATCGGTATCCTTATCACCGACCACAACGCTCAGGAGACGCTCCGCATCACCGACCGCGCCTACCTTCTCTTTGAAGGGAAAATCCTTTTCCAGGGCACTTCCGAAGAGCTGGCCGAGAACCCCGTGGTCCGCGAAAAATACCTCGGTCGCAGCTTCATTTTCTACCGCAAGAAATTCGACGCCCGTGGCAAGTAACCCCTCCCTCAACCTCCGTTGATAATTTACTAAAATGTATTTAGTTGATTATTAAAAGCTGTTTGACTAAATTATAGTAGTGTAAGAGATGAGAATATGACCATGGGGAAATGGCACGGAATCAATAGAATGTCGGATGACGGCAATTGGCGTCAGGCTCCATATTTCCAAAAGTATCTTGATCTCTTATCGAAAGGAGCGGATGTATGCATAAATGCATTAGGATATGGACTTCGACTAAATGGCTCGTTCAGAATGACGATGAAACCATGGTTCTACGATATGAGCGATAAATCCGCAATCTACCGCATAGTAAATGAATTCACTTCCCCGCCATATCCGGTTACGAAAAATGACACGGCATACGTTGAATTTCAAATCAGACAGATATCATAACACTCTTAACATCGTCTGTCTCTGATCAAGCAGCTATGAATGCTGTAAAGAAACCATAGCTTTCTTCGGGCATGATCGGACACATTTGCCGCATTTTATGCACTTGTCATGGTCTATTATAGGGTAGCCATCACTCCCTTGCATGATTGCTCTTACAGGACAAAGCCTGATTAATGGACAGATATGATCATGCGGGCATAGTTCTCGGTGGACTTTTATCATGCGGTTATCTGGTTTTGAGGTTTGATTTTCATGATTTTCAACGGGCATGAGGCAACGCACTTACCACACTTGATGCAGTCGGCATGAAGATAGCCGGCATCAGAACCACGACTTTCGTACGGCGTAATTTGCATGGGGCAGACTCTTGCACAATTCTTGCATTTTATCTGGCAGGAGCTGTCAACGTGGACACTTGTGAATGCCTTCGGGAATGCGGGTCTCTTCGGTGTCACCCACGAAGAAAGAGTTCCCATCGGACAGAACGAACACCAGGTGCGCGGAGCATAAATGAAGGAGAGTGTGACGCCCACGACTGTGGTAATCGCTATGATATTCCAAAACACACGCCCCATAGCATTCCAGTCACCCCAGGCGAAATACATCTGCACACCGAACACTGTAAAGATGAAAAGTACCATAAATAGCCTGAATCCAAACGTGCGCACAAAGGTCGGAATGGGACGATGGGGCGAGTACTTTGCAAGAAGCCTATCGTACATATTGCCTCGCGGACAGGCATTGCCACACCACCATCTGCCCTGACTGACGGCAAAAGCCACCGGAGCAATCATGCAGACAAGTGCCAGCAATCCAATGACCGGATAAAAATAACCTATCGCCAAATAGGCTAACAATATCCAGTAGAATGAATAGCCCATGGTAGGAAAGTATCTGTGAAATCTTTTTTGTGCCATATTCTCTTTGATTTTATGCTGCAAAATTACTGCCAAGATAATAGGTGTACAACAGATTTTTCGTATCTTTGCATCGAATTTATCTATTATGACACTACAGCAATTAAGATACATAGTGGCTATAGACCGATATCGGAATTTCGCCAAAGCGGCTGCTGAACTTGATGTGACGCAGCCAACGCTAAGCGCGTTGCTCATGAAATTAGAGGATGAGCTTGGAGTGCGCCTATTCGATAGGAGCAACAAGAGTGTACGCCCCACAGCAATAGGCGAAATAGTCATTAGGCAGGCCGAATCGGTACTGAATCAGGCTGAGAAGATTACGGAGACAATCGCAGAACAGAGGGGAGAAGTCAGCGGCACACTATCGATAGGAGTTGGACAGTCAATCGCCCCATATCTGATGCCATGGTTTATAAAGAAGTTTACCGACAGTTATCCGTCTGTAAGGCTGACCGTCAATGAGATGAAAGGTGATGTCATAGTCGAGTCGCTGAGGTTGGGAAAGATCGACATAGGAATTGCTATCAGCGGACACACTGCTACTGAAGTGGAGGAGTTTCCGTTCTACAGCGAACCATTCCATGTGTATATGGCCAAGGATTGTCTGCTCAAAATCGCCGTGTTCAATCCTGCGGATCTTGTGCATGAAAAGATGTGGATTATGAAAGAATCACAATGTATGCGCGAGAGTGCCTTCAGCTTTTGCAAATCAAGAAGCATCGGACGGCATATCTATGAAGCCGGAAGCATAGAAACCCTGATACGCATTGTTGACATTAACGGTGGTTTCACGATTATTCCGGAGATGCACCTTCCGTTTCTGTCGGAGGAACAACGTGAAAATGTGAGACCGATAAAGGGTGAGTACGTATCGAAACGTAGTGTGTCAATATATATCCGGAAGGATTTCATACGACGCAGTATGCTGAAAAGCGTGGTGCTGACTATGCTGTCCTTTATACCAAAGAAAATGGTGGATACTGAATTACTTCAAATGATATAACTATAAACATCGTCTTGCTGGATTAAGATTAGTCCATGTTCTTGATGTTGAGTCCTTAAAATCTTTTTCATATTTATCTTGTGTATAGGTTAGTCTAAGCGTTGCCGTTAAGAGCGTCTGGAAAGCGCATTGGGATGAACGTGAGGCTTAAGAATGAATTAGGCCGTAACCCCCGCAATGCAAGGCGTTACGACCTAATTGTCTGTTTTCAGTTACTAAGGATTAATCCTCGATGGCAGCCTGCGCCGCTGCAACGCGGGCGATGGGCACACGGTAGGGGGAGCAGCTGACGTAGTTCATGCCGAGTTTGGCGCAGAACTTGACGGAGCTGGGTTCACCGCCATGCTCGCCGCAAATGCCGACTTTCAGTTCGGGACGGGTAGCACGGCCTTTCTTAACGCCCATTTCCACGAGCTGGCCTACACCTTCCTGGTCGAGGACTTCGAAGGGATCGGTCTTGATGATACCGTGTTCCTTGTAGAATTTGAGGAACTTGGGAGCGTCGTCGCGCGAGAAACCGAAGGTCATCTGGGTAAGGTCGTTGGTACCGAAGGAGAAGAATTCAGCTACGGTGGCGATTTCGTTGGCGGTCAGGGCTGCGCGGGGAACCTCAATCATCGTACCAACAAGGTAGGGGAGGGATGCACCCTTCTCCTCGAAGACTTTGGAGGCAGTGATGTGGATGATGTCGGCCTGGTTCTGGATTTCCTTGAGGGAGCCTACAAGGGGAATCATGATTTCGGGCTTGACATCGATGCCGCGGGCCTTGACGGCGAGGGCTGCCTCGATGATGGCGCGGGTCTGCATCTCGGTGATTTCGGGATATGTGATACCCAGGCGGCAACCGCGGTGGCCGAGCATGGGGTTGAATTCCTCGAGAGCGTCAACCTTGGCTTTCACTTCAGCCAGGGTGATACCCATCTCGTCGGCCAGTTCCTTCTGGGTGGCAGTCTGATGAGGTACGAATTCGTGCAGAGGGGGATCGAGCAGACGGATTGTCACTCCGAAGCCGTCCATAGCCTCGAAGATTCCTTCGAAGTCGCCGCGCTGCATGGGGAGGAGTTTGGCCAGGGCAGCCTTGCGTCCCTCTACGTCGGAGGCGAGAATCATCTCGCGCACGGCCTTGATGCGGTCTCCTTCGAAGAACATATGTTCGGTGCGACACAGACCGATACCCTGGGCGCCGAAGTGACGGGCCTGCTTGGCATCGCGGGGAGTGTCGGCATTGGTGCGGACAAGAGTCTTGGTGAATTTGGCGGCGAGGTTCATGATCGCGCCGAAGTCGCCGTCGAGTTCGGGCTCAACGGTGGGTACCTGGCCGTCGTAGACGTCGCCGGTGGAACCGTTCAGTGAAATCCAGTCACCTTCCTTATATACGTGACCGCCCATTTCTACGGTGCGGTTCTCATAATCGACCTTGATTTCGCCGGCGCCGGATACGCAGCATTTACCCATACCGCGGGCAACGACGGCAGCGTGGCTGGTCATACCGCCGCGCATGGTAAGAATACCCTGTGCTACGGCCATACCGCGGAGGTCTTCGGGGGAAGTCTCGATGCGGACCAGGACCACTTTCTTTTTCTTCTCGGCCCAGTTTTCGGCGTCATCGGCGAAGAAGACTACCTGACCGGTAGCGGCGCCGGGGGATGCGGGAAGACCTTTGGCTACGACAGTGGCGCGTTTGAGAGCGTCCTTGTCGAAGACGGGGTGGAGGAGTTCGTCGAGCTTCTGGGGTTCCATACGCAGCAGGGCGGTCTTTTCGTCGATTTCGCCTGCGCGGAGGAGATCCATTGCGATTTTCACCATAGCGGCGCCTGTGCGCTTGCCGTTACGGGTCTGGAGCATCCAGAGCTTGCCGTCCTGGATGGTGAACTCCATGTCCTGCATATCCTTGTAGTGGTCCTCGAGCTTGTGGGCGATGTTGATGAGTTCTGCGGCGCAGACGGGCATC
This sequence comes from uncultured Muribaculaceae bacterium, assembly GCA_910584365.1. Taxonomy (GTDB): domain Bacteria; phylum Bacteroidota; class Bacteroidia; order Bacteroidales; family Muribaculaceae; genus UBA7173. The sequence goes on along the minus strand of CAJUAF010000004.1, from coordinate 46,963 downwards.
GATTCTTCGAGGGAGGGATATTTCTCGGCACGCTCCTGCTCGGAGATACCCTGGAGAGCGGCCCAGCGGCGGGAGCCTTCCACGGTGATCTGCTGGGGAGTACGGATACCGGCAACGACATCCTCACCCTGTGCGTTGATGAGGTATTCGCCGTTGAAGATATTTTCGCCGGTAGCGGCATCGCGGGAGAACGCAACGCCGGTGGCGGAGTTGTTGCCCATGTTGCCGTAAACCATTGCCTGTACGTTGACGGCGGTTCCCCATTCTTCGGGGATCTGGTTCATGCGGCGGTAGAGAATGGCGCGTTCGTTCATCCAGGAATCAAATACGGCGCAGATGCCGCCCCAGAGCTGATCCCATGCGGAATCGGGGAAGTCCTTGCCGGTATAGTCCTTGACAGCGGCTTTGAAGCGCTTTACAAGCTCCTGAAGGTCTTCGACGGTCAGTTCTGTATCGAATTTGATGCCTTTTTCTTCTTTGATTTTATCAATGATGGCCTCGAAGGGGTCGGTCTCGGTCTTTGTCTTGGGCTTCATTCCGAGAACCACGTCACCGTACATCTGCACGAAGCGGCGGTAGCTGTCCCATGCGAAGCGGGGATTGCCGCTCTTTTCAGCCAGGGCGTTGACGGTAGCGTCGTTCATACCCAGGTTCAGGACGGTATCCATCATGCCGGGCATGGAGGCGCGGGCGCCGGAGCGTACGGAAACGAGCAGGGGGTTGGCGGGGTCGTCGAAACGTTTTCCGGTAAGAGACTCCACGTGGGCGATAGCCTTTTCAACATCGGCCTTGATGTCCTTTACCACGTAGTCACGACCATACTGGGTATATTCGGTGCAGACTTCGGTTGTGATTGTAAAACCGGGAGGCACGGGCATCCCCAGCAAATTCATTTCGGCGAGGTTGGCGCCTTTGCCACCGAGGAGGTTTCGCATCGAAGCATCTCCCTCGGCTTTACCGTCGCCGAAAGTGTAGATTTTTTTTGCCATGAGTTGGTTAACTGTTTAGGTTAAATTTATTAACCGCAAGCGGTTAATGATTATTAGATTGATATTGTATGCTTAGGTTTTTGGGGTCAATTATATTACAGCTTATCGCAATCCGTGCAATAAGCGGAGAGCGTAGTGCAAAGTTACGAAAATCAGTTGAAAAATGCCAAAAAGAGGAAAGATTTTTTCACACATTCTTAGCGGGAAAAGGGAGAAAGTAGTAACTTTGCACCGCAAATCTCCGGGCTGTGCTAAAAATAAACGGAGCGCGGCGCGGGTTTGTTATTGCCATTAGGCATTTTTATACATTGTTATAATTCAAATGGGCCGAAAGAAGAAAGAACTTCCCCTCCTTGAGGGACTCGAAATCACGGCTGTGGCCGCCGAAGGGAAAGCCCTGGCGCGTTACGGCGAGATGGTTGTGTTTATCCCTTACGGTGCGCCGGGGGATATCGCCGACGTAAAAATAGACAGGAAGAAACATTCCTACGCCGAAGGACATATAGAGCGCCTTGTAAAGCCGTCTCCGCTCCGCACGGAGCCGTTCTGCGCGCATTTCGGAGTGTGCGGCGGTTGCAAATGGCAGCATCTTCCGTACTCGGAGCAGCTGAAAGCCAAGCAGCAGCAGGTTGTGGACGCCTTGGAGCGGATTGCAAAAATCGAGCTGCCGGACATTTCTCCCATCCTCGGTTCGGAAGCCACCCGGGCTTACCGCAACAAGATGGAGTACACTTTCTCAAACAAGAAATGGCTCACCTGGGAGCAGATGCGCTCCGGCGAGGAGTTTTCCGATCGCGACGCCGCCGGATTCCATATTCCCGGTGCCTTTGACAAAGTGCTGGATATTGACGCCTGCCATCTCCAGGATGACCTCGGAAACCGGCTGCGTCTCCATGTCAGGGATTTTGCCAAAGCTAACGGGCTTAGTTTCTTTGATTTGCGCGGACAGACAGGTCTGATGCGAACCATGATGATACGCATCGCTTCTACCGGAGAGGTAATGGTGGTTCTTTCGTTCGGCGAGGATAATCCCGCGGCCATACGGTCCGTCCTGGACGATTTACAGAAGAATTTCCCCGAAATCACCTCCCTGATGTATGTCGTCAATACCAAGGCCAACGACACTATCGCGGACCTCGATATTCTCCTTCACAGCGGGCGCCCCTATATCGAGGAAGAGATGGAGGGTCTGCGCTTCCGTATCGGACCCAAATCGTTCTATCAGACCAACTCCCGTCAGGCCTACAATCTCTACAAGGTAGCCCGCGGTTTTGCGGAACTTACCGGCGACGAGCTTGTGTATGACCTCTATACCGGCACCGGCACCATCGCCAACTTCGTGGCCCGCCAGGCCCGGAAGGTGATCGGAATCGAGTATGTCGAGGACGCCATCAGGGACGCCAGACTCAACGCCGAGGTCAACGGCCTGACGAACACCGAGTTTTTTGCCGGCGATATGAAGGACGTCCTGACAGCGGATTTTATCGCACATCACGGTCGTCCCGACGTAATGATCGTCGATCCTCCCCGCGCCGGTATGCACGGAGATGTAGTCCAGGTGATTCTCGACGCGGAGCCGTCACGGATAGTCTACGTAAGCTGCAATCCGGCCACACAGGCCAGGGACCTGCAGATGCTTGACGGGAAATACCGTGTGACGGCCGTACAGCCCGTAGATATGTTTCCCCATACCCATCATGTCGAAAATGTAGTCAGACTTGAGCTGAGAAAATAATATCGAACCAGGGATTCGGCGGCACAAGACTGAACGTCGGCCCCTCCCCGGTTTCTGTCGACCCCGATACGGCTCTGGATTCCAGGGCCGTTTTCGGTCGCATAGTCATCCATCCGGTTCTTCCACTATGGCGGTATATACCCCGCGCCACGAAGCCCATCGTGTACCGCAGATTTATTTCCACGCAGGGGTTGATGCGGAGCTGTCCGTCTTCTCCGCGGAAGACCATCATGTCGATGCCGACGGGTCCGGTATATTCCTTCCCCAGGATATCCGGGAGGACGTTCAGGAGTGTGTCTTTCAGCTGCTCTATCCTGCTCTCTTCAATATGCATCCCGACTTCCCGTAGAATGTCGGCGTCGGACGCCACGAAGTTTCCTCCGTAATTCGTGTCGGTGGAATTCCTGAAAAAGGAATATCCGGCAAATTGCGCGTAAGCTCCCACGACAGTGAACAGCATGGCGAAGTCAGCAACCTTGTCAAGTGCTTTCTCGACCATCACAGAACCCTGCGACGCAATAATCCCTGCGCTCCGTACAAGCGCTGAGGTCATAGTACGGTCATCGGCGGGGAAAACGCCCCTACCGCTGGAGGACCAGGGGGATTTTATGAACACCTTTCCGTTGCGGGAGGCATATTCCATGATTTCCTCTCCGCAGCAGGCTTCTATTGGCAGGGGATAACCGATTTCAACGCCATTCAGCCTGAGTGCTTCCAGCAAAGCGAGCGCCGTGCGGCGGTGCGACAGCGCGCGGTGACGGGGCATTATGTCGCATATGGGGGCGAGAAGCCGGGTGTCGACCCCTGCTTTAAGGAATTGTGAGACGGTATCGCGGCTCCATCCCCAGGGGGCGAGTCCGGCGATGTCAAGCTCCTTTGCCGAACTGACGGCTGTCGCCCCTTTCAATTCCATCGATTCCATCCAGATGGAGACGTCCTCCAGTGAATCTTCCGGCACGAGGATATAGTCTCCGGGGTCGGCCAGCCAGAAAGGGAGCGCGCAGCCTGCCCGGTGGAGCAGGGCGGCCTGGCGCGGAGGAGTAAACCTCTGCGCATCTCTGGCGAGGGCTATATCGTTTTCCGGATTGAAAAGGAACAGTCTGTTCATCTGCATAAAACATATTGTCTGCAAAGTTAGGAAATTGTTGATAAATACAGCCGAAAAAAATTGTCTGATGGTGAAAGAAATCTTACCTTTGTAATATCGAACAAAGAGAAATGAGTGACGTCATACAGCTGCTGCCGGATTCGGTGGCAAATCAGATAGCTGCCGGGGAGGTCATACAGCGTCCTGCCTCGGTGATAAAGGAACTTGTTGAGAATTCCGTCGACGCCGGAGCCACGCAGATAAGGATAATCCTGGCCGATGCCGGGAAAACGCTGATACAGGTGGTGGACAACGGTTGCGGGATGTCGGACACGGATGCGCGTCTGGCTTTCGAGCGTCATGCCACATCCAAAATCCGTCAGGCGTCGGATCTCTTTGAACTGCATACGATGGGATTCCGCGGCGAAGCGCTCCCCTCGATAGCGGCTGTGGCGCAGATTGACCTGCGTACCATGAGGCGCGACTGCCAAATCGGTTCCCACCTGGAAATCGCCGGCTCGAAATTCGTCAGCCAGACCCCCGAGGCGTGCGCGCCGGGAAGCAATCTTTCGGTCAAGAATCTGTTTTTCAATTTCCCGGCGCGGCGGAAGTTCCTGAAAAAGGATGCCGTGGAGCTGGGGCATATCAATAAGGAGTTCGAGCGTCTTTCGCTTGTGAATCCGGGAATAGAGTTCGAGCTGATACATAACAATGTCACTCTGTATCAGCTGTTGCCCGGGACGTTCCGCCAGCGTATAGCGGGCCTTTTCGGCAAAGCGATAGATAAACAGCTGATTCCAGTCGAGACAGAGACTCCACTGGTAAAGATATCCGGATTTGTCTGTCTGCCGGAATTCGCCAGGAAGCGTAACGCCCAGCAGTTCTTTTTCGTAAACGGACGCAATATGCGTCATCCGTATTTCCACAAGGCCGTCATGTCCTGCTACGAGGAACTGATTTCACCGGAGCATCAGCCGAACTATTTCCTGAACTTCGAGGTCGATCCCCAGACAATCGACGTCAATATCCATCCAACCAAGAGCGAAATAAAGTTCGAGAACGAACAACCTGTATGGCAGATACTGTCGGCCGCCATCCGGGAAGCGCTCGGTAAATTCAACGCTGTCCCGTCGCTGGATTTCAACCAGGAGGACGCACCGGAGATTCCGGTGTTCAATCCGGAAATGTCGACAGGTTTCGACCTGTCGCTCGACAGTTCCTACAATCCGTTTGCATCCGGGCGGAAAAAAGAGATTCCGGAGGATGGGGAGGTCATCCCTTCCGCCGCCAATACCGGAGGAGGGGGAACGTATTCCTCGCGGCTGAACAACAGCGGAGGCCGTTTTGACAACTGGGATAAACTTTATGCCGATTTCCAGAGCGCCACGCAACCCGCCGGAGCTTTTCCGACAATAGAAAGTTTCATGTCGGAAGAGGAGCCTCCAATGCCGGGACTGACGGGGGAGGGAGTGGAGTCGAGCGCTCTGAATTCCCTGCCGGAGATGGGGGAGGCGATTGTAACCGCAGGTGGACTGCTTCAGGTCGCCAACCGCTATCTGGTGACGGTTTCAGGCGACGGACTACTGCTGGTTGACCGTCACCGCGCCCACGTCCGCGTGTTGTACGAGCGATTCATGTCCAACGCAGATTCGGCTGTCGGCAAGACCCAGCAAGTGATGTTCGGGGATGTTCTCGAGCTGTCCCCCTCGCAGAGGGGTATCCTTGACAGTGTGTTCCCGCAGATAAAAACGCTCGGATATGAGCTGGAAATTTCCGACGCCCGGGATGAAGGGATATTCCGCTGCGGAATCACGGGCATCCCCGCCATGCTTGGTGATGCAAGTCCGGCGGAAGCGCTGTTGAAACTCATTGAGGACGCCGGACAGCAGGGAGAGGTCACTCCTGATGAAATGCTCGGACGGATGGCCCTGTCGCTGGCGCAGTCGGCGGCATTGCGGGCCAACCGTATGCTGCGTCCCGAGGAAGCCGAACGACTCCTGGCCGATCTGTTCGCATTGCCTGACCCCACATATACTCCCGACGGCCACCGCATAATCAGCCGGATATCTTCAGGAGACCTTGCCAGGCGTCTGGGATGATGCTTTGGCGGATATTATTTCCCTTTCGTGCGGAAACCGTTGGAAATGGTGACCAGATGATTATAGAGCGAATGGAGAGGAAGCCCCATCACGTTGTAGTAATCCCCCCGGATAGAGGATATTCCGATGTAGCCGATCCACTCCTGTATGCCGTAGGCACCCGCCTTGTCGAGCGGACGGTATTTTTCGACGTAGTAGTCGATTTCGGCGTGTGACAGCGGAGCAAATTCCACTTCGGTGGTTTCCGAGAAAGTGACTGTCCGCTTCTGGGTGGCGAGAGTGACGCCGGTCACCACCGTGTGGGCGTGGCCGGAAAGCATCCTCAGCATCTGGGCGGCGTCCTGCAGGTCAGAGGGTTTCCCAAGCACCTCTCCCCGGTTTATGACAACAGTGTCGGCTGTCAGCAGAATCTCGCGGTCCCGGAGGTCGGCCATATAGGGATGTGCTTTCTTCCGCGAGATATATGCCGGAACTTCCGCCGGTTTCATGGAGGCGGGAAAGGATTCGTTGACTTCAATAAGCGGAAGTATCTCGAAATCGATGTCGAGATGGGCCAGCAGTTCGCGCCGGCGCGGCGAGTGGGAGGCCAGGAGAATCTTGCAATTATCGATAAACAGTCTGTTCATTATCCGGGAGTTTCAATAAGATTAACAGGTTTCAGGGAGATTAAGGGGGTTAAGGGAAAAAGGTCACCATCCGAACGCCTTGTCGTCAAGGGCCCATTTTCCCTGGGCGCGGAGAAGTTCTTCGAGCAGATCGCGGGCCACGCCGCATCCTCCGTTGACCGGCGAGATATATCCTGCAATCCTCAGGATATCGGCCGCCGCATCGGCCGGAGCGACCGCGAGGCCGCAGTGGACCATACATTCGTAATCGGGAATATCGTCGCCGACGTATGCGGTCTCTTCGGGCGTGACTTTGTTGCGGGCCATCCATTCCCTGAAGATAGGGAGTTTCATCCCGGCTCCGCAGAAAATATCTTTTACGCCGAGACCTTCGAAGCGCTCTGTGATTCCGGGAGAAACGGCTCCGGTGATTATCGCGACTTTTATGCCCCTTTTCACGGCGAGCTGGAGGGCATATCCGTCCTTGATGTTTACCGTGCGGCGCGGGATACCGTTGTCACCCAGCGGAATCGTGGACGTCGAAAGTACGCCGTCCACATCGAAAGCTATCGCTTTGATTTTACTAAGGTCGTAGGCAATTTTGCTCATATATGGATTTCGGAGGCTTTGTCGGGATGATAAATTTCAAGAATTCTGCGGGAGAGCATCGCATACATCCGCCGCTGCTGTTCGGGCAGACGCGAGAGGTGGTCGCTGATTACTTCCAGGTCGCCCCTCCGTCCCGGGCCGGTCATGGCGTCGCGCGGGGACATCGTTGAGAGTTTGCCGAGAGTGGCTTCCAGCAGGGGGCGGAAAAAAGATACCGACAGTCCGCTGTCAGCCAGAAGGCTGTCAGCCTCCAGCCACATCAGATTGGCGAAATTGCAGGCAAACACCGCCGCCACATGGAGTGCTTTCCTCCGCTCGCTTCCGGCTATTTCCACAGGTCCGGCTATTGTCCGGGCGAGGGCACAGAGCGTGGCTTCCGCTTCATGGGAGGATCCCTCGATAAACATCGGCACTTCCTCCATCTTCACAGGCAGATCCCGGGAAAAGGTCTGAAGGGGATAGAACACCCCGTAGCGCGATTTTTTCCCCTGGAAGACTTCTGCGCCGACGCTTCCTGAAGTGTGCGCCCACATTCCGGGGAAATCCGGAGTAGAGTCTACCACGGAAGCCACGGCGTCATCGTTGACGGATATAAGATAGAGGTCGGCATCCGGAGTCAGGCGGGAGTAATCGGTGACAGGTTCCGCATCGCCCGGGATTTGCCGGACAAGGCGCTGCGCCGATTCCTCAGTGCGGGCCATTACCTGCACAATCTCCTCGCGGACAGAGAGCGCCAGGGCAAGATGCGTGGCCACGTTGCCGGCTCCGATTATGGCTATCTTCATTCCGCGCCGGTTTTCCAGGAGCCGATATGCACTTTCTCCCACTGGAGCTTATCGGTGTTGACCGGCTTCCGCTCTTCATCCTTATGTCCGATAGTGATGATGCACAGCACTCCGAATTCTTCGGGAATACCGAGTTGCTCGCGCACATATTCGTCCGAGGGGATTCCGTCGGCAGTGAACCGCTGATAGACTTCCACCCAACAGGACCCCAGGCCGCAGTCGGCTGCCTGCAGCTGCATCAGTATCGCGGCAATAGAAGCGTCTTCGGCCCAGATGTCGGAGCGCGTGGTGTCGGCGGTGACAACGATGGCAAGGGGCGCCGAAGCGATGGATGTGGCGTAGTTGGCTTTGCACTGGCTGAGCTTTTCGAGCATCTCCTTATCCTCGACAACGACGAACTGCCAGGGGCGGACGCTTTTGGAAGAGGGAGACATCAGGGCAGCCTCGAGAATAAGGCGTACCTGTTCGGGGTCAACCGGCTGGTCAGTATATCGTCTGATGCTTCTGCGGTTAATGAGCAACTCATGAAAATTCTCCATAACGGTCAGGAAGGTTGTTAGTAAAGATAATAATTCCGGTCTAAAGCCGGTTGCGCTGGCGTAAAACGGCTGTATCCGTCAGCGGCGGCAAATCCAGGCATCGCCTCCACCGGCGAGTGCTTTCTGGGAAGAGGCCTGTTCGTAGGTGGTTCCTGTCGCGGCATAGATACGGAATTTGCCGTCTTGTTTTAAAACGCCCAGGTGGCGTCCGTGGTTCTCGGAAAGGTAGCGGTTGGCCTGCGCTTCGTCGGGGAAGGAGGCTACGATGACGCAGAACGGGTCTGTGGTGTTGAAGCGGGGCGATTTGGCGGTTGCCGGAGTCTGGGCCGACGGCTTTCGGTCTGTTCTGGCGCTGAGGGGGGACTGAGGTGCCACCGCCTCCGGTGCTGATTTGGTGTCAGGCCGGACACTGACCTTTGCGGTGGCATTTTCTGCAACCGGTTCTGCGAGGTCTTCCGTTTTCGCGTCAGAGGCAAGCTCGGGATTTGCGGATAATGTTTCATCTTCCACAACGGGAGTTGCCGGTTCGGGAGCCGCGATATGGGTGGGAGCGATGGATGCGGCGCGGGGAGCGTCGTTGACTCTGATGGGATTCAGCAGAAACAGGGCAAGAGTGACAATTACCGCCAGGGTGGCTGCGATGCCGATAAGTCCACGGGCAACCGTACCGCGGGAAGACGCGTTGCGGTTGGCGGTCTCCTCCTCTTCCGGAACGTATGGCGGAACCGGAGAAGTGACTTTCGCGGATTCAATCCGGCGCAGACGCAGGGGACGCATACCGAAAAAGCGGTAATCCCAGTCGGCGGTATTGCCCGGAGTAAATACGAATGAGCCGTAATCTGTGGTCTGCAACTGACCGAGGCGCCCTAGATGGAGTTCGCCGAGATGGCGAAGATGGTGGAGCAATCCGGAGATTTCCTCCTCGACCATCCGGCGGGCGGCTTCGAAAGATATGCCGTACTGACGCGCCACAGATGCCTCCAGAAGGCCGTCGGATTCGGTCATGGCTCCGTTGAAAGCCAGTTCCCGGGCCGGTGGAAGGAGAATGTCGCTGTCGGCGCTCTCGAAGCGGGCGGGACGATAGCGCACCATCATCGCACCAAGACGGGGCACCGTCACGCAATCGTGGCGCTGCAGAAGGTATTCCAGATGGTCGATAACAATGCTCATTGTCCTTAATGCGGTAATAATCAGTCCGGTTCAGCCCGTGCGGAATAATCCGGCGGCTTATATACTGCAAAGTTAACAAATTAAAAACATTTCCGCAACATTTCCCGTAAATTTAATTTCAAAGGAGGGAGCGGAGAGATTTTCTGATCTTGCCGGAGGCAGAGCGGGTCAGTTTTTTGCGGATGCGGCAGGGGTGTCGGCAGAACCGGAGCCAGAGGCTGCTGTCTCGTGGTAGTCTGATTCGGTGTTTACGTTCCAGATGGCATCCCGCGATGAGGTCCCGGAGGCTATGGCATCCACGGTTTCCATCGCTGTCAGCATGGAATGGTCCATGTTGTTGTAGCGGTGCTGGCCGTTACGTCCGATGCAGTAAAGATTCCCGATTGAATTCAGGAAATCCTTTACGGCGTCGAGCTGGTAGTATGTGCCGTGGTAGGCCGGATATGCCTTTTGGATTTTGATACGCACCGAGTCTTCGATTTCTGTGTTTTCTCCGATGATACCGATATGGCGCAATTCTCTTACGGCCATATCTATGAAATCCTTGTCGGACATTTCCCACATCCAGTCCCCTTCGTTGCAGAAATATTCCAGGCCGATCCACATTGTACTGTCGTTGTCGCGGACCATGTAGGGGGACCAGTTGTTGAACACCTGGATACGGCCCAGTTTCACGTCGCGTTCCTGAACGTAAATCCAGGTGTCGGGTATGCGGTTTTTGTATGTCTCCAGTTTCGTCGTGTTTTTGATTGCCAGCTGGTCTACAAGCAGACCTACGGTGATGAAATCACGGTAGGGGAGTTCCCGGGCCACGCGGGCCGCTTCCGCGGGGACTTCGATTCCCCGGATGGCTGCCACCAGGTCGCGCAGAGGCATCGAGGAGATGAAATAATCGCAGGGGACAGTCTTCTCCAGGCCGTCCTGACCGCGGACTGTGACGCTTACGACGCGGCGTGAGGCGGCATCTACGTTAACCGCCGTTACGGCAGTCTGCATCTCGATGTCTCCCCCTGCGGCGCTTACGTCGGAAGCTACTGCCTCCCAGAGTTGTCCGGGGCCGAATTTCGGATAGATGAAGCTCTCTATCAGCGAAGTCTCGACTTTCGAGTTATCCTCCTTCCGGGAGAACTTCTTGGCGAACATATCCTTGACAATCGCCGTTATCGACAGTCCCTTGACGCGCTGGGAACCCCAGTCGGCCCCTAATTTCGACGGATGGACTCCCCAGACCTTTTCGGTATAATCCTCGAAAAACAGATTGTAGAGCGGGCGTCCGAACCGGTTGATATAGAAATTCTCCAGTGAGTCTTCAGGCAGTTTGTGGAAATTGGCTTTGAGGAAACCGAACCCTGCCCTGACGGTCCGTCCCAGCCCCATGTTGCGGAGGGTACGGAGGCTCAGGGTGACCGGATAGTCGAAGAATTTACGCAGATAATATATACGGGAGACACGGTTGCGTTTCAGCAGCGTGCGGTCCTCTTTGACAGGGTCTTTACCGGGCATACGCTCGCTCCACCAGTCCATCACCCGGTCACTCTTGGAGAAAAAGCGGTGACCGCCGATGTCCATGCGGTTGCCGTTATGGTTCACCGTCCGGGAGATGCTCCCGATGGTGTCTGTCGCTTCAAAGACAACGGGCTTTACCCGGGTTCGGGAAAGCAGTTCAAAGGCGGCGGTAAGGCCGGCCGGGCCTGCCCCGGCTATTACTGCCTGGGGCCGAGTTGTCGGCTGGGGTTCTTGCATGGAGATAAAATGCTGATTTTTGACATTAGAAAGCGTCTCCCGAGAAAATTCCATACGAAAACTATGGCGGTGGAAATCAGTTTGGAGAGCATATAATAGATACCGCAGATGTCGGTGGCTGTCCACATTATCAGAGCGTTGAGCAGGAGTCCGATTATTCCGATGACGGCAAACATTACGAATTCCGCCACTCGGCCGGACAGCCCCGTACGGTCCGCCGGGGAGTTGAACACCCACGAGATACTGAGCAGGTAGTTTACCGTCAGTCCGGCCAGGAACCCGGCGCACGCGCCGGCCTGATAATGCAGCCCGAGATATTCGGTGAAAGTCCAGAGGGTGGCATAGTCGATGATGAACGCCGTGCCGCCTACGAATCCGTAGCGGAACAGCTGTATGAAGATATTGTCGGTAGGCTCTTTCAGGAGCCGGTCAAAAATCTGCGTCATCATTATCGGCGGTATGCCTGTATGGAGAGGAGAAAGCTCTTATCCTGAAAGAGATAAGAGACGTTATGAGAAATTCGCTTTGCAGACTTCCATCACCTTGTAGACATAGCGGCACCCTTCCAGGAAGAAATTGGAATTGACGGAATTCTTCCGGTAGGCCCGGCGGTGTTCCCGGTAAATCTGGCGGTGGGAACTGAAGCCGGATGATGAGGCGCCCCCGGTGCGCATGGTGACGAAATCCTGGGGGATGTAGCGGGTGTTAATATTGTGGATATAAATCAGTCTGAGAAGCTGCTCGAAGTCCGCGGCTATGCGGAAGGAAGTGTCGAACAGTCCGTACTGGCGGTAGATTTCCCTGCGGCAGTAGAACGAGGGGTGGGCCGGCATGAATCCCATCCGCATTTTCCAGCGTTTGAAGCGCTTGGAGGAGTAATACCGGACGCATTTATGGAGTTTGGCGGGGTTGACGTAATGGATGTCGCCATACACGGCGTCGATTTTTTCATCATCCTCTTCCCGCCCCTCATTTTCGCGGAATTCGCAGGCAACTTTTTCCAGTACGGTAGGTGCGGTGAAAAAGTCGTCTGAATTCAACAGACCGACAACATCCCCGGAGGCGAGATTGATACCCTTGTTCATGGCATCATAGATGCCGTTGTCCTTCTCCGACAGCCATTTCAGCTCCAGGCCGCGCTGACGGTAAAGGTCGGCGTAGCGGCGGACGATATCCATCGTCCGGTCGGTGCTTCCGCCGTCGACGATGATATGCTCGATATTGCCGTAAGTCTGATTAAGCACACTTTTCAGCGAGTCTTCAACCGTGGCTGCCGAATTCCAGGTTGCCGTAACAATCGTAAGTTTTATCGGATTCTTCGGATATGTCTTGGTCGTGGATTTCATAACAAAACTGTTTTGCATCCACAAAATTACGCAAAAAATCCGAAACAACCGCTTTCTTTTCTGATAAATCCCCGCTTTACGCCGGAAGAACATTACTCGTTGCTCTTACTGCGCCCGGCCTCTCAGCGCGGACGCGGAAGACGGGCGGTGCGGGAAGTGGTTGCGCGTAGGGTAAAATATCCGCTTGCCCCGGCGATGAGGGAGGCCACGACGATTCCGAGTTTGGAAAGATTGAGCAGGGATGCCTGCACCGCGTCGGCCGGACTGAAAGCAAGACTGGCGATAAAGAGCGATACGGTGAAACCGATTCCACCGAGAAGGGAAACGCCGGCGATCATACCCCACGTCGTGAGCGAGGGCATCGGAGCGAGTTTCAGACGGACCGCCAGCCAGGAAAAACCGAAAATTCCGATAAACTTACCGGCGACGAGCGACACGATGATGGCGACGGTTATCCCTCCGAAGAGGTCACCGGGGTGCATATCGAGCAGGTAGATTCCCGCGTTGGCGAACGCGAAGAGGGGAACGATTAGAAAGTTGACAATCGGATGCAGCGAGTCCTCGAGTTCCTGAAGCGGCGAAATCACTTTGTCGGAAGCTGATTCAATCTGTTTCAGCCAGTCCATCTGCTGATGGGAGAGGATGGAATACCGGCTGAGGGCTTCGTCGTTCTCCTCGCGGAAATTTCCTATGGCGCGGCGGATGGTCCGGATGTATGATTTGGGGTTGAAGACCGGTTTGGCCGGAATACAGAAGGCGATAAGCACTCCGGCGATAGTAGGATGGATTCCGGAATTGAGGAACAGGAACCAGATTATTCCTCCGATGCCGAGATAGAATATCTTGCTCTTGACGTGGATAAGCTGTCCTATGCAGAGGACTCCGAGCAGCAGGGCCGCCCAGAGAAGAAAAGAAAGTTCGACATGATCGGAATAACCTATGGCTATCACCAGGATGCCGCCGATATCGTCGACCACCGCAAGGGTGGTCAGGAAAATCTTCAGGGAAAGCGGTACACGGGAGCCGAGCATCGCCAGCACTCCAAGCGAGAAAGCGATGTCCGTGGCCATCGGGATCGCGGCCCCGGCAGTGAAATCTGTTGCGCGGGCGAAGCAAAGGAAGATGACCACCGGCACTATCATGCCTCCGACAGCCGCCAGGATCGGCAACAGGGCATTACGGAACGAAGAAAGCTGCCCTACAAGAATCTCGCGTTTGATTTCAAGGCCGATTGTAAAGAAGAATACCGCCATCAGGGCGTCGTTGATGAACGCCAGCAGAGACATCGGATGTCCCGCATGGGAGAACAGATTGAATCCTCCGATCTGAAGGCGCACTTCCTGCTCCCAGAAATTGAAGTAACCGGGACTCAGCGAGGGAATATTGGCGATAACGAGGGCGCCGAGCGTGGCGAGAATCAGTATATTGCTGCCGGAGACATGGCGACGGAGCGCCTGCCGGGCGGCGAAGAATACTCTCTGGTGGGGCCTGACGGTGTTGTCCATATATCTTTCAGTTGAAACGTTTATCCGGGTCAGGCGGCGGACGGAGACAGTTGCCGACTGACTTACTTATAAAATAAAACGTTTCATGGAAAGAAAGTTCAGGAGCGCCCTTCCCTTTATTTTTTCAACAGGTTCTTATTCCTGATGCAGGAGAGGTCTATTCCTGCAGAAGGGAACGCAACGGCGGATTGACGGAATCCAGGGTGGTAAGGAACGATTCCACGTAGCAATCGGCAAGCCGGTCCTCGCCGCGCGAACGGAGAGACTGCTCGCGCACCCGGACGTCAATCAGTATTTTCTCAATCTCCGTGGTGTCCGTCTCGATTCCGAAACGCAGCCGCAGAGCCTGCTCCCGCCCTAACTCGCGGGCCATCTCTGTCTCCTGGCCGGTTTCAGCCGCGCTCCGTCCTCCGCAGGAGCATAAGAGCCAGGGAGTAATCGCCATCGAGACTGCGAGCAGGATGATGCAGTACAGTCTGTTTATACTATAATATTTCTTTAATCCGTAAAGTCTGTCTGATAAGGTCTTCATCTGTCTTTGGCAAAAAGGACAAGCGCTATTTTCGCACAGGCTTCGGCATCGGCCAGTGCGTTGTGATGGTTGGAGAAAGGGATTCCGAGAAAGTCACACAGATACGGGAGGGAGAAACTCGGACATAGCGTCCGCGGAATGGTACGCCGCGCTTTCACTACGGTGCAGAAGAACGGATAGTCTTCGTAATCCATGCAGTAGGTCTTGTGGGCGGCCCGGATACACCGTTCATCGAAGGCTTTGTTGTGGGCCACCAGGGGAAGATTTCCGATCAGAGGCTCCAGGCGACGCCATACACGGTCGAACGTGTCGGCGTCCTCCGTATCTTTCATCCCAATTCCGTGAATCTCTTCGGTGAAGTAACGGAAATAGTATTCCGGCTCTGGCTTGACAAGTTCATAGAATCTGTCGGTTATCAGGCCGTCCACGACGCGGACAGCCCCGATAGCACAAATCGAGGAGGGATGGTTGTTGGCGGTCTCGACATCTATTGCAACGAAAGAATCCATGCGTAAAAACCGGTGTCAGGGATTCAACAGTTCCTCAAGATGGCCGCGGGCTTCCTCCATGAGCCAGAGCGGTGTGGAGGTGGCGCCGCAGATACCGACGGACAACTCTCCGGCCTCAGGCTGCCGGAACCATCCGCTGTCAATCTGTGACGGATTGGAAATCAGATGGGTATTGGGGTTGACTTCCAGACAGTTGCCGTAAAGCACCTTGCCATTGGAACTCTTCTCTCCGGCCACGAAAATGATTACGTCATGCTCGCGGGCGAACTGCTGGAGCTGTTCCACCCGGTTGGAGACCCGGCGGCATATCGTATCGAAACTCTCGAATTTTATTCCGTGCGCGAGGCGGTCCCGGATAAGGGAGGTGATTTCCCGGAATCCGGCCACGGATTTCGTAGTCTGGGAATAGAGCGCCACCGGCCGAGAGAAATCAATTTTTCCAAGGTCTCCGGGGCCTTCCACGACAATCGCCTCTCCGGAGGTCTGT
Source organism: uncultured Muribaculaceae bacterium (assembly GCA_910584365.1). GTDB lineage: Bacteria > Bacteroidota > Bacteroidia > Bacteroidales > Muribaculaceae > UBA7173. Next base: position 31,223 of record CAJUAF010000004.1, on the reverse strand, counting down.
CCTACAAGTCCGTTGACTTCCGCATGGCCGTTCTTGCCGTAGATGACGATCTGGGGTCGCGCATCCTCCTGAACGTCGAAAGAGTTCTTGATACGTTGCTGGAGACGAAGAACGACGGGACACGTGGCATCGATGATCTCGATATTGTTCCGGCGGGCAATCTCGTAGGTGGAAGGGGGTTCGCCGTGGGCTCGCAGCAGAACCTTGACGTCGTGGAGCCTCCCCAGGTCGGCATGACTGATGATTTTCAGCCCCTTACGGGCCAGCCTGGCCACTTCGTCGCTGTTGTGGACGATGTCACCCAGACAGTAGAGACCGCCCGAACGGGCTATCTCCTCCTCGGCTTTCCGGATAGCGGTTGTCACGCCGAAACAGAATCCGGAATTAGTGTCAATCTCAATCTTTGCCATTGCGGTCCGGGGCGGATGGGGTTAGTGATACGGTATCTATGAGAGTTTTTCGATTGTCTCGCGGTAACGGGCCAGCAGCCAGGCGTTCTGCTCGTCTTTCGTCATCCGAGAATTATCGAGGTCTATGGCGTCGTCAGCTCTCCGGAGAGGACTCTCCTTGCGGGTCTGGTCCAGATGGTCGCGGCGCACGACGTTGGCAAGCACTTCCTCGAAAGTCACCTGCTGGCCTTTCCCGATAAGTTCCTGCAGACGCCGCTGGGCTCTTGTCTCGGCCGAGGCGTTCATGAAGATCTTCATCTCGGCATGGGGGAACACGGTGGTGCCTATGTCGCGGCCGTCCATTACGATACCTTTTTCCGCTCCGTAGGCCTGCTGCATGGCCACCAAAGCCGCACGTACCTCCGCGATGGCCGAGACTGCCGAAACATTGGACGACACATCCAGACGCCGGATACGGTCTTCGACGTCGGTGCCGTCGAGCATCGTGTGCTGGGTCCCGTCAGCGTTGATTTCAAAACCGATTTTGATTTCCGGAAGGGCAGCCGTAAGGCGCCCGGTGTCTACGGTGCCGTCGGAAGCAATCATTCCATGCTCCATGGCGTAGAGCGTTACGGCGCGGTACATAGCGCCGGTGTCGACGTAGCGGTAGCCGATTTCGCGGGCAAGGGCTTTGGCGATAGTGCTTTTGCCCGAGGATGAAAAGCCGTCGATGGCGATAATGATTTTTTTATCGGAAGATAATGTTGACATAACGATATCAGACCGGTGTCCGCCCCCGGGAGGACACCGGGAAAGTTAATGGATGAGGTCCTGAAGATTCAGGTTCAGGTTGAACATCAGGGTGGTGGCTCCCGAATGGGGCTGTCCGAAAGCGAGTGAGAAACTGTAACGGCTCACGTTCATACCCGCGGCCAGGGAGAAGCCGCTCAGGAAAGACCGCTTGTAGGTACTCATGTCGGTCCGGGTCTTGTAGTTGTAGCCCAGCGAGACAAAGAAGCGGTCGGAAGGTGTGAAATCCACTCCGAAGACCATGTGGCGGAACAGATTTGAGCCGAAGGATTCCTTAGTCTCAAAGGGCTGGTTGGAAGTGCCGTCCCCGCTGTCATAATAAGGGAGTTTCCATTTCGTAAGATTCCAGAGGGTTACCGACAGGCGGACAGGCACACCGGAGAAACCTTTGGTCGCACCGAGGCGCACGTCAATGGGAAGGCGGTCATAACTCTCATGGAACTTTTTCAGCTGTCCTCCCAGATTGGCAACCACCGCCGAGAAGGACCAGTCTGTCTCGGGGTCATACCAGTTGATTCCCAGGTCTGTGGCGACGGCGAAAGCCGAGTATTGCTCGTAGCTGCTGTAAAGGAGCTTCATAGTGATACCGCCTCGCAGACGCGAAGTGATGTCGTATGAAAATGTGCCCGAGAAATTGACATCCTTGGGGGAGAAAGAACCGGTGATGACGCCGGTCTCGTCGGCGGCCTTCATCTCGCCGTAGCCGAAATAACGGATACCGGCGCTCCAGGCGCCGCGCTCTCCGATGGCGCGGGCATACTTCACTCCGGCGAAATTCGAGTTGCCCAGATAGCGCATATAGTCGACAAGCACCTGATCGGACATCTCGAAGCCGAGCAATCCCGGATTCTGGTCGGCGGTACTCAGTTCGTCCTCCACGGTCGAGATATTTACTCCCCCGAGACCGTAAATGCGGGCCGAGGAGGTGACGTTCAGATAATTGTAGGCCGTGGAGCCGTCCTGGGCGGAGAGCCTGGCGCCGGAAAACAGCAGGGCTGTAAGCAGGGCCAGAATCATCCCCGGGCATCTCAGGACGCGGGGAGCGGGAATGTATGTAGCTGAATGGAATCTCATAAATCTCAATTGAGGTCTCCTTTATAACGGCGCATCTGCCCCCTTTATTGCCTTCGGGAAGACGGGCAGACTGAAAGGGGGGGAGGGGCGTTATTCGGCGCGTTTGGCGGTGTTCCCCTCGTAGTAGTTTATATAGGCGAGGTTCACAAGGCGCGTTCCGCCGGGAGTGGGATAGTCGCCGGAGAAATACCAGTCGCCGGGACAGCTTTTGACGGCGCTGTGGAGTCCGGCCAGAGTCTGGTAGACAATCTCCACTCGGGCGTCGGTCCCTTCCGGAGTGAGCATTTCGGCCATCTTCCGGGAAATATCCGCGTCAGTGAAAGGAGCGTAGATAGCCTTGACGCAGTTGACCTGCTGGGCGGCAGGGAGTTTCGACTGCTCCAGGCAGCGTTCGTAGGTCTCCTGAAGAATGTTCTCCATCCCGCGGTCTTTCAACAGGGCCACGGCGGCGCGGAATGCCGCGAATTCTCCCATGCGGGACATATCGATGCCGTAATAGTCGGGATAGCGTACCTGCGGGGAGGAGGAGACCACCACGATCTTACGCGGATGAAGCCTGTCGAGCATGGCGATGATGGATTGCTTCAGGGTGGTGCCGCGCACGATGGAGTCATCGATGACCACAAGGTTGTCGATATTGTTGGCGATACATCCGTAGGTGACATCGTAAACGTGAGCCGCCAGGTCGTTGCGTGAGTTACCTTCGGCGATGAACGTGCGGAGTTTGATGTCCTTTATGGCCACTTTCTCGACTCTGAGCTTCATGTCCATGATCTGCTTGACGGTTTCCGGCGTCAGGGTGCCTCGGCGAGCCAGGTCGCAGATACGGTAGGTCTTGATTTTGTTAAGCTGGTTTTCCAGCCCTTCTACCATGCCTATGAAAGCCACTTCGGCTGTGTTGGGGATGAAAGAGAAGACTGAATGGGGCAGATCGCCGTCGATAGCTTTCATTACATCGGGGACGACAGCCCGGCCCAGTTCCTTCCGCTCCCGGTAGATGTCGGCGTCGCTGCCGCGCGAGAAATAGATGCGCTCGAAGGAGCAGCGCCGGTTTTCCGCTTCACCCAGTATGTCCGTCACCTGTATTTCCCCCTGCTTGCTGACGATAAGGGCTGAGCCGGGGGCGAGTTCGCTGACCTGAGTGCGGCGCACGTTCATGACCGTCTGGATTACCGGACGCTCCGAAGCGAGGACAACTACCTCGTCGTCGATATAGTAGAACGCCGGGCGGATGCCGTGGCTGTCGCGGAGGGCGAACATATCGCCCGAGCCCGTGGCGCCGCATATTACGAAGCCGCCGTCCCAGGCGGGAGAGGCGTTTCGGAGGACTTCCCGTATATTGATGTTGTCCTCGATGGCGATGCCGAGTTCCGGGTCTTCGATCTTGTCGCGCAATTCCCGGTAAAGGCGGTGGTTCTCCTTGTCGAGCGCGTAGCCGAGCTGTTCGAGCAGCACGATGGTGTCGGAATAGATGCGCGGATGCTGTCCTTTCCTTACGATAGAGCGGAAAATCTCGTCGACATTTGTCATGTTGAAGTTACCGCACATCATCAGGTTGCGTGAGCGCCAGTTGTTGCGTCGCAGGAATGGGTGGACGTAGGAGATTCCGCTTTTGCCCGTAGTGGAGTAGCGCAGATGGCCCATGTAGATTTCTCCTACGAAAGGAGTGTAGGCTTCTACCTCCTCAGGCGGCATCGAATCTATATGGTCGCGGTCGAACTGGGGCATGATCGCCGAAAATATCTCGGTGATGGCATTGGCTCCAAGGGCCCTCTCGCGGAAGACATATTCATGTCCGGGGACAGAATGGAGCTTCACAACGCCTACTCCGGCACCCTCCTGACCGCGGTTGTGCTGTTTCTCCATCAGGAGGTAGAGCTTGTTGAGCGCCCAGGAGTATGAGCCGTATTTCCGGCGGTAATATTCAAGAGGTTTGCGCAGCCTTATCATGGCCACGCCACACTCATGTTTGAGTTGTTCCATAACTTGTCTGCTGCCAATAGTGAACCGGGCTCCGGCCCCGGAATTTTCCGAGAGCGAAGCCCGGTCCAATAGGTTTCGGATTAGCGGATAAAAAGCATTTCGCGATATTTGGGCAGAGGCCACATCTCGTTGTCGACCATCAGTTCCAGCTTGTCGATATGGTAACGGATGGATTCCATTTTGGGAACGACATTGTCGTGGTAGGCGATTGCCTTTTCGCGCTCGCTTTCGATGCGGTTGGCATCCTTGCGGGCATTGACCATAGCCTGGACTTCCTTACGGATTTCGGCGATGTGCTTGGATAGTTTTTCAATCGCGGTCATGTCGCAGGCGGTCAGTTCGTCGGCTTTCCCGGCGGGGAAAATCGAGTGGAGCTTGGAGACGTTCTCTACCAGAATCGACTGGTAGCGGGTAGCCACGGGGATGATATGGTTCAGGGCGAGGTCGCCGAGTACGCGGGCCTCGATCTGGATTTTCTTAGTGTAGGTCTCCCACTTGACTTCGTTGCGGGCGCGAAGCTCCAGGTCGTTGAAGACGCCGGTCTTGTTGAACATCTCGACCGAGGAGGGGGAGAGGTAGGCATCGAAAATCTTGGGTACCGAAGTCTCGCAGTCGAGGCCGCGGCGGGCGGCTTCGGCTTTCCATTCGTCGGAGTAGCCGTTGCCGTCGAAATGGATGGGCTTCGACTGGATGATAAGGGCCTTCGCCTCCTCGAGGATGGCGTGGTAGAGGGATTCCTCGCGTTCCACGCGGGCATCCACGCGCTGTTTGAAGTCAGCCAGCTGTTCGGCGACGGCGGCGTTCAGGGCAATCATCGCCGAGGCGCAGTTGGCCGACGAACCTACGGCGCGGAACTCGAAGCGGTTGCCGGTGAAAGCGAACGGAGATGTGCGGTTGCGGTCGGTGTTGTCCAGGAGGATTTCCGGAATCTGGGACACCCCTACGGTCAGGCCTTCCTTGCCGGCGAAGTTGATGAGTTCATCCTCGGTGCTTTTCTCAAGACGCTCGAAGATGTCGGCGATCTGAGTGCCGGTGAAGATGGAGATGATGGCCGGGGGCGCTTCGTTGGCTCCCAGACGGTGGGCATTGGTGGCTGAGGAGATGGAAGCCTTAAGCAGGGCGTTGTGACGGTGTACGGCGGCCATGACGTTCGCCACGAAGGTAATGAATCGCAGATTCTCGCGGGGAGTCTTGCCGGGGGCGAACAGGAGGGTACCGGTGTCGGTTCCGAGGCTCCAGTTGTTATGCTTGCCGGAACCGTTGATTCCGTTGAAAGGCTTTTCGTGGAGCAGCACGCGGAAGTGGTGGCGCTTGGCCACTTCGTTCATCAGCCCCATGAGCAGGAGGTTGTGGTCATTGGCCAGGTTGGTTTCCTCGAAGATGGGAGCAAGCTCGAACTGATTGGGAGCCACCTCATTGTGGCGGGTATGGGCTGGGATACCCAGACGGTGGCACTCCGTCTCGAGATCAAGCATGAAAGCCTCCACACGGGAGGGGATGGCGCCGAAATAGTGGTCTTCGAGCTGCTGGTTCTTGGCGCTCTCATGTCCCATGAGGGTGCGTCCGGTCATAACCAGGTCGGGACGGGCGGCGTAGAGGGCTTCGTCTACCAGGAAGTATTCCTGTTCCCAGCCCAGATAGCTCTGGACGTGCTTTACATCCTTGTCGAAATAGCGGGCCACGCCGGTGGCGGCCTTGTCGACGGCGTTCAGCGCGCGCAGCAGGGGAGTCTTGAAGTCAAGGGACTCTCCCGTATATGAGATGAAGATTGTCGGGATACAGAGGGTCTTGTTGAGGATGAACACCGGCGAGGAGATGTCCCAGGCCGAGTAGCCGCGGGCTTCGAAAGTGTTGCGGATACCGCCGTTGGGGAAGCTGGAGGCGTCAGGTTCCTGCTGAACGAGCAGTTTGCCTGTGAATTCCTCTACCACTCCTCCGCGTCCGTCATGCTCGATGAAAGAGTCATGTTTTTCGGCGGTGCCTCCGGTGAGGGGGTGGAACCAGTGGGTATAATGGCGCGCGCCGTTCTCGATGGCCCATTGCTTCATTCCGGCAGCCACACTGTCGGCGAGCTGCCGTGAAATGGGTTGCTTGTTGTCGATGGCGTAGACCAGCTGGTCATACGTATCCTTAGAAAGGTACTCAAACATTCTCCGGCGATTGAAAACCGCTTCGCCATAGAACTTTTCGGGGCGTTCGGAGGGTGTTTCCACCGGAACGGCCTTGCGGTCGGATGCTTCCGAAACCGCGTTGAATCTTAATAAAGACATAAAGTTGGAATGAAAGTTATTATGACAACAGCTTCCGTATATCCCACAAACCTAAAACGCGGATATACCGGGGGCTGGTTGTGTCAGAATCTGGCTTCTTTGATACGTCTTACGGCCTCGATTGTGTTTTCGAGGGTATTGAAAGCCGTCAGGCGGAAGTAACCTTCCCCGGCCGGACCGAAACCGGACCCGGGGGTGCCGGCGACGTTGCATTTTTCAAGTAGCATATCGAAGAATTCCCAGGAGGACATCCCCGCAGGAGCTTTAATCCAGACATACGGAGCATTGACGCCCCCGAATACCTGCAGACCGGCTTCCAGGAGCCCTTCGCGGAGAACGCGGGCGTTTTCCAGATAATAGTCCACGGCCTGGCGTACCTGACGGCGTCCCTCGGGAGTGAAAATCGCCGCCGCACCGCGCTGGGATATATAGGAGGCGCCGTTGAACTTTGTACACTGGCGGCGGTTCCACAGATGGTTGAGACTTACTTCCTTTCCTTCGGAATCAACTCCTTTGAGGTCTTTGGGAACGACTGTGTAGCCGCACCTCACTCCGGTGAATCCGGCCGTTTTTGAGAAACTGCGGAACTCCACGGCGCAGCGACGGGCTCCTTCGATTTCATAAATCGAGTGGGGGACATCTTCCTCGCGGATAAAAGTCTCGTAGGCTGAATCGAAGAGAATCAGCGATCCGTGGGCCAGCGCGAAGTCAACCCATTTTTTGAGCTGGGAGCGGGTCAGTGTGGTCCCGGTGGGATTGTTGGGATAGCAGAGATATATCAGGTCGGGAACTGTGCCGTCGGTCGGCAGGGCAGGTTCGAAATCGTTTTCGGCGCATACCGGAAGATATACGATCCGGCTCCATCCTCCAGAGGTATTCTCTCCGGCGCGTCCGGCCATGACGTTGGTGTCGACATAAACTGGATATACCGGGTCGGTAACGGCGACGGTTGCGTCAGCAGAAAGGATGTCGCCGAAGTTGCCGGTATCGCTTTTGGCTCCGTCGCTGACGAAAATTTCGGAAGCGTCGATGTCGATTCCCCGTTCCTTGTAGTCATGCAGGGCGATGGCGTCGCGCAGGAATGGATAACCCTGTTCGGGACCGTAGCCATGGAAAGTGGCGGGATTCCCTTCGTCGTCGACCGCCTTGTGCATGGCCTCGATCGCTGCGGGGCATAGCGGAAGGGTGACGTCGCCGATTCCCATACGGATTACATCCGCTTCCGGATGAGCCTCACGGAAAGCATTGATTCTGCGGGCGACTTCCGAGAACAGATAGCTTTCGGGAAGTCTGCAGAAATTATCGTTGATTTTAAACATCGCACGTAAGTCATAAAGTCTGCCGCCCGTTGACCGGGCGGCAAGAGGGTGAATGGATATTATTGTATAACGGGGATAGGCATCTCGCCGGTGAAGACCGTTGTGGCGGGTCCGGTCATCATTATATGGCCGTCGTCGTCGCGGAGGGCGATTTTCAGGTCTCCTCCGAGAAGATGGATTGTGACAGGCCGTTTGCGGTCGGCGCGGTCGGTAAGCCATGCGGCCACGGCTGTGGCGCAGGCGCCCGACCCGCAGGCCTGGGTCTCGCCGCTTCCTCTTTCCCAGACACGCATCCGGATTTCGTCAGGGGAGATTACCTGGGCGAACTCGATGTTGGCGCGGTCGGGCCACATAGGATGGACCTCCAGAAGGCGTCCGAGTCCATGCACGTCTACTTTGTCGAGATCGTCCACGAAGATTACACCGTGGGGATTCCCCATCGAGACGGCATTGACTTCGAGCGGGTGTACGTCGATTTCCACGGGGATTCCGAAATTCTTTCCGGCAATGACAGGAATCGATTCCGGAGTCAGTACGGGCGCTCCCATATCGACCGTCACTTCTTCGATTTTTCCGTCGGGTCCTGGCTTGAGGGTTAAATATTTAACGCCCGAAAGAGTTTCGAGCGTTATATCCGTGCGGTCGGTCAGACCGTTATCGAAGACGTATTTGCCGATGCAACGGGAGCCGTTGCCGCACATCTTCGCTTCGGAGCCGTCGGCGTTGAAGATGCGCATCTTGAAATCAGCTTTGTCAGAAGGGAGAATCAGGATGATTCCGTCGCCGCCGACACCGCGGTGTCTGTCACTGAGCAGAACCGAAAGGGCGGGGAGATTCTCGGGGCATTTCTCCATACAGTCGATATAGACGTAATCGTTTCCGATGCCGTGCATCTTTGTGAAACGAAGAATCTCCGAGGGAGAACTGTGGGTAGATTTTTTGTCTTTCATAAAGGAAAAATCACGGCGCAAAGGTAGGGATAATTTCTCAATCGTGCAATATTGCCGCCGGATTTTTTCACAAGAAAAACATCAGAACATATACCCGAGGTTGACCAGCAGATTCGAGGAGCCGAGTTCGTTGCGGAGTTTTACGAAATCCGTGCCGTAGCTTACGCCGAGGACAAAGCTGTCATACTGGAATTTCAGTCCGGCGTGCCATCCGAGCTGGAACCTGCGGAGGGCGTTGTCGCCGAGCTGGTTTTTGGAAAAGAGGTTGACGCTTCCGGCCGATACGCCAGCGGCGTCGACAGGGGTGTCTATTTCCCTGGCAGCCACGTTGGCGGTTGTTTTCTGGTGTCCGTAGACCTGAAGGCGGAAATCAAGACCGAGCTGCGGGGTCATGAAGAAGCGGTCGGCCACAGGTACGCGGTAGGATACATTCAGCGGGATATTGAAATTGATGAATGTGGTCTTCACTTTGGCGGATAGGGCGTTGTAGCTTTCGGAATCGTTGTAGGTCTTTGTGCGGAAAAGGAAATGCCAGTCAAGGCCGGTGCCTACATATACGGGGAGAGCGTCGGAGAGTCTGAAGTCGATGTTGTAGCCGGCGGTGAAGCCGTTGAGGCTGAAATCGGAGCCGCCCGAGGGGCGCAGAGTGTTCAGGTCATAGCCCAGTGATACTTCCTGGAGCATAGAGGGCGCCTCGGCGGTGGCGTCCGCGGCATACGCCGCTCCTCCGGCTGACAATAATACGGAGGATAAAAGTAAATTTCTGATCATCATTATCAACTGTCGTTTAATTGTGAGCTTTATGTATAAGACTTAAACAACCGGAATACCGCAAAAAGTTCATACGCGGATAAACAGGGGACGGTACTCCCGGGAAAACAGCAACCTCCGCAATCTTCAGAGGAATCTTGCGGAGGTTGTTTTCTGTCGGTCAGGGAGCGACCGCGGAAAGAGTGCCAGAGAGACGGCTGGCGCCTGAAAGCCGGAGAATCTCAGTCGCGGCGGCGCGGTCTGGTGAAACCGCACGCGCTTTGAAATTCAGCGAAGAAGTCATGGGAAAGGGCTACTGAAATCCTGCATAGCAGTTCCGTGTCGATCGAGCCTTTCCGGAGGATTTTGTAAACATTGGTGCGGTCGCAGCAGATTTCCTGGGCCAGCCATGCCGCGGGGCGACGCTGACGTCGGAGTTCATCGCCGATGAGGGACCCGATGTGGACCTTAATGCCACAATCCTCGGTCAAAGTAGAAACAGGGTTCGCGTCCATGCCTAAACAGATAATGATGTTGTGGTAAAAAAGTGATTAATTCCAATACAAAATTACAATTATTCTGAAAATTATCAAAACGCCCCGAAGCCCTCCCGGTTCTTAACCAATGTCAAGGAGAGTTAACGGCCGAGATGTTTCTTACAGATTTTAAATAGTGTGGCTAAAACGGCTTAATAAAGTGGCAAAATATTCTACACCATACAATTACGTATTTATAGGCGGTGTTGCCAAATTGTCCATACTAAAAAATGTGAAAAATCTCCCTTACGGCATTTTCATAGCCGCAAAGGAGATTTTTACTTAAATCGGGAACGATATACAGCGTCGATTGTTTAAAGAGGGCGCGGGATTATTTTACCAGACCGCGCTGGTGGAGCAGAGCGTCCGGAGAGGGTTTGCGTCCCGAGAAGGACTCGTAGAGGACCATCGGGTCTTCGGATGCGCCGCTTTCGAGGATGTGCTTGATTTTGCCGGCCAGCTCGGGATTGAATACACCCTTCTCGCGGAAAAGCTGGTAGGCATCGGCGTCGAATACCTCCGCCCAGAGGTAGGTATAGTAGCCCGATGCGTAACCGTCGTCACCGAAAATATGCTTGAAGTAGGGGGAGCGGTAACGGAAAGTCAGTTCAGCGGGCATACCGAGTTTCTCGGCAACGCTGTTTTCGAACGCGTCCACATCGACGTCACCTTCGGGATTGAGGCGTCCCCAGTTGAGGTCGAGCAGGGCGGCGCCGGCCAGTTCGGTGGTGGCGAAGCCCATATTGTGCTTGGAGGCTGCGCTGATTTTCTGTACGAGGGAGTCGGGAATTACTTCACCGGTCTTGTAGTGGTGGGCATATACCTTAAGCATTTCGGGGTCGAAAGCCCAGTGTTCATGGAACTGGGAGGGGAATTCTACGAAATCACGGTCGACGGAGGTGCCGCTCTGGCTCTTGAGACGGGCGCGGGAGAGCATACCGTGAAGAGCGTGGCCGAATTCATGGAACATGGTCTGGACATCGTCGATGGTCAGCAGAGCGGGGGCGTCGGCTGTGGGAGGCGCGAAGTTTCCTACATTATATATAATGGGACGTTCTGCGGTGCCGTCGGGATTGATCCAGGAAGTCTTGAGTTCCTCCATCCATGCGCCCTGACGCTTTGAGGGCCGGGTGAAATAGTCAGTCATGAAGACGGCCAGGTGTTCACCCTTCTCGTCCTTCACGTCATAGACTTTCACGTCGGGATGATATTTGGGAGCGTCGGGCATTTCCTCGAAGCTCAGACCGTAAAGACGGCTGGCCATCCCGAAGATACCGTTGCGCACGGAATCGACGGCGAAGTAGGGACGGATTTCGTTTTCGTTGAGGGCGAAGTCGCGCTGACGTACCTTTTCGGCGAAATAGTAATAGTCCCAGGGCTGGATTTTGAAATCGTTGCCGGCGGCGTCGCTGAGTGCCTGCATCGTGGCGACTTCTTCGGCTACCTTAGCTTTGGCGGGAACGAAAATCTTCATCAGCAGCTCTTCGGCGGCTTCGGGAGTTTTGGCCATCTTGTCGGCGGTCATGTAGGACGCGAAATCCTTATAGCCGAGAAGAGCGGCTTTCCGGGCGCGTGCTTTGAGAATCTGGTTGATGACGGGGCGGTTGTCGTTAGCGCCGGAAGTGGCGTTGGTGGTGTAGCCCTTCCACATCTTCTCGCGGAGGTCGCGGTTGTCGGCATACTGGAGGACGGCCAGACGGCTGGGTGCGTGAAGAGTGAACACCCATTTTCCTTCCTTGCCCCGCGCTTTGGCTTCGGCGGCGGCGTTGTCGACGGTGGTCTGGGGGAGACCTGCGAGGTCTTCCTTGTTGTCAACCACGATCTCAAACGTGTTGTTGGCGTTCAGAAGGTTCTTGTTGAATTTGAGGTAGAGGTCGGTCAGGGTGGCGTTCACTTTCTTGAGTTCCTCCTGCTTGTCGGCGGGGAGAAGGGCGCCTTTACGGACGAAAGCCGTGTAGGTGTCGGTGATGGCGCGGCGCTCGTCGAGGGGCTGGTTGACCGTGTCGATATTGTTGTAGAGAGTTTTCACCCGGTCGAACAGGGCCTGGTTCATCATCATCTCGTCGGTGAAAGCCGTGTAGCGCGGAAGGAGCTTCTCGGTAACGGCGGTGAATTCCTCGGAGGAATCAGCTTCCGAGAGGGCCATCATCACGGACATAACACGCTCCAGCGTAGGGCTGAGATTGTCCAGCGGGAGGATGGTGTTCACGAACGACGGAGCCTCCGTGTTCGAGGTGATGGAATCAATGGAGGCTTTGGCCTCTGCGATGCCGACCTCGAAGGCCGGTTCGTAGTCGGTAATCTCGATTTCCTCGAAAGGTGGGATACCGTAAGGGGTGTCGAATGGCTTGAGGAACGGATTTTCCTTTTCCTGCTTGCCACAACCCGTAAGAGCAGCCGCTCCTAATGCCGCCATGCAGCAAAAACCGATGATGATTGGTTTCATAAAACGGATGGTTTGAGGTTAGTTGTTTATGGTGGTTGTCTTTAGTGAATCGGGGGAATTGCCTGTCCGGTTGATAAGGTCGATCCCTTTCAGATTCCGGTCAACCTTCGCGGCGCCGGAGGACCAGAGGAACCGCGCCGTAACGGGGTAGTGGTCCGAGCGTCCGAAGCGGTCTTTCGTAAACCCGATGGCCTCCATGTCTCCCCGGTAAAGAATATGGTCGATATGGAAATAGAACCGGTTGGCATGATATGTGACGATAGGACCGAATCCGGCCATGGTGAAAGCGTTCTTGAAGTCTTCTCCGGCAACCTGTCGGAGGGCGTAGCATCCCGGAATATCATTGAAATCTCCGGCGATGATGACATTCTCCACCCCTAATGAATCAATCTGGCGGCGGAGGAGTTCGGCCTGCCGCGCGCGTTTGCGGAAAGCGAGTGACAGTTTGCCGAGAAAGCGGTTTTTGGCGTGGGAGATAGCCTTGCGTCCCCCTTCCCCTTTGGTTATTTCCTTGTACAGGGCCCGGTCGGAGGGGTCGAGACCGATGGACTGAAGGTGGGCGCTGATTATCAGGGTGCGGTGCTGCTGTATTTCAACTATCGCTCCGAGATAAAACGCCGTAGGGTCTTCCGGTTGGGTGAGTTCCACGGGATACAGGGGGTATTTGGAGAGGATACCGTTGGCGCACCCCGAAATCCGGTGGGGGTAACGCTTGCATACGGAGTCGAACAGAGACCGCGTTATCACCGGAAATTTGTCGCTGAACGTAAGGTAAAATTCCTGCAGGCAGGCTATATCGGGATCGCAGGCGAGGATATGGGCCAGCGTTGGGTTGGGGAGACCGCTGTCGGCCTGGGCTCTCAGGCGGGTGGAATCCTTCGGGGAATAAGGCTCGAGGTAGTCGTTGAGTCCATAGACGTTGTAGCTCATGAGGGTGAAACTGCGCGCATCTTCCTCGGGAGTGAGTTTTGAGTGGGATAGGTTCAGGGGGCAGTAACTCAGCACCGGCCCCAGCGACAGGCCGATGGTAACCGCCGGAATCACGGCCATATACCTGTTGACGAACAGGTCGGCGAGCAAAGCGATGACCGACAGCACCAGCCACAGGGGAAACGTCATCGCTATCATAGCCGGCAGGGCCGTCGTATCGGGATTGACCATCCCTCCGTAGGCCGACAGGAGCGTCATCAGGGCAATCAGTCCGTTGATGCTGTAACCTGCGATTGTAAGGGTCTTTTTTATGTGTTCTTTATTCACTGGATGTCAGGGTTTGGGAAAATTGAGGAATGAGAGGTAGGCGCACCGGCGGCAGTCAGTTATCCGGAATATCGCTGGCGCGTAAGGTCGAACAGTTCGCGCCGCTCTTCTTCGGAGAGGGAGGCGAATCCTGAAAAGGATGCCTTCTGGAGAATTTTCATCCTCATGGTACGCCGCCGGGCCTCTCTCATGGCGCGCCGGGCGATGGCCTTGTCGTGGAACCGCAGGAGCGCTCCGGCGCAGCACCCCGCGAAAAGTCCTCCCAGGTGGGCGGCCGTCTCGGCCGAGAAACCGGCGAATATCGTGAGGAGTGCTATCGGCGCCACCCATTTCAGGCGTATGTCTCCGATAAACAGGAGGCGCACCCGCCGTTCCGGGGTCAGGATTGTGGTGGCCGCCACGACGGCGATAACCGAAGCCGAGGCTCCGGCAAGGTGTTCGCCGGGCAGACCGGCGTAAATCGTGTACATGGAAAACGCTACGGCTCCCGCTATCCCTCCGGCGAGATAGGCTCCCGCCGTCTGCCACCAGTCCCCCTTCATCATCGCTCCGAAACCGGCCAGCCAGAGCATATTGACCGTCAGGTGGAGGAAACTTATCTGGGTGAACATATAGGTGACCGAGGTCCAGGGCACGAAGAGCAGTTCCCGTGGATCGCCGGGAAAGGTCAGCAGCCCGACCATCTTCTCCGGCAGTTCCGGGAAAAATCCGCGCAACATCCATCCCGCGAACATGACAAGATACACCGCCAGGTTGGCGATGACCAGCAGGAGAGTGGCGCGGGCGGTGCGGGTCATATCGGAAACGGTATCGGGGATAATCAGAAATAATATCGGTTGATGGTTCCGGATTTTTTCCACCACAGCAGTATCAGCAGCCCTATGAGCATTCCGCCGAGGTGGGCGAAATGAGCCACGGTATCGGCCTGGCTGTTGTAGACACCCAGGGCCAGCTCGATGACAGCGAAGATAATCACAGCCGTGCGCGCTTTAAGGGGCACAGGCGGAATCAGGAGCATGATTCTCTGATAGGGGAACATAAACCCGAAGGCGAGCAGGACGCCGTAAATGGCGCCGGACGCGCCCACGGTGGGCGTGTGATATAGGTTCACGATGCTCTGGACGGCTGGATCGGTGGGATTGACGCCCAGGTCGAACAGTTGGCCGTAAGTAATCTGGGTGCCACGGAGTACGCGGCAGAGTTCGGCGCCGTTGGTGAAAAGATCGGCGTAATGGTTTATCATCAGCGCGAAGACCCCTTCCTGAATCAGGGCAGCTCCGAGGCCGCAGCTGATGTAGTAGACCAGGAAGCGCTGGGACCCGAGCGAACGCTCGATGATCTCACCGAACATCCACAGGGAGAACATATTGAAGAACAGATGCCAGAAACTGGCGTGGATAAACATATAAGTTATCAACTGCCAGGGGCGGAACTCCGCTGAAGTGAAATAATAGAGGGCGCCGTAGTGTTCTATCTCAAGGCCGACGCGGGGAATCAAGGCTGCGAACAGATAGATTATCACATTGATAATCAACAGGTTTTTCGTAACCTGAGGCATATAGGCAAACCGTTGTAAAAAACTCATGTCGTAATTGTTGCTAAAGAAATCGGACCTCACAGGGTCCCTTAATCATGCAAAGTTACGAAAAATTTCCAAAAAGTTCGTAACTTTGCGGTATGGAATTTAAACTGGAAGCGACAAGCTGCGCCACCGCCGCCCGTGCCGGGAGGATTTTCACTGATCACGGTGAGATTCCCACGCCGATATTCATGCCCGTAGGTACGGTCGGAGCCGTCAAGGGGGTTCATGCCCGTGAGCTGCGCGACGATATAAAGGCCCGGATTATCCTGGGCAACACCTATCATCTTTACCTTCGGCCCGGGACAGAGATTCTACGCAAGGCCGGAGGCCTCCACCGTTTCGAGGGGTGGGACCGCCCGATTCTTACGGATTCCGGGGGCTTTCAGGTGTTCTCTCTTTCCGACCGCCGCAAGCTCACCGAGGAAGGAGCCTGGTTCCGGAGCCACATCGACGGCTCGAAACATCTGTTTACTCCCGAGAAGGTCGTCGACATCCAGCGGGAAATAGGTTCGGATATAATGATGGCCCTCGATGAATGCCCTCCGGGCACTTCCGAATGGGGATATGCCCGCAAGTCGCTCGACCTTACGATGAAATGGCTCAGGCGCGGATGGGACCATTTCAACGCCACCGAACCGCTTTACGGTCACCGGCAGGCCTTCTTCCCGATTGTGCAGGGATGCACGTACCCCGACCTGCGGCGCGAGGCTGCCATGCGGGTGGCCGAACTCGGCGCCGACGGCAACGCTATCGGCGGTCTTGCCGTGGGGGAACCTGCCGAAGTGATGTACGACATGATCGAGGTCGTCAACGAAATTCTCCCCGCCGACAAACCCCGCTACCTGATGGGGGTAGGCACTCCGGCCAATATCCTGGAGGCTATCGACCGCGGTGTCGACATGATGGACTGCGTGATGCCGACGCGCAACGGCCGTAACGGGATGCTGTTTACCCGTAACGGAATCATGAATATGCGTAACCTCAAGTGGGCCGATGATTTCTCGCCGATCGACGGAGAGAGCGACTGCTTTGTCGACAGGGTATATTCGAAAGCCTATCTGCGCCATCTGTTTATCGCCCAGGAACTCCTTGCGATGCAGATTGCCTCGATCCATAATCTCGCTTTCTATCTTTGGCTTGTCTCCGAAGCCAGGCGCCATATCATCGGCGGGGATTTCCACCTGTGGAAGCCCCGGATGCTTGAACGCGTCAGCCGCCGTCTCTGATAATTCTCCTTGATTCGGATTATGAAAAAATTCAGGTTGAATTTCAGAAAACACGGATTCCGGTGGCCGATGTCGATTCTGGATATGTATATCATCCGGAAATTCCTCGGCACATACGTCTTCGCCATAATGCTGATTCTGGCGATTACCATCGTGTTCGACATTAACGAAAAGCTCGATGCTTTCATGCAGGCGCCTCTGAAAGCGACCATTTTCGATTACTTCCTCAACTTCCTGCCGTACTTCGCCAACCAGTTCAGTCCGCTGTTCGTTTTCATCGCTGTAATTTTCTTTACGTCGAAACTCGCCGACAATTCCGAGATTATCGCGATGCTTTCCTCGGGCATGAGCTTCCGGAGGCTTCTGAGGCCCTACCTGGTCTCGGCAGCGGTAATAGCCGTGGCAACGTATGTCCTGAGCGCATACGTCATCCCGCCGGCCAACGTAAAGCGCATCGCCTATACGAACACCTACGTCAAGAACCGCCGCGTAGATTTCGGCGACAATATCATGATGCAGGTGGCTCCTGGCGAAATCGCCTACATGAGCCGCTATGACAACACCACCCGCACCGGCTACCGGTTCTCGCTGGAGCTTTTCAAGGACAAGAAGCTCGTCTCGCGTCTGCAGGCCCAGACTGTGAAATGGGATACCCTCTACCAGTGGAGAGTCCGGGATTACGTGATACGCGACTTCAAGGAGAACCGCGAGATTATCACACGCGGCTACGAACTCGACACGATCATTCCTTTCGAACCCAGGGATTTCCTGATTTCCCGTAACGACCAGGAAACGCTCTCCACCCCCCAGCTGCGGGAATATATCGACCGCCAGAAGAAAAGGGGAGTGGCCAATATCCAGGCTTTCGAAATCGAATATCAGAAACGTTTCGCCATGTGTGCGGCGGCTTTTATCCTGACAGTCATCGGTATGTCACTGTCCTCCAAGAAAGTCAAGGGAGGAATGGGAGTCAATATCGGTATCGGCCTGTTGCTGAGTTTCTCCTATATCCTGTTCATGACAGTGACCTCCTCGTTCGCCGTCTCGGGGCTTACGTCTCCGATGGTGGCGATGTGGATTCCCAATATCATCTATTCCGTAATCGCCGTAATCCTCTACCTCAAAGCCTCCCGCTGACGGCTTTTTTTGTGGCGGAACGCAGGTTTGGTTTGGCAATGTTTGGGAAAGTTGCTATCTTTGCAGAGATAAACCAATAGTTTTAGAGATGAATCCCAACTCACTCGTATCCATTGATGACCTCTCGGAAGAGGACATCCTCGCTATCCTTGAGGACGCGCGGTTCTTTGAGGAAAATCCCAATCACAAGATTCTTGACGGAAAGGTTGTAGCGACGCTGTTTTTCGAGCCTTCGACTCGTACGCGCCTGAGTTTTGAAACGGCGGTCAACCGCCTGGGCGGACGTGTGATAGGATTTTCCGACGCCAATACCTCCTCCTCCTCCAAAGGGGAATCGCTGAAGGATACCATAAAGATGGTGTCGAACTATGTGGACCTGATTATCATGCGCCATTTCCAGGCTGGAGCGGCCGAATATGCCTGTTCGGTGACCGACACTCCGGTAATCAATGCCGGCGACGGTTCCAATCAGCATCCGTCCCAGACTATGCTTGACCTTTACTCCATTCTCAAGACGCAGGGGCGCCTGGACAATCTCGACATAACGATGGTGGGGGATCTCAAATACGGGCGCACCGTCCATTCCCTCCTGGAGGCCATGCGCTTCTTCAAGCCGAGGTTCCGGTTCGTCTCCTGTCCGGAACTCGCCATGCCGCAGGAATATATCGACATCTGCGAGAAACTCGGGATGCCCTACGAGATTCACACGGAGCTTTCCCCAGAGGTGATAAATTCCACCGACATCCTTTACATGACCCGCGTTCAGCGCGAGCGGTTCGAAGACCTGGCCGTGTATGAGCGTGTCAAGGACTGCTATTCGCTCAACAACGCCATGCTCGAAGGCTCGCGCGACAATCTGCGCGTCCTTCATCCGCTGCCCCGCCTCAACGAAATCGCCGAAGATGTGGACGACAATCCCAAAGCATATTATTTCGACCAGGCCCGCAACGGTCTGTTTGCCCGCCAGGCTCTTATATGCCGTGCCTTAGGCATTTCCACGGACGACATCCGCGCGGCCGAAAGCAAATAAACAACTCCTCCTGAGCCAATGAACAACAAACGCTCCTGGAAGCCGGGCACGATGATATATCCTCTCCCGGCGGTGCTGGTTACCTGCGGTTCCTCGGTAGAAGAGTCCAATATGCTGACCGTAGCCTGGGTAGGGACGGTCAATACGGACCCTGCTATGTGTTATATCTCCGTGCGTCCCGAACGCCATTCCTACGCGATTATCAAAGAACAGATGGAGTTTACCATCAATCTTACGACCGCCGACATGGCCCGGGCCACAGACTGGGCCGGCGTGCGCTCGGGAAAGGACTATGACAAATGGCGCGAGACGGGGCTGACCCCGTGTCCGGGCCGTATGGTCAGGTGTCCCTATATCGACGAATCCCCCCTGTCAATCGAGTGCCGCGTGAAGTCGGTCATCCCTCTGGGCTCCCACCATATGTTCCTGGCGGAAGTAATCAATGTTCTTGCCGACGAACGCTTCATAGACCCCGCCACCGACCGCTTCGATCTCGGACAGGCAGGACTGATGAACTATACCCACGGCCACTACTACGCCCAGGGGGAACTCCTGGGACGTTTCGGCTTTTCAGTGAAAAAGAAATAAACATTCAACCCAATAATCAACCGTTATGCAACGCGACAACGTCATTTTCGACATTATCAACCGTGAACATCAACGTCAGCAAAAAGGCATCGAGCTGATTGCCTCGGAGAACTTCGTTTCCCCCCAGGTGATGGAAGCTATGGGTTCCTGCCTGACCAACAAGTATGCCGAAGGCTATCCCGGCCACCGCTACTACGGCGGCTGCCAGATTGTCGACGAAGCCGAGACCCTGGCCCAGGAGCGCCTGAAACAGCTCTTCGGCGCCGAGTATGCCAATGTACAGCCCCATTCGGGCGCTCAGGCCAATATGGCTGTATTCATGGCCTGCCTCAAGCCCGGCGATACTTTCATGGGGATGAACCTCGATCACGGAGGCCATCTTTCCCACGGAAGCCCTGTCAATTTCTCGGGCCTGGTGTTCAACGCCATCGGTTACAATGTAGATCAGGCGACCGGCCGCGTTGACTACGACCAGATGGAGGCCCTGGCCCGCAAGGAGCGTCCCCGACTGATTATCGGAGGCGCCAGCGCATATTCCCGCGAGTGGGACTATGCCCGTATGCGTCAGCTCGCCGATGAAATTGGCGCTATATTCATGGTCGATATGGCCCATCCCGCCGGTCTGATTGCCGCCGGTCTGCTGGACAATCCTGTCAAATATGCCCATATCGTGACCTCCACCACCCATAAGACCCTCCGCGGTCCACGCGGCGGAGTCATCCTCCTGGGCAAGGATTTCGAAAATCCCTGGGGCAAGGCTACCAAGAAAGGGGAAATCCGCATGATGTCATCCCTGATCGATTCCGCTGTGTTCCCCGGAGTGCAGGGAGGTCCGCTCGAACACGTCATCGCCGCCAAGGCTGTGGCTTTCGGCGAAGCGCTCCAGCCCGAATACAAGGAGTATCAGAAGCAGGTTAAAGCCAACGCAGCCGCTATGGCCCAGGCTCTGATTGACAAGGGCTACAACGTGGTGTCTGGCGGAACGGACAACCACTGCATCCTCGTCGATCTCCGTTCCAAGTTCCCCGATCTGACCGGTAAGGTTGCCGAGAAGGTGCTGGTCGAGGCCGATATCACCGCCAACAAGAATATGGTGCCGTTCGACAGCCGTTCCCCCTTCCAGACCTCGGGAATCCGCCTGGGAACGCCCGCCATCACTACCCGCGGACTCAAGGCCGACGAAATGGGACCCATCGTAGAGATGATCGACACCGTCCTCTCCGCTCCCGAGAGCGAGGCCAATATCAAGGCAGTCCGTGAGAAGGTCAACGCCATGATGGCGGAGCGACCCATGTTCGCCTGGTAATTTTCCACGGGCGTATTCCACGATACTGCCGGGTATATTCCCCTATACATCAATACAGAAGGTTCCCGGGCGCGTGCCCGGGAACCTGATTTCAAACACTTTCTCCTCCCGATATGAAAATTCTTCTGCTTGTTCTTTACCGTATCTATCAGGTATGCGTGATGATCCCCCTTATTGTCGTCCTGACGATTCTTACCGGCCTGGTCACCATTGTCGGCTCATGGGTCGGCGGTGGACGCGTATGGGGTTACTGGCCTCCGCATATCTGGTCGAGGCTCTGTATGTGGCTCACCCTGGCTACGGTCGAGGTACGCGGTCGCGGGAATATCCCTCCCGAAACCTCCTGCGTCTTCGTCGCCAACCATCAGGGGGCTTATGACATCTTTGCCATCTACGGCTTTCTGAACCATAATTTCAAATGGATGATGAAGATCGGGCTGAGAAAATTTCCTGTCATCGGACCGAGCTGTCAGGCTGCCGGCCAGATTTTCGTCGACAACTCGTCGCCGGCTGCCATCCGAAAGACAATGGCCAAGGCCGAGAAGACACTTCAGGGAGGTATGTCGGTGGTAGTGTTCCCCGAAGGCTCGCGTACACGGACGGGACGCATGGGGCGTTTCCACACCGGTGCTTTCCAGCTTGCCCTGGAGTTTCAGCTTCCAGTGGTACCGATTACGATCGACGGCGCCTATTCCATCCTGCCGCGGGGACAATGGCTCCCTCACTGGGGAAAAATCGTAATGACCATCCATGAGCCGCTGGCACCCCCCGCTGACGAAGCTGACCGGCGCAGGGTGTCGGACGAAGCATACGAGGCAATCCGCTCCTGTCTGCCTCCACGTTTCCGTTGAAAAAACCGTTCTGTCTTCTGATAATTCAATGAAACATACCCTATCTCTCATATTACTTCCTGTCGTTCTTTTTTTGTGTGCCGCGGAGTGCATGGCCGGAAAGTTCGGGGCGGCCGACAGTCTGTTCCGCACTGTTGAAGGTCTTTCGGGCGATGATATGCTGGCGAAAGCCGACAGCCTCGCCGCCTCCGGAAACCTTGAAAAGGCGCTTTCGCTTTATATGGCGATTTCCGACTGGCCCGAGGATTCCGAATCCGGGACGGTCACAGGGGAAATGCGTGTGCGGGCCTGTCTGGGCGCCGGCGACGTTATGAACCGACGGTGTGATTTTGCCGAGGCCCTGAATTTCTATGTCCAGGGGCTAATCCGGAGCGAGGCCCTCCCTTCACGTCCCTACGCGGCCAGTATCTATAAAAACATAGGAAACGTTTACAGCGGGCTCGATGATTTCGAGACCGGAAACTATTATTATAAGAAAGGGCTGGAGATGACCGACGAGTTTCCCGACATCGATGTGCGCAAACGCCTGCTGTTCAATCTTATTGTCAATCTGACCCAGATGGGTAAGGTCGCCGAGGCTGAGCGCTGCCGGGAAATGGAACGGCAGACGGGGCCCGACACGGATGACCTCCATATCTTCCATGAGCCGTATCTCGACGGGCTGATTCTCATCGCCAGGAAAGATTACCGCGGAGCTGCCCGGAAATACCGGGAGTCGGTTGATTTCGCTTCGCGGGGAAACGTCGAGCCGCGTTATGTCTGCGCCGTATGGAAAGAACTCTATGCTGCCTATCAGGCGGCCGGCGAGCGGGATTCCGCATTTCTGAGTCTGCTTGAATGTGAGAAGATAATCCGGCGCTACGGCCTTTCGAGGATGTTCCCCTCCGTGCCTAACTATCTTTCGGAATATTACGCATCGGCCGGAGATAACGCCCGGGCGGCGGAATACCGCGCCGAATATCTGAATCTGCGCGACTCCCTTTCCAACGAGCGGGAATTCAGCACGGCCAACAATATGTTGTTCCAGTACCGTGCCTCCAAGACCGCCAGTGAAATCCAGGGCCTGTACCGACAGAAAAAGGAGGCGGAGGAAAAGCTGGAGCGGCATCAGAAATTTCTCACCACCGTGCTGCTGGTAATGATTCCGGTCTGCGGCTTCCTGCTGCTGTTCTATCTCCAGAAGAGACGTATCCAGCGCGGCTACCGGAGCCTGTATGAGATAAACCGGGAATATGCGCGGACAAAGGAGATGATGGACGAACGTCATCGCCAGGATATGCTCCGCATCGAA
Organism: uncultured Muribaculaceae bacterium; assembly: GCA_910584365.1. Classification (GTDB taxonomy): domain Bacteria; phylum Bacteroidota; class Bacteroidia; order Bacteroidales; family Muribaculaceae; genus UBA7173. The sequence goes on along the minus strand of CAJUAF010000004.1, from coordinate 8,428 downwards.
AACTGCGAGGCGGAAATCTCCCGCCTGGAATCAGCCGGCGACGCTTCTTCCTCCGCGTCGGCCGAACCGCCGAAATACCGCACAAGCAATCTCGATTCCACTCTGCGGCGCGAGCTTGCTGCCTCGGTCGAGAAATATATCGCCGGCAATCCGGCGGAGGTCTGCAGTCCGGATTTCTCGCTTGAACGTCTGGCGAAAGCCGTGGGGTCGAATTCAAAATATGTGTCGCAGACAATCAATGAGGAGTTCGGCAAAAACTTCAATGCGTTCATCAACGATTATCGGGTGAAGCTGGCCTGTGACAGGCTGTCGGATCCGGCGTATAACTCCTATACCATAAAATTCGTCGGCGAGAGCGTCGGGTTTAAATCTCAGTCGGCGTTCACCGACGCGTTCCGGAAGATAACCGGTCTGTCACCGTCGGTTTACAAGCGTATGGCCTCCGCCGATAAGGGCTGATGCCCGGGATAGGGGAATACGGAATGAGGAAACAGCACTGTAACTTCCTGAATGACAGCCGCCGCGCCTTTTGACTTCGGATTCATGAATCCGAAGTTTTCTGATTTGACAATTCTATAAAGGGGTAGTATCTTTGCACCGAAAGTTAATTCATTGATTGCTTATGATGAGAAAGTTTTACATGGCGCTGGCTGCGGTCAGCCCGCTGTTAATCCAGGCAGCTCCGCTGCAACTATCCCAGCTTGCCGGATGCAAGCTGGAGGGTCACCAGCTTGTTATCGATGCGGGAACTTCACGGAAGGCTCCCGTTAAAGGCCGTGTTACAGTCGAGGAGATTTTTGCAGCTCCCGAAGGAACAGTGCTTGATGGTCCGTATGATCCCGAAACCGCCTACTACACCGGTTCACAGTGTGCCGACCAGGGACGTCCCGATATGCCTACGATATTTTATCAGGCATTCCACGGATGTTACAAAACCGTCAACGAAGTTCGCTTCATCGGTCTTTTCAAATACTGGGACGAGGAGGAATATAACTGGATCCCCTGCTTATCCCGCGGCGGAATCCAGGAGGATTATGAGATGACTGAGCCTATCAGAATCGAGGTCGGCTTCTATCGCGCCGATGACGAAGGCAAGCCCGGCGAAGAAATCTACCGCAAGCAGTTCGATGTTATCGGCCGATACATGGGTGTGACCGTCGGCATGGAAGGGGAGGAGACTCCGTTGTATGAGTTCCGCGTGAAACTCGACAAGGAAATCCGTCTTGAATCGGGCTTCTGCGCTTTCAGCGCCGCAAACACCGGCGAGACTCCTTCCTGCTGGCTGAATCTCTTTACCGCAAGTTCGTCACTGGATTTCGCCTATCTCGATATGGGCGAGGAATACGGCTTGCAGTACGCTATGCTTCCCGCCGTGTTCAGCTTTATGGGTGACGGCTTGATGGCGGCCGCCAAAGCCCTCCGCGTAGACAATCTCAGCGCTCCCGGAACAAATTCCTGCGGCACTCATGAGAAAGTCACTGTCAGAGTAGTCAATGTCGGCTCACAGACCATTGACGATGCCACCCTTGAACTTTGGGTGGACGGTCAGGGCGTCACCACCGAGACCATCCCCGTTTCCATCGAGCCGGAAGCCTCTTTCACTTATACTTTCAAGAAGCGTGTTGACCTTTCCAAACCCGGAGAACATAAGGTGGAAGTCCGCAACGCCACCCGCGGCGACGAGAAGATTTCCAAACTCAAGGCAGTTGTCAGCACGGCCACCATGGAGGAGGGAGATTTCTGTGAATCCTATCCTGTATATCCCGACGAACGTGTCAGCATTACACGTGTGAAATTCGGCACGGTCGACAACGCTTCCGAGATCGGCACCTATTCCGACTACTTCGATGAACCGGGCTGCAGCGCCGATATCCGTCCCGGAGAGACACTTCAGATTTCCCGCGAACCCGTAAGCCGCTGGCTGGCCGGTGTGTGGGTGGACTGGAACGGCGACGGCTTATTTGACGGTCCCGGCGAGGAAATAGGTTATATGACCGAGGAAGCACCATACGATGTACTCGACCTCCGTATTCCCGAGGGAATCAATGTATCGGCAGGACCCAAACGTCTCCGTATGGTAATCGGAGCCGGCGAGACGCCCGTGCCTTGCGGTGAGCGTTATTACGGCGAGACCGAGGATTACGCCCTGAACGTTGTCCGCAACAGCAACCAGCCCTCTCTTGACGTTGATCTCGCAGAAATCGCCGAAGAGTCTCCCGAGGGAGATGCCCGCTCGGCAGCCTTCAATATCGCAAACGAAGGGGACGCCGAAATGAACGTGGCTCTCAGCGTAAATTATACGCTTCCGGAGGTATATGAACCCCGCAACCTGGCGCCCGTCTCGGCTTTCAGATCGGGCCTGAAAGTCATGAAAAAAGCTCAGCTCCTCTCAGAACCCAGCTCCGACGAAGTGGCCCATGTGCTGAAATATGACGGCGGCCATTCCTCCGCAGTGTCACTGGGCAACTATGAATCCGCTATTTTCGGAAGCTACTGGCCCGCAGCCAAGCTGGGCGCTCTCAAGGGTATGAAGATCTCAAGCGTGGATGTATATATCGAGGCTGTCCCCGGCGCCGCAAAGATTAAGATCTTTGGCCCGGGCGAAGACTCCAACACTTCCGGTGAACTCCTCCTGGAGCAGGCTTTCGAACCTCAGGAAAGCAGCTGGAATACTGTATCTCTCGCCACCCCTCTGGAAATCACCGGTACCGACCTCTGGATCGGAGTCGAAATGTCGGGCATGAGTTCCACACTCTACCATATCGGTATCGACGGTCTTCCCGCAGTAGCCGGTTACGGCGATGTCTGCAACGTAGGCGGCAACTACTGGTGGTCGATGAGCGCTCTCGGAATCGACAGTAACTTCTGTGTCCGCGCCAATGTCACCGGCGAACTGACCCCCTATCTGAGCTGGCTTACCCTCGACTCTTCCTCTCTCAGCGTCAAGCCCGGCGAGAAAGCCACCGTCAACGCCCGCATGAACCCCGAGAACCTTGCCACCGGCACCTATGAGGCCAGTATCGAACTCCGCACCAACGATGAACTCAACCCCTGCATGACGATGCCGGTTTATTTCGTAAGCGGTGTACTTGCCGGAATCGATGCCGCCCAGGTTGCCAAAGCCTCGGTTAAATTCACCGCCGAGGGGATCGTGCTTTCCGGTCAGGAAGCTATCAGCAGCGTTTCCGTCGCAGATCTTTCCGGTCGTGTAATCCTCAACGAGGCTGTCGGCGCGTCGAGCGCGGTCATCCCCGTGGACGCCCTTGCCTCCGGGGTGTACGTCCTGTCTGTAACCTACGTCGACGGCACTGTGGAATCTGCCAAGGTCGCTCTTTCCCGCTGATTCCCTTCCACCACGTAATTTTTCATACGATTGATAGATGACCGAAACGTCGCCGGCGCTCCTGCCGGCGATGTTTTTTGTTGTTGACAGTAAGCGCCAACGGAAACGGGGATGGTGCGGGGTGAGCCGTTTACGCTGGATTTGACGGCGCAATAGGGAAGGAGCGGGCGTCTTCCGACGCGATAATTCCGCTTTTTTTCAGTTTTTGGGTAGAAATGAGGATATTTTTCGTCGCGGATTTTGCAGATTGCCGGAAAAGTGGTAACTTTGCGGCGCATTTCCCGACCACGAGCTGGCCGGGAGACGCAATACAAACTCATTATCTAATAATTCATTTATTGAATGGCAACAAAAATCAGACTGCAACGTCATGGTCGTAAGAACTATGCGTTCTATCCCATTGTTATCGCCAACAGCAGGGCACCACGTGATGGTAGGTTTATCGAAAGGATTGGTTCTTACAATCCCAACACTAATCCTGCTACTGTAACTCTCAACTTTGAGCGAGCTTTGTATTGGGTCAATGTCGGTGCCCAGCCCACCGACACCGTCCGCAGCATCCTCTCCCGTGAGGGCGTACTGCTGATGAAACATCTCCAGGGTGGTGTCCGCAAGGGCGCTTTCGACGAAGCCGAGGCTCAGCGCCGCTTCGATGCCTGGAAAGCCAAGAAAGAGCAGGCTACCGAAGCTCAGAAAGCTGCCGTAGCCGACAAGCGCCAGAGCGACGCCAAAGAGCGTCTGGCTCAGGAGCAGGCCAAGAATGCCGCAAAAGCTGAGGCCGTAGCCAAGAAGAAAGCCGAAATCGCAGCCGCCAAAGCTGCAGAAGAGGCTGCCAAAGCAGCTGCCGAGGCTCCTGCAGAGGAAGCTCCCGCCGCTGAAGAGGCTCCCGCCGCAGAATAATAGATCTCCGGCTGACAACTTGCTAAATCCAAACAATCCCCGGCCGGGTACCCCTTTATGCGGGTAGCTTGCCGGGGTTGTAATTTTTCAATCATCATCAAGGTCAGAAACTCCCCGTAAATGAGCGATGTGTCTTCTGTGTCGGATTCCGGATTGCCTCCCGAGAGGGTGAAGACGGGTTGTCCGCGTGTGCTGGCGTTTTATCTGCCGCAGTTCCACCCGATTCCGGAAAACGACGAGTGGTGGGAGAAGGGGTTTACCGAGTGGACTAATGTCGGCAAAGCCCGTAAACTTTTCCGCAACCACTATCAGCCCAAACTTCCGACCGAACTGGGCTATTATGATCTGCGTGTTCCCGAGACGCGGGAGTCGCAGGCATCCCTGGCGCGGGAGTATGGCATCGAAGGTTTCGTCTACTGGCATTACTGGTTCGGCGAGGGGCGGATGCTGCTTGAGCGTCCTTTCCGCGAGGTGCTGGAATCGGGAAAGCCTGATTTCCCTTTCTGTCTGGCATGGGCCAATGAGTCCTGGCGCGGATTCCATCACGGACTCAAACGGACCGACTCGCTTATCGAGCAGACCTACGGAGGGGATAAGGACTACCGCAGACATTTTGAAACGGTGTTGCCCGCTTTCCGGGATCCGCGTTATGTGACCGTGGACTCCAGACCGTTGTTCCTGATATATCATCCTCTTCATGCCCGCGAGGAGATTACGGAAATGATTTCCATGTGGCGCCGGTGGAGCCTTGAAGCGGGACTGAAAGGGATTTATTTCGTCGGGATGACGTATTTTATCGACAAAGAGAAAGAAGACCTGGAGGCAATGGGGCTCGACGGCATCAACGTATGTCGTTTCCATGAGTTCAAGAAGCATCACAGCTTTCTGTATCACAGGCTCCAGGATATCCAGCATACTTTCAAGGTGCCCCTGCGCCTGCCTTATAAAAAGGTATATCCCACGCTGATAGGGGAGGAGGAGCGCCAGGAGAATATTTATCCGACGCTGTTTCCCAACTGGGACCACACTCCGCGCACCGGCTGGCGCGGCACGATGTATTCCGGGGAGTCGCCCGAACTGTTCGGGAAGCTCCTTGACCTTGCCGTCGACCGAGTGAAGGATAAATCGCCAGATCATCAGCTGATGTTCGTCAAGTCGTGGAACGAATGGGGCGAGGGCAATTATCTTGAACCTGACCGGGTCTACGGACGCGGCTATCTCGAGGAAATCGGGAGCCGGGTTAAAGGCTGCCGCCGCTGAATAATGGCGCGCAACAGGAACTGACACGCAACAAGAACAGATTTGAATCGTAAACGTCTTTGTAATGGAGCCTAAGGTTTCAGTTATAATTCCGAACTATAATTATTCCCGTTTTCTGGAGGATAGAATTGAATCGGTCCTCGGGCAGACTTTTCAGGATTTTGAGGTTATTCTTCTTGATGACTGTTCGACGGACGACTCGGTGAGTGTCCTTGACCGTTATCGTTCACATCCGAAAGTGGCGGCTGTCGTTGTAAATGAAGAGAATTCCGGCTCTCCCTTCCAGCAGTGGGAGAAAGGTCTGGCGATGGCCCGGGGAAAATATATCTGGATTGCGGAGGCTGATGACTTCGCGACGGACCGTTTCCTGGAGCGCACTGTTGAGGCCATTGAGAGCGACGAAGATGTGACGCTGGTCAAAACCATGTCTGAGCTGATAGATGAAAACGGAGTGAAAGGCGCCAGGGAATATTTCGAGGAGTATGAGCCTGACGGCCGGATACGCATTTATGACGGCAATGAGTTCCTGCGCGAGAATATGCTCAGGTGGAATTACTGCTACAATGCCTCTATGATGCTTTTCAGGCGCGATGCCTGGGAAGCGCTGACGGAGAAGCCATACCTGAAGATGCGCTACGTGGGGGACTGGCTGTTCTGGGGGATGCTTATGGCAGGCCACAAAATAGGGGATGTCAGCGAGCGTCTGAGCAGTTTCCGCTTCCATGGCCACAGCGTCACAGACGAGGCATATACCTGTTCCCAGTCTGACGCGGAGGTTCAGATTGTGCTTGCGCGGTTCCTTGATATGCTTCCCGCTGACAATTCTGGGAAAAAATTTTTCATGCGGTATCAGTTCGACAAACTTTTACGACGCGATAAATTCAGTTGCATACGTACAGAAATCCAGCGGATCGATCCAGACTTCGGGCGTCGTTTTAAACTCTCGGCCCTGAAATATCCGTTTTACTGGATCTATAAACATTTGATATGGAGTGTTCCCGGCAAGGCGAGCAAACGGGAAGGGATGCCGCGTCCGTTATCTATAATAGAGCCTCATACCTGATTACCTGTGATTGCTTAAAAATGAGCGCTTGTGATTATGTTTTTTGTCCCGGCTGTTGTTTATGAAAGCCCCTCTGGTATCAATAATAATGCCCGCATACTGTCAGGCGGCATTTATCGCGGAAGCGATTGAATCTGTGTGCCGTTCCTCGTTTGAGGACTGGGAATTGATTGTTGTGGATGACGGCAGTCCGGATAATGTGGCCGAGATAGTTTGTGAGAAAGCGAAGCGTGATAGCAGGATACATTTTTTTCATACCGAAAACAGCGGCGTTTCAGCAGCCAGGAATTTCGGTGTGGCGCAGTCTGCAGGCGAATATCTGCTCTTTCTGGACGCAGACGATACGATTGAGTCCGAATATGTGGAGCGGTGTGTGGAATGTCTGTCAGTTCAGCCTCAGGTCTCGGTTGTTTATTGTCAATGGCGCTTCTTCGGAGATTGCGGTGAGACACCGGAAATTCATTATGAAGGTTTCCGGGCCCAGCTTTTGAAGAATCATATCTTCATTACGGCGATGATTCGCCGTTCTCGATTCCTGGAATCCGGAGGGTTTGATCTCCGGATGCGCAGCGGCCTGGAGGACTGGGAATTCTGGATTAGATATCTTGAAGATGGAGGGCTGGTGGTGCAACTGCCAGAACGTATGTTCAATTACCGTATTAAGGCAGGTTCAAAGAACGATTCGGCCCACCGCGGACTTGAAGCTTTCAATTCCCAGCTGTATATTCTTGAGAAACACAAGGAGTTATACTGCCGGGAATATGGGGCACCACTCTTTGCTCTTGAAGATGCGTTGGTCTGGGGCGAACGCAGTCATCGCGACCTGGAAAGAATCCGGAAAAAATATGACGCAGTCTTTTACCGGCGTATATGGCGTGTCCTTAAAGCGCTGTTTGTTAAAAGGAAAGCTCCCCGCGACAGAAAACAATGAAGAAAAACAGGGCGACGGAGGAGAAAACGCCTTCAAAAGCGTGGAAATATGATTTTTTTTGTTAACTTTGTGGCGAATTTCGTGGCCGGCTCGCCGGATGACCGCTTCCCATGTCGTTTTTGAGGAGCTGTCCGGAGGAGTCAGACGCGGAAATGTGTGTTGTTTGATTGCCACGTTGTTGGTGGCAATTGATTGATAAACAAATAAAAAGATATGATTAATATCACGTTTCCCGACAATTCGGTAAAACAGTTTGAACAAGGGGTGACCCCTCTTGAAATCGCGCGTAGCCTTTCCCCCCAGCTGGCCCGGGAAGTCCTCGCCGCAACCGTCAACGACAAAGACTGGGACCTTTCCCGTCCCATCGAGGAAGATGCCTCGCTGAAACTTTTCAAATGGGATGATCCCGAAGGAAAGCACGCTTTCTGGCATTCCTCAGCCCACCTTCTGGCAGAGGCTCTTCAGGAGCTTTTCCCCGGAGTGAAATTCGGTATCGGTCCGGCCATCGAAAACGGCTTCTACTACGATATCGACCCTAACGGCCACAACATCACCGCCGCCGATTTCCCTGCTATCGAAGCCAAGATGCTTGAACTCGCCCGCCGCGACGAACAGATTGTGCGCCGGGAGATCTCCAAAGCTGACGCGCTCAAGATGTTCGGCGACCGCAATGAAGAATATAAGTGCGAGCTGATTTCCGAACTGGAAGACGGCTCCATCACCACATACACCCAGGGCGCGTTCACCGACCTCTGCCGCGGTCCGCATCTTCCCTCGACGGGCGTTATCAAGGCCTGCAAGGTAATGTCGCTTGCAGGAGCCTACTGGCGCGGCGACGAGAAGCGTAACCAGCTTGTGCGCGTCTACGGTATCACTTTCCCCAAGAAGAAGATGCTCGACGAGTATCTTGTCCTGCTTGAGGAAGCCAAGA
>CAJUAF010000003.1 GCA_910584365.1 uncultured Muribaculaceae bacterium | reverse complement strand
ACAAATCGCCTCGGTGCTTAGATATTACGTCGATTTATGGGATTTTATAGTTTAATGCGGTTAATGGCCGGAATACGACGGAAGGAGAAGAATATAAATATGAACGAGTCTGCCTGCTTATAGTAGATTTTAGCAGGGAGATCCCCAAAATCTACGACACCAATGCAGAGTTAATAACAGATAATCTTTTACCCGTTAATACCACTGCAAATATTGACAATATGAACTTCTCATCCTTTGCAAATGAATTGATCACAGTTTACGAACAAAGATTTGGAACTGGGAGATTTATATGATAAATCTCCGCTAAATATGCGTTTAATTCTTCATCATCAGAAATATTTCTGATATAATTAATTTGTTCATCATCTAAATATGGGATGGTGAACTTTTCTATAAAGTTCTTCTGATAACAGGGATACCCCCCTTCAATGGCAACACTGGTAGCTGTAATATAATAATTCATTATATCAGAGTTGAGTATCTTTTGAATAACATCTAAGTTGTTTATCTCTGTAATAGGATTCGTATCAAAAAGATTATTTGAAGACTCACGGAGATAAATGCCATACCCATTAGTGAATAGACTATTTTCGTCTAAATCAATAAGGAAACGAGGTGTTTTACTAAATGTAGGTGTATATAGTTTTACTCCTTTTCTGTTTAATCCTTGTGTACGGCCATAACTATAAAAAGGAGTATAAGTATGTTTACCCTTTCCGCGAGATGCTAATATATCCTTAACATATATAAAATAAGCGTAGCATGAAGGATAAGAAGAAGCCATCTCCTCTTCAGGAATGGGATTCATCTTACCATTTATCATTTTGTACGGAAAAATGAAATGCCTTTCATTAGCATCAACATCCGCTTGGCATTTCATATCAGAAATTTTCACGGTGCTGCGAGTCAATGACTTTTCAACTTTCCAAGTAATATTATCCCGTACAAAATAAAAATATGTATCATCAGATGATGTGGGGAAGAAAGAATAGACTTCATCTTTTAGTGTGGCAATTCCAACACAAATATTAAAGAGTTGACCGATGGGCTCGCCTATCGTCTCAATTTGTTTAATATTATATCGCTCATCACCACATAACAAACGCCATTTTTTAGGGTTAAGTCCGTCATATGGATTAGACGAAAAGAAGATGACGTTAAGAAAATCCGAGGGTGTCTGATTATCCTTTATCCTACCATACTCAATAGAGCTATTCTTTCGTTTGTTAATAAAGGAAATAGCAGTATAAGTCTGAACATCAAACACCTTGGTAGCATTAAAGTCTACAATTTTATAAATGCATTGATGTTGCTGAAAATAATTTCTTAATGATTCTCCGGCAAGAGAGGTAAAGAAATTATTAGGTGTGATGTATCCTAATCTTCCAGTATGCGAAAGAAGATTATACCCTAATTCAAAAAAAGCAAAATATAGGTTATAGGTACCAAAAGAGGTGGTTGACCAATTAGAAGCAAGGAAGGACCTGCTTTCATCAGTCATATCCTGAAATTTGACGTAAGGGGGGTTTCCCACAATGCAGTCAAATTTTTGGTTCCAATTATAACGAAGGCTATCGCAGCAGATAATATTAATATTATCTGCTGCGATATTTTCACCGTTAAGAAGAGCGAATAAACAAATTAGAAGCTTGGATCGTCTGACATTGTATTCAAGAATATCGGCACCTCGTAGATTATTCTTAAGGATTTCAGATACAGAGATGTTATATTTCCTAATATAATATCTCAAAATCCCCAAAAGAAAGGCTCCACACCCACAACTAACATCAGCTATGGTTTCTGAACAAGTTGGAGCGACGTTGTCAATAATATAGTCTGCAATATATGCTGGCGTAAAGAAAGCCCCGTTTAATATTCGATCAGAAGCAGGAATTAATAGTTCAAATGCAACCGATAATTCTTCAAGAGAATAATCTCCTAAGTTGGAAATATCATTTGAAAGAAAAGGATTGGGACAAAAATTAGAAATATACTCGGATAAATATTGGGAACTTGTTAGTTCAATATTATTTACCTCAATATATCGGAGAACTAATGATTTCTCAATATCTGATATGCTATACTGCTTGATTATATTATTTAGAGCAATAGTATTCATACATTGTTACTATTGAATTGAATCATTAATATTTTCGCACACTATATTTAGAATATCTGTGGCATCCTTCTCTGTGTTTACAACCGAAAGAACTTTATCGGCAATCCACATTTTTCTTAATTCTGAACCATCCACATTGAGTTTAGATGCAATAATAGGAATATATTCCTCTTTGAGCGGTCGCTGCCCTCGCTCATATCGACTGTACATAGGCACGTCGACAGAGATAGCGTCCGCAATCTCTTTTTGCGCAAGTCCTAATAATTCACGTCGTTGCCTTAAATAGTTACAAAATTTCATTTCTTTATTGTCAAATTTTGACAACAAAGTTAATCCAAATTTCTGAAATTACCAAAATTATTTGTCAAATTTTGACAATAAAACCAGTAGTCATTCAGTCAGGCCTTAATACAAGACTTCCTTAATAGCGGATAAAGTGATAGAGTGTATTCCTTAATATGTTTTGTCCTATCTGTTTCTCGAATAAACGAAAATTTAGCATTACATATTGGGGGTTGATTAGATGAGAAAAAAACACCTGAATCAGCATATTGGAATTTTGTATAAAGTGATGGAGTTCTTTCAATGGAAGTTACGTTATTAAATGAAGATATAGTATTTCGATTTAGGAAATATAATGCTTTATTGGCATTGACAAAAGTAATGTTGTTCAGATTTTCAATATCTTTAGGGTTGGATACGTGAATACACTTGGATTTGCGAGTCCCGATCTTATAACACAAATTATCGTAGATTAGAAAACATATATGAGGAGATAAAGGGAAAAATATTTGGGTACCTATGCTGCCAAAAGCAAAAGTCCGCTTGCCAATTCTCTCATGGAATTGGTTATAAAGACTAACAGGACAATCTGATGTAATAAAATCAATCGGAGTGTCATTGATTATAAAAACAAAGTCTAAATCACTACAAGTATTTAGCATTTCTTTTCCCAGAGAAATAGACCGTTTCACATTTTGAAGTCGATCTTCAATTATTCGTTGTCCCGAAGTGTCAATGGCGCTAAAAATGTCTGCTACAAAAGCATTAATTTCTTTTGCACCATTAACCAATTCCATAGCAGAAGCTTCGGTTCGTCCCCATTGTAAAAAAGTATACCCAAAAAGGAAATCACAATCATCTTTCGAAAGTGCATCTATGTAGCCACAGGATAACTTACGTAATATTGTGCCTAAATTTGACTCCATGGAACATAGAAAATTTTCAAATCCTAAGTCTTTCCCATAAAAATAATTACTAGATGATTGTTTTTTTATTGATGCATTTGGACGAATTTCGAGAGTTTTTTTAACACATAACTCGATGGATTTACCGTCAGACGAAAACTGTTTAAGGTAAACCTGCGGAACAAAATGCTGATTTTTTTTATTTGACATCTACGCTAAAATATAATAAATAGCTTTCGATTGCCTAGATTAATGGAGCATCGGTAGGTTCGCAAGAGCGGAGCGGGTAGCTATTCGGCACGGCGCGTTCATCTGTGCCGTAACCGAGATCTGCACAAAACGCAAGGGCTTTTTCCCGGAATCGAAAATTTCCGGCTCCGGGAAGTAGAGAGTATCGTCTGAGTCAAGCAGATCTTGGAAGCCATCAATGTCATCGTCCACGATGAAGTCGATGGCGAGCGGTTCAGAAATTACGTATACTTTTACTGACATAGAAAGCAGATCTTGAGGTGGTTTTCTACATACAAAGTTACGAAAAATAAATAAGAGAATCACTACAAAAGGTGAATTATTTGCCTGAAACATAGTGATTGTATAGGTATATATACTTGAACTCGGCACGTTGATGTTCTCGAATTGCTGTAGGCACCGTCCGAAGTCACCACTACGGAGGGCTATATCATTGCTGTGCATCCCTCAATAAAGTGAGCAAGGCAGCTCCGGCTCACACTCCGATAGCATAGACTAATTTCTGATTCTTCGCGTTTGCATTTACAACGCTAAGTTACTAAAAGCGTTTTACACAAATATACAATGTAAAAAGCGAACAAATTTATTATGATATGTTTGACATTATATCGGGCCACACACTGAGCTGCATATCACACCCCTAGCGGGGTTGATTGAAAGCTATCCGTAGGAAGCAAAGTGCTAAATCAGTTTCATGGACTTGGCGATGCGGCAGGCTTCCATGGAGTTCTTCACCTGGAGGCTGGCGAGGATTTCCTGGCGGTGGCGGCTGACGGTGTGGACACTGATATTAAGTCTGTCGGCAATCTCGGCACTTTTCAGACCGGAATCAATCAGCGCCAGGACCTGCCGTTCGCGCCGGCTCAAGACAGCACTGTTGGCCGAGACGGTAAGTTCTTCCGCCGTCCCCGTCAGCGTATCGACTGCATAACTTTTACCGGAGGGAACAAACGGCGACAAACCGTAGAGACAGACTGCACACACCACTCGCTCCCCTTCCGGTTCATAAAAATAATACATCCGGTGAAGCACCTCGCGGACATTGCCGTCAGCAAACCGCAGCCGTAGCCGCGAGATAAGATAATAGTGTCCGCGCCTGTGTTTAGGTATATGTCTCAGATAATGGAAGAATCTCAGTTCGGCAATATATTTCTCTTCACGCTCTTCAGGAGACATCAACGCAAGAATTTCGCTTTCCCAAATCGATGCCTCCTCGCGATAGGCCGACAGACCGAGTTCGTGCCCTAATCTACCGGAAACAATATGGCTCTGACCGTTCGCCAGATCACTGACAACCGCCATCATATTCTCCACCCGAGCCACAGCATCGGCATATCCTATGGCAGCCTGGAGGATGCTGGAATCTGATGCCCTGCTGTCCGGTACCATGAGCAGTTTGTCAAGTTTCTGTCTGTGAGCTGAACTCAATTGGTTATTTTTAGGCATTGTCGGCTGCGATATAAGTTATTACCTTTGCAAAGGTAATCAAAAACAATGGTTAATCATTAAAATAAACCGATATTATGAAGACAAGAGCAGTCCTTCTTCTCGCCCTTTTGGGATGCCTCTCAATGCGGGGACAGACACTGGAAAAAATGAACTGGTTCAACGAACCGACCGACTGGAGTATCGCCGGCGACCGCCTCACAATGTCCGTAACACCCCGGAGCGATTACTGGCGTATATCGCATTACGGTTTTACCGTCGACGACGCACCTTTCTATTATGCCGAATATGGCGGCGAGTTCGAGGCCAAGGTAAAAGTTTCGGGCGACTATAAAGTCCGCTTCGACCAGGCCGGGATGATGATTCGTCTTGACCATGAGAACTACATAAAAGCCGGGATAGAGTGTGTCGACGGGAAATACAATCTCAGTACCGTAGTGACCCACCGCACTTCCGACTGGAGCGTCATCGCTCTTGACCGTCCGGTCGAATCAATCTGGATAAAGGCGGTGCGCCGCCTTGACGCCATCGAGATATTCTATTCCTTTGACGATATAGACTATCATCTGATGCGCAACGCCTGGATGGAAGCAAACCATCCGGTCAGAATCGGAATGTTTGCGGCCTGTCCCGACGGCGATGGGTTCCGGGCGTCCTTCTCCGGCTTCAAGGTAACTCATCTGCCTGACAAAGTGCGCACCGGATGGCTGAAAGAGAACGCCGGACAATAAGAGTCTTTCATAACAACCGGAGTTATCCTCAGACAGATTGTCAAACAATGTACGCAGATAAGTTGCCCGGGAATCGGGGAGCTTATCTGCGTACTGAATATATTTATAAGGGAGCGAAGTTATTCGGCGGAGTTGCGGGTCCGGATGGTTTTACGGGCAAGCTGCGCCCATGGTTTCAGATGAGCATCGGTCCAGAGCATGGCATTGGAAGGTGCGTCAGAGGTCACCATCGAGCAGGTTTCATCCTTGTCTGCGATGTCCCACATAAGCACCGAAAGTTTATGCCGGTCGGCCAGCTCCATCCATTTTCCCCAGGACTCATAGTCGATAGGTCCGTCACCGGTATTCTCCATCGAGCCACATTCCGAGACGATCAGAGGCAGCCCGTTGGATATAGCCTTTTCGGCTTTCGCGCGGTAGTCGTCGCCGTGGCTGGCCGCATAATAATGGACGGAATAAAGGAGATTGTCGAACTCCAGCGGCGATTCGGATGCTATATCCACATCCTGGTCCCAGCGCGGTGTACCGACGATAATTACCGAGTTCGGCGCTTTGCTACGGATAAGAGGAATAATCTCGCTGGCATAATCCTTGATTTCCTGCCACTCCACCTCGGTCGGTTCATTCCAGATTTCATACAGGATATTCGGCGTGTCGCCATATTTGTCCGTAACAGCGGTGAAGAACTTACGGGCGTCGGCCAGGCGGTTCTCATGGGAGTGCCAGTCGCAGATGATATACATATCGTTGGCAATTGCGGCGTCAATGACCGTAAACAGCTTTGTCATAGCGTCGGCGGAGTCGGCGTCATAACAGTTGATCACGTCCCCTGAAGTGTGGGCGCCGATTGCGGCACGGGTGATGTTGGCGCCCCATTTCTCTTTGAAAGCCATGATGGTGGAATCATTATAGAACCGCCCCCAGTTGGAGTGCCAACCGAGACTCGGCCCGTTCAGAACCACAGTGTCCCCCTTCGCGTTCAGGAGGTACAACCCCTCGACGTGGAGCGGGGAAACTGTGGCCACGGTATCGGCGCACTCTCTTTCAGCAGTTGTAGCGGCAGTCTTGCCTCCGCAGGAAGTGGCGGCAACGGCGCCCGTGGCGGCGAGGGTCATCGCGAAAATCAGTTTTTTCATTTCAGATAATGTTTTATGAAAGGTTTATGAATCAGCGGTCGCTGCGGAAAGGAATCAGGGGCAGATAATTGCCTCCATAGACATTCCCTAACTTGAAATCCCCGAAGCAATAGCGCACATAGCGTGGAGAATCCACTTCGTCGGCTACAAGGATGATGTCGTTACCTTCTACGGACGTGGCTTTCGCGGGATGGAATTGTCTGTCCTCTCCGGCCAGCTCAAAACCTTCGATACCGTAATTGCGGCATATCCCGTCCTCGGAAACGTCAAGGGTCACCCGAGCCTTATTCCCCTCGACGGCAAGCGATTTGAAACGGGGATGCTTCACGGGAAATTCCTTGTGGCCGTAAGTCTGATTGAGGATAAGGTTGCAGAGACGGTTGCCTACTTCCTTTTTCTGCTCGGGATGTATATTGAAGCGCTCGTAGGAAGCAACCAGGTCGGTGATTGAAATCATGCCGCTGTGGGGGATGCGGTCGATCGCATCCCACTGGGCTTCGCGCAGATAGGCGGCCTGTCCGTTATTGTAGTCGAACGGGCCTATCTCGACAGCGTAGAAGGGGATATCCCCCTCCCCTATCTCCTGGCGCCAATGGCTCACCATTGTGGCCAGCCGGTCGGCGTAGGTCTGCCAACTGTCGGTATTGGAACACCCCTGGTACCACAGAATACCTTTATATGTATAATCTTTCAGGGGAACGAACATGGCATTGTACATCAGCATCGGACGGTAATAATGCACCATTTTGTCGATGTCGGCGGGATCGAGCGACACGTCGTCGTACCCCTCCAGAATCTCCCGCGGCAGCCAGCTCTCCACTTTCGCGCCTCCATAAGCCGCGCTGACAATACCAACCGGAACTCCCAGCACGTCGGACATCCGTCCGGCAAGCGCCCAGCACAGGGCGCTGAACTCCGGAGCCGTAGCTGAAGACGGCACCTGCCACGACGCCGCAACCGTATCAAGCGGCGTATAACTCTGAGTGAGAGGCACTGTGATGAACCGTACGCTGTCGGCTCTTTTGCCGGCAGCGGCTATTTCGTCGTAACCATCTTTGACGCAACACCCCGGGTAGCCTTTCAGGGGCATCTGCATATTGGACTGCCCCGAGGCCAGCCATACCTCGCCGGTCAGTACGTTGGAGACACGCACCGTGTCGTTATCGGACTTGTCGGTGAAAGTGATGGAATACTTGTTGAAAGAGCCTTTCGGAGTCTCAACCTCCGCTTTCCATTTTCCGGATTTGTCGGCCTTGACCGTTGTCGCGATGTCGCTCCAGGAGGGAGTAATCTCGACCGTCGTGCCGGGAGCAGCCGTTCCCCACAGAGTCGCGGCCGCCGACTGCTGCAACACCATATTGTCGCCGACCATTGGGTTCAGCGACACTTTTGCCCCTGCGGGCAATGCGGCCGCCATCAAGGCAACCGCCACTGTAAGTTTTCTCATGTCTCTAAGTAAGGATAATTTCTGCAAAGTAAGTCAATTATTTTGTAAAATCCAAACCGCCGGCATGAAAACGCCGCAAAAGTGCCGAAAAGAATATTCCGGCGCTTCCGCGGCTGATTTAAGTGATGGATTGCTTAGAAGGAGAATTGCGCAAGGGCTCCAATGCGGCGCGCGTGGCGATGCTGACCTGAAAAATTCTTTCTCATGCCTAAGTTGAATTCCGCCCCGATCTGGAGACGCTCGATAGGATTCCAGAAAGCGTTCACGGTCATACACCATCCGTATTTATACGTGTCAGGTGCGACCGAGCTGGCAGGCAACAGGCGTGTCTGGGAAAACTGCACCGTCCCGAAAAGATTTCTGAGGAAATTATACTGGACGCCGGCGCAATAACCCAGCGAGCGGGGCGCATAAAGATAGCCGGGGCGGTCGGGTTCGGCTATGAGGTCCGTGACTACGGCTATAAGGTCATTGGCAAGTGAACCGTATCCCTTTCCGTAATTGAATGTGAGGTAGGTCGTTACCTGGCGTAGCGGTCTGGCGACTGAACTCAGCTGCACACCCCAGCCCAGTTTGTTGATATTTTCCTTTTCCAGGAGATTCCTGTATCCCAGGCTCCTGACAATACCAGAGAGCCTGACGTGCTGGCCCGGCAGCCATTCATACTGCACGAGCGCCGCCCCGTCGGGGAGCCATGCTGAAGTAGCGGTTGTGGCTACATTGTCTGCCCCTACGGATGCATCCGGCGTTTCGGCTGATATTCCGAAAGAGAACCGTCCGAACGACGGCATATACCTCAGAAGCACCGAAGATTTCGCGAGTTTGTTCGTAGGGCCCTGGGCGTCGACTGTGGGAGGGACAGCCGCGGGATCGGAAAATGTCGAGGTCGCCAGGCCTACGGTAAAGTCCCGGACCTGGGCATACGCCTTTTTCAGTTTAAGGCCATGTCCCTGGTAACCGTTGAAATTCGTTTCGACATACAGCTGATAATTCCCTAATATCCTGTTCCGCCCGATTACGCGCAGGAACAGAGCTACTCCCGCCGCGGTTGTGCCGAATTTTCTCATCTGCGCCGGATTGGCCGGAATCGGAATCAGCGCCGGCGCAAAGCCGTTGGCCGGAATCGCTCCGCCCCAGTCATACCATCCGCGCATCCTGACGGTACCGCCGATGCCCATCATCATGTCGGAACTTTTTGACAGAAACAGAAAATAAGGCGCATCTGGATCCTGGCTGTGACGGAACTGATCGTAATAAAACATATTTACGATTCTCTGTAGTGAGTCGATTTCATGCTGTGTCAACGGCGTTCCGTCGATAACCATTACTTTCGACCGGCGGCTGAGCGAATCAAGCTGTTCATCCACCGCCGTCTCCTGGCCCGACGACAACGGAGCGCCGACAGCAAACATCGCGGCAACCACCGCCATTATCCGCCATATAAAGCGGAACCCTTCAAATCTTTCAGACATCATAAGCAAAGTGATAAAAAGATAATTGTGACAAACTTCGTCTCTACCAAAAACAACATCCCTCCCCACCAAATAGTTTTCCTGTCTTACCCACTACGCATCCCAATCTCATTGGTTGACTGTTTTTAATACCCTCCTCGCAAGATCATCATAAACAACCCCATACAACACTTATTTGAAGCCACTTATTTGAAACACAAAAAAAATATTACTGAAATATCTTGGTGTTCCGGAAAAATGTATTACCTTTGCATCGGAATTCCAACTATCTCTCCTCCTGCAACCGTTTGCGGTAATAGCTCAGTTGGTAGAGCATCAGCTTCCCAAGCTGAGGGTCGCGAGTTCGAGCCTCGTTTACCGCTCACAAGCTAAAGCGCTGAAATTAAGTGTGACAACTTAATTTCAGCGCTTTAGCTTGTGTAGTGACGTGATTCTTTTAATAGTTCAGCGTCTGGTGATAACAAGATCGTGGAACTGTGTCTTGAAATAGCTCTCAAAGCCCATGCCGGACAAGCAGACCGGGCCGGGAATCCTATTGCCATCGCTGTAAAACTCAATGACCTCCACCACAACCTCCAGCGCGGACGCAAGATGGGTTACCATCGTCTTGTCGCCAGGCATGAAGGCGCCCTGGCTATCAGGAACCGCGTCAGCCCCCGGCAACTCTCCCCTCCGACCGCTGAAACCAGTATAGTCATCCGGGTAGCAGGATTGTTTTGGCGGGGGAGAATAAATTTTGTAACTTTGGGGAGTGAAACCAATTGTTACGGAAATGCAGGACTCCATTACCAGGGAGGGCTTCCGGCGCGACAGGCGTGTGCTGGAACTCCTCAGTCAGAGTTTTCCTACGGTCAGCGCCGCCTCCACCGAGATCATAAACCTGGAGGCGATACTGAATCTGCCGAAGGGTACCGAACATTTTATAGCCGATATCCACGGCGAATATGAGGCGTTCGACCATATCGTCAGGAACGCTTCGGGGAATATCCGGCGCAAGGTAAACGAAATATACGACAATTCGATGCGCGACGAAGAAATCCGCCGCCTCTGCACACTGATATATTACCCTGAACGTAAGCTCGAGGAACTGAAAGAGACCGAGGAGGAGATGGAAGACTTCTACAACGTCACTCTCCACCGTCTCGTCAAGGTATGCCGGTCGGTGTCGTCGAAATACACCCGCTCCAAAGTGCGCAAGGCGCTTCCGAAAGAATTCGCCTATATAATTGAGGAGCTGCTCCACGAAGAGCATTCCGACCTTAACAAACAGGCATATTACTCCCGGATCATCGAGACGATTCTATCCACAGGACAGGCCGATTCGTTCATTGTAGCCATCTGCAAGGTCATACAGAAACTCAGCATCGACTGGCTCCATATCCTCGGCGACGTCTACGACCGCGGACCGGGAGCGCATATCATCATGGACCGTCTGATGACCTACGAGCGCTTCGATATGCAGTGGGGAAACCACGACGCCCTGTGGATAGGGGCTGCGGCCGGCAACGTCTGCTGCATCGCCAACGTGCTGCGTATCTCCCTGCGCTACGGCAACATGGCCACCCTTGACGACGGGTACGGCATAAACCTGGTGCCACTGGCCACGTTCGCGATGGAGACCTACGGCGACGACGACTGTCTCCAGTTCCTGCCGAAACTGCCCGACGACGAACACGTCGACGAGAAGACCCGGATGCTCCTGGCGAGAATGCACAAGGCTATCGCCATCATCCAGTTCAAGCTCGAGGGAGCGATGATCGACAAGCGTCCCGAATGGGGGATGGATGACCGCAAGCTTCTTCACAGAATCGATCCCGCAAGCGCCACAATCGACATCAACGGCGTCACTTATCCCCTGCTGGACAACAACTTCCCCACAGTCGACGCGGAGGACCCCTACCGGCTGACACCGGAGGAGGACAACCTTGTCCGCCGCCTTAAACACTCCTTCCTGGTCAGCGACAAACTGCGCCGCCACGTTGAGTGTATGTTCTCCCACGGATGTATGTACACCATCCTTAACTCCAACCTGATGTTCCACGCCTCGGTTCCCCTGAACGCCGACGGCACCCTGAAGGAAGTGGACCTCGGAGGGACGAAATACAAGGGACGCGAACTGCTCCACCGCGTAGGGATGACGATGAGGGCGGCCTTCAATGACGACACCCCCGCCGACGAAAAAGACTTCGCCACGGACTATTTCTGGTATCTATGGTGCGGTCCTGACTCCCCCCTGTTCGACAAGGCGCGCATGACCACCTTCGAGCGCTACTTCATCGCCGACAAGGACACCCACAAGGAGGAGAAAGGCCACTATTATACCCTGCGCGACAAGCCGGAAATCTGCGACATGATTCTCGACGCATTCGATGTCAAAGGTGAACACCGCCATATCATCAACGGCCACGTTCCGGTCAAAGTCGGCAACGGGGAGTGTCCCGTCAGGGCCGACGGGCGTCTGCTGGTAATTGACGGAGGGTTCGCCAAGGCCTATCACCGCACCACCGGCATAGCCGGATACACCCTTGTCTACCACTCCCGCGGACTCCAGCTGGTCCAGCACGAACCTTTCACCTCCACGGAGGAAGCCATCGCAACGGCCAACGACATCATCGGCACCACGCAGATCGTAGAGCTGTCGAACCACCGCCAGCGCGTGCGCGACACCGACAAGGGGCGCGAGCTTCAGGCCCAGATCGACGAACTGAAACGGCTCCTGTACGCCTACCGCCACGGTATCGTCAAGGAACGCGCTTCGCTCTGACCTCTGTTTCGTCTCCTTTACAAATAGGTTTAATTATTTGGCAGTTAATCCGAGATTAGTTAATTTTGCTTCGGAAACCGGGTCCCGGACCTCTAAGGTAAAAACGTAATGGAACTTCAGGAAGAAATCAACAGAGCGGCCGACATCGTGCGTCGCGGAGGAATCATCCTCTACCCTACCGATACCGTATGGGGTATCGGCTGCGACGCCACAAACAGCGCGGCCGTCCGAAAAGTCTATGAGCTGAAACGCCGGGCCGACCACAAGGCTATGATCGTGCTGGTCGATTCCGTGGCGGAAGTCGAGAAATATGTCCGCGAGATGCCGGACATCGCCTGCCAGCTGATTGACTGCGCCGTAAAGCCCATGACTATCGTCTACGACGGTGCCGCGGGACTTGCCCCGGAACTCACCGGCGGGGACGGAAGCGTCGGGATCCGGGTGACCTCCGAAGCGTTCTCCGCCGGACTCTGCCGCCGTCTGCGCCGCCCCCTGGTCTCGACCTCCGCGAATATCTCCGGAGAACCTGCCGCCGCCGTATTTCCCGAAATTTCCCGGGAAATCCTCGACGGAGTGGACTACGTGGTCGATTACCGCCGCGACGACCTGACCCGGACTCTCCCCTCCACGGTCATCAAGCTCTCCGCCGGAGGTGAATTCAAAATCCTGCGCCCCTGAAAGCCAATGACATCAGAAAACAGACAACGCCTCAGATACGTGGCCGGAGATTTTCTGGCCACCAACCTCGCGTGGTTTGTTTTCAACATCATCCGTTACTTTCAGATTGTAATCCCCGCAGGCCTCCCTGTCCCCTCGCTGGGCGATTATTACAGTATTCCACCCGTCATTCTCGGCCAGATTTTCTTCCCGATAGTGATGATGGGGATTTACTTCATGTCGGGCTATTATAACCGCCCGTTCTTCAAGTCGCGCATAGATGAATTGCTGACGACGTTCTATACGGCCTCCATCGGCTCCATAGTGATATTCTTCCTTGCCGTTGTCGACGACCCGATCCCCGACAAGGCAAGCAATTTTGAACTGCTGGGGATGCTGTTCGGACTGCTGTTCGGCTTCGTGTATGCCGTCCGGCTGACAATCACCCGCTTCGGCTTCAAGCAGATCCACCGTGGTAAATGGATTCAGCCGATTGTGATCATCGGGCTGACATCCGGCGCCCGGCGTCTGCGCCACCGGATGGAATCCTATCACGGACGTGGATATAAAACAGTGGCCTACATCGACCCCTCCACCGCCGGAGGAAACGCCCCGTCACGCGACACTTTCGACGGCCTTCCGGTCCGCTCCCTCGCCGAAATGCCGGCGCTGAAAGAGGAATACCGTCTGACAGCAGTGATTTTCCCCGAGAAACATTCCCAGACCGAGGAATCCGGTTTTTCGGGACTTCTTAACCGGCTCTACCCCCTTGAAATCCCTATCCTGATAACTCCCACCTCCCTCCAGCTGGTCAGCACCAAACCAAAGCTGGCCGACATCGCCGCCGAACCGTTTATAGACATCTGCTCGGCGAATATGTCGGAGTCCTCCCGCAATATGAAACGGGCCGGCGACATCGTCATCTCCGCCCTGGCGCTGATATGCCTGCTTCCGGCGTTTGCCGTCATAGCCCTCCTTGTAAAGCGCGATTCCCGCGGACCGGTGTTCTACCTTCAGGAGCGCATCGGGTTCCATAAGAAGCCTTTCCGCATCATCAAGTTCCGCACGATGGTGCGCGACGCCGAGAACGACGGCCCGCGGCTGGCCACCGAAGGGGACACCCGCATAACCCCCGTCGGACAGTTTCTGCGGAAGTACCGGCTGGACGAACTGCCGCAGTTCTGGAACGTGCTGCGGGGAGATATGTCGCTGGTAGGTCCAAGACCGGAAAGGGAATTTTTCATCCGGCAGATTCTTGAAAAAGCTCCGTACTATACCCTGCTCCATCAGGTGCGACCGGGAATTACATCCTGGGGGATGGTGAAGCACGGCTACGCATCCACCGTCGACGCGATGATAGAACGTTCCAGATATGACCTGATCTATCTGGAGAACATATCGCTGCTTGTCGACCTGAAAATTCTCCTTCACACCGTCAACACAGTGCTTACGGGGAGGGGAATCTAAAACCACTCACTTAACAATTGTCTATGCGCGACCCATATCTACCCAACCGCCTGCGTAAACCGGTCCATGATTTATGGATGAAAATCCTGATTCTCCGGGAAAAACATATCAAGGAAAAGACGCTGGTCATCCTCCTGTCGTTACTTGTCGGAGTGCTGGCCGGTCTGGCCGCCATGGTGCTGAAGTGGCTTATCCATTTCATTTCCGGCTCGCTGACGATATTTCTCAATGTCGACGAAGGCAACTACCTGTACATCATCTACCCCTGTATCGGCATCCTGCTTGCCTGCTGGTATGTGCGGTATATCGTCAAGGACAATATTTCCCACGGTGTCACCCGCGTACTCTATTCGATTTCCCAGAACAAGAGTCGCCTGAAGCCCCACAATATGTACACCTCCCTGGTGGCCTCATCAATCACCATCGGGTTCGGCGGTTCGGTAGGAGCGGAAGGTCCCATCGTATATACCGGGGCCGCCATCGGTTCCAATCTCGGCCAGGCGTTCCGGCTCTCGCCGCGAGTGCTTATGATTCTTGTGGGCTGCGGCGCCGCGGCCGGTATAGCCGGAATCTTCAAGGCCCCCATCGCCGGGATGCTTTTCACCCTGGAGGTGCTGATGCTCGACCTTACGACCGTCACGGTAATGCCCCTGCTGCTCGCCTCTATAACCGCGGCCTCGGTGGCTTATATCTTCACCGGTTATGACCTGGAGTTCTTCTTTGTCCAAAGCGAGCCGTTCATCACCGAGCGTATTCCCTTCTTCATCGCCCTGGGAATCTTCTGCGGACTGGTATCGCTCTATTTTACCCGGGTTATGAACATGATGGAGAACTTCTTCAAACGCTATCTCCACAAGCAATGGCAGCGCACTGCCGTCGGAGGCTTTATACTGGCATCGCTGGTATTCCTCTTCCCTCCGCTCTACGGCGAAGGATACGGCTCGATCAACTCGCTGCTCAACGGTGATCCCGGGTCGATTGTCGACGGCTCTATTTTCTACGGCGACCGCGCCAACGTGTGGTTCATCATCCTCTATATCGGCCTTATCATTGCCTTGAAAGGCTTTGCCACTTCGGCCACGAACGGCGGCGGCGGCGTGGGAGGAACTTTCGCACCCTCGCTCTACGTAGGCTGTATGACGGGATTTTTCTTCGCGTTCCTGCTCAACCATCTCGGGTTCGGGCTGGAACTGTCGGTCAAGAATTTCGCGCTGATGGGTATGGCGGGTGTGATGTCGGGAGTGATGCACGCGCCTCTGATGGGCATCTTCCTTACGGCGGAGATGACCGGGGGCTACGAGTTGTTCCTGCCGTTGCTCATTGTCTCGGCCCTCTCCTACGGGACCATCAAGATTTTTGAGCCTTATTCACTTTACACCATGCGACTGGCCCGTCGCGGCGAACTGCTTACCCACCACAAGGACAAGGCCGTCCTGACCCTCATGAAAATGAATTCGGTTATCGAGACGGATTTCCTGACGGTCACTCCCGACATGAACCTGCGCCAGATGGTAGACACGATTTCCCGTTCCAACCGCAACCTGTTTCCGGTGGTTGACGGCGACAAGAATCTTATAGGAGTGGTATTGCTGGACGATATCCGTAATATAATGTTCCGTCCCGATCTATACAAGCGCTTGTATGTCAGCCGTTTCATGACATCGGCCACAACTCGGCTCCACACCTCTGACTCGATGGAGAAAGTGATGAAGACTTTCGATGATACGGGCGCGTGGAATCTCCCGGTGGTCGATGAAGAGGGCCACTATGTCGGCTTCGTCTCCAAATCGAAAATCTTCAACTCCTACCGCAGGGTTCTCCGGCATTATTCCGAGGACTGATTCCCCTGCCGACGACCGTCCGTTATGTCGAATCCGAGTTTCACTATCAGCTTCAGGGTCTCGGCTGAGGTGGCGCGATCGTAGCCTTTCTCGCTTTCCGACAGTTCTTCGTAAGGGACAAGGCACGGATGTGTCTTGGCGCGATCATCGCGCCGGGGGCCGTAGGTCCACCCTTCGGCAATGCGGCTGGCCGACCAGACTTCATGCACATTGCGGGCGATCTCTTCGGCCAGCGCCTGGAGTTCGGGAGGCAGTTCTACGCCGGAGGTGTCAATCGGACGGGGAATATATTCTTTCATTTCGTTTCTTTTTTCAGATTAAAATTTTCTGGAATTCTGTAATAAGAACCGTAAACGGGCTTTATCAGTTCGGTTTTCATAAGCAGAATGGTTGTCTCGACCACAACATAGTCATACAGACGGTAGCTGCCTCCTCCCCACATCTGTGTTTCCGGAATGCGGTCAATCAGATTCCAGGGCCGGAGGCAATTATGGGTGCGCGTGCGTTCATCACATCCGGTCTGGGCCGCCGGAGCGCAGGTATAGCCCAGTATGGCATGGGAAGCCATCCATCGCAGATGCTCGAGTTTGGCAAGATTCAGCATCAGCCGGTTCTCCTCGGGAGAGAGAGCCGGATACGTTATCCGGTATCCTTCGGCCAATCGGCGCACATTGTTTTCCGCATCGAACATCCCCCTGACAAAAGTTGCCCGGCAATCCACCGGTAGCATCCGGCGCCCTCGGGCTATCCGTCCCAGACCGTGATGAAGGAAAGCGAGTTTGGTGGGGATATGGAGGGAGTTTGCTTTGTCCTGCATCTCCTTGCGGCGCAGTTCCCGGCGCACATCGAGCATCGGACGTTTCTTGGCCACCACTCCGCGCCGGCGTTCTTCCCATGTCCATGGACCCTCTTTACATACGGATGCATATCCGTCGAAAAACACGCGCCCTGTCTTCATGGCGTCGTCCGCCACAATCATTGAATAGGAATATACCTGCCCCGGCGCGCCGAAGATTTCCATCACATCGGGAATATCTTTCATCGAACCGTTGATGCGCAGCCCGGAGTTATAATGGCGGGCGGTGCGCGACATCAGTTCGTAGTTATCTTTCTCATAGCATCTTACCAGGATATGGACGTTGCGCATCTCCGGATTGTATTTCCTTATGGTCATGAATATACGGGACGCTACGGAGATTCCGACCTCATCGTTCCCCAGCGCAATAACAACATAGTTGAGTCCGGCGGCCTGCTGTTCCGAAAGGCACTTCTCATAAAAATCCGCGCTGCGGCAGTCTGCTGCCACAAAACGGATGGCATTTCCTCCGTAAGCGTTGCGGGCATTTCTGAGCATCGGACATCGGGCAAGGAATTCACCGGCGAGAGCCTCCATGCGGCTGTCGACTACCGTACACAGGAAGGGCGATGGGGAGGCGTATTCATCATCGTTGCGGGAATCGACAAACGTTCCGAACTCACAGAGGAATCCCAGTGCGTCCTGTCCCACTTCATCGAACCCGACGATAAGCGCCCTGAATTCCGAATCGACCGTTCCGGGATTGACGTCGGAGAGTCTGACAAAGTTTACGGGATGATGATGCGGCTCGAGTTTCAGCCTCTCGACTGCCAGGGCCGAGGAATCCACCAGGCGCACCTCCATGCCGTCGTGATTCTCAAATTCCTCCAGTACCCGGTTGGGACCGTTTTTGCGGGCGTGGCAATAGAATCGGACCAATACATCTTTTTCCGCCAAATTCCTGAGTGTGGTATCCTCATGCAGGGCCATGACGTCGGCAACGTTCTGTTTTTCATCTTCCGAAAGGAAAAAGATATGCAGTTGCGCCCCCGAGCCGACGCCGGCAAGCCTTCCGGCGAGTTTTTTCAGTTTCAAGGCTCTGATTTCCGTAAGAATATCTCCGTTCTTATCCTCAGTCTCCGACGGGGAATGAGAGATCAGAATAAGCCGTCCCCCTACGGTCTCCACTGCGCGAAACGTCTCCCCGCGGTTTGTAAAGAAGTTCAGGATGCCGTCAACGCCCGAGTTGTCTTCCTCGGCCGCCCGGTTAGTTTCCAGAAATAGAATCACCCCCTTTTCCCCAATGTGGCGCTCAATATCCTTAGCCAGTAACAACGACGAATCGCTGACACCGAAAAACACGAACAGTTCCGGCCTGCCGGTGTTGATGTTCGTTCTGAATCTCAGCTTCCAGAATGCCTTTAGGCGGGAATACAGCAGAATACCGACAAAACTAAGTGTGGTCATAAAAGACAGCACAGCCTGCACCGACAGCCACCCTTTCAGTACCGGATGATCCCCGATATTATCGAATACATTCCCGTCGAGGTCGAACATAAACAGTTCCAGGGATTCCACCATCGACCGGAACAGATACTCCGCGTTCACAAACTGCGGTCGGGTATCGTAAATCCACGGTTCATCGGACGCGATACAATCGAAAGCGCGGCAATAGAGCAACGTCCCCGTAAGGAAAAACAACCCCATCGACCATACGATCAATCGCAGAATCGGTTCACGCCGCGACGAACTCCTGTTTCTAAAAGCCTCCCATATAGCCCGCACCCAAAAAACAGCCACGAAAATAATCGCAACAGCGACAGCTCCATATATCCACCGGATATCATTCCCCGCCATCAGCGGATATAACAATGCGGCCAATGCCATCACATATACCAGAAGCCAGCATATAAATCTGATTTTGGAGTGCGGGAAATATTCAGACATATCTTACTTTTACAATTGCATAGGAATTTTACAATATGCAAATTTACAAAGATTCGCCGAATTTCCAACATCCACCTCTGAATTATCGTTTTAGATTCCGCTCCGCTGCCTGCGCCGTGGTCAGCACATAGTCGGACCGTCAATGCGCCTCCCCGACCTGATGCTACCTTAATAAGGTACATAAAAAAAATCCTGATTTTTCCCTCACGGGAAACTTCAGAATTAAAGCCAAAAGGCAAGATTTGTGATTCTAAAAGAGTTGTCTATGCAACTTAAGTGTAGAGATTATATCTTACTTACATTCATCTCATCCGGAACCCGATGCCGAAAATTTTGCGCTTCGCAGCGGTCTATCCTCAACTCCTCGGCTTCGTTGTTGGCTATTCTCGCAGCCTGAGGGAGTCCCGAATGCTTTTCAAATGCAAAGTTACGAACTTTTTTCTTCCCGCCAAAATATTCTCCCTATATTTTTCCCGAAAACGTCAAAAAATATGTTTTATAGCATTTTTTAGCACTCCCATCTCCATCCCTCATCCGAGACATATTTATCCACAGTTTGCACATTGACCATATTAAGCCTCGTTTTCCGCTATCTGGCGGACAATGAGACCGGCAAGGGTCATGCCGAAAATGGCGGTAATGTGGCAGAGGGAACCGTTGACGGCTTTCTTGTTGAAGCTCATGGAGGGGTCGATATCGGAGGCTTCCCCCTTGTTTTCCAAGAGTTCAGGAGAATATACACATTTGAATTTTCGCCGGGGAAAGGTGGAGGCGCGTTTGAAATGGCGCCGGAGAGCGGCCCCCAGGGGGCATCCCTGCACTTTCCAGAATTCCGCGACAGAAATCCGGGTGGGATCAAGTTTCAGAGCCGCCCCAAGGGAACTGACCAACACTGGACGCCGGGCGGCGGTTGCGTTCAGAATCAGCAATGCCTTCGCCGACAGGGAGTCAATGGCGTCTACGACGTAATCGTAATCCTCGAAGTTGAATTCTGACGCGGTATCGGCATTATATTCCTTATTATATACGGTAAGATCGAGACCGGGATTGCAGGCCAACAGAATCCTGCTCATGGCTTCGACTTTCACTTCGCCGACGGTGTCGGAGGTCGCTTCGGCCTGCCGGTTGATATTTGTCGGAGAGACCCTGTCGGCATCCACTATCGCTATATGCCTCACCCCGGTTCGGGCCAGCGCCTCGGCTGTCCAGCTGCCGACTCCTCCGACTCCGAAAACTATCACACGTGTCTGCCGGAGACGCTCCATCACCTCCGGGCCCAGCAACCGCTCGGTGCGGTTGAAAATCATATCATATTCCGTTGCCGTCATCTTTCTTTCAGAAATCATCGGCGATGAACCGGTTGTTCATCACCGAGTTTTCGGCAAAGTTACAAAATCTTCCGGCCAATCTTCGGGGAGTTCGGAAAAATTTCGTAACTTTGCATTCGGTTTTCAACACATTATAGACTTACCGACTTATGCGAACCCCGCGCAAAGCTTTCCTGCTTCTTGAAGACGGCACTCTTTTTGAGGGCAAATCCTTCGGTTATGAAGCACCCGCCGCCGGTGAAGTGGTGTTCAACACCGCTATGACCGGCTATCCTGAAAGTCTTACTGACCCTTCCTACGAGGGGCAAATTCTTGTCACCACTTATCCCATCCTCGGCAACTACGGCGTTCCCCCTGAAAGAGAGAAAGATGCGGTCAGTGAGTTCCTCGAAAGTTCAAAAATCCACTGTCGCGGCATCATCGCCCAGGATTACAGCTGGCAGCCCAGCCACTGGCTTTCAACCCGCTCCCTTGACAAATGGCTCCAGGATGAGAAAATCCCCGGAATATACGGCATCGACACGCGCGCCCTCACCAAGCATCTCCGCGAGAAAGGCTCGATGCTCGGCAAAATATATTTCGACACGCCGGATGAAATCGAATTCTCCGATCCCAACGTCGAGAATCTTATCGCAAAGGTAAGCTGCAAGGATGTGCAGATCCACGGGCAAGGCGACAAAACCGTAGTCCTGGTGGACTGCGGTACAAAATACAATATTATCCGCTGCCTCACACGCCGAGGCGTCAAGGTTGTCATGGTGCCCTGGAACTACGATTTCACTACGATTCCCTACGACGGACTGTTTATCTCAAACGGTCCCGGCAACCCCGACTTTGCCGAGGAGACCGTCAGAAACATCCGGAAAGCTATGGAAATCGGCAAACCTATCTGCGGAATCTGCATGGGTAACCAGCTGCTCGCGAAGGCTGCCGGAGCCAAAACCTATAAACTCAAATACGGCCACCGGAGCCACAATCAGCCCGTGCGCCTCGAAGGCACGAACACCTGCTACATCACCTCCCAGAACCACGGCTACGCCGTAGACCAGTCTACCCTTCCCGAAGAGTGGGAACCGATGTTCACCAACATGAACGACGGCACCAACGAAGGAATCCGCCATAAATCCCGGCCCTTCTTCTCGGCGCAGTTCCATCCGGAAGCATCCTCGGGTCCGCGCGATACTGAATTCATTTTCGACCGGTTCATCGAGATGCTCTGAGCTTCCGGCCTGGTGGCTCCCCGCCCTCTCCCCCCGCAAACTAACTCATCTGACAATCATTTACAAAGCTGCGCAATGACTTCCCAGCAATCCACGATAAAGAAAGTCCTTCTCTTAGGTTCCGGCGCCCTCAAAATCGGAGAAGCCGGCGAATTCGACTATTCCGGTTCCCAGGCTCTCAAAGCCCTGAAAGAAGAGGGAATATCCACGGTGCTGATCAATCCCAACATCGCTACCGTGCAGACCTCCGAAGGGTTTGCCGACAAGATTTACTTTCTCCCCGTAACTCCCTATTTCGTGGAACGCGTCATCGAGAAAGAGCGTCCCGACGGAATCCTCCTCAGTTTCGGAGGACAGACAGCGCTGAACTGCGGCGTGGAACTCTTCGACTCCGGAATTCTTGAAAAATACGACGTAAAGGTACTCGGTACTCCCGTCCAGGCTATCAAGGACACCGAAGACCGCGAGCTTTTCGTAAAGAAACTCGATGAAATCGGGGTGAAGACAATCAA
The DNA here is from genome assembly GCA_910584365.1 of uncultured Muribaculaceae bacterium. Lineage (GTDB taxonomy): Bacteria > Bacteroidota > Bacteroidia > Bacteroidales > Muribaculaceae > UBA7173. Next base: position 213,803 of record CAJUAF010000003.1, on the reverse strand, counting down.
GAGTCAGGCCGTGGAGACAACAGCCGCAGCCCTGGCCGCAGCCGAAAAACTTGGCTATCCCGTCATCGTCCGCGCCGCCTATGCTCTCGGGGGACTCGGGAGCGGTTTCTGCGACAACGCCGAGCAGCTTGTCGCCCTCACCGAAAAAGCGTTCTCTTTCTCACCTCAGGTTCTGGTCGAGAAGTCCCTCAAGGGGTGGAAAGAAGTGGAGTATGAAGTTGTGCGCGACCGCTTCGACAACTGCATAACGGTCTGCAATATGGAGAATTTCGACCCCCTGGGAATCCATACCGGAGAATCCATCGTGGTCGCCCCCTCCCAGACCCTTTCCAACGACGACTACCACTTCCTGCGCCAGCTTGCGATCAAGATCATCCGCCACGTAGGCATCGTCGGCGAGTGTAACGTCCAGTATGCCTACGACCCCGATTCGATGGATTACCGCGTCATCGAGGTCAACGCCCGTCTGAGCCGCTCCTCGGCCCTGGCATCGAAAGCCACCGGATATCCCCTGGCGTTCGTGGCCGCAAAACTCGGTCTCGGCTACGGACTGTTTGACCTCAAGAATTCGGTGACCCGCGAGACCTCGGCTTTCTTTGAACCGGCCCTTGACTATATCGTCTGCAAGATTCCCCGCTGGGACCTGGGTAAATTCCACGGTGTCCGCCGCCAGATCGGCTCCTCTATGAAATCCGTCGGAGAAGTGATGGCTATCGGCCGCACTTTCGAGGAGGTCATTCAGAAGGGACTCCGCATGATCGGCCAGGGGATGCACGGGTTCGTCGGCAACAAAGAACTGAAAATCAGCGATATCGATGAAGCTCTCGCCGAGCCGACCGACAAGCGTATCTTCGTGGTGGCCAAGGCTTTCCAGGAGGGCTACACCGTAGACCGCATACATCAGCTTACCAAGATTGACCGATGGTTCCTCGAGAAGCTCCATAATATCATAGTCACCAACCGCGACCTCCAGGAATATAACGATATCGACAAACTGCCTTCCGGCCTTCTCCGCACGGCAAAGGAACAGGGATTCAGCGATTTCCAGATAGCCCGCGCCGTCAGGAAAGAGGACCTGGACGTAACCGGCGCCGACAACCTCAAAGTCCGCGCTCTCCGCAAGGAAATGGGTATTGTCCCCGTCGTCAAGCAGATTGACACCCTCGCCGCCGAATATCCCGCCCAGACCAACTATCTTTACCTGACCTATAACGGTTCGACCAACGATGTGCATTACCTCGGCGACAAACGCTCCGTGGTGGTCCTCGGTTCGGGAGCATACCGCATCGGTAGCTCGGTGGAATTCGACTGGTGTTCGGTCAACGCCCTGATGACGGTGAAGAAGCAGGGCTGGCGGTCGGTCATGATCAACTACAACCCCGAGACGGTCTCCACGGATTATGATATGTGTGACCGCCTCTACTTCGACGAGCTTACTTTCGAGCGCGTCATGGATATCCTGGAGCTGGAGTCGCCCCACGGCGTAATCCTGTCCGTGGGAGGTCAGATTCCCAATAACCTCGCCACGCGCCTTGATGACGCGGGAATCAATATCCTCGGCACCACAGCCAAATCGATCGACAACGCCGAGGACCGTCACAAGTTCTCCGCCATGCTCGACCGCATCGGCGTGGACCAGCCCCGCTGGAAAGAACTTACCAGCTTCGCCGACATCGACGAATTCATCAAGGAGGTAGGTTTCCCAGTGCTGGTGCGTCCCAGCTACGTACTGTCCGGAGCAGCCATGAACGTATGTTCCAACGAAGAGGAGCTTCACCGCTTCCTCAAACTGGCAGCCAACGTCTCGAAACTCCACCCCGTCGTAGTCACCGAATTCATCCAGAACGCCAAAGAAATCGAAATGGACGCCGTGGCCCAGAACGGAGAAATAAAGGCATACGCAATTTCGGAACATATCGAATATGCCGGTGTTCACTCCGGCGACGCCACCATCCAGTTCCCGCCTCAGAAACTTTACGTAGAGACGATGCGCCGCATCAAAAAGATTTCCACTAAAATCGCAAAGGCGCTGAATATCTCGGGACCGTTCAACATCCAGTATCTGGCCAAGAACAACGATATAAAGGTAATCGAATGTAACCTCCGCGCCTCGCGCAGTTTCCCGTTCGTCTCCAAAGTCATCAAGCTGAATTTCATCGACCTGGCTACGAAAGTAATGCTCGGTCTCCCCGTCGAGAAACCCAACAAGAGCCTCTTCGATCTTGACTACGTCGGCATCAAGGCATCCCAGTTCAGTTTCTCGCGTCTGCAGGGCGCTGACCCCGTGCTGGGCGTCGACATGGCATCGACCGGAGAGGTCGGATGCATCGGCGACGACACGTCCGAGGCCATCCTGAAATCCATGCTTTCCGTAGGCTACAAGATTCCGCGCAAGACCGTATTGCTCTCCACCGGGACTCCCCGCCAGAAAGCCGATATGCTCGATGCCGCCCACCGTCTCCAGAACCACGGATTCACCATCTACGCCACAGAAGGGACCTGCCGCTTCCTGAACGAGAACGGAATCCCCGCAATCCGGGCTTACTGGCCCACTCAGCCTGACAACAAACCCCAGGTACTCCAGCTTCTGCATGACAAGAAAATCGACCTGGTTGTCAATCTGCCTAAAAACCTATCTTCGGCCGAACTTTCCAACGGCTACAAGGTACGCCGCGCGGCTATTGACCTCAATATTCCCCTGCTGACGAACGCACGTCTTGCCTCGGCCTTTATCGATGCCTTTACCACCCTCCCGCTGGACGCTATTCAGATAAAGTCCTGGGACGAGTATAAATAATCATCCGGCAACTACCGGCAATAATCTTAAAAGGACGGTGTTCCAAAACTCAAAATTTTGAAACACCGTCCTTTTGTCGCCCGAAGAATTGCGACGGTGCGGTCAATCATCCATTTTCATGGACTTGAAACCGCCGAAGCTGTTGAATTTCAATTCAACTCCGTCGTTCAACTCCACTTCATATCCCCAGCCTTTCTTTGAAATTTTCGTTATGAAAGTCTGAGGAAAGTTCTTGTTGACATACTTCAGAATCGGTTTCATAATGATACCGTCGGGAACCTCGCGGGTCTTGCAGTCCACAGAAGTCCATTTCCCGGAATTGTTGAACTCGATTTTCGTGCCGTTGACAAGTTTCACGTCATAATCGATTTTTTTCAGCAAATGGCGGTCAGTCTTGACCATACTGACTTTCGATTTCGGAAAATACGTTGTCAGAAATTCCCGGGCAGCCTGCGGAAGGTCCTCGCGATTGATGGAATACTTGTCGGCGGAAGCGGTGGCCACCACTCCGACAATAAGGAGCAAAGCGATTAAAAATTTCTTCATCAGATTTTGTTGCTAATATGGAGGAAACATTTCCTCCTTTCTGTAAAACAACCCACCGTTCCAAAAAGGTCACTCCCGACTGCTAAGTCCCGTCGTCGGTATATACGACACCGGCTCCCCCGCGAAAGCCATGAAAGAATTCGCCGGAGGAGCCGGAGACTTTTAACCCAGATAAGAGTATTATTCAAAAAGATGGGCATAGCGCGCCAGCAGATCACTGAAACGCGCATCCTGCCGGATCGGAGCCAGCGAAATCCGGCCATAGTCAGCCGCGGTAATCTCATAAAGATTGCCATACCCGAGCCGGAGGGCTTTTTCAAGAGAAGCGAAAGCCTTGTCGGCCTCTCCGGCCTGAGCGAACAGACAGGCCGTATGATAATGGAGGTAGCCGTCAGAATCGCTGTAATTCCGTTCAAGAGTCTCCCCCCATTTGAGGGCTTCCTCTTTGTTTCCGCTGTAAAGCAACGCGAAACCGCGATAACTCAGTATAGCCCCCATACGGCTCATATCCTTGCTGTCCTGGCCTGTCATCTCAGCCATCCGGCGATACAGCGCCTGGGCATTTGCCGTCTGTTTCATGCCGTCGTTGAGGACCCATCCGCGAAGGATATAGTTTATCATCCGGTCGGGACTGTCGACAATCATCGATGCATAAAGATCATTAGCCTCCTCGAACCGTCCGCGGGCAAATTCCACAATTCCCTCGAATTCACGGGTGACGTTCGTTTTGTCCCCCTTGTTGAGAGCGGTCTTTACCGCCTGCTGGGCATCGGCCATACGGTCCATGGCGTAATAGATTTTAGCCTTGGTCACATAGAACTCGGGATTCTTCCCTCCGTCCATCGAGATGGCGCGGTCCACGTTCTTCATCGCCTCCTGATATTTGCATAACGCAAACTGACACTGCGCCATCGAATTATACAGCCCGGCGTAGTCATACATATTCTGGTCGATCATCCGGCGGTAATCCTGGAGGGCCGAAGCGTAATGCTCATGAGCCTGCGCCACAAACGCACGGATGTAATACAGCATCCCCTGCTGGGGTGCGTAGGAAATCGACGTACTCAGACCGGATATAACCGAAGGATAATCCTCGTTGGCCAGGTCGATCAGTTCCTGGAAAGCGCGTGTATTATTGTCGATGGAAATAGCCATCAGAAGGTCTTCGACAGCTCCGGTGTTATTGTGCTGCATCCTTCTCACCGACGCGCGGCGGATATAGATATCGCTGTCTGCCGACATCATCGAGACCGCACCGTCCATATACTCGGATGCCTGGGCCAGATTGTTTTCTTTCACCGCCACGCGGGCCAGTCCCGTCAGGGCTTCCACACTGCGCGGATTTGAAGCCTTCAGTCTGGTGTAAGAGGCTTTTGCCGCAGCATAGTCCCCAAGCTCATATTCCTCGTTTCCTTTCTGATAAAGGGCCATGAAAGAAGCCGGGTCGAGTTTCAGCGCTTCGGTGAAGTCAGCCAACGCCTCGCGGTGCTTGTCGACCATCTGATAGATATCGGCCCTGAGCATATAAGCCTGGAAGCGCAGGTCGCGGTTGCTCTCGGGCGCGAACTCCAGAGTTTTGTCCACATCGGCCAGTGCCCGCAGATACTGGTTGAACTTATAATATTCATTGGCGCGCCGGAAATAAAGTTCCGCATCCCCTGGATGGGCGGCTATCTCCGAATCATACACCTCCATCATCGCTTTCGTCATCGGATTGTCGATGGTCTGCTGGCCGAAAGCCGGAGTCATCGCCGATACGGCAACACACGCCGCTGCGAGAATTTTTCTCATTATTCTTTCGTTAAGTATATACAAATCATTTTATCTCATTGACAGCCATCCGGAGAACCGTAAGTCTTTCCAGGAGGCCCGGGAGCAAATCAAGCCGCAGCATATTGGCGCCGTCGCTCTTGGCAACCGCCGGATTCTGATGAGTCTCGATAAAGATGCCGTCACATCCCACGGCGATGCCCGCGCGGGCCACGGTCTCAATCATATCTGGGCGCCCTCCGGTAACGCCCACCGTCTGGTTCGGTTGCTGGAGGGAATGGGTCACGTCGAGAATCACCGGACAGCCGTTCCGCTGCATCTCGGGAATTCCGCGGTAATCGACAATCAGGTCCTGATAGCCGAAAGTGGTTCCGCGTTCGGTAACGGCCACTTGCGGATTACCCGCATCGCGGACTTTCCGGACAGCATGGGCCATGGCTCCGGGAGAAAGGAACTGCCCCTTCTTTATATTAACCATCCTGCCGGTGCGGGCAGCAGCCACAAGCAGAGTTGTCTGACGGCAGAGGAACGCGGGAATCTGAAGCATATCGACATACTCCGCCGCCATGGCGGCTTCCGGTTCGGTATGGATATCCGTAACGACGGGTATGCCGAACGTCTCCCTGACTTTCCTCAGGATTTCAAGAGCCTCTCCATCCCCTATTCCGGTAAAAGAGTCGATTCTCGAGCGGTTGGCCTTGCGGTAGCTCCCTTTGAACACATACGGGATGTTAAGACGCGAGGTAACTTCCAGAGCTTTTTCGGCGATTTCAAGAGCCATCTTCTCCCCTTCTATCACACACGGTCCGGCAAGAAGAAAGAAGTTTCCGGTAGGCGAGGAAGCCAGATATTCCGGCAAATTAATATCAGACATATATCAGTCGGTATGTTTCTTAAAGAATTAAACTTATTTGATTTCCGTTCAGTCGGCCGAAAGCTGACTGACTATATGGAAAGTTTCGAGAGCGGTAAGGGCAGCAGTCTCGGTGCGCAGACGCGCCTCTCCCAGACTTACAGGGCGGAATCCGGCCTCGACGGCACTCCGGATTTCCTCTTCCGAGAAATCGCCTTCCGGCCCGATAAGAATTATGGTGTCGCTCCCCGGAAGATATTCCCTGGCAAGCAGACGGCGCTCGCCGTCATCCGTGCAGTAGGCCACGAACTTCTCCTTCACTCCGCTGTATTCTTCGATAAAACGGCGGAAAGGGAGCATCTCCCTTATCACGGGGACAGCAGCCTTGAGACTCTGCTTCATGGCCGAGACGGCTGTCTTCTCGAGACGCTCGCGCTTTATCTCTTTCCGCTCGGAGTAACGACACTGCAGCGGTACGAATTCATCAAACCCGATTTCCGTAGCTTTCTCGACGAGCCACTCCATCCGGTCCATGTTTTTCGTAGGGGCGACCGCCAGGATCAGCCTCCCCCTCCAGTAAGGGGCAATGCGGAGTCTTTCCACAATCTCCACCATCGCCCGTTTGGGATGGGCTTCCAGCAGACGCACCCTGAAAAGACCGCCTTTTCCGTCGACGACCTCGAACAGATCCCCCGGCTGATGGCGAAGCACCCTGACGCAATGACCCGATTCTACCTCGGGCATAACAGGGTCAGTCTCGATATCCGGACAAAAGAATCTAATCATCTTTGGTATCGGTCAATCGGTTATCATATCATTTCACCGGGTTCGGCGGACACGAATCCTTCGGCTCCGGACTGACGGCTGTCGGCTCCTTTGATTTCTCCGGCGGTAGCCTTAGGCTCACGGTCCTTGAAGATAAAGAAGAACAGCACAGCCACCGCCAGCGCATATCCGGCAAAAATCAGCCAGGAGTGTTCCCATCCGGCCTGGACCTCTGAAGCCAGGTCCGCCGGGAAAATCTGTATGGCGGGATCATATTCCGGCACAAGGTTGTTAACCACATATTTTCCGGCGATGAAAGTTCCTAAAGAAGCTCCGATGCCGTTCGTCATAATCATAAACAGCCCCTGAGCCGAAGAACGGAGTTTCGGTTCCGTCTCCTTGTCTACGAACAGGCCGCCCGAGACATTGAAAAAGTCGAAAGCCACACCGTACACGATGCAGGACAGCACCAGCCATACAAGGCCGCTCCCCGTGTCGCCGATTCCGAAGAATCCAAAACGGAGGACCCAAGCAAACATTGCCATCAGCATCACTCCCTTGATCCGGAAGCGGCGCAGACAGTAAGGTATCAGCAGGATACACAGCGCTTCGCTCGCCTGGGAAATCGCCGTCAGGGCCGTAGCGTTCTCAGCGCCCCAGGTGTCGGCATATTCGGCGATATGGCGGAAAGTGGAAATGAAAGTGGTACCGTAGGAGTTGGTTATCTGGAGGGAAACACCCAGGAGCATACTGAAAATAAAGAAAATCGCCATCTTCTTTCGGCGGAACAACCTGAACGCTGTCAGCCCGAGCGATTCGGCCAGGGAAGCACCGCGGGATGCGTTGACCGGGCAGGCCGGCATCGTCAGCGCATAGGCCATCAGCAGCAGCGACAGGCATCCTGAAGTAAAGAACTGCATATAGGTATTCTGGAAGCCCGTAAAATTGACGAACAGTTCCGCCACGATGAAGCCGACAGTCCCCAGAGTACGTATCGGAGGAAAATCCTTGATTGTGTCGAGGCCGGCCTTGTCAAGAGCGTTGAACGCAACGGAATTGGAAAGCCCTATCGTAGGCATGAAGAAGGCCACCGAAAGTGTATAGTAAGTGAAAAGCGTGCTGAAGCTCACGGCATCTCCGGCCGACATACAATAATATCCGGCCATGATCATGAATCCGCCGGCAAGCAGATGACACAGACTCAGCATCTTCTGGGCCGGCACCCACCGGTCGGCCACAATCCCGACAATCGCGGGCATGAAGAGCGAGACAAGCCCCTGGACAGTGTAGAACCAGAATATCTCCTTGCCGAGGCCGACTCCGCTGAGATAAATTCCCATTGATACAAGATAGGCCCCCCAGACTGCGAATTCCAGGAAATTCAGGGCGGCCAGACGGATTTTGATATGTCCCATGATATGTCGATATTTCTGTATGCACGTGTCACCACCTCGCCGGAAGACACCCTCCCACGGGGGAAACTGTGAAAATTTGCAGACAAAAGTAATAAAAATTTTCGGGTACGCCCCTAAATATACCCTAAAATTGGTAATAAATTGTTAACTTTGCACCATAGACCCAACCAACCAGCATTTCTATGCCACATCAGTCGCGCCCCTATACCTTTGACCGCGTTGTAAGGCTCCTGATAGGATGCGCCGTATTCGCGTTCATTATCTGGATTATCGATGTCTTGAAAGACGTGCTTCTGCCTTTCTGCGTAGCCTGTCTGATCGCCTATCTTTTCGAACCTTTCGTACAGTACAACCGCTCGCTGCTGCGGCTCAAAGGACGAATAACCGCCATTTTTGTCACCCTTTTCGAAGCGCTGGTTTTTTTCGGAATCCTTTCCTATTTCTGCATTCCCTCCATCATCGAGGAAATCCACCAGATGGCCACCCTCTTCGGCCGGTACGCCAACACGGAAGTGTCCATCAGCTATCTCCCCCCGGAAATCCATGACATCCTGCGCCGCAACATCGACTTCGAGCATCTGGCCCACACACTGATGAAGCAGGACATCAACAGCGTCATCGACAAGTTCATGCCCGTAATCCACGGAGGCTGGAGCGTAATCCTGGGAATAATCTCCTGGCTGATGGTGCTGCTGTATGTAATCTTCATCATGCTCGACTACGACCGGCTGATGAACGGTTTCAAGCTCCTTGTACCTCCCCGTTTCCGCCCGATAGCCTATAAAATCGGGAATGACATCAAGTCCTCCATGAACCATTATTTCCGCGGACAGGCTCTGATCGCCTGCTTTGTGGCAGTGATATACTGTGTGGGGTTCTCCCTTTGCGGCCTACCGCTGGCGATTCTGCTTGGCCTGGGGACCGCCGTGCTTTTCATGATTCCATATTGCCAGTTCATATCCATAATCCCGGTGACCCTCCTGTGTCTGGTCGATGCCGTAGACGGTACGGCACGCTTCTGGACTCAGTGGTGGGAGTGTATGGCCGTCTTCGCTACCGTACAGATTGTGGCCGACCTGATTCTCACGCCCAGGATTATGGGTAAGGCTATGGGACTGAATCCTGCCATCATCCTGCTCAGTCTCTCTGTATGGGGAACGCTTTTCGGCCTGATAGGGATGATAATCGCCCTGCCGCTGACAACGTTGATTCTCTCCTATTACGAACAATACATAATCAGCCGCAACCCCGACATACCCCCTTCTGAAATTTCTAAACCATAAATCATATTCACTTTTATTCACAACGCAATGAGAAAACTACTTTCAGCATTAATCGCGCTGTGGCTGGCCAACATCGTGGCCTTCGCCGCACCGGGCGCGTTTACGTCAGTGGGAACTGTTGTCGATGAAGTCAACGAGCCTGTAACCGGCGCCACCGTTTCCGTGGCCGGTGGCAAAGCGCTCGGCGTAACCGATATCGACGGTAAATTCAAAGTGCAGGTTCCCGGCGGCACCTCAGAGCTGACCGTCAGCTTTATCGGCTACAAGTCGGCTACCTTACCTGCCCGCGCCAATATGGGTACCATCGTCCTGGAAGTTGAATCGCAGCTGCTGGCCGATGTGGTGGTGACACAGTCTATCGCCCGCACCCGCAAAACTCCTGTGGCTCTGTCGCAGATCAACGCGGCCGACATCGACTTCAAGCTCGGCAACCAGGAATTTCCGGAAGTGCTTAAGACAACCCCCGGCGTATGGACCACCCGTGAGGGAGGAGGTTTCGGCGACGCCAAGACCAATATGCGCGGCTTCAAGAGCGAGAACGTTGCTGTTGTAATCAACGGTATCCCTATCAATGACATGGAATGGGGTGGCGTCTACTGGAGCAACTGGGCCGGTCTGAGCGACGTGGCTTCCTCAATCCAGACCCAGCGCGGTCTCGGCGCAGGACTCCTCTCCGCACCTTCAGTAGGGGGAACCATCAATATCACCACCCAGAGCCTTGACGCCCAGAAAGGCGGTTCCGTATGGTACGGCCTCGGCAACGACGGCATGAACCAGATGGGTATCAAGCTCTCAACCGGAGTGATGAAGAACGGCTGGGCCGTCACCATCCTCGGCTCGAAGAAATGGAGCGATTCCAACTATGTTCAGGGAACATGGTATACCTCCTATAATTACTTTGTAAACATCTCCAAGCGCATAAACGAGGCTCACCAGCTTTCGTTCACCGCCTTCGGCGCACCCCAGGAACACGCCCAGCGCTCTTCCTACGACGGTCTGACTATCGAGGGATGGGCCACGACGGCCAAGCAGTATATGGACGGCGAAAGCCAGTACCGCTACAATCCCTCCTTCGGTTATCTGCTCAACGGCAAGAAGACCACCGGAGCCAACTTCAATCATTACCACAAACCCCAGCTCTCGCTGAACCATATCTGGCAGATCAACGAGAATTCCTCGCTGGCCACTGTACTTTACGCCTCCTTCGCCAGCGGCGGCGGTTACAAAGGCATGGGCCGCTCTGTAAAGTATGACGGAATCTCGATTTCCGGCGATTCCTGGTTCGGATGCAACAACGGAAAACTCAATATGGATTTCCGCAATCCCGACGGCACTTTCGCATACGACAAAATCCAGCTGATGAACATGAACTCGGAGACTGGTTCCAATATGGTACTGGCCGACAATGTCAACTCCCACAACTGGTACGGCCTTGTCTCCACCTACAAACACTCTCTGCTGGACAACAAGCTGAATCTTACCGGCGGCCTCGACCTCCGGTACTACAAGGCTTTCCACAAGGCCACTATCGTGGACCTCTTCGACGGCGCCTATTATATCGACGACTATTACCGCTCGCGTGTGCAGCCCTCCCTCTCTGCTGTCTACAACAAGAACAACACCGAATGGGTAAACCAGAAACTCGGTATCGGCGATGTGGTATACCGCAACTATGACGGTATCACCCACAATGAGGGTATCTTCCTTCAGGGGGAATACTCAATGCTTGACAAGGCCCTCAACATCGTTCTCTCCGGCTCGATCAACAACACCGGCTACCAGCGCATTGAACATTTCTATGCCGACGAAGCCAACTCCAAGAGCCCCTGGAAGAACTTCATCGGCGGAAGCGTGAAGCTCGGTTCCAACTATAACATCGACCGCCACAACAACGTCTTCTTCAACGTCGGCTATATCAGCCGCGTGCCCTTCTACAGCTACGGCGTCTTCCTCAACAGCCAGAACTCCAATATGATCAACCCCCATCCGACCAACGAGAAAATCTGGTCGTTTGAACTGGGCTACGGCTTCCACTCCCCCGTCTTCAGCGTCGACGTGAACGCCTACTACACCAAATGGATGGACAAGACCACTACTCGCGCCGTCAACATGGAAGGAGAACTTGCAGGTCAGACCGGTTCCTTCAACATGACCGGAGTGAACGCCCGCCACATGGGTGTCGAAGTGGCCGCCGTCTATCAGCCCGTCAACTGGTTCAAACTCGACGGTATGATTTCCATCGGCGACTATCAGTGGGATTCCAATCCTACCGGTTACTTCTACGGCCCCGGCGGATTCCCCGTGGCTAACCTCGGCGGTACTCCCGCTTCCGGCATCATGGCTGCTGACCATCTGTCGGCCGTGCTGATGCAGAAAGGTGTCAAGGTCGGCGGTTCGGCCCAGACCACAGGTGCAATAGGCGCTACCCTCTATCCTTTCAAAGGATGGCGTCTGGCCGCGGACTGGACTTTCCACGCCCGTAACTACTCCGATTATCAGGTAAGCACATCCTCGATGGATCCCACCAAACCCCTGGAGGTAGCTAATCCCTGGAGAATTCCCTGGGGCAACCAGCTTGACCTCTCGGCCAGCTATACTTTTGAACTCGGCGGTGTCAAGGCCCGCATCAGCGGAAATGTCTACAATCTCTGCGACTATCATTACGTGATGAATGCCTACAACGATATGGCAGCCGACGGCGAGTGGGACAACGTCTACCGCGTGTTCTACTCTTTCGGACGCACATACGCCATCAAGCTCCGTCTTAATTTCTAATCCTTAAGCAACCAACAAGATGAACAATAAGATATTCATGCCGATTGTGGCTCTTGCTGCCCTGGGCGCGCTGACGGGTTGTGACGAAAACGCCTGGAACGACAAGCTTGACGGCTTCGATTCCTCGTTTAATCCCACCGAGGTGAAAACCATCGAATACACCCTGGCCGACGCCGACTATGCCGCAATCGCCTCCAACGCCACCAACAAGGCCATCGCGGAAAAGGCCGGAGAGTCCCAGGCCCTGGCAGCTCTGTCGGGCAACAAATATTTCACCGACAAGATTACCGCCGACACATACGTGCCCGCGTTCCTCGCCTCCAGATACTACACGCTGACCGACGGCTCCTCAGTTCGCCTTACATATAACAAGGCCGTCGGACTTCCCGAGGCTGTCACCGAAGCTGCCGGCGCCAGCAAAGTAACGGTCGGAACCGACTTCTACCAGACTTCCGTCTGGGAGAGCGACGACAACTTCATCGACGGCTTCGCACCCGAGAAACCTGCGTCGCGCTTCCTTCCCGCTTTCATTAAGGAAGCCCTTCCCGATGCCGGAACCGGGGCCTACGCCATCGTTTCCTACAAAGAAGCATCCCAGAATCCTGTCTTCGGAAATGTCGGCGGCGATGAACCAGCCGGATTCGAGATGTCGGATGTAATCGCTTCCGTAAAAGCTGACGACGCGGTGGAAATCGACGGCGTTGTAGGAGGTGTCTGCGGATGCGGCTTCGTACTGACCGACAAATCCGGCTCGATTTTCGTTTATTGCGGAAGTTCTTTCAACCGCGACCAATATCCCGTCGGCACCCAGATGCATCTCGCGGGAAACGCCACCTCCTTCAAGGGTAATCTCCAGATTGCCGCCGGCGCCGACATCACAGTCGAAGGAACCCAGGAATACAAGTTCCCCGCTCCCGTAGTCTATGACGGAGCTGCCCTCGACGCCGTTCTTTCGCGCCCGGCCGACCAGCTTGCCGTCTACGCCTCTATCAGCGGCACAGTCGCAGTCTCGGGCAACAACATCAATGTAGTGGTCGCCGGCGCCGAGACAGCCAAAGGCTCCGTCTACTATCCATCCGACGCCCAGCGGGAAGCCCTCACCGACGGTTCGGCCGTAGAGATCACCGGATGGTTCGTAAGCATCTCCGGCTCGCGCTACTGCAACTTCATCATCGACCAGATGACCGTCAATCCCGCTTCCAGCAGTGCCCGCAGAATTGGCCGCGCACCTGCCGCACCGGTTCCCGTTGTCGAGAAATTCGCCATTTATCAGTTCGACGGTTCCAAGTGGAGCGTACCCGCTGATTTCGCTATTCTCAATCCCGCGGACTACGCCGCGATGGGCCAGAGCGGCAACACCCTCTCCAATCCCGCCGCCCTGCTCCCCATCTATCTTAAGAACAATTTCCCCTACGCCCAGAAAGACGCCGTCCGCTACGTTGTCTACAACAACTCCTCGGACAAGGTTGCCTGCGATTACTATACCTTCGATGGCTCCGAATGGACACGCAACAGCGGCGTTCAGACCGAGACTTCTCAGTTCGTAATGTCCGGCGGCAAATGGATCTTCGATCCTAATGTGACCATCAACCTTCCCTACGGTAAAGGGCAGTCAGCTTCCGCCGCTTTCTATCAGGCTTGTGTAGACTGGGTTTACGAGAACAAGTGTGTGCCCCTGGGCGACACCTCCATCAAATCCGGTAAATTCTGGGTTACTTCCTACGGCAACAACGATTACTACTGCGGTGCCTCAGCCTATCAGAACAACATCGACCTGCGTGCATCCTCGGCCCGCAACCAGTATTCGGCCGCCTTTGAAGGAATGTCCAACAAAGAAATCGTACATTTCATCGAGAACAACTTCACCAACGAAGTCGCTCCCGCCGTTCTGTCGCAGTTCTATCCCGACGCAAAGCCTCTTGCCGGCTTCCAGGTGATCTACACTCTGAATTTCTATGCCTACACCGGCTCCAAGACATATCCCTGCAAGGCAGAGTATGAGGTGACCGGCATCGGTCAGTTCAAGTGTATCAATGCCGAATGGCTCATTGGCATGGAACCTGATCCCGATAACTTCTAAATAACACCCCTGTATTTCATCCGGTTCTAACCATAATTCCGGAGAATCCCCCGACTCCAGCGAGCGCCGCGCCTTTACCGGGCACGGCGCTTTTTTCATTCTTTTTAATGCGTAACATTTGACGGATTGAAAGAAATATGTTAATTTTGCCCTTGAATACAAAGATTAGCCACCCTACGGTTATCTTCCGCTCTGCGTTTCAAAACCAAATATAAATATAATATCCTTATGAAGAAAAAATTTATCTGCACAGTGTGCGGCTACGTTCACGAAGGTGACGAAGCTCCCGAAAAGTGCCCTCTCTGCGGCGCTCCCAAAAGCAAGTTCAAGGAAATGACCCCGGAGGTAGACCTTCAGTTCGTTACCGAACATGAAATCGGCGTCGCCAAAGGACTGGACGAAGAAATGATCAAGGACCTCAATGCCCACTTCATGGGAGAATGTACGGAAGTCGGTATGTATCTGGCCATGTCGCGTCAGGCTGACCGCGAAGGTTATCCTGAAGTAGCCGAAGCCTTCAAGCGCTATGCCTGGGAAGAGGCAGAACACGCATCGAAATTCGCAGAACTGCTGGGCGACTGCGTATGGGATACCAAGACCAACCTTGAAAAGCGTATGCACGCCGAGGCCGGCGCAAATGCCGACAAGATGCGCATCGCAGCCAACGCCAAGAAAGCCAATCTCGACGCTATCCACGATACCGTTCATGAAATGGCTAAGGACGAAGCCCGCCACGGTCGCGGCTTTGCCGGTCTCTACAACCGCTATTTCGGCGACAAGAAGTAATTTTGTCCCTGATGCCTGATGTCCGGTCAGGCAAAGCATTATATCGAACTCAGGCGATGTGTCAGAATACGACATCTGACACATCGCCTTATTTTTCATCCGGCTGGGGATAATGTGGTCGGACAACATATAGCCTTTACCGGGATATGGAGAATTCCACTAAAAGATAATCAGCAGATATTAAAGAGTTTAGGAAGCAAATACCAGAGACGACAAGATAAAATCAGTGGAAAAAGTCTTATATTTAAGAAATAATTTGTAACTTTGCAGCGCAATTCCGTCAGAGGTATGACCACAAGGACCTGACGGCACCGGCGAACTATTCATACTGTCCGGTTGTTTTAATTATGTCTCCTGAGGTGAGACGCAAATGTATCTTTTATACGCAGTATTTCTAAGGTAATATATAACAACCGGAGAACCGCAGGACGGTCTCTCCGTAAGACGGGAACCACTAAGGAGATTCCCCGACGTTTCAAACAATCAGGTACAAACTTTTAAAACATTCAAAGCTATGATTAAGTTGATTAAACGTGCAGCAAAATGGTACTTTGAACATTCGGTAACCGAATAAACCCCAAGTACCTCCCTCTCCTTTTTTAAAACAGTCTATAAACTTCTAAAATCGAATAAAACAAACCGTCGGCTGGAATCCGAATCATGGACTCCAGCCGACGGCGTTATCGTACTTGTAGCCCCGTAACGGAAACATCCGCTACGGGTGTCCGTCTATCAGAATTTTTCGTCAAAGTTCATTTCGTCGAATCCCTCGGCGCTGAATTCGTCGTCGTTGAACTGCTCGGAACCGTAGAATTCCTCGCCCATATCTTCGGCGGCCACTGCGGCTGCTATCGCCGACGCCTTGGCTTTGGCGGCGTTCTTGTCTTCAAATTCCTCGAACTCCATCATCTGGGTCGGAGCTTTTCCGACAGCCATGGAGCAGACCGGATCGATAAGGTTACGTCCAGTCTCAAGCTTTTTCATTTCGATGAAGAAAGAGCGGTCCGTCATATAATCAAACGTAAACATCAGGCGCTGCCCTTCGTCGTCGATAAAATCACCGAGAATACTGTCATCCATCAGATATACTTCCTGTGCGGAATCGGATCCCATGTCCTCAAGGGTTATTTCCTTCTCTTTCTCCCAGTTGTCATCACAGATGAAGAAAGAACACATCTGATTCTTGTCATAGTCTACCGAGTCGCAGATGGCGTTCTTGAGGTCAAGAAATGTAGCGTCAGCGTCAATCTTGATTTCCCGGCGGAAATTGTCAACTTCGTCTGAAACAATTCGGAATGTAAATATCATATATGGTATTGCTTTTTGTTGTTAAAGTACAACACGGAATTATTCCGCGTTGTTGATGCAAAGATATGTATTTATAACAACACGTGCCAAATTTTTTCAGTCTTTTTTTCGGGAAATGTGGAATTTTCGGGACTCAGTTGAAATCTTCGTTGTCAAGCTGTGTCGCTCCGGCTCCGCTGGCCGGCATACACCCAGGGGTATGGACCACTGTGTCTGTCGTGTCTGCGGCAGCAGATATCTCAGTCGCTTCATACCAGGAATCTTCCTGTGCAGAAATGTGTCTGCTGTAATCCTCTTCGTAATCCATAATGCAATTTGTCTGAATGGTTTTTGATTGTGTTTAAGATTCCGGAAGCAAAATTAGGCACACAGGGAGCATAAAAGACGCCCATGCACGTTAAAATTATCAAAAAGACCGGCACTTATATTGGTTTGGACCGATTTCCGTCCCCCTGACCATCAAGTTTTTTGTAATTTCGCAGCCGAATGGAAAGGAGACAGAGATATATTGCCGCCATCATGCTGGTTGTGTTCGCGTTTTTCTACTGCGGGAACACTCTCTTTCTCCATACCCATACCGGGGAAGATGGACACCGCATTGTCCACTCCCACCCTTATTTCCCGAACACACAGCACACCCACAGCAGCAATGCCCTGTGGCTGATCGCCCTCTCCAATGCCGCAGTTACCTCGGCACAACACAGCGGCGAACTCATCCTGCTTCACTTTACAGGAACATACACTCTTCTGATCGAAGTTCCGCATCTGCCGGCGGAATGTACGGGTAACGACGATTGCACCTCGGGACTCGACCCTCCGTCATTTACGGGTGCCTGACACCCTTTTGGCACACGTTGCCCTGATCCTCATATTTTACATTACTGACACTCAGGTCATCCGCTGTATGCCGGATGACTCCTATAATCATTTTCCCGGTTTCCGACCGGAAAACAAATCATTATGACCAGATACTTATTGTCCGCGCTGGCGCTACTGCTGTCAGCGATATCGTCTTTCGCTCAATCGGCCGATACAAATCTCCACGGCCACGTCATTGACAAAGAGACCGGCGAACATATGCCGGCATATATAATCCGGATTCCCGCCCTTCACGCCGTCACCGCTACCGACGCCTCGGGCCATTATGCCCTGCGCGACCTGGAGCCGGGAGAATATACCGTGGAGGCCAGCTTCACCGGTTACGGCACAGCCAGACGCCAGGTGACACTCCTTCCGGGGAAGACAACCGAACTTAACTTCGAGGTAGAACCGGATGTGATGATGCTGGACCAGGTGGTCGTCACCGGAAGTAAAAGCGAACTCAAGCGGCGCGAAAGTCCGGTGCTTGTAGGGGTTATCGACAACCGTCTTTTCAATCTTGTCGACGCTGCCTCGCTGGCCGACGGTCTTAACTTTCAGCCCGGTGTCCGGGTGGAGAACGACTGTCAGAACTGCGGTTTCACCCAGGTAAGAATCAACGGCCTCGACGGCCATTATTCCCAGATTCTGAGGAACTCGCGACCGGTGTTCTCGGCTCTGGCGGGTGTCTACGGACTGGAACAGATTCCGGCGAACATGATTGACCGAGTGGAAGTAATGCGCGGAGGCGGATCGGCGCTGTTCGGTTCCTCGGCAATCGGTGGCACCATCAATATCATCACCAAAGATCCGGCAATCAACTACGCCGAAGTTTCCCATTCGCTGACCACTATCGGCTTTTCAGGCGCACTCGACAATAACACTACCGTCAACGCCTCCGTAGTGGGGAACAACAATAACATAGGCCTGTTCATCTACGGGCAGAACCGCAGCCGCGACGGCTACGACCATGACGGAGACGGCTTCACCGAAATCCCCTCTCTGAAAAGCCAGACCCTCGGAGCGAAAGGGACTATGCGGTTCAATCCCGACACACGCCTGACGATGGAATACCACGGCACTCATGAGATCCGCCGCGGAGGAGACCAGCTGGATATGCCGCCTCATCTGGCATGGGTCTGCGAGCAGACTGACCATAATATCCACGGAGGGGAGGTCTCGTTTGACTACTGGAGCCGGGAGCGCGACAATCATTTCAATATCTTCTCCGCTATCCAGTCAACGCGCCGCCAGAGCTATTACGGCAGCGAGATGGACCCCGACGCCTACGGCCGCACCACCGACCTTACCGTAGTTGCCGGAGCGCAATACACGCGTTCGCTCAAACGCCTGTGGTTCATGCCGGCAGAGTTCATCGCCGGAGTGGAATACAACCATAATTATCTTCATGACGTCACGCTGGGCTATAACCACGATGCCACTCAGAAAGTAAACATTTTCAGCGGTTATCTCCAGAACGAATGGCGCGACAGCCGGTGGGGTTTTCTTATCGGCGCCCGTATCGACAAGCACTCGATGATTGACAATCCGATTATCTCTCCGCGCGCCAACATACGGTTTAATCCTTCGGAAAGCGCTAATTTCCGTCTCTCTTATTCGACAGGCTTCCGCTCGCCCCAGGCATACGACGAGGATTTCCATATAGCAATCGTAGGCGGCGAACGCCTGGTAACCGTGCTGGCTCCCGGTCTGAAACAGGAGAGCAGTCAGAGCATAAGCGGTTCCGCCGATTTCTACTGGCATATCGGAGGTGTACAGGCCAACCTGATGGTAGAGGGATTCTTTACCGATCTGAGGGATGTCTTTGCCCTGCGTCAGCTGGATATGCCTGACGGCGAAGGGAATGCCGTTCTTGAACGATATAACGGGAAAGGAGCCCGAGTCGGAGGAGTCAACGCCGAGTTCCGTCTCTCATGGCCCCGATGGGTCATCCAGGGGGGCATGACATGGCAGAGAAGCCGCTACAAGGAACCGGAACGGTGGAGCGATAATCCGGACGTCCCGCCGGTAAAAAAGATGTTCCGCACTCCGGATCTCTACGGATTTATTACCGGTACCTGGAACATAGACCGGCATTTCAATATCGCCCTGTCGGGAACTTACACGGGCAAAATGCTTGTACAGCATCTTGCCGGATCTGGTGTAGCCGTGGATGAAGCTGTGACAACTCCGCAGTTCTTCGATCTCAATGCCAAACTTACCTACGAACTGAAAATATTCAAGACAGCCTGCCTGGAGTTCAGCCTCGGCGCCGTAAATATTTTCAACAGCTATCAGAAAGATTTTGACAAGGGGTATCTCCGCGACTCGGGATATATCTACGGTCCTATGCTCCCGAGAAGCCTTGTCCTGGGAGCGAAACTTCATCTGTAAGAAATGTAGAACAGACAGGAATCCGGCGGCTGCCGAATCTTCGGAATCAGAGGAGGCTGACGCCGATTCCTGGCCTCTCGCGGGGGAGAACAATGCGGCCGTCGGTTATCTTCATGCCGTCGAAGCGATCATTGGCTATCAGCAGATTGCCGTCCAGATCGGCATACTCCGCCAGGGGGGCCAGCTGGGCGGCGGCAGAGACGGCGCATGACGTTTCGGTCATGCACCCCAGCATAACTTTCATCCCGAGAGCGCGGGCGAGTGTGGCCATACGGTATGCCTCATGCATACCGCCGGATTTCATCAGCTTGATGTTTATGCCGTCATAGACTCCTTTCAGGGGAAGTATGTCATCGAGCCTTTTTACAGCCTCATCGGCGATAATCGGCAGCGGAGAACGCTCGGTCAGCCATGCCGTATCATCGATATTCTCCTTAGCCATCGGCTGCTCTACAAACAGGCATCCCCGCGAGGCAAGCCAGTGACACATATCCAGGGCTTTCTCCTTGTCGGTCCACCCCTGGTTGGCGTCAACGCATATCGGGACCTCAGGACGGCATTCCCTGATCGTCTCCACCAGTTGCCGGTCATTGTCAAGCCCCATCTTGACTTTCAGGATTTTGTATGGAGATGCTTCGGCAACCTTGCGGCGAACCACATCGGGAGTATCAATGCCTATTGTAAAGGATGTATAAGGTGTGTGGTCGGGATTGAGTCCCCATATCCTGTACCAGGGCTGACGCATTATCTTACCAACAAGATCGTGCAGGGCGATGTCCACTGCAGCTTTGGCAGCATTGTTACCCGGCGCGACGCCATCCATATAATCGAGAATTTCTTCTATGCGGAAAGGATCAGTGAACTGTCCAAGATCCAGAGAAGAGAGAAAGCGGGTCACTGATTCGACGGATTCTCCGAGATATGGAGGCATGGATGCCTCTCCGTAGCCGGTCAGACCGTCGTATTCAATTTCAAGTTGTACGTCGGGAGTCGTTGTCCGGGAATACTTGGCGAGGTTGAACGCGTGCTTCAGTTTCAGCTCGTATGGGAAGAAACGAAGATTAAGGTGTCCCGGGCGCGTCGAATCAGACCGTCCTCCACCGGATGACGGCAAAACATTTCCAGCGCTGACACCCCCGATTACGGCGGATGCAAGTCCGAAAGCACTTATCCTTAAAAAATCTCTGCGTTCCATCCTGTCTGAAATCTTGAATATCTTATATATCTGTATTTCTCTCTGTTTCTTACTTGGTGAATCTATCTATGCCGGAGTTTAAAGTTCTTTCTTCACTTTCACTGTGATCGTCAGGCTTTCTCCGACAATTCAAGCCAGCGCATTTCCTTATCGTCCAGCAGGGAGGCAAGCTCCGTATAACGGCGCGACTTGCTGTCGATGTCCGCTACGACTTCCCCGGAATTGAAAAGCCGCTCAAGTTCCTGCTTCTCTTCCGTCAGCCGGTCAATTTCCTCTGTCAGAGCTTCCAGCTCTTTCCGTTCCTTGAAGGTCAGTTTCGGAGCGCGTTCAATCCCTCCCCGGCTGACGCGGGCAGTCTGTGCGGAGCCGTCGGCATCTGCCGCAGGGGATGAATTCCGGCGAGGATTCTGCACTGTCCGGGCTTCTTTCTCACGGGCATCGCGCCACTGGCGGTACTCGGTATAATTACCCGGGAAATCCCGTACCTTTCCGTCCCCTTCGAAAACGAAAAGATGGTCGGCGATGGAGTCAAGGAAGAAACGGTCGTGGGAAATGACAATCACGCATCCTTTGAATTCCGCGAGGTAATCCTCCAGAATACCAAGAGTGACGATGTCCAGGTCGTTGGTCGGTTCGTCAAGCACAAGGAAATTGGGTGATTTCATCAGCACGGCCGCCAGGTGTAAACGGCTTCTCTCTCCTCCACTCAGTTTGGCGATATATTTCTGCTGATCGGCAGGAGTAAACAGAAAATGCTGGAGAAACTGCGAGGGAGTATAATGAACACCGTCATTGACAACGATATCTTCGGCCATATCGGTGATGGCGTCGATAACGCGCTTGTTATCATCGAAGGCTATCCCCTCCTGGCTGTAATAGCCGAAACGGACAGTTTCCCCCACTTCAAAATAACCGCTGTCGGGCTGTATCAACCCCTGGAGCATCTTTATAAACGTGGATTTGCCGGCACCGTTCCGGCCGATGATTCCGACTTTCTCATAACGGGAGAACACATAGTTAAAATCATCAAGCACACACTGGTCTCCGAACGACTTGGTCACACCTACCGCCTCGAATATTTTCGAACCGATATATGAAGATTTTACTTTCAGGCCCACGTTTCGTTCGCGGAGATTCACCTGCGACCGTTTTTTCAGGTCATGAAAAGCGTCTATACGATACTGGGCTTTCCCGGCGCGGGCCTGTGGCTGACGGTTCATCCACTCCTGCTCTTTCCGAAGAGTATTCTTCACTTTGGCCAGTGCCGATGTCATCCCGTCGATACGCTCGCGGCGCCGGCGCAGGAAATTGTCGTATTTACCTTCATAGACATATACCTCGGCACGATCAATCTCGATGATTTTGTCGCAGACCCTGTCAAGAAAATAGCGGTCATGAGTCACCATCAGCAGGGTTACTTTAGAGCGGGTCAGATACCCCTCCAGCCACTCGATTGTAGGGATGTCGAGGTGGTTGGTAGGCTCGTCGAGAATCAGTAGATCGGGTTCGGAGGCGATTACCCTGGCCAATGCAAGGCGTTTGCGCTGTCCTCCCGAGAGATTGTCAATCAGATCCTCAGGACGGTACACTTCCATCTGGGTCAGCAGACGGCGCAGCTTCTCATCCGTGCCGGCGTATTCTCCTACGGTCATGCCCGGAATAAATTCCGGAATCTGTTCCAGGAAGCCGATTTTAAGATCTTTGCGCGGAGTGATATTGCCCGAATCCACCGATTCCTTCCCGGCGATACATCGCAGGAGGGTCGTCTTTCCGGTTCCGTTCTTGGCGATAAGGGCAATCTTGTCCCCTTGGTTTATGCCGAAAGTGACATCCGCAAATATCATGCGGTCGCCGTGGCTTTTGGTAAGATTCTCGAGTTGGAGGTAGCTAATCATAATGCAAATTTACGAATAGTTTGGTGAAGAACGAAACTTTCCGTAATTTTGTGATAAATATTTTGTGACGCATAATTATAGTGAATTATGGACGCTGAAACCCGACTGAAACTGGAAGAAAAAGTTGTAGAGATGCTTAAAACGGTGTTCGATCCCGAAATTCCCGTAGATATCTACAACCTGGGACTCATATATAAAATAGACATCGACGATGATGCCAATCTCAATATCGACATGACGATGACGGCCCCCTCTTGCCCTATGGCCGACTTTATCGTCGAGGACGCCCGTCTGAAACTTGAGACTATCGAGGGACTTAAATCCGTAAATATAAATATTGTCTTCGAACCGGAATGGGACAAAGACATGATGAGCGAGGAGGCGAAGCTCGAACTCGGAATGTTGTAATGGGGCGCGTATATTTCATATCCGACCTACACCTGGGCGCCACCTATTTTCCCGACAAAATGCAGTGGGAAAAACGGGTGGTGCGCTTCCTGGACTCCATCGCCGGAGATGCCGACGAGCTGTATCTTCTTGGAGACATACTGGACTACTGGTATGAATACCGCAACGTGGCTCCGCGGGGATATGTGCGTTTTTTCGGTGCATTGGCCCGAATGGCCGACCGGGGAACAAAAATCCACTGGTTTATCGGCAACCATGACATCTGGCTGTTCGATTATCTGCGTAACGAAATCGGCCTGGAGGTCGTGGACGGCTATGAAGTAAGAATGATTCGCGGTAAGAAATTTTTCCTGACCCACGGTGACGGCGTGGGTCAGCTAAAACCAACGTTCCGTTTTCTCCGAGCAATGTTCCGGAACCGGTTGTGCCAGAAACTTTATGCCGCTATCCATCCTCGGTGGACAATAGCTTTCGCCCACGGTTGGTCTAAAGCCTCCCGCCGGTATGAAGACCATATTCTGCCCGAATTCGAGGGGGAAGATAAAGAACCGCTGGTTATCTTCAGCAAGGAATATCTCCGCGACGTCGACCCGGAGATTGATTTTTTCGTCTACGGACACCGCCACATACTGCTGGATTTACCGCTGAATAAGCGCGGTTGTCGTATGGTAATTCTTGGCGACTGGATATACCATTTCTCGTATGGAGTTTTTGACGGAAATGAATTTTCTTTGAAAATTTTCGACGAAATGTCATAAAATTGGGGACAGATACCGCATTTTAAGATTAATTAAACAATTTATATGTTTAATTACATTTTAAGATTATCCTCTGATTTTAAACCTCTTAGATAATAGTTATCCGGCTGCCGAAGATTAAACCGTTAAAAAATTATGTCTAATAACATATAAATATATTTTGTCAGCCCGATAAAAAGGGCGAACTTTGCATCACAAACCTAAAACAATCTTTTTTACCTTAGAAATTGTACCTATTGGAAACCAATAAAAAGGCGCTCGCGATGAGCGCCTTTTTATATAAATTATATTCCCGATACAGTTGTTCGCCTCCCGCCGACCAATACTATCGTCACGGAAATTCTGTCAGCCGGAATTGCAGAGGGTTCAGCGTCTTGATGCGGCGGCAATCTCCTCCAGGCATCGGCGGTTGAATTCTTTTCTTTTTTTATCGAAAATCCATCCCCACTTGTTGAAATATCGTATCATATTTACAGAATGAATCCAGAGCATCCGCAGATTCTTGCCGCTTGCGGCCCGATGGCAGTGGATGACAGTCTGCCCGGGCCAGTATAACGTAACATAATGCTCATGGACGCGCCGCGAAATATCAATATCTTCCGGGTACATGAAAAAACGTTCGTCGAACAGTCCGATCTTCCGCAGGGCTGCAACACGGAAAAACATGAAACTGCCCTGATGGTAAGGAATATTCAGCTCCTCTCTCTCGGGACGGTCTGTCAGCATATAACGATTCAAGCGACGCGACAGAAACCGATGGGGCAGAAACCGTTTGCCTATGAGATCCAGCGGGGAAGGTAGCAGACGGGAAGAATACTGTTCCCGGCCGTCAGGATATATAATCCGGGGCTGAAGCAGTCCTGTCTCAGGGCGCCGGTCCATCATTTCGATTATTGCGGCAAGAGTACCGCGCTCAAATGTAATGTCGGAATTAAGCACAAGATGATATTCCACACCCCGGCTCAGCACGTCCCGGATGGCGACATTGTGAGCCGCTCCATATCCCGGGTTATCCGGCCTGTGGATATACTCGACCGTACGGAATTCCTGCACCAGGGACCGGATTTCATCCGTGGGCGAATTGTCAATAACATATATGCGCTCCACCTTCTCCTCCTCCAGCAGGGAGAGACATCCCAGCAGTTCATCCTGCGGAGTCCTGTATGTCACAATGGAAGCTGTTAGTTTCACTTTCTGTAAAGTAAGGATAATACGACAAATGGCTTGCGTCCCAGATAGGACAGCAACGCACCGAGTTTGTTTTTCAGACGCACGTCCGGGTCTGACAGTTCATGACGGCGTTGCTGACAGATTACCTTCCAGCACCGGCGAACGGACTCATCATCCCCGACATTATAGCGCAACAGGGTCAGAAACATATTGAAATGGGCGCTGAACCGCCGCTCCCTGGCAGCCGGGACCAAAGAAGGATAGCGCTCTTCCATAAAAGACAGCATTCGGTCGGTGACGTCCAGAGCGTCGAGTCTGTCGCGGCTCCACCGGTGCATAAAGCTTGACTCCACCTGCCGGTAAAAATACACCGGTTCATGAAGATATACTATCGCAGCCGCTTTTTCATAAAATCTGTAAAACGCATCGAGGTCCTCGTATCTGATATGCTCGCGAAACCGGCAATCAGCATCAAGCAACCGACGTTCCATCAACATCCCACATGGAGAATTTATTATACGTTTCTGGTAAAGCGCCTGACGCATCGCCTCCTCATATCCGAACACCTCCACTGGCGCACCAGTTCCGCAATCTTCCGGCGATAGCTTCAGAAACGGGTTGGTGACGCCGCGTACAAACTTCCCTACTGCAACCTGCGCATTATGCTTTGCAAGCACCTTAACCAGCATCTCTAACGCGCGGGGATGGAGACAGTCATCGGCATCAACAAAACCGATATATTTTTCCGTTGCCGAATCAATACCGAGATTCCTCGCCGCGGAAACCCCGCGGTTGGGAGTACACACCAGCTGGAAACGGAAATCCTTCCGGCATAACCGGTCTGCAATCTCAGCTGAGTCATCTGTCGAACCGTCATCCACAATCAGGACCGCGAAGTCCGTAAAAGACTGGATGCGGATAGAGTTCAGACACTCTTCCAGATATTCCTCAGCATTATAGACAGGCACGATCAGCCGCACAAGAGCCTTCCGACCGTTGTTAGCCGCTACCGGACAATGATATATATTCGGGTGCCTGTCCATATATGCTCGTCAATAACTATTGATTCCGAGAGTCGGAGTGTCAAAATTCAAAATTTCAGCACATAGCCCGGATTTTTATCAGTATTGAGTGAAGTAATTTCAGAATGGGAGCCGATGGAGAAACGTTAATCCCGCAGACCTCCAGCCGGATGAGCCATTATGACACATCCGTTTATAAAAACGTTTCCTGAAACTCTTTTATTATTGCTCCGGAAATATTATATTTGCAAAAATTTATACTTGCGACAACCATATCAGCTACATAATATATGAGAACAATCTTCATTACCGGAGGTGCTACCGGCATCGGAGCGGCCAGTGTCAGAAAATTTATCCGCGAAGGATGGTCGGTAGGTTTCATGGATGTCAACCGACAGGAGGCAATGAAGCTGACTGAAGAGCTGGGATCTCCCGAAACATTGCTGTATGTTCCGGGAAATGTCTGCGATCGCGAGGACATCCGTCATGCGGTGGACCTCACAATTGAAAGATTCGGTTCTCTGACAAGCGTCTTCGCCAACGCCGGAATCCACCGCCGGAATACCCTGCTGGATATATCAGACGAAGAACTCAGACTCGTAATCGACACCAACATCTACGGCACAGTGAATACCCTCAGGGAAGCCATTCCCCATATCATCGAAGCGGGAGGAGGTTCAGTTGTCATAAACTGCTCAGACCAATGGTTCGTAGGGAAAGCTCACAGCTTCGCCTACGGTCTGACAAAAGGAGCCCTCGGGCAGATCACACGCAGCCTTTCGGTAGACCTGGGTCCGGAGGGCGTAAGAGTAAATGCCATCTGTCCTGGCACAATTCATACTCCTCTTGTCGACAACCTCTTCGAAAAATCTTCCCTCAGAGACAACCGCCCTGTCGAGGAACTTTGGAAAGAAGAGAATTCCCTCTATGCCCGCGGAAGTGTCGGCACTCCCGATGAAGTGGCCGAACTTGTCTATTTCCTTGCATCGGAGAAATCATCCTTCTGTACCGGAGGTCATTATCTCATTGACGGAGGCCTTGTTGCCGGCCGCTGATCCCGGAAAGTTCGCCATCCCTGTGAACCGAAAGGTGACGGAAGTTTTTGTATAGATATGGAGAATCCGACTGACAGCAAAACCCCGGGGAAAGAAAAACGCCCGAATCTGTTTACGCGTATCGCCGACAAAGGGGTGCGCATATACCGTTATGTCAGCGGAGGAGTATGGAGCGACACCCGCCGAAGCTGGATGATAGACCTCATCAAGACACTGAATCTGTCGGTACGGTCTTTCCTTAATTCCGATCTCCAGAACCGGGCGAGCGCACTGACGTATCAGACATTGCTCGCCGTAGTGCCGGCGCTTGCGCTGCTTTTTGCCATCGGACGCGGCTTCGGCTTCCAGAATCTGTTGCAGACGCAGCTGTTCTCTTCGTTCCCGGCCCAGGCGGAAGCTCTGAAAACAGCGTTCACATTTGTGGACTCCTATCTTGCCCAGTCTTCGGAAGGCATATTCGTAGGCATAGGCATTGTTTTCCTGCTATGGACCCTGATTTCCCTGATTTCCTCAGTGGAGGATTCGTTCAACAGGATATGGGGAATAGAGCATGGGCGGAGTTTCTGGCGTAAAATCACCGACTACACCGCCATATGCCTTATTCTCCCTGTGCTTATGATATGCTCCAGCGGCATAACCCTGCTGATGTCTACCACTATTCAGAAAGTCTTGCCCTTCGATTTTCTTTCTCCCCTGGTGTCGACACTGCTGGATTTCTCGTCAGTGATTCTCGTCTGGTTCTTTTTCGCGGGAAGCTATATGCTTATTCCCAACACAAAAGTCAAATTCAAGAACGCGCTGATAGCCGGCATCATTGCCGGGACGTCATTTGTGATTCTCCAATGGCTGTTCCTGTCAGGCCAGATATACGTAACGCGCTATAACGCCATCTACGGTTCCTTCTCGTTTCTTCCTCTGCTTCTGATATGGCTCCAGCTCGTATGGCTGATAACCCTTTCCGGAGCTGTCTATTGCTATTCTTCCCAGAACATTTTCCAGTTCAGTTTCTCCAACGAAATCGAAAAGATTTCCGAGGACTACCGCTGGCGGATTCTCCTGGCGGTGACGACAATCATAATCCGTCGCTTCGTCAAAGGGATGAAACCGCTCACCAACCGCCAGATTGCCGTGGAATATCAGCTTCCCATCTCTTTGGTCACAGCCTCGACAAACCGCCTGGCCAGCGAAGGAATAATCCTCCACGTCGCCACGAAGCCCGGAAGCGATGTTTTCGCCCTTACGCCGGCTGTCAATCCCGCAGAGTTTACCCTCGGAGAACTTCTCCGGCGCATGGTCGGTCACGGTTCCGATAACTTCATCCCCAACTTCGACAAGAATTTCCGTCGTGTAAATCTAACCCTCAGTATGCTGGAGAAAACCGCACTGAAAGAAGCCGACAAAATCCTCGTCTCATCCCTGACTATAAACCATCCCGATATCTCTAACTTAAAAAATCAAAATGACAATGAAAACTCAGATTGCAACTGACAAGGCTCCCGGAGCCATCGGCCCCTACAGTCAGGCCATCGACTGTGGTCCATTCCTCTTCGCATCCGGCCAGATTCCCATCAATCCCGCCACGGGAGCCATCCCCGAAGGAATCACCGCACAGACTCGTCAGTCACTGGCCAATGTAAAAGCCATCCTTGAAGCCGCCGGCCTTACGATGGACAATGTGGTCAAAACGACAGTCTACCTTGCCGACATGAACGACTTCGCCGCCATGAACGCAGTTTATGCCGAGGCTTTCACCGCTCCTTTCCCTGCCCGCTCGGCTGTCGCTGTACGCGAACTTCCCAAGCAGGTTCTCGTCGAGATAGAAGTGCTTGCCGCAAAATAATAATCAAATTCGGCTGAAAACAAAGACAATGAGCGATGTGTCAGAATTCAAAAACTGACACATCGTCTCGTTTTTCGCCCGGATGGCCAAAGGTTTTGGCCGATAGCCCCGCATGGTCTAAATCCAGGCATCGCGTCGTTCCCTCACGGCAAGCGACTCGCTGAGCAGACGGATGAATTCCTGCATCGAGCGTTTACGGTAAGAATCGCTGAGCAGATGTACACATCCGGCCATACCGTTGTCGGGAATATCCAGCGGGACAGCTTTCACCCCCGATTCATTATGGATGGAAGCTTCCGCAAGGACGGTTACCAGCTCGGTCTGACGGATCAGTTTCAGAAGGATATTGACTTCGTTCAGTTCAATGCGGACCCGGAATTTATTGTATGGCGTTATTACCGCATCAAACGCGTTCCTGGCCTGCAGCCCACGCGACGGGAGCGCGAGGTCATATTTCTCGAGTTCAGCCAGGGTAACTTTTTCCCGCGCTGCAAGGGGATGGGATGGCCTTACGATTGCCGCCAGGCAGTTCTGAAACAGGATATGGGATTCCACCCCTTCTATACTGCGGGTCGGGCGGAACGCCAGCAGGAAGTCCACTTCCCTTTCCTGAAGCATCTCCATCAGTTCGGCCATCGGTTTATAAAATATATTCAGCTTTATGCTGGGATACATCTTCATAAACGTTATGAGCGTTTCCGTCAGAATAGGGCTGAAAGAATAAGTGACCCCGATATTCAATGTTCCGACCGACAGAGCGTTCAGGTCGGCGATACGATCCTTACAGCTTTCGGCGGAGTGTATTGTGGCGATAGCCAGAGGAAGCAGTTCTTTTCCGGCCTCAGTCAGCTCTACGCTGTGGCTTGTACGG
Source organism: uncultured Muribaculaceae bacterium (assembly GCA_910584365.1). Classification (GTDB taxonomy): domain Bacteria; phylum Bacteroidota; class Bacteroidia; order Bacteroidales; family Muribaculaceae; genus UBA7173. The sequence continues at coordinate 183,959 of CAJUAF010000003.1, read as the reverse complement.
ATAAACAGTTGTGTTCCCAGTTCTCCCTCCAGTTGCTTGATTTGCTGGGAAAGGGTACTCTGGGTGACACACAGATTCTTGGCCGCTTCCGAGAAACTAAGGTTGCCGGCCACTTTCACAAAATATTTCAGCTGTCTCAATTCCATCTTTCAATAGTTGACATTCCGGTACAGAAAATACAAATTTACTGATTTCCGACCTATCTTGTGGCCTGAAAAGAAATTTTTTTAAATATGAATACCGGAACCGTAGCCGCGACCACCATTCCGAAAAGAACGGCCACACACACCAGTCCGTTATAAGCGAACTGATAGAAATAATAGTTGAACGTTTCGGGATTATCATTGAAAATGCAGGCGGCTATTCCGCCGAAAGCCTTGTAGGCATACATTCCGGGGATCATCGGCAGCAGCGACGGGAAAAAACAGGCCTCGGCCGGAGTGCGTGCCAGCGGCGAGAGAAATACAGCCAGGGTCCCGATAAAGAAGGACGCTATGACCGTGGCCCAGAATATATGGAAGTCACACTCCGGACTGTTCATCAGCACGTATCGCAGCGAATGTCCCAGCGCGGCAATTACGGCGCAGAACGGATAGGCTCTCAGCGGCAACCGGCTGATTGAGGAAAAACCGATAGCGGCTATCGCGGCGAACAATGCATCTTCGATTATTTTCAGTTCCATATCGGCTTATCTCTTAAAACATCCCTATTTTCATCATCATCATGCCGCAGCATAATCCTATCGACAGACACCCTGTCAGGACAACCGCGTCCATGAACCGGCTGAACGAACAGATGTAATATCTGTTAAGCATATCGCTGAACGAATTCAGATACGGTATTCCGGGTACCAGATACAATATGCTGGTCCCTATTGCAATCTGGGGAGTGGTCCCCACGGAAAACAGATAATCTGTCGCCCCAAGCACGGAGGAGACAAAAGCGCAGGCCAACATTACAAGCCGGAGATCCACCCTGGCCTCCATCATGCATTGCTTTAGATAATATCCCGCCATAGTAGCTATTCCGACAATAGCCATCGCCGCTCCGTCCCCTCCGAACAGACGGCAGAAAGATGCGTTGGCAAGCGAGACCAATACAAGCACCAGCCATTTGTTCTGACGATCATCGGATACGATATCGTCGAATCTTTCCGACGCCTCCTCCAGCGAAAGATGGCTGTCGGCTATTTCCCAGCTCAGACGACTCAGACGGGTGATGGTGTTGAAACTTACAGGCACCCGGCGCACCGGCGCGATGGTCGTAAAAGTCTCCGAACTATCGGCGGCTATCATCGAAATATGCACATGACGGGGAGTAATGGTTATTTCCGCGCGTTTGCCGTAAGTCCGGGCAATCCGCTGTACATTCTTTTCCAGTCTGATGCAGGTGGCTCCGCAACCGAGCAGCCAGCCGCTGTAATCCGACAGGAACATACAGACCGACTTTGCCGGCGGCATCACCGGTTCAGCAGTCTCCGAAATCATCGCGACATTCATCTTCGTCATCGTCATCATAATTATCGTTCAGCCTGTCGCCGGGAAGATAGAATTCCTCCCGCTCCGAACCAAGCTGTATTATATGGTGGGCGTGGGCGTATCTGTAAATGCCCCGTCCGAACCGTATCAAAAGAATAACAACAAACAGGCCCACAATGACGGCCCATGTCAGCATCGGCGTATCCATAATTTTTCGTTTTTTGAATTATTCTGCAAAGTAACGCTTTACTTACCTGAAAAGTCGACGAGATCGATTGATTGTAATTATAGCAGCTATCAGTCCCGGCGAATCCGCCCGCAAACATCCCGTACTGAATTTTTTCGCATAATTTTCGGGGCCGGTTATCGGAAATGTGCCGAAAAATTATTACCTTTGCAGGCAATATTTAACGAACGAACTAAGGTTTACTATATGTCGTCATTTATTGCAGACAGGGTAGCTATGGACGGGCTCACATTCGATGACGTCCTGCTGATTCCCGCTTACTCCGAAGTGCTTCCGCGAAGCGTCAGACTTCAGACAAAATTTTCCCGTAACATTACGCTGAACGTTCCTCTTGTTTCCGCCGCGATGGATACCGTGACGGAGGCCAAGATGGCTATCGCCATTGCCCGAGAGGGAGGGATCGGCGTCATCCACAAGAATATGTCCATCGAGGAACAGGCGCGTCAGGTCCATGCCGTAAAGCGCGCCGAAAACGGTATGATCTATGATCCTGTGACGATTCTCGAGGGTTCTACTGTCGGGGACGCCCTGAAGATGATGGAGGAATACCACATAGGAGGTATTCCCGTCGTGGATGACAAGGGATTGCTCCGCGGAATTGTCACAAACCGCGACCTACGTTTTGAACGCGATCTCAATCGCAAAGTCGACGAAGTGATGACTTCCGAGAATCTTGTGACGACCGACCAGTCCACGAACCTTGAGGAAGCCGCCGATATTCTCCAGAAACATAAAATTGAGAAGCTGCCGGTTGTGGACAAACAGGGTAAACTGGTAGGACTGGTGACCTATAAGGATATCACCAAGGCCAAAGACAAGCCCAATGCCTGCAAGGATGCCCTCGGTCGTCTGCGCGTAGCCGCCGGCGTAGGCGTAACCGCCGATTCCATGCAGCGCGTCGACGCTCTTGTTGCCGCAGGAGCCGACGCCATTGTCATCGACACAGCTCACGGACATTCCAAAGGCGTTGTCGGTGTACTCCGCGCAGTAAAAGAAAAATATCCCGACATTGATGTTGTCGTCGGAAATATCGCTACCGGTGAGGCAGCCCGCTATCTGGTGGAGAACGGTGCCGACGGAGTGAAAGTGGGTATCGGTCCCGGCTCCATCTGTACCACCCGCATCATCGCCGGCGTAGGCGTTCCCCAGCTCTCCGCAGTCTATGATGTAGCCAAAGCTCTCGAAGGCACCGGTGTGCCCCTGATTGCCGACGGAGGTATCCGTTACAGCGGCGATATTGTCAAGGCCCTCGCCGCAGGAGGTTACTCCGTAATGCTCGGCGGAATGTTGGCCGGAGTGGAGGAATCTCCCGGCGACACTATCATCTACAATGGCCGTAAATACAAGGCATACCGTGGCATGGGATCTCTGGAAGCCATGGAAAAAGGCTCGAAGGACCGTTACTTCCAGGCCAATGAGACCGACACAAAGAAACTGGTACCCGAAGGTATCGCCGCCCGTGTCCCCTACAAAGGCTCCCTCTATGAGGTTGTGTACCAGATGCTCGGCGGTCTGCGTGCCGGCATGGGCTATTGCGGAGCGCCCGATATCGAGGCCCTCCACAAGGCCAAGTTCACCCGCATCACCAATGCCGGCGTAGCCGAAAGCCATCCCCACGACGTAGCCATCACCTCCGAAGCTCCCAACTACTCTGCCTCCAGCCGTTAACCACCTTATATTACAATCGAAAAACAGGACGGTGTGTCAAAATTTTGACACACCGTCCTGTTTTTCGCCCGGATGGCGAGAGTGCTGTCAGAATGGTTCAGAAGGCAGGAACCCGAAGCCCTCAGGCGTTGTCGGGGGAAATCTTGTCGATGGCAGCAAGCCATGCTGCAGCCGAAGCGTCGGAGGGCATACGCCAGTCGCCGCGCGGCGACAGACATACCGAGCCGACTTTAGGACCGTCAGGCATACAGGAACGCTTGAACTGCTGCGAGAAAAAGCGGCGGTAGAAGACTTTCATCCAGTGGAGTATCTCTTCCGGCTGATATTTGCCGACCTCCATGCCTCCGCGTCCCTGGTAGGTCTTTCCATGGTGCTGATGGATAAAAGCACGGCAGGCCATGAAGTAGACACGTTCCGGGGGGAAGCCGTAGCGGAGTGTATGGAAAAGGAAGAAGTCGTGGAGTTCGTATGGCCCCACAAGGTCTTCGGTCCGCTGGGCAATCTCTCCGTCAGCCGAGGGGGGCAACAGTTCCGGCGATACCGGAGTGTCTATGATATCAACAAGCGCCTCCGCCATATCCGGATTTTCCGAACGGAAAGCAAACCAGCGCACAAGATATTTGACGAGGGTTTTCGGTACGGAGGCATTGACGCCATACATCGACATCTGGTCACCGTTGTAAGTGGCCCATCCCAGCGCAAGTTCCGAAAGGTCGCCGGTTCCCAGGACCATACCGTTCTCCTGATTGGAGATATCCATCAGAATCTGAGTACGCTCCCGCGCCTGGCAATTCTCATACGTGACGTCGCGCACCGAAGGATCATGGTTGATGTCCCGGAAATGCTGTTCCACCGCCGGCCCGATAGGAATTTCGCGGAAAGTCACTCCGAGAGCATCCATCAGTGTAAGAGCGTTTGAATGGGTACGCCCGGTTGTTCCGAATCCCGGCATAGTCACCCCTATGATCCCCTTGCGGTCAAGACCGAGCCGGTCAAACGCCCGGGTGGCAACAAGCAGGGCAAGCGTGGAATCGAGCCCTCCGGAGATACCTACTACCAGGCATTTGCATCCGGTAGCGCGCAGACGCTGCGCAAGTCCGGCTACCTGGATATTCACTATCTCGTCACACCGGCGGTCGATCTCGGCATCATCCGAGGGAACAAACGGATGAGGCTCGATTGTGCGTAACAGCTGAGTGTCCTCCCGGTTCTCATCCTCGTCTTTATTCTGTCCGATAATCTTGTCGAGTTTTTCGCGGAGTCCCTCCTGGTTCTCTGGGTCGAGAAGTTCGCTCAGGTTCAGATTGAGCTGCTGCACGGTGGGGAACGCCACGGTGTTCTCGCGGTCGGCACAGTCGGCGAACGTACCGCGGTGCATACGGTCGTGGGAAAGCAGAGCGATGTCTATGTCGCGGATTATATACTGGGGGCCCTCCTTCCAGCGGGGAGTGGAACCGAGGATTACGCCGTTCTCGGCTATAATGCCCTTCCCGTCAAATACCAGGTCGGTGGAGGATTCGCCGAATCCGGCAGCGGCATAGACATACCCGCAGATACAGCGGGCCGACTGCTGGGCAATCAGCTCGCGGAGATAGTCGTACTTGCCGATAGTATCGGGCGACGCCGAAAGATTTACGATAATTTTAGCGCCGGCCATTGAGGCATGACAGGAAGGAGGGATGGGTACCCACAGGTCCTCGCAAATTTCAATGGCAATCTTGACGCCGTTTATCTGTACGATTTTATTCGGAGAGACCGCCATACGACTGTCCTCCGTGTCAACCACTTTCGGAGCCGGGGTCCACAGGCGCCGTTCATAGAATTCGTTATAGTTTGGCAGATAGGTTTTCGGAACAGTAAGTTTCATCATCCCCTGCCCTACAACAATTCCGCAATTGTATAGCCGCTCGTCAAAAACCATGGGGGCGCCGATGATGGCATGGACGCTCATGTTCTTGGTGGCCTCCGCAATCTCGGAGACGGCCGTGGCGGCAGCCTCAAGCAGGGTCTCGTTATGGAAAAGGTCGCCACAGGTGTAACCCGTGACGCAAAGTTCAGGGAAAACGGCCAGCTCGACCCCTCGGCTGTCGAGTTGTCCGAGCATTTCAATTATAGCGCAGGCATTGGCCTCCACATCGGCCACGCGCACCGGAGGCACACACGCGGCCACCCGGAAATAATCATGATGCATTATCTTAAAGCTTAGTTTCAGATATTAAACAGTCAACATTGAAAAACCGTTGACATATTTAAAGGGCGAAGTTACGCAAAATCGGCCAAATTTCCTTAACTTTGTCCTTAAATATTATCCCGGACAGTACAATGATACTAATCTTCACGAAACAATGAGACTTGACGGAAGACGCAGAAGCAGCAATGTCAGCGACCGCAGGGGCCTTTCGGGGCGCACTGTCGGCATCGGCGGCGGAATCATCGGAGTAATCGTAGCCGGAATCATCACCCTCCTGAGCGGGGGCGACATGGGCGACGTACTCGGCACAGTACTCAACCAGGCAGGCAATACCTCCTACGCCACACAGGACTATCAGCCCGACGCGGAGGATGAACGCCTGGCCGACCTCGCATCCAAAGTGCTGGCCGGAACCGAAGATGTCTGGACCGCCGAGTTCAGGAAACAGGGCTGGGGCGAATATCGGTGTCCGAAACTTGTGCTGTTCACCGGCGCGGTTCAGTCAGGCTGCGGCAATGCAACGTCGCAGGTCGGTCCGTTCTACTGTTCGGCCGACGAAACGGTCTATATCGACCTTGATTTCTTCAAGCAGATGCAGAGCCAGATAGGAGCCTCCGGAGATTTCGCTTACGCTTACGTGATCGCCCACGAGGTAGGACACCACGTACAACACCTGCTCGGCACTCTCGACCAGGCCCACGAACAGATGGCCCGGCTTCCGGAGAGGGAATCCAACCGTATAAGTGTGCGCCTCGAACTTCAGGCTGATTTCTATGCCGGCGTCTGGGCCAACCGGGACAACGCGATGTTCGGCTCCCTGGAACCAGGCGATGTGGAGAACGCGATAAACGCCGCATCGAAAATCGGCGACGATTACCTTCAGCGCAAGGCCACCGGCCGGGAGATGCCCGACAGCTTCAATCATGGCCGCTCGTCGCAGCGTGTGGCATGGCTGTCGCGGGGTATCCGCACCGGTGACCCGCTCCAGGGGGATACGTTCTCCCCGTCTTACGATTCCCTGTAAACCACTGTAATATCATCGGCTCTCTCCTGGCAATCCCCTCCGGGGGATCAAACCAATCATTTATGGCAGAAACCAGCAACACATACCAGCGGCGCGGCAATTACAGCGACGCGCGCCGCAACCAGCAGCAGCTCCTTGAACGCGAGGGGCGCGTGGCTCCCCGTGACCTGGAAGTAGAACAGGCCGTCCTGGGCGCCCTGATGCTCGAAAAAGACGCTTACACCACAGTCTGCGACATCCTCAAGCCGGAGTGCTTCTATGACCCCGGTCACCAGAAGATATATGAGGCCATACAGCAGCTCGGCGCCTCCCAGCAGTCAATCGATATGCTGACCGTCACCCAGAAGCTCCGGGCCAACGGCGACCTGAAACTTGTAGGCGGCCCTGCTGCGATTTCCGAACTGACCGCCCGGGTGGCCTCGGGAGCGCACGTGGAGTTTCACGCCCGCATCGTGGCCCAGAAATATCTCGCCCGCGAACTTATCAACTTCTCGGCTCAGATTGAAGAGAAGGCTTTCGACGAATCCAATGATGTCGACGATCTTCTCCAGGAAGCGGAAGGAAAGCTGTTCGAGATTTCCCAGCGGAATGTAAAGAAAGATGTCACTCAGATTGACCCCGTCATCCGTCAGGCTCTCGACCAGATTGAGGCGGCGGCCAACAGGGAATCGGGTCTGTCGGGCCTCGAGACAAAATTCCACGAGCTCGACAAACTGACCTCCGGATGGCAGAACTCCGACCTTATCATCATCGCCGCGCGTCCCGCCATGGGAAAGACGGCTTTCGTGCTTTCCATGGCCAAGAATATGGCTATCGACCTGAACACGCCCACGGCCATCTTCTCACTTGAAATGAGTAATCTCCAGCTTGTGAATCGTCTGATATCCAATGCCTGCGAAGTGGAGGGCGAGAAAATCAAGAGCGGACGCCTCACCCCCGGCGACTGGGACAAGCTGATGGCCGGAGTCAAACCGCTCTACAACGCTCCCCTCTTTATCGACGACACCCCCTCGCTGTCGGTCTTTGAACTCAGGACCAAGGCCCGGCGTCTTGTCCGCGAGCATGGTGTGAAGATAATCATCATCGACTACCTCCAGCTGATGAACGCCTCCGGAATGAAATTCGGCTCGCGAGAACAGGAGGTGTCCATGATTTCCCGAAATCTCAAACAGCTGGCCAAAGAGCTGAATATTCCGATTATCGCCCTGTCGCAGCTGAACCGCTCGGTCGAGAGCCGCGGAACCGACTCCCAGTCGAAGCGACCCCAGCTCAGCGACCTCCGCGAATCCGGGGCCATCGAGCAGGACGCCGACATCGTCTGCTTTATACACCGTCCGGAATATTATACCCACAGTTCGGAAGACGCCGAAGGGAACGACATCCGCGGTCTGGCTCTTTTCATCGTGGCCAAGCACCGTTCAGGTAAGGTCGATGACGTCAAGATGCGATTCGTCAACCAGTATGCCCGTTTCCAGAACTGGGACGAGGATTATATCACCACTCAGGAGGTCGTGGCATCCCGGATGAATACCGCCGGCGGAGATTCGTCCTTATCCCCCTACGCCGACGGTTCTACCCCTTTCACCGGAGGGTCTGCCGACCTTACCGCCCCTTCCTCCGACGAACCAGCGCCTTTCTGAGCAGGCCGTGGATTGTGCGGAGGCACCCGATTAAATCCGTAATTTACGAATTATGAATACACTGTTGAATATCATCTGGTTTATATTCGGCGGACTGATGATCGCCATCGAATATGCCATATCAAGCATACTGATGATGCTTACCGTTATCGGTATCCCGTTCGGACTGCAGACAATGAAACTGGCCGCCGTTGCCCTATGGCCCTTCGGAACGGCCGTCGCTCCCGCAGGATGGCCTTCGGGCTGCCTGGCCGGAATCATGAACATAATCTGGTGGTTCGTCGGCGGAATCCCCATCGCGATAACCCATCTTGGCTGGGGGATTCTCTTCTGCATCACAATCATCGGTATTCCTTTCGGCCTCCAGCATTTCAAGCTGATGCGCCTGGCTCTTTTCCCTTTCGGTAAGGAAATTCAGTGAATCCCATGGATATAAAAGAAAATATTCTTGAGGCTATCGGCTCGACCCCGCTGGTAAGAATTAACCGCCTCAATGACGTTGAAGGGGTCGAAATCCTCGCCAAAGTGGAAGGTTTCAACCCCACCGGAAGCATCAAGGACCGCATAGCCCTCAAAATGATCGAGGACGCCGAGAATTCAGGGCGTCTGCGCAAAGGGATGACCATTATCGAACCCACCTCGGGCAATACCGGTATCGGACTCGCGATGCTCGGCGTGGTAAAAGGCTATGACGTCGAGATTGTAATGTCCGAAGGAGTCTCCCGCGAAAGACGTGTCATAATCCGTTCCTACGGAGCCAGAGTGACCCTCACTCCCGCAGAGGAAGGGACAGACGGTGCCATCCGCAAAGCGCGTCAGCTGTGCAGGGAAAATCCAGGCAGGTATTTCATGCCCGATCAGTTCGGTAACGCCTCGAACTACACTGCCCATTATGAGAACACAGCCCTGGAAATATGGTCACAGTCAGGCGGCAGGATCGACTATCTTGTCTGTGCCCTGGGAACTTCCGGAACAATCATGGGAATATCCCGCTTTCTGAAAGCCCTGAAGCCTGACATCAGGATTGTCTGCGCCCATCCCGTGCGCGGCCATTACATACAGGGGTTGAAAAATATGGAGGAAGCCATCGTGCCGGCTATCTACAATCCCGCGCTGATTGACCGCCAGGTGATGGTCTCCAGCGAGGAAGCCATCGACATGGCCCGGAAGATTATCGCCAGCGAGGGCATATTCGCGGGAATGAGTTCCGGAGCAGCAATGATTGCCGCACTCGACACTGCCCGGACCGCCCCGAAAGGAAGCTCAATCGTAGTGGTCTTCCCGGACCGGGCCGAGAAATATCTCTCCACCGTCATGTTCTCTCCCTTCGTGGAGGAATAGCCATCCTGCGCCCTTTTCTTCCGGGAAGCGGTGACCTCTTGCGGAAGTTGCAGTTATCAAAAAAAATATGTAACTTTGCGTTTCGGTAAGGCAGCGCCCTGAAGGTCCAGAATGACTCACAGGCTATTCTTTTACCATCCGTAAGTTATGAAAATAAATCAATCAGATACTCCACATAAAATAAAAAGGATAGCCGTTCTCGGCTCGACCGGATCCATCGGGCGTCAGACGCTGGATGTATGCCGGGAATATCCCGACAGTTTCCGGCCAGTCGTACTGGTGGCGGGAAGCAATGCCGAGGAACTGGCGGCGCAAGCCCTCAGATGGCGTCCGCTGCGCGCGGTAATAGCCAGCGAGGAAGCCGGCCGACGGCTGAATGAACTCCTTGCCGGCTCGGGCATAGAGGCTCTTTGCGGCCAGGAAGCCGTAATCGAGGCCATGACGCTTCCGGAAGTGGACACGGTGGTCACAGCGACTGTCGGTTACAGCGGCCTGGCGCCCACACTGGCCGCCATCGGGGCCGGAAAAGAAATAGCCCTGGCGAACAAGGAGACCCTTGTCGTGGCCGGTGACCTGGTAACGCGCCGGCTGCGTGGGAGCGCGTCCCGCATCCTCCCCGTAGACTCCGAGCATTCGGCCATTTATCAATGCCTGGTCGGGGAAGATGTATCCCGGGTAAGACGGCTGATAATCACAGCCTCCGGAGGACCTTTCCGCACATGGAGCCACCAGCGCATCGCATCGGCCACACTGGCTGACGCCCTGCATCATCCCAACTGGTCGATGGGAGCGAAAATCACCGTCGACTCCGCGACGATGCTCAACAAAGCGTTCGAAATTATCGAGGCTAGATGGCTGTTCGGAGTGGAACCGGAAAAAATAATGGCCGTCGTGCATCCCCAGTCGATAGTTCATTCGATGGTGGAATTCAAGGATGGTTCGGTCAAGGCTCAGCTCGGAGTCCCCGATATGCGCGGCCCGATACGCTATGCTCTCTCGGGAGCTACCCGACCCGTGACTTCCGCTCCGGGCCTCACCCTGGAAGCAATGTCGCAGCTAACTTTTGAAGCTCCGGACACGGAACGTTTTCCCGGCATAACGCTGGCCCATCTGGCTCTGGAGCGCGGAGGATTGATTCCCTGCGTCATCAATGCCGCCAACGAAATCGCCGTAGGGGCTTTCCTTAAAGAGCAGATACGCTTCACCGACATCTATCCCCTTATCCGCGAGGCAGTGGAGACCTTTACCGAAAATATCGCATCGCCGGAATATGAGGACTACGTGGCCTGCAACGCCGCAACGCGCCGTCGAGTCAAGGCGATGGCTGAAGCCTGCGGCAGCACAATCATAAAGGCTTAAGTCTCTGTTATTTAATCTGACAAAATCGACAATGGAAACATTTCTCATAAAAGCCGCCCAGCTGATAGCAGCCCTTGCGCTTCTGGTAATCATCCATGAGTTCGGCCATTTCATCTGGGCGAGAATATTCAAAATCAGAGTTGAAAAATTCTATCTTTTCTTCAACCCCTGGTTTACTCCTTTTAAGTGGAAACCCAAAAACAGCGATACGGAATACGGCATAGGATGGCTTCCGCTCGGAGGCTACGTGAAAATCGCCGGTATGATCGACGAGTCGATGGATAAGGAGCAGATGGCTCTTCCTCCGAAACCCGATGAATTCCGTGTAAAACCGGCATGGCAGCGTCTGCTGGTGATGACCGGCGGTGTACTCAACAATTTTATTCTTGCCATAATCATCTACGCCGGAATCGCCTGGTACTGGGGGGAGAAGACTATCCCCTACGAGAACGCTTATGAAGGGATGGACTTCACTCCCGAAGCAATCGAGCTGGGATTCCGCACCGGTGACATTATCCTTGCCGCCGACGGCCGGAAACTCGACCAGAATGACCGCGGCCACCTTTTTACCCTTCTCGAGGCAAAAACAGTTACTGTACTGCGCAATCACCATGACACGGTCGACATCTCCCTGCCCGCCAATGCCATCGAGCGCCTTGATCCAGAAAAGGGGTTCATGGCTTTCCGTATTCCGGTATTCGTCAAAACCATAATGCCCGGCGAACCGGCTGAAAAAGCGGGAATTCTCGAAGGAGACAGGATAATCTCGGTAAACAATATCGCTACGCCCTCATACGGCGAACTTTCGGAAGCCCTGACGGCAGCCGCCGGAAAACCGGTACCCGTAGGACTGCTCCGCGGCAGCGATACTCTCTCGGTCACCGCCACTCCCACCGAGGCCGGCAAACTCGGCTTCGGCCTGAAAGCGCCCATGGAGGTCTTCGTCTGCGACACCACCCGTTACGGCTTCTTCCAGGCTATACCGGTCGGAATCTCCAACGGGACCGGTATGCTGGTCACATACGTCGGCTCCCTCAAGCATCTGTTCTCGAAACAGGGCGCCGAGTCAATCGGCGGTTTCGGAGCCATAGGCAATATGTTCCCCGCCAAATGGGACTGGCGCACGTTCTGGGAAATGACAGCCTTCCTGTCAATCATCCTGGCGTTCATGAATCTTCTTCCGATTCCGGCACTTGACGGAGGCCATGTCGCCTTCCTGCTGTGGGAAGTCATCACGCGCCGCAAACCTTCCGACAAGTTCCTTGAGCGGGCTCAGGTTGCGGGTATGTTCTTCCTGCTGGCCCTGCTGATCTACGCCAATTTCAATGACATCTACCGTTTCCTTATCAAATAACGGCTTCCGGAAACAGCATCATATCACCGACAGACAAATGAAGGTACTTCGATTAAAGAAAGGCAAAGAGGAATCGCTCGACAGATTCCATCCCTGGGTATTCTCCGGGGCGCTCGCCGACTGTATTCCCGACGGAATCGAGGAGGGCGACATTGTAGGGGTGGAAGCCTCTGACGGCAGATTTATCGGTGTCGGACATTATCAGATAGGATCCATCGCCGTCAGAATACTGGACTTTTCCGACCGCACGATTGATGAATCGTTTTTCGCCGAGCGACTCGGGGAAGCGTTCCGTCTGCGTCAGGCCCTCGGACTGCAGCGCCCGGACAACAACGCTTTCCGCCTTGTCCACGGCGAAGGGGACTTCCTCCCCGGTCTGGTCGTTGACATCTATGGCCCCACGGCCGTAGTCCAGGCCCACTCACCGGGTATGCACTATGCACGCCGGACAATAGCCGCCGAACTGATAAAGATTCCCGGCCTCGGCGTGGAAAACGTTTATTACAAATCGGAGACCACTCTCCCGTTCAAGGCCCGTCTTGATCCGCGCAACGACTATATAATAGGAGGTTACGTCGGCAATGAGGCGCTGGAAAACGGACTGAAGTTCAATATCGACTGGCTGCGTGGCCAGAAAACCGGCTTTTTCGTGGACCAGCGCGACAACCGCCGTCTGCTCCAGCATTACAGCTGTGGGCGGAAGGTCCTGAATATGTTCTGTTATACCGGCGGATTCTCTGTCTATGCAATGAGAGGAGGGGCCGAGCTTGTCCATTCGGTCGACTCGTCGGAGAAAGCCGTCACCCTGACAGATGCCAACATAGCGCTGAATTTTCCCGGCGACGGACGCCATAAGTCTTTCGCCGAAGACGCCTTCAAGTTTCTTGACCGGATGGAAAGCGGAACCTACGATCTTGTCGTTCTTGATCCCCCCGCGTTCGCCAAGCACCGGAGCGCCCTGCGTAATGCCCTGCGTGGCTATCAGAAGCTGAATTTCAAGGCAATGGAGAAAATGGCTCCCGGGAGCATACTGTTCACGTTTTCCTGCTCCCAGGCCGTAAGCCGCGAGCAGTTCCGCCTGGCGGTATTTTCCGCGGCCGCCCAGAGCGGCAGGAAAATCCGCATCCTGCATCAGCTGACCCAGCCGGCCGACCACCCCGTCAACATCTACCATCCCGAAGGGGAATACCTCAAGGGGCTGGTTCTTTATGTTGAGTGAGACTAATGCGCCGGCCCCGCTATCCTTCGTTCAGAAACAACCATTATGTCGAACTTTTTTGATATGAAACTCCATAAATCCATCGCGGTAGCCACTATTCTGGCGACCGCCTCCTCCGCTATGGCAAATGCCCTTGACCCAAGCAATCCTTCGGGAACGGTAGTAGACCGTTTCGCCGACATAGAGGTATTACGCTACGTAGTGCCCGGTTTCGAGAATCTCTCGCTCAATCAGAAGAAACTCATATATTATCTGACGGAAGCCGCCCTCCAGGGGCGCGACATCCTCTGGGACCAGAACGGTCGTTACAATCTCCCCTTGCGCCAGCTTCTCGAAGAAGTATATACCGGTTATACCGGAGACAAGAATAACCCCGAATACAAGGCTTTCCTGAAATATCTCAAGCAGGTTGAGTTCGGCAACGGTGTCCATCACCATTATTCGATGGACAAATTCGTTCCGGGCTTTTCCCGGGACTGGTTCGCCGGGGAGGCCTCCCGTGTGGCGGCCAAGCATCCTGAACGTTTCAATGACGATTCACTCCAGACTCTCTACCGCCTGATATTTGACCCGCAGTTCAATGCCAAACGTGTCAACCAGGCTGCCGGCGAGGACCTTATACAGACTTCCGCCTGCAACTTTTATGAAGGTGTGACCCAGCCGGAAGTGGAAGCATATTACACCGCACTGAAAGATACCACCGACCTTACACCTGTCTCCTACGGACTTAACGCCCGTGTTGTAAAAAGACCGGACGGGAAGGTGACCGAGCAGGTCTATCGTCTGGGAGGGTATTACTCCGAGGCTATCGAAAAAATCGTGGCTAATCTCGAAAAGGCGAAGAAATATGCCGAATCTCCCGAGCAGGCCGCTGTGATCGAAGAACTTATAAAGTTCTACCGCACCGGAGACCTGCGTCTTTTCGACAGCTATTCGATTCTCTGGACCGAAGATACCGATTCTCAGGTCGATTTCATCAACGGTTTCATCGAAAGCTACGGCGACCCCCTGGGGATGACCGGTTCCTGGGAATCCATCGTCAATTTCCGCGACGAGAAGGCATCGGCCCGCACCAAAACGCTGGCAGCCAACGCCCAGTGGTTCGAGGACCACTCCCCTGTCGATCCGCGCTTCCGCAAGCCGGAAGTCAAGGGGGTCAGCGCCAAGGTAATCAATGCCGCAATTCTGGCCGGCGACGCTTATCCTGCCACTCCCATCGGCATTAATCTTCCGAACGCCAACTGGATCCGCGCCGCCCACGGCTCGAAATCGGTGACGATCGAGAATATCACCCGTGCGTATGACGATGCTTCTCACGGCGACGGTTTCAACGAGGAATTCGTAATCGACGCCCCGACCCGCGAACTACTCGACAAGTATCTGTTCATCACGGACAATCTCCACACCGACCTCCACGAATGTCTCGGCCACGGATCGGGCCGTCTCCTCCCCGGAGTAGACCCCGATGCCCTGAAAGCCCACGGCTCCACCCTGGAGGAGACCCGCGCCGATCTCTTCGCTCTCTATTATCTGGCCGACCCCAAGCTCATTGAACTCGGTCTGCTCGACAATCCCGATGCCTACAAGGCCGAATATTATAAATATATGCTCAACGGGCTGATGACCCAGCTGATGCGTATCGAACCGGGCAAGGATGTCGAGGAAGCCCATATGCGCAACCGCAAGCTCATCGCCGAATGGGCCATGGAACATGGCAAAACCGACAATGTGGTGGAAATGGTAAACATTGATGGCAAGACTTTCGTTAAAATCAATGACTACAACCGTCTGCGCGAACTCTTCGGTGAACTCCTCAGTGAGATCCAGCGCATAAAGAGCGAAGGAGACTATGCCGCCGGGGAAGAACTGGTCGAAAAATATGCCGTCAAGATCGACCCCGCTCTCCACAAGGAGGTTCTCGACCGTTACGCCCATCTCGACATCGCCCCTTACAAGGGATTTGTCAATCCGGTATATTACGGAGTTGACGCCCAGGGCAATCCTACGGCCGACGAGGAAAAGATCGCCGACATTCGGGTAGAATACACCGAAGATTACCTTCCCCAGATGCTCCGCTATTCCCGCGACTATTCCCCCCTGACGAAATAAACCTTCGGGCGACAAGTTGAGTCATAACTAAAACGAATCCGTAAATGCTGACATACAATACAAGGCTTAAACAGCTGATTCTCCCCGAATACGGACGCAACCTCCAGCGGATGGTAGACCACTGTCTGACCATTGAAGACCGGGAGGAGCGGAATATCTGTGCGCTCTCGATTATCACTGCGATGGAGAGTCTTTTCCCCGAACTGAAGCAGCCGGAAAACGCCCACAAGGTATGGGACCACCTGGCTATTATGTCCGATTTCAAACTCGACATCGATTTTCCGGACGAAGTGGTGCAGCCTGATCAGCTCAAAACCACTCCGGAAACCGTCCCCTACCCCCAGTCCGGCATCCGAGTGCGCCATTACGGCAAAATCATCGAACAGATGATCGCCAAAGCCGCCGATATGCCCGAAGGAGAAGAACGCGACGAAGTCATCATGCTCATTGCCAACCACATGAAAAAGCAGATGCTCGCAGTTAATCCTGACGGAGTCGATGACCGGAAGATTTTCGATGACCTGGCCTGGTATTCGCGCGGTAGTATCCGCCTTTCCCCCGAGACCCACAGGCTGCATGAATTCCAGGCTATGCCTCAGCCCCAGTCCGGCAAGAAGAAAAAGAAACGCAAATGATTACCGACGAGCAGCTCAAAGCGGTGGGTACTTTTCTGAAACCCCACGGAATCGAAGGCGAAATTACGCTTCAGCGCGATTACGACGATATCGATTTCGAGGATTTCAGCTGCCTGATAGTCGATATGGACGGTATCTACGTGCCGTTCTTTATCGACGGTGTGCGCCCCAAAGGTTCCGACACAGACCTGGTGTCGATTGACGGAATCGGCGACGAAACACACGCAGCCCTCCTTACCAACAAGACGGCATACGTCCTCCGCAGCGAACTGGCGGAAGCCAGGCGTCGTATGGCGGAGCAGGAGGAGGACGGAGAGGATGAAGACGGATTCTATGCCGAAGATTTCGTCGGATTCTCGGTAGAGACAGACCAGGAACAGGCCCTCGGCAGAATTGTCGATATCGACGACTCCACAGCCAACTTTCTCTTTGTAATTGAAACCGAAGACTCCTCCCGGTTGTTAATACCGATAGCCGGAGAGTTTATCCACGATATTGACCGGGACAGACAGATTCTTACACTATCCTTGCCCGAGGGACTTCTCGAACTTTGAATCGTTTTTCAGGGATTACCTCGTTTTTCCTTTCGGAGAAAATCCGCCGGATAATCCCGCAGATAATTTTTTTAATATGGAATTTGACGAACAGAAAGCGGTTGAGCATATCAACAGGCGACTGACCGAAGCCGGCCGCACAGCGTACCCCGAGGATGAAGTCCTCAATGTTGTCGACATGATATGGGACTTCTATGAAGAGAACGGCCTCCTGGATGTGGATGCTGCCGATGACGACATAGACGAGGATATCGAACCCGATATGATTGACTACGTTACCCGTATGCTCCGTAAAGACAAGAGCGCCGTAATCGACGCTGCGGATGTTCCCCTTATGGTACGGGCCGAGGTCGAATATGAGGATTCGGTTCTCTGATAAATACAAGGAAGCAATGAAAGGTCTCTTAAAAAAAATAACCGGCGCCCTGCTGGCCGGATGCTCGGCGATATTCATAGCGTCGGCGGCTCCCCCCCCGGGGAGCGCGCCCGATGCGTCTGCCACTGATGCCGAGGAGCTGACAATGGAGCAGAATCTTGCCATCCCCGCCGTACCGTCCAAACTCAGTACGTTTGTAAAGAGCTATATGAAGCGCGAGGCTCTTGCACTTCATAAGATGGGATATAAAGTCGAGACAATGCGCAAGGGGGAAGTAGTGATTGTTACGGTCCCCACCGACCGCCTTTTCGCCCCGAACGATACGGCGTTACTCCCCACGGCAGCCAACGACCTGAAAAACTTCCTCCCCTATTTCCGGGTTCCCGGCAAATTCAAGGTAATCCTGGCGCTGCATACGGATGACACGGGTTCGGAGAATTACCTGAATTCGCTCTCGGAAAAACGCATCGTCTCTCTCTACGATTACTTCGACAGCAACGCGGCCGATACCGATAACCTGATAGGCTACCCGCTGGCTTCAATCGAGCCGCTTAAAGAGAACACATCCCGAGCCGGACGTGCCGAAAATCGCCGCCTCGAAATCTTCATCGTCCCCGGCGATGTCCTCATCGAGGAAGCCAAACCGGCCAAATAACGCTTCCCTCTCCGTATAACAATGCGTATTCAATTGTCCCCGCATAAAGAAAGAGACTGTGTCGACACAGTCTCTTTCTTTATGCGAATTATCAAGATTTGGGGTATGACGGTATATCTACGTCACTCCACCACCAAGAAGGATGGCGGCTGATCAGCCGTATTTGGAGATTTTGCGGAGCTGGGGTTCGTCGAGGATACGGATGCGGCGCCCGTCGACGGTAATCAGTTTTTCCGAAACGAAACCCGACAGGGTGCGGATTGCGTTGGAGGTTGTCATATTGGAAAGGTTGGCAAGGTCTTCGCGGGCCATGTAGATTTTCAGGGTCATATTGTCGTCCTCATAACCGTAATGGTCGCTGAGAACTATCAGAGCCTCGGCAAGGCGCCCGCGGATATGCTTCTGGGTCAGGTTGACAATCTTCGTATCGGATCCACCGAGATTTCTGGAAAGCTCATGAATGAAAAACCAGGCAAGGCGCCGGTTATTGTTGATCATATCCTTGACAAGCGTCATCGGAAGAGTGCCGACGGTGGAGGGTTCGAATGCAGCCGCTGATGAATTATATCGTTCGTTGGCGAAATACGCCCGGTAGCCGAAATACTGTACCGAACGTATGAGACGGAGAATCTGTACGCGTCCGCCTATGCCGTCCTTGTATTTCTTGACTTTCCCCTGAAGGAGACACCAGAGATATTCCGGCTCCTCCCCCTCGGCGTAAATCATCTGATTCTTCTTATAGTTATGAATCACGAATGCGTCGATAATGCGGCGTTTCTCCTCATTATTGAGAACCGTCCATATCTCAGACATATCTTCGCTCATAACCTTTTCAAGAGCTTTCCTTATCATAATTAACCGATACTATATATAACCCGATAATTATCAGGGTCCTTCCTGAGTTTTTAACATAATCCGCCACCATGACAAAGGTAATAGAATTTCAGTCGGTGTTGAAGGTTTATGTTTTAAAACACAAAGTTACTACATTTTTTTTATTCACAAAGTTTCGGAAGCGTTTTTTCGTTCAGCCTCCTTGATTTACATCTCCTCCATGCATTTCCCAAACAGTCCGCGTCTCAACCTCCGGGGTCCCTTATGTTGTCGTCGATAAAATTTTTCTTAAAAAAGTGTCAGAAAAATTTGGTCGGTTGAAAGGAAATGCCTAACTTTGCACTCGCTAAGACGGAGAGACGTCCACCGACACAACAGTCGGGAAACAATAGCAGAAATTTGGCGGGATAGCTCAGTTGGTTAGAGCGTCGGATTCATAACCCGGAGGTCCCGAGTTCAATTCTCGGTCCCGCTACTACAAGCAATACAAGATTTAGACTATAAAACGGTTTCCTTGTGAAAGGGAGCCGTTTTTAATTTGCAAAAATTGTAGTAACTTTGCATTACGAACAAGGCTATGGCGAAATTCTATATTTTGCACTCCGCCTTAACTCCACCACGATGGAGAGGGGGTGCCGGAATAGTTCGACAACCGACTGCGGATTATTCTGATATACCTTCTCTTCTGTCTAAAATACCTGCAAATATGTTTCCTGTATATATAATTATAGTAGCGGCCGGCAGCGGAAGCCGGTTCGGCAGCGACATCCCGAAGCAGTTCTGCCTCATGGGAGGCCGGCCGGTTGTGATGCACACTATCGACAACCTTCGCCGCGCGCGTCCCGGAGCAGAACTTATCCTGGTTATTTCTCCTTCGGAGGAAGAGCGCTGGCGCACGTTGTGCCTTGAATACGGATTTGAATCTCCGCGCACTGTAAATGGAGGAAAGACACGCTGGGAATCCGTAAAAAACGGTCTCAGCGCGATTCCGGCCGATGCCTCCCCGCAATCGGCTGTACTGATCCATGACGGCGCACGCCCCCTTGTCGATGCCGCCACGGTCAGCCGGGTATGCGGAGCCACAATCAATACCGACGGAGCGATTCCAGCCGTGCCGGTCAGCGATTCGCTGCGCCGCCTCGACGAAGACGGCGTCAGATCCGAACCCGTAGACCGCGCCGCGTTCCGTGCCGTCCAGACCCCTCAGGGTTTCACCCTCTGGCGTCTGCGCCAGGCTTATTCTCTCCCCTATCAGGAATCTTTTACCGACGATGCTTCTGTAATGGCCGAGGCCGGTTTCGAGAACATAACCCTTGTGGCCGGAAATCCGGACAATATAAAAATCACCAATCCCCGCGACATACTTATCGCGGAAGCCATCATGTCGGCTGATGCCGAAGCATGAAACATGAATTCTCCGCGGGATTATGAAATAAAATACATCAAAGGGATAGGTCCTGTGAAAGCGCGTCTTTTACAGGACGAATTCGGCATACGCTCGCTTCACGACCTGATCCATAATTTTCCCACCCACTATATCGACCGCTCGCAGACCTACACTATCCGCTCTTTCCGAGATGAGATGCCCTATCTGCAGGTAAAAGGAAGATTCGTCAGTTTCACCCAGCACGGCGAGGGGGCGAAGATGCGCCTGGTCGGACTTTTCTCCGATGGCACGGCCACAATGGAAATCGTATGGTTCAAACGCATCAGACATTTCAAGACCGCCTACAACACCGGGACCGAATATATCCTCTACGGAAAACCCCGCGAGTTCAACGGACGGTGGAGCATGACCCATCCCGAAATCGACCCGCCGGAATCCGCGACCGGAGCCGGAGGGCTGCGCGGAGTGTATCCTCTGACCGAAAAACTGCGTAATCAGGGTATCACCTCCCGCAATATCTTCCAGTGGGTATGCAATTCCCTGGCGCTGGTAAAGATCTTTCCCGAAACCCTCCCCCCGGAAATCATCGCCCGTCACAGACTCATGAGTGCCGACGAAGCTCTCCGCACCATTCATAATCCCCGCGACAACGACGAGCTGAACCGCGCCCGGTTCAGGCTCAAATTCGAGGAACTTTTCTACCTCCAGCTGAATATACGCCGCTACGCCGACAAGCGCTCGACCTCTGTCCAGGGGCGCCATTTTCCGAGAATCGGCACTTTCTTCAATAACTTCTATTCTCAGGTCCTCCCCTTCCCTCTGACCGGAGCCCAGAAACGCGTACTGAAAGAAATACGGACTGACGTTGGCTCCGGACGCCAGATGAACCGCCTGGTCCAGGGAGATGTCGGCTCGGGAAAAACCATCGTGGCCCTCATGGCAATGCTGATGGCGCTCGACAACGGATGCCAGGCCTGCATGATGGCCCCCACCGAAATTCTTGCCACCCAGCATTATGAATCGCTCCGCTCGCTGGCCGCTCCGCTCGGAATCAATGTGCGGCTCCTTACCGGCTCCACCCGTAAAAAGGAACGCGAAGACATAAGCGCCAGGCTCCTCGACGGTTCAATCCATATACTTATCGGCACCCATGCCCTGATTGAAGACAATGTCCGTTTCCGCGACCTCGGACTGGCCGTCATTGACGAACAGCACCGTTTCGGAGTTGTCCAGCGCGCCCGTCTCTGGCAAAAAAACGTAATCGCCCCTCATGTCCTCGTGATGACAGCCACTCCGATTCCGCGTACCCTGGCCATGACCGTTTACGGCGACCTGGATGTGTCGGTCATCGACGAACTGCCTCCGGGCCGGAAACCTGTGACTACGCTACTGCGCTATGACGACCAGAGGTTTCAGGTCTACCGCTCCATCGGACGTCAGCTTGCCCAGGGGAGACAGGTCTACATTGTCTACCCACTGATTCTGGAAAACGAGAAACTCGACCTTAAATGTCTCGAGGAAGGATATGAACTTATCCGCGAAACGTTTCCGTCCTATAATGTCGTCTACGTCCACGGCAAGATGAAACCCAAAGAGAAAGACCGCCAGATGCAGCTTTTCGTGGAGAACAAAGCGCAGATTATGGTGGCCACCACGGTTATCGAGGTCGGCGTCAACGTGCCGAACGCCTCCGTAATGGTAATCGAGAACGCCGAGCGCTTCGGTCTTTCGCAGCTCCATCAGCTCCGGGGACGCGTGGGCCGCGGAGCCGAGCAGAGTTTCTGCGTACTGATGTCAAAACGTAAGATCGGCCACGAGACGCGCAAGCGGCTCGAACTGATGACCTCCACGACAGACGGCTTCCTGATTGCCGAAGCCGACCTTAAGACCCGCGGTCCCGGAGACCTGGAGGGAACCATGCAGAGCGGAATGCCGATGGAGCTGCACGTAGCCAACCTCGCAACAGACGGCCAGATTGTACAGCTCGCCCGCGATTGCGTGGACTCGCTGCTTGCTGCCGACCCCACGCTGACGCAGCCGGGCCACGAAATGCTCCTGCCCGAACTTTCACGGTTGTTTGCGCGCACGACCGACATGAGCAGAATATCCTGACGGATTGTTTAAAAATATGCTGTAAAACATATTTTTATATCCACCTAATATACAAAAGGTTAGCCGCTCGATTCAGAAAAGGGAACTCAAATTAAACTATTTTAATACCAATTTATTTCTTTCAAGTGTTATTTTTTAGTAACTTTGGAATCAGATAATCACTAAGTTACCGACACCTAACAATACGCCTCCCCATGCAAACGACCCTTGTCATCATAAAACCTTCAGGAGTACAGAGAGGACTCGCCGGAGAAATCATTTCCCGTTTTGAAAAGAAAGGCCTCATTATCGCAGGCGCGAAAATGATGCAGCTCGACGAAGCAATTCTCCGCGAACATTACGCCCACCTTGTAGACCGTCCGTTCTTCCCCTCGCTTCTGCGTTCCATGATGTCATCACCGGTCATTGTTATGGCTGTGCGCGGAGTTGACGCGGTAGGAGTGGTCCGCGCCATGACAGGCGTGACCAATTCCCGCAACGCAGCTCCCGGAACCATACGCGGAGACTTCGGAATGAGCGGTCAGGAGAACATCGTCCATGCTTCCGACTCCCCGGAGAATGCGGCTATCGAAGTGGCCCGCTTCTTCAAGGAGGGAGAAGTATTCGACTATACCCCCTGCACCATCACTTCCATTTATTCTCCCGACGAACTCAACGCATAAATCCGCTCTCAATCCACCAATCGTAATGCTCTGTAAAATCAATAAATTTGTAATCATAGCGGCAACAGCTTTCGTTGCCGTCGCCTCACAGGCCCAGACATTCAAACTCCCCAAAGCACATAACGCCGAGCATCAGGGACTGATTGCGAAGCAGGAAAATATCGGAAACCAGATTTCCGTACAGGAAACCAAAGCGTTCGTCGACAATCTTTTCAAAGAGGAGGAAGAGCCCGAACTCGACATCTACACCGAGGGATGGGAATCCAAACGGGTAAATGCCTACGTCGGTATGGATGTCCCCGATACGAAAGTAATTGATGTCAGCGGGTTCGCAATGCCCACTCCCGGTTATGTCACCTCCCCCTACGGCTACCGTCCGCGTTTCCGCCGCGTCCACAAGGGCATTGACCTCAAGCTCCAGACAGGCGACACCGTGCGCGCCGCTTTCGACGGCCGTGTACGCCTCACCAATTTCGAGCGCAAAGGTTACGGCTACTATGTCATTCTGCGTCACCCCAACGGGCTGGAAACCGTTTACGGCCACCTCTCGAAATTCCTTGTAAAGCCTGACCAGTATGTGAAAGCCGGCGAGCCTATCGCTCTCGGCGGCAACACCGGGCGCAGCTTCGGCAGCCATCTCCATTTCGAGACCCGCTACATGGGCTACCCCATCAATCCCGCCGCGATTTTCGACTTCGCCAACCAGACGGTCCACACCGACGAATATACGTTTGACAAACGGACCTATACGCAGCCCCGCAACTTCGACCCGGATGCCAACAAGGAGTACGCCCGCCAGTATCTGGCAGCCAATCCCGCGAAAGCAGCTCCTGCGAAAAGCGGTTCAAAAGGCAGCAAGTCCAAGACTTACATCGTCAAACGCGGTGATTCTCTCAGCCGCATAGCGTCCCGCAACGGTACCACCGTCCGGCAACTTTGCAAACTCAACGGACTTTCCACAAAAGCCAAGTTAAAACCCGGCACCAAAATCCGTGTGCGTTGAAATAACTCGACATTTCCTGTAAGATAAATTAACACGATGAGGACGCGCTATTCCGTGCGTCCTTTTTGTTTGATTTAGCCCCATTGACTCAAAACTTATTACTACCATATCTCTTCACTTGTGTTACAATTATCTATGAACAGACATTTTACTCGCAGTCTATTGTCAGCAGTCAGTCTGATGACAATGTCGTCGTTTGTGGCCGATGCCGCCGCGGCAGACCTCCAGGCATCGTTTTCGGCAGCCCAGTGTGAAATCAACGTGCTTTACAACGGCTTCGATTCCGAAGAAGACCTTGCCACATGGACCCAGGAAGGGACCTACAAAGGCTGGACCCTCTCGTCCGATCCTTACGGATTCAACGCTCCGGCTTTTTCGGAAATAAATCCTTCAAGCAAATCGTCGCTGATTTTCCGGCGCACACAATCCAGCCGGAACGAAGCCATCGTCTCACCCAAGATCCGTATTCAGCAGGGGGACCACCTATCTTTCTGGTCGGTATCATATCCCATCTGGCTCTACAATGCCCGCACTGTCCTCTATGTTGTCGACGAAAGCGGCGAACATAAACTCTGGGACAACTTTATGTGGAATCAGACGCATCCTACCGACGATACCCTCTGGCTAAATTTTTCCTACGATCTGAGCGATTATGACGGCAAGGACGTTCAGCTGAAATTCCTCTATACAGGCGCCGACGGAGACGACGTGATGATTGATGACGTAAAGGTATCGCGGCTCGACCCTTCCGCCTCCGCCGTAACTGTCTCTGAGGGAGAGCAAATCGACTTCATCGACAGCTCGGAGGGTAATCCTTCGGCCTGGGAATGGTCTTTCCCGGGCGGCACACCCTCGTCATCCGTCCTGCAGAACCCGACGGTGACTTATGCCGCTTCCGGGCAATATGACGTCACCCTGAAAGTGAAGGACGCATCAGGCAAAACATCCGAAGTTACGCGCAAACAATTTGTCATCGTCCAGGCACAACCGCTTGAAGCTGCAATCGGTCTGCCGGAAGGCGTGTATTTCTCACCGGAGGCTTTCATGACCGTGCCGTTGCGTCATGAACTTACCTTCACAGATCTGTCGAAAGGGAATATACAGGAACGTACCTGGCTCTTCCCCGGAACCGCCACTCCTACTGCCTCCGAAGCCTCCCCGACTGTGTACTATACCGAGCCCGGAACATACGATGTGGACCTGAAAGTGCGTAACGGAGCCGGCGAGTCAACCACCTACCTCTATCAGGTACGTGCCGGCCTTCCCACTCTCGCCTGGAATATCCCGGTCGAGGAAAATACCGCACTTGCCCCCGTAAGCCTGAGCTGGTATGGCTACTACGGCGGATCCAACTGGCTCGATATGCCCGCTTTCGCTGAACACTTCACCGCTCCGCTCGAACCGGCGGAGATCTCCGAAGTGAACGTCTACTTCGCTGCTGCCAAGCCCGATCCCGCTTCTTCATCGCTCCCTATTACCGTATCCATCTGTAAGAGTGAAAACGGACTTCCGGGTGAGGTTCTCGCTTCGGCGTCGTTGCTCTGCTCCGAACTCATTGACGCTTCCCAGACGGTAAATGATCCTACCACCTTCACTTTCGGGACACCTGTGACCGTAACTGAGGACTTCTTCGTGACAATCGGCGATTTCCCCAACAACGAGACCGACAATATCGCCATGTATTGCTCGCCTCGCCGCGAAGACCTTTCTAAGTCTACAGTCTATCATAAGCTCGCCGATCTCGATGCGGACTACCGACCCACCGGTACCTTTTCCTGGGTAAAGAACACTGACGAATCCCTCTCTTTCGCCATCGCACCCCGCGTTACGTTCAAGGAGGGTACAGCTTCGGTAGCCAGTCCCGCTGAAGACACTGCCAGCCTGATTGATCCTTCGCTTCCCGTGGAATACTACGATCTCTCCGGACGCCGATACTCCGGACGCCCCTCTGCCCCCGGAGTATATATCCTGCGTCAGGGAGCTGTCTCCGTCAAGCAGATTATCCGCTGAACCATTTCTTCTGAATAAACCAACACACCCCCGCACGGCGATATCTGTCTGCCGTGCGGGGGTGTCGGTTTAAGTCTGTCAAGAAGTCTCTCCCGGTCGCGAAACGACAGCATCGGGTTCAGCATCCGGGTCAGAAAGTCATGTGAAGGGCGATTCTCACACCGGAGCGGGAGGACGCGGGCTGGTTGGCGCGGTAGGTCAGCCTCCAGACGTAATCCACCCGCAGACATTTGAAGAAGTTGTCGATTCCGGCGGAAATCTCCATATACGGACGTCCGTTCATCGGCTGATAGGCCGATTCCACCGGGAACCGGAACAGGTCAGGATTCTTCAGAGGATTGTTGCGGTCGCTCAGGCCGCCGAGCCATCCGCGGAACGCGAAAGCCTCGCGCAATTTGAGCTTCTTCAGATACGGAATATAATTGAGAATCGCTCCGTTGGCCCAGTATGTGACATCCCACGACACATAGCTGTCATTGATGAACTCCATCGGGTTCATCAGCGCGAAACTCTCCGGCTGAATAGTATATGAAAGATTGGCATTCGGTATCAGCAGACTCAGATAAGGAGAACGGCTCCAGACGTGTCCCCCCTTGACAAGCACATCGGTAAAACCGAACGCCGAAAACCAGAACCGCTTCGCGAAGCTCAGCTCCGTCTTGTTGACAGTAAACGGCGCTCCGAACAGTTTTCCGGGCGCAAAGGTGTGGCTGAGAATTA
The DNA here is from genome assembly GCA_910584365.1 of uncultured Muribaculaceae bacterium. Classification (GTDB taxonomy): domain Bacteria; phylum Bacteroidota; class Bacteroidia; order Bacteroidales; family Muribaculaceae; genus UBA7173. The sequence continues at coordinate 157,381 of CAJUAF010000003.1, read as the reverse complement.
TTATCGGTGCATCCTGGTTGACGGGAATTCTCTGGGTCCTGGTCTGAAAGAACTTCTCGCCGGGAGCATAACGGAGTTCTACCGAAAAGTAAGTTTCGTTGTAATGGCCGAAAGTATGGCCGTAACCGTCGATAAAAGGCACCCAACGGGTCGCCTCCTGGCGCTCGAGATTCGCCGAAGCCTTCACTGAAAAATTGTTCCGCAGTTCAAGGGTATAGTCCACACGGGTCTGCCGCCGGTAAGTCATCAGCCTGTTCTCCATGCGTTTCCATGAAAGGAAAATATTGTCTGGATTGGTGAACAGATAATGCTGGCCGATCTGGTCGACGTCATAATTCTCAGCCACGGCAATCGAATGGACCGGAAATTCCCGCTGATGTTCCCGCTTTTTATGGAAAGAATACTCAAGTTCCACCCCGTATTTTACCTTACGGTCTTTCGTTCCGTAGGCGGCATATCCTTTTGCGAACCATTGGGGGGAGAGAGCGGTAGTTGTCGTTCCTCCGAAACGGAAGCGCGCGCCCTCGACCGAGTTGCCGCTAACAAAGGTATTGACCGGCCCTATGTCGAATTTGGAATTTTTTCCGGTCCCGACATAACCTGTAAAGAGAATTTTCAGAGCCTTCTCAGCATAATAATAAAGTTTCACGCTCCGCAACCGGGTCATCAGCTGGGCAATGCGTCCTTCGTTAGCCGAGACCGCCACCTGGCGTTCAGTCTCCCAGAAATCTTCCCCGCGGGCATATACTGCCGGATCCTGAAAAGTCTCCCCCATCATATCAAGCAGTTCAGACCGGGGGGAAGGATTGAAATCATGATCCTTGTAAGCCGTAGAACGGTGGACGTAAAGGCCCTGTGTGCCGCGTATAATCGAAATTTCGACGTTGAAGTCATCGAGCGTCTTGAGACGGGCGCCGTCGGGTGCCTGACGGAACTCCTGGACAATCTGGAGATGCTCCACGAAATTGAGGTTAATCGACGGCGGAACGTTCATCCTGACCTTCCTTACGAACATAGTGGAATCTCCCTCGGCGACATACAGGCGCCCGGTGAAACCGAAAGAGGCGGGATTGCGCGGCGCAAAACTCAGTTCTATCAGCCGCACACCGCAAGGATCCGTAATCGTGTCGGTAAGATAGAATTTATAGAAATCCGGGGCAATGCGCGACAGCGGACTTACGAATCGGTTCTGGAGGATGTTGACATTCTCCTGATAAAGATCAACCTCGCGGAAAACATCTTCCACCAGTGTCTGCATACTTTCGAGATTTCCAATCTCGTCTACCCCTTCGGCCTTGATACCTCGGACATATTCCTTTTCCGAACGCGGGTCGCGCCGGTAGATTATATCGGTCACCTTCTCCTTGACCGATAGCGGCAACACGGGCTGACCGGTGACCACCGAGGTGTCGATATGCTCGCGGAGGAAATCGAATTTGCCCTCCTTTTTCTTTTTCCCGGAATTGTCGAGAGTGTCGGGAGGAAGATCCACGCGGTTGAGTCCGAGAGTTATACGCTCGTAACGGGTATAATTGTAAAACGGACGGCGCCGCGGATCAGTGATGGAGTCTGCGTTCCTTATCCGCTGCATGAAATCCACGGCCGGGTTATTGCGCTTGGAGTAATGCTCCTTTTTACGTTTGACTGTCACTTCCTCCAGGAGATGACCGGAAGGCACCATGTGGGCCACGACCAGGGGGAGCCGACTGTCAGCCCTGACAACTTTCTTGTCATATCCCATCGCCGAGAACTCCAGGAGTGCGTCCGGACTATTCAGGAAAAGAGTGGCCTGACCGTTCTCCCCGGCCAACACTCCCTGCTGGGTCCCTTTTACATACACAGCCACGTAAGGAACCGGTTCACCGGACACTGAATCGCGTGCCTCTACAAGAAGTTTCCGGGCATCGGCATGAAGAAAAGAGCCGAACAGCGCCACAAGAAACAATATACGGTATTTTGTTTTTTCCAACATTATTGAATAACTTTGCAAAGATAATCATAAATCCCGGTACGGGCAAATCCCTCTGCCGGGCAGACCAATACTTATGACCTTATGGCAAAAGAGATTGAACGGAAATTCCTGGTCAGCGACGATTCCTATAAGCTCATGGCGTCGGAGTCGCACCGCATAGCCCAGGGCTATATTTCCCGCCGCAAGGAAGGGACCGTCAGGGTGCGGATCCTCGACGACGCGGCATTCATGACCGTCAAAGGGGAGAACCACGGCATAAGCCGAAATGAATGGGAATACCCAATTCCGGTTGAAGACGCCCGGGAGATGTTCCGGGACGTATGCGAGGGTCCGGCACTCGAAAAGACCCGCTGGATTGTCCCCTATGCAGGCCTCAGCTGGGAAGTGGATGAATTCCGGGGAGCGCTCGCCCCCCTTGTCGTGGCTGAAGTGGAACTTCCTTCCGCCGATACCCCTGTTCCCCTCCCCCCTTTTGTCGGCCGCGAAGTCAGCGGAGACCCCGCATACTATAATTCCAACCTCATACGTAACTTAAAATAATTGTTGAACAGTTACTTAACTGAAACTAATTTATGATTTTACAGTGCGCTCTTCTTTTCGTTTTCCTTGCTGCGGGAGAACTTATCGTCAGTGCCACGGGAGTGCCGGTGCCGTCAAGCATTATCGGTATGTTGCTCCTGACGATAGCCCTCAAAGCCAAAATCATCAGGCTGATGTGGATCGAGCAGGTGGCTGATTTTCTTGTAAAGAATCTCGGCTTCTTTTTTGTACCCGCCGGCGTAGGACTTATGAGCCGACTGGAACTGATTTCCCGGGAATGGATTCCCATTGTCGGCGCTACGGTCATAAGCACAATAGTCATCATCGCCGTAACCGGACGCGTACACCAGATTGTACGCCATATAACCGGAGGCACTCATCACACAACCACTCATACCGACACGGATGGACTTTCTGACAAATAAATTCTTCCTGATAGCGCTTACGTTCAGCGTCTATCTCGTATCGCGCATCCTGCAGTCAAGGCTGAAAGTCTCCCTGCTCAACCCGATACTCCTCTCCATTATCGTTCTGATAGCTTTCCTTATGACTTTCGACATAGATTATGCCGTCTATTCCGACAGCTGCGACTATATCGACTTCTGGCTCAAACCGGCGGTAGTGGCCCTGGGTGTGCCGCTTTACCGTCAGCTGGAAGCCATCAAAAAACAGCTGTTGCCGCTGCTGGCCGCCGAACTGGCCGGATGTGTGGCCGGGATAGTGTCAGTGGTCGGTGTGGCCGAATTGCTGGGAGCCAGCAAGGAAGTAGTCATGTCGCTGGCCCCGAAAGCCGTCACCACCCCTATCGCGATGGAAGTTTCCGGAGCCATCGGCGGCATCCCCTCCCTGACGGCCGCCGTAGTAATCTGCACCGGAATTTTCGGAGGTATGGCCGGCTTCCGCATCATCCGCTACTCCCATATCAAGAGCCCCATCGCCTCCAGTCTCTCCCTGGGAACGGCCGCCCACGCCATCGGCACCTCCGCCGCCATGGAGAAAAGCTACCGCTACGGCGCCTTCTCCTCCCTCGGCCTCACCCTCAACGGCCTCTTCACCTCCCTCTTCACTCCCACCATCCTCTCCCTGATGGGCTACCAACTCTGATTAATCGGAATCATTAAACCGTTTCTTATATCTGACCTAACAGAATAAACAATCCCCTCCGGACTTACCCGCAACTGCGGGCAACCTCCGGAGGGGATTATTTATCTGTCAGAGCAGGTTGTCTGTAAATCAAGAAAGGGAGGCCAGGGAGGCGCGGAGGGCGTCAAGGCGGGCCTGGGTGTCAGCCTGTTTGCGACGCTCGGCCTCGATGACAGGGGCCGGAGCTTTGGAGACGAAGCGTTCGTTGGCGAGTTTGGCCTCGATCTTGCGGAGGAAATCGGAATGATAGGCGATTTCCTTTTCGATCTTGGCGCGCTCGGCCTCCACGTCGATGTTCGCAGCCAGGGGGATTGCGAATTCCGTAGTGTCTACGATGAAGGATGCTGTCGGACCCTGGGGTTTGGCGGCATTGTTTTCTATGCCGGAGAGGTTGGCGAGCTTCCTGACAAGCGCCTCGGTTCCGGCGGACAGTCCTGCGGAACGGCTGATGGACAGAAGGACCAGTTCATCACGCTGGGGAAGATTCTTGGAAGCGCGGACTCCGCGGACGGCGGTAACTACCTGCATGGCGAAATCCATCTCTTTCAGCAACTCGTGGTTGACCTCGACAGATTCCGGAAGCATCTGCACCATCAGCGACTCGCCGGGGCGGCGCTCCTGGAGATTCTGCCAGATTTCCTCGGTAATGAACGGCATAAAAGGATGGAGCATACGCAGGAGGTCATCGAAGAATTTCACCGTGGCGGCATATACCTCGCCGTTGATGCGCTTTCCGTAGGCCGGCTTCACCATCTCCAGGAAGGAGGAGGAGAAATCGTCGCGGATCAGGCGGTAAAGCAGATTCGCGGCTTCGGAGATGCGGAATTTCTCCATCAGATCGTTGACTTCGGCCACTGCCATAGAGAGCTTGGAGGCGAACCAGCTGACAGCCGCCTTGTCGGCGTCGCTGTAATCCTCAGCCGGGGTATCGGCGGAGGCGGATTCGGGTGCCCACTGGGAAATCAGGCGGAATACGTTCCAGAGTTTGTTGGAAAAGTTTCGGCCGGTCTCGCAGAGTTTTTCATCGAACAGGATATCGTTTCCGGCGGGGGCGGAAAGCATCAGCCCCAGGCGGACACCGTCAGCTCCGAAATCGGCCATGAGTTTCAGGGGATCGGGGGAGTTTCCGAGCGATTTGCTCATCTTGCGTCCCAGGCTGTCGCGGACGATACCGGTGAAGTAAACGTTGCGGAAGGGTTCCTTACCGACATATTCGTAACCGGCCATAATCATACGGGCCACCCAGAAGAAGATGATGTCGGGGCCGGTAACCAATGTGGCTGTGGGATAATAGTAGGAAATCTCCTCGTTGCCCGGATTGTTGATGCCGTCGAAGAGGGTAATCGGCCAGAGCCAGGAGGAGAACCAGGTGTCGAGGGCACCGGGGTCCTGAACCAGGTCAGACGCGCAGACATCCTCGCAGCCCTTGATGGCGTGGACTTTCTCCAGCGCTTTCTCCAGCGACTCGGCCACGACGAACGACTCCTTGCCGGGAGCGGCGGGGTCGACGTAATAGTAGGCCGGAATCCGGTGTCCCCACCAGAGCTGACGGCTGATACACCAGTCCTGGATGTTCTCGAGCCATACGCGATAGGTGGTCTTGTATTTCTCGGGAACGAACTTTATAATATCCTCCATCACCGGGGAAAGGGAGATGTCGGCGAAATGCTTCATGTTGACGAACCACTGGAGCGACAGACGCGGCTCGATAGGCACTTTGGTGCGCTCGGAGAAACCTACATTGTTGACGTAGTCCTCGATTTTTTCCATCAGGCCGGCCTGCTGCAGGTCTTCGGCAATCTGGCGTCGCACCTCGAAACGGTCCATACCGATATACATCCCGGCTTCTTCCGACAATGTCCCGTCTTCGTTGAAGATATCGATGGAGGGGAGATTGTGGGTCTTGCCGAGCATATAGTCGTTCTTGTCATGGGCCGGAGTGACCTTGAGACATCCTGTTCCGAAATCAACTTCTACGTAGCGGTCCTCGATTACGGGAATCTCGCGTCCTACCAGCGGGACAATCACCTTCTTGCCCTGGAGCCAGCGGTTCTTCGGGTCCTTAGGGTTGATACACATGGCAGTATCTCCCATGATGGTCTCGGGACGGGTGGTGGCAACCACAGCATAGCGGCGCCCGTCAGCATCGATATGGACAACATTGCCACCCTCCTCGCTGACGGCGTCGGAAGTCTCCCCCGGAGCGAGATAATAACGGAGATAGTACAGTTTCGACTGTTCCTCGACGAAGTAAACCTCATCGTCCGAAATGGCCGTGCGGTTCACAGGATCCCAGTTCACCATGCGGAGTCCGCGGTAAATCAGTCCCTTGTCGTAGAGGTCGCAGAACACTTTGGTCACAGACTCGGAGCGCAGGGGGTCCATGGTGAAAGCCGTGCGGTCCCAGTCGCAGGAGCATCCCAGCTTACGGAGCTGCTGCAGGATTATGCCTCCGTGATGGCGCGTCCAGTCCCATGCGTGTTCAAGGAACTCCTCGCGCGTCAGGTCGGTTTTCTTTATACCTTCGGCGGCGAGCTTGGCGATGACTTTCGTCTCGGTGGCGATTGACGCGTGGTCGGTTCCGGGAACCCAGCAGGCGTTTTTCCCCTGCATACGGGCGCGGCGCACAAGAATATCCTGGATAGTCTCGTTGAGCATATGGCCCATGTGGAGAACTCCCGTCACATTAGGGGGCGGGATCACTACGGTATAGGGTTCGCGGGCATCGGGCTTGGAACTGAAAAGTTTATGTTCCATCCAGTAGGCATACCACTTGTCTTCAACCTCGGCAGGGTTGTATTTTGAGGGTAATTCTTTCATGAGATTCATTTTGCCCGCAAAATTACAAAAAATTCAGCGAATATTTTATAACTTTGTAGGGAAGAATCACCCGCCGACGCAATCTTCACCTTAAATATATATCAACACTACATCAAATAAACATCAACCCAACATCATATCCAAATGAACAAAACACTTCTACCCGCCGCAGCCGTAGCCGCCATGATGGCTCTCTCGACCAGCTGCGGACAGCAGGAGGGAATGATTGAAAAGCCTGATTTCAAGACAGAAACGGGAATTTTCGACATCGACGCCCTCGAATCACTCGGACGTGTCTCCAACCCCCAGGTTTCTCCCGACGGGAAAAAGATTCTCTACGGCGTAAGCTATGAGAGCGTGGAGCTTAACAAGAGCAACAACGAGCTTTATTCGATGAACATCGACGGCTCGGACGTAAAGCGCCTTACAAAATCCGCCCAGTCGGAATCCGAGGCCGTCTGGATTGACAACGGACGGAAAATCGCTTTCGTGGCCCTCCATGACGGAAAGCCCCAGATGTGGGTGATGAACGCCGACGGAACCAACCGCCATGTGGTAAGCCGCCTCGAAAACGGAGTGTCGGGCTTCAAGGTATCGCCCGACGGAAAGAAAGTAGTCGTGATTTCCACAGTAAAATACAGCCGCACCGCCCAGGATGTCTACCCCGACCTGACAAAAGCCACCGGTCGCCTTATCGACGACCTGATGTACAAGCACTGGGACGAATGGGTCACCGAAATTCCCCATCCTTTCGTAGCCGATTTCGACAACTACCGACTGACCAATGTCAAGGACATCATGGACGGCGAACGCTACGAATCGCCGATGAAGCCTTTCGGCGGCGTGGAATCGTTCGCCTGGTCGCCCGACTCAAAGGAACTTGTATATGTCAGCCGCAAGAAAGAAGGCATGGCATACGCCATTTCCACCAACTCCGACCTCTATTGCTATAACCTCGAATCCGGCAAGACCCGCAACCTTACCGAAGGGATGATGGGCTACGACACCAACCCCGCTTTCTCCCCCGACGGCAGCAAGATCGCATGGCTCTCGATGGAGCATGACGGATATGAGTCAGACAAGAACCGTATCTTCGTGATGGACCTCAAATCTGGCGTAAAGACAGACCTGACCGAAAACTGGGACTACACCGCCGACCAGTTCGCCTGGTATCCCGACGGCAAGAAAATCTATTTCATCGCCGCCTACCAAGGTGTCACCCCCGTCTTCTCGATTGACGTGGCATCGAAGGAAGTCAAGTTCGTCACCGGCAAGCAGGACATCTGCGACTACGCCGCCCTGGCTCCCGTCGACGGCGAGACCCTTGTCACGATGCGCCACTCCTTCCTATACCCCAACGAGATTTTCGCTGTAAAGGATAACCAGGCTACTCCCCTGACATCCGTAAACAAGGAAATCCTCGAGCAGATCGAGGCTCCGAAGGTCGACAAAGTGATGGTTCCCACCACCGACGGCAAGGAGATGACAACCTGGGTTCTCTATCCTCCCAAATTCGACCCCGCGAAGAAATATCCCGCCATCCTCTATTGCCAGGGAGGCCCCCAGCAGGCTGTCAGCCAGTTCTGGAGCTACCGCTGGAACCTGATGCTCATGGCGTCGGAAGGCTACATCGTCATCGCCCCCAATCGCCGCGGTCTCCCCGGCTTCGGCACCGAGTGGAACGCCCAGATTTCCGGCGACTATCCTGGCCAGAATTTCCGGGACTACCTGTCGGCCGTAGACTACATGAAGCAGTATCCCTACGTTGATTCCGAACATATCGGCGCCGTCGGCGCAAGCTACGGCGGTTTCTCCGTCTATATGCTGGCCGGAATCCACGAAGGACGTTTCGCCGCTTTCGTGGCCCATGCCGGTATCTTCAACACCGAGGCACAGTACCTCGAAACCGAGGAAATGTGGTTCGCCAACTGGGACCTCGGCGGCCCGTTCTGGGACAAGGACAACGCCGTGGCCCAGCGCACTTTCGCCAACTCGCCTCACCGCTTCGTAGACCGCTGGGACACTCCGATTCTTGTAACCCACGGCGAATACGATTTCCGTATTCTTTCCTCCCAGGGTGAAATGGCCTTCAATGCCGCCCGTCTGCGCGGCGTACCGGCCGAGATGCTTATCTTCCCGGATGAAAACCACTGGATCCTCAAGCCCCAGAACGCCATCATGTGGCAGCGCGTCTTCTTCCGCTGGCTCGACCGCTGGCTGAAACCGGCTGCCGACTCGTCCGCGGCGCCAGCTGCCCCTGCTGCAGAAGCATAATCTGCCTTTCACTGACATAAGTCATCCGATTCAGGCGGTGTGTCAAAATTCATTTTTTTGGCGCATCGCCTTGATTTTCACCCGAAGAGGATTTCATGTCACACCATCGCGGAAAGTTTGGCACGGTTTTCGCTATTTGAATATACGGAACAAAAATCCGCACCTGCGGTGAGCAATTTCCTCCCGCCGGTTGTTATATTATTAATGTAAAAGTAAACAAAACTAATATTTCTTGTACATCATGAACATCAAACCGCTGGCCGACCGTGTGCTGATTCAGCCCACTCCGGCTGAAGAAACCACCCTTGCGGGCATTATCATTCCCGACTCAGCTAAAGAAAAACCCCTGAAAGGCACTGTCATCGCCGCCGGAAAAGGCACGAAGGATGAAGAAATGGTTCTGAAAGAAGGCGATACCGTTCTCTACGGTAAATACGCCGGTACCGAAATCGAATTCGAGGGAGAGAAATACCTCATCATGCGCCAGTCCGACGTTCTGGCCATCCTCGGATAACAGACAACAAGAATCAACAAACCTCCTGAAGACTTATTAGAATCATGGCAAAAGAAATCAAATTCGATATCAAGGCTCGCGAAGAGCTTAAGAAAGGCGTCGACGCCCTGGCCGATGCCGTAAAGGTAACCCTCGGTCCGAAAGGACGCAATGTCATCATCGACAAGAAATTCGGCGCACCCCATATCACCAAGGACGGCGTAAGCGTAGCCCGCGAAATCGAGCTGGAGGACGCTTTCCAGAATATGGGCGCACAGCTTGTAAAGGAAGTAGCCTCCAAGACAGGCGACGATGCCGGTGACGGTACAACCACCGCTACCGTGCTGGCTCAGGCCATAATCACCCACGGACTCAAGAATGTGGCCGCCGGCGCCAATCCGATGGATGTAAAGCGTGGTATCGACAAGGCTGTAGCCGCTGTGGTCGAGGGTATCAAGGCCCAGGCTGAAGAAGTAGGTGACGATTTCAAGAAAATCGAAGACGTTGCCCGCATCTCCGCCAACAATGACGAAGCCATCGGCCATCTGATTGCCGAGGCTATGAAGAAAGTGAAGAAGGAAGGGGTCATCACCGTTGACGAGGCCAAAGGAACCGAGACAACCGTCGACATCGTAGAAGGTATGCAGTTCGACCGCGGCTACATCTCTCCCTACTTCTGCACCAATATGGAGAAGATGGAGTGCGAGATGGAATCCCCCTACATCCTTCTCTATGACAAGAAGATTTCCAACCTCAAGGATATGCTCCCCATTCTGGAAGCTACCGCCCAGAGCGGCCGCGGCCTGCTGATCATCGCCGAGGACGTTGACCAGGAAGCTCTTGCAACCCTGGTTGTCAACCGTCTGCGCGGCTCCCTGAAGGTCTGCGCTGTCAAGGCTCCCGGCTTCGGCGACCGCCGCAAGGAGATGCTGGAAGACATCGCCATCCTGACCGGCGGCGTTGTCATAAGCGAGGAAAAGGGAATGCGTCTCGACAGCGCCACTCTCGATATGCTCGGACGCGCCGAGAAGGTCAATGTCAACAAGGAGAACACCACGATTGTCAACGGTGCCGGCGACAAGGACCAGATCGCAGCCCGCGTAGCCCAGATCAAGAACCAGATTGAGCAGACCAAGAGCGACTATGACCGCGAGAAACTCCAGGAACGCCTGGCCAAGCTCGCCGGCGGTGTAGCCGTGCTGCATATCGGCGCCCCCTCCGAAGTGGAGATGAAAGAAAAGAAAGACCGCGTCGACGATGCCCTCTCGGCAACCCGCGCAGCCATCGCCGAAGGTATCGTCCCCGGCGGAGGTGTGGCTTACATCCGCGCAATGAAGAACGCCGAAGGTCTCCGCGGCTCCAACGATGACGAGGATACCGGTATCCATATCGTTCTCCGCGCCATCGAGGAACCCCTCCGTCAGATTGTAGCCAACGCCGGAGTGGAAGGTGCCGTAGTTGTCCAGAAAGTCAAGGACGGTAACGCCGACTTCGGTTACAACGCCCGTACCGACCAGTATGAGAACCTGATGGCCGCCGGCGTAATCGACCCCGCAAAGGTAACCCGTGTGGCTCTCGAAAACGCCGCCTCCATCGCCGGTATGTTCCTCACCACCGAGTGTGTGATCGCCGACAAGAAGGAAGACACCCCCGCAATGCCTAACCCCGGCGCCATGGGCGGTATGGGTGGCATGGGCGGCATGATGTAAAAATCCGTCATACACCAACAGATTCGCAACGAAACCACTTCTCCCCGTGCAGAGGTGGTTTCGTCGTATTATAATCAATGACAAACAGCTACGACAACTTTCGAATGCAGGCATCCGGCACAAGGTTCTTTACTCCCTGCGACGCTTTGAAGGAGTATGTCCGGTATTATTATGTATTGACAGCTGACGGACCATGCCGTCAGCTGACTTTTCCTATCGGATGCCCGCAGATTATCTTTCACCGAAAGTCGCCGCTCTTTATACCGGAACTCGGCACGCGCCAAAGCCGATTCACAATCAGCGGACAGGTAAATTTCCCGGCTCATGTGGAAAATACGGATGACCTGGAAATGATTGTCGCACTGTTCTATCCCCATACAATCGGGATTTTCACCGACACACCGCCATCCGAATTCTATAATATGGAGATTTCGTGGAATGACATCGGTAACAGGCATTTAAACGACCTGGCAGTTCGTATATCCGATAGTCCGGATGCATCAACGGCTGTCGGATTGCTGGAACAATGGCTCATCGCCAAGATTCGCAAACCGCAGAATCTCGGACGCATCGGGTACGCAGTCAGGCAATTGCTTCATAACCCCTCGGTCTCTGTCGGCAACCTCGCCGGGGACGTATCTCTTAGCAGGAAACAGTTTGAACGTCTGTTCCGGGAATATGTAGGTATGAATCCGAAAGAATATGCACGAATCGCCCGTTTCCAGCAGACACTCAGGATGATGCAACTCGGTTCAAGAGATTATGTCGGTATCGCCTGCGCCGCCGGATACGCCGACCAGTCGCATTTCATACGCGAATTCAGGCAATTCAGCGGCCTGACACCCCGACGGCTTATCGAACAGCAGACACCATATTCCGATTTATATACATCTCCCCTATCTTTCCCGTAACCCATATACGCCGCAACAATCTGCTTGCATCATCCCCAGGGATAATGTCTCTTTTATTCTATCGCAAGCAACCTAATTGCGGTAACTTTGCGGAAAAAATGGAAGAAGTAAATCCCGCCGACACCTCCCGCGCCTACGCCTTTCAGATGTGGATGAAAGCACCTATGCCTATGGTCACTTTTTTCAAGACTCTGGATGTCAGCCGTCTTGTACGTCTGAGTCGACGGCATGGTCTCAAATTCAATATGCTGATGTGCTGGTGTATCGGCAAAGCCGCCTCCCGGATAAAAGAATTTTATATGCTTCCCGTCGACGGACGCCTTGTCCGGTACGACACCCTGGCCGTCAACACAATCGTGGCCAACAGTCAGGGAGAAATCAGTTCTTGCGACATCCCTTTTTCTTTCGATATTGCGGTCTTCAACGCCGCATACCTGGAGCTTACCCGCGAGGCGGCCGGTTCCTGCCGCAACCATGACCTGCCGGAAAGCATGGTAATCGGAACCTCTGCCCTGGCCCGGTATGAAATCGACGGTGCCGTAGGTATGTTCAGCGGACTCTTCAATAACCCATTCCTGATATGGGGGCGCTATCGAAGGGACTGGTTCCGGACCCTCCTGACCGTTTCCTTTCAGTTCCATCATACCCAGATGGACGGAGCCCACGCCGCCCGGTTCCTCACTCTTCTCCAGCGGGAGATCCGGAGCCTTTCGTTATCCGTATAACCCTTTTTCCTCCACCTCCCGACACCGCATAAGACACCGCATAAAACGACAGACGCTTCACCGGCAATTTAAAGGAAAAACCGGAGAAGCGTCCATTGTATATTCCCTGATGTCAGGATACTGTGATTTTCAGATGGTGTGCGGGAACAAGTCCGTATGACTCGGATTGACAAGGATTATTCCTTGTTCTCTACGGGAAGGGCGCGGGAGAATACCTCGCGGAAAGAGACAATAGTCTCGGTGCGCAGCAGCCCCATGGGCTGCAGCTTGTCATGGATGAGGTGGAGAAGATGCTCGTTGTCACGGGCGTATATTTTCACCAGCATATCGTAGGACCCGGTTGTAAAATGCACTTCAGTGACTTCCGGCACGGTCTTGAGCTTGCTGATGATTTCATCGAACGACGCCGCTTCCTTAAGATAGATTCCCACGAAAGCACAGGTGTCGTAGCCGAGTGTGGTGGGCTTAATCAATGCACGCGAGCCTTCGAGGATATTCGTGGCCTGGAGTTTGGCGATACGCTGATGGATAGCGGCGCCGCTGACGCCACATTCACGGGCAATTTCCAGGAACGGCTTTCGGCCATTGTCAACCAACATCTGGAGGATCTTGGTGTCGAGTTTGTCAATTTGTAATCGAGCCATGTTGTTTATCGGTTAAGTTTAATTTTTCTATCATCAGTAAATCGGGCCTAATTATAGTGAGAATTTTTATTCCTCTTAAACTTTTTCAACCCCATTCTGACACAAAGTTATTAATAAAAATTTTAAATGCAAAAAATATTCATCAACAATTTCACATTACGGACGTTGGAATAATGAGGATTTACAAAAGTTTTCGTAATTTTGTAGAAACATTCAACTGTGTTAATTATGGCGATTGAATTTGAAAAAATCGAAGATAGCAAAAATATACCATTAATAATCAAGGATTTATATCTCTCATCATTCCCCGTTGAGGAGCGCCGTCCCTGGGAAGACATTGTAGCCCGCATTGACAGGGGCGACCGGATTTTTAATTTTTATGTTTTAAAACATAAAAACGAAACTGTCGGTTTTGCAACCTTATGGAACCTCCCGATGGCCCTCTACTGCGAGCATTTTGCCATACTTCCGTCGCTGCGGGGTGCCGGACTGGGAGCTGAAGCTGTCAAAGAGATGATCGGGTTTGCTTCCCGGACCGATCCTGCAAAACCACTTGTCCTGGAAGTGGAGCTTCCCGAGACCTCTACGGAAGCAGAGCGGAGAGTACGTTTCTATGAACGCTGCGGCCTGACCGCACATGAGGATTTTCCATACTGGCAGCCCCCCTACCGGCAGGATCTTCCGGAAGTGCCGATGATGCTCATGTCCTCCGGTGAGATTCCCGACCGAACCGCCTTTGTTCTGATTCTTCATACCGTCGTCTATAATCAGTAATACGGACAAGACCAGCAATATGCGCTCCATTCTGACAAGAAAACCGGCTGCATTTCTGTATGTGGTGATAGCCCTGGCGCTTCCCCTTCTCTTTAACTTCTGCAGCAAAAAACGGGACATCGGCCGTTCAGAGACCCCGCTGGTAATAGCGAGCATTCCCCCCCTGGAATATTTCGCCCGCGAAATCGGTGGAGACGATGTCCGGGTTATATGTATGGCTCCCGCAGGAGCTGATCCGGAAACATTCGAACCTTCGGTAGCCAGTCTTCGCAAGGCTTCAGACGGCTCATTGTTCATCACCGTGGGGCTCCTCCTCTTTGAAGACAAAGTTGCCCGCACCCTTTCCGATGAGAATCCTGACATCGCCACTCTCCGGCTATCTGAAAGCATCGACCTTATTCTCGGAACCCACGGCCACGACGAGGCAGACCCCCATATCTGGGGTTCTTACCGGAACGCCCGCAAGATGGCAGCCGCTACGCTCACAGCGCTTGTGGAAGTGAATCCCCGCGCCGCCGACCGTTTTCAGCAACGCTTTGAAAGACTTGACGCCAGGCTCGATTCCCTCGACAGGGTCACTGCGGCAAACCTGGCTCCCCTCCGCGGCAAATCCTTTCTTGTCTGGCACCCGTCGCTGAGTTATTTCGCCCGGGACTACGGTCTGGACCAGATTGCCGTCGGCCACGAGCATAAAGAATCCTCGGCTACCGATCTGCGCCAGCGCCTCGAGACTGCGGCCGCCCGCGACGCTCTGGTATTTTTCTATCAGCAGGAAATGGACAGCCGTCAGAGCGAGGCTGTCACCGCCGCTACGGGGCTGCGCCCGGTCAGCCTCTCCCCTCTCTCAGCTGATATAGAAACCACCCTGAGAGAAGCAACCGACGCTCTGACAAACCCGGCCAACTGAAAACGACATGAACCAGACTCCGGCTCCCAACCCAGTCCCATCGGCGCAGAAACAGGTCCTTATCGGCCTGCGCGACATAAATATGGTCCGGGAAAACCGGACCATTCTCCGTGACATCTGTCTTGACATCCACCGCAACGATTTCATAGCGATTACCGGTCCCAACGGCGGGGGAAAGACAACCCTGCTGAGGATTATCCTGCGGCTGCTTACCCCTACGACAGGAACCGTCACCTATTTTGATCCGGAGGGGATGGCTGCCGACCGGCTTCCGATAGGCTATCTTCCCCAGAAGAACATGATTGATTCCCGGTTTCCGATTACAGTCATGGAGGTAGTGGCCTCCGGACTTATCGGAGCCAAAGGACTTCCCCGCGAAGAGAAAGATGAGAAAATCCGGGAGATAATCGAACTGATGGAACTCTCCTCCCACGCCCGCCAGTCCATCGGGGAACTGTCGGGAGGTCAGCTGCAACGCGCCCTGCTGGGACGCGCCCTGATTTCATCGCCGGAAATCCTGGTGTTGGACGAACCTCTCAGCTACCTCGACAAGCGGTTTGAAGAACGGCTCTACGACATCGTCCGCCAGCTTGCGGCCGAAAAAACTATTATTCTTGTCTCCCATGAGATGAGTGTAATCGGAGGGATGGCCGGACGCCACCTTATCGTAGACCACACGGTCCATGAGTGTTCCGGCCATCACCATTTTATTCCTTCCGACTGTCGGTGAAACCCTCTCCGCCGGCGACCTTCCTGGCGGCTCTATTGCTTGAGCAGACGCTTGTAGGAAGCCACTTCAAGCAACGTGGACACGGCATAGACAATCAGCGAAATTCCGCAGATAAGCACTATACAGTCTTTCGTGCGTTCAGCGCCGATAATCAGCACCACGATTCCGCAGATGACCAGCAGAAGCGGCACGATGTAGAAATATCCTGGCAGTCGTATCGGGCCGAAACCGGTCATCATGTTGGCGATATGCAGCACTCCGCCGAGTATCAGGCCGATAGCTATCACGTAGACAAGCAGTGAAGCGGCCGAGGCCGGCGCGAACACCATCCACAATCCAGCCGCCAGGCTTACTATAAGGCTTATCATGGAAAAAACAGAGACGGACTGACCGGCCTGTTTCGCTCCGGAGTAGTCGAAATAGAATCCGATACCGGCGGCGGCAATCAACAGAAGTCCAATGACAAGAATCACTATGCTCAGAGCTGTCGACTGAAGGAACAGCAACAGTATCCCCACGGCAAGTATAATCAGCGAGGATGTAATCACACTCTTTGTTTCCATAAACAATAGTCAAAAGTTAAACGATCCGAATAGTTTTTAAATATTAACATCCCCCTTTCATAATAGTTCTGGCTGCCGGAGAGATTTCCCTCATCGACATAAAAATCCCGGAATCCGCCCTGAACTGACGGAATCCGGGATTCTGAACGGTCTTGTATTTCCGGGATTTATTTCGCTTTGGAAAGCACCTTGCGGTCTACTTCGGCGGGATATTTCCGGGCGAGTTCCTCAAGCCACTGGTTGAGCAGATAATCCTGATAGTCGGAGATGACTACGCCGCGGACATCCAGAGCCTCCTCGGGCTGTTCGATAACCTTGGGTTCCCAGGCCTCGTAGGCAATCCAGCGTCCCTGGGGCGCGGGCTTCTCGCCGCCGAAACCGAGGTAATCGGTGATGGGGTTCTCCCCTTTGGCAGCCAGTACGCGCTCAACCTTGACGTCGCGGCCGAACTGTTTCTTGAGAGTCGTGGCCAGGGAGTCGGCGCTGACCGGATTGGCTTTCAGATAATCGTTGATCTGGGTCAGCAGGGAGTCGGAAGTAGTGAAGATAATGCGCGATTTGAAGCGGGGAGCGTCCCATTTGTAATTGTCGCGCCGTTCGTTGAAGAACTTCTCCAGGCCGGCCTTGTCATCCTTAGCCTTCGACCATACGTTACGGTCCTGAATCTCGAACATGAGCATACCGTCGCGGTATTCGTTGACGAGGTTGCGGTAATCCGGTTCCTCGGCCATCAGCGCATCGCGCTTGGTTTCGATGGTCACAGCATCGAGATGACGTTCCACGGCCTGCTCCAGCTGGGCGGCCTGCAGCTCGGGTGTTCCGGCGAAACCGTTTGTGAGTTCCTCGGACATAACCTCCGACAGAGGAAGTTTCTCCTTGCCGATACGGGCTACGGTGACATCCGAATTCACCATCGACACCATCATGGCGGAATCAACGCCTCCGTTGGCCAGAATCTGCTGTTTCAGCTTCGCAAGAGCCTTGGCATCGGCTTTGGCGCCGTACTGTTTCCGAAGCTGCTGAAGACGACGCTTGGCGGGAAGCTGACCGCGTTCATCGCGGGAAATAGCATTCTTGATATTTGCCTTGACGTTCTCGAAAGAGTCGATACCTTTGCTTTCAAGACGCTTGATGATATGATAACCATAGGCCGTAGCGAAAGGCTTGGAAATCTCGCCGTCCTTGAGCGAGAAAGCCATGTCTTCGAACTCAGGCACCATCTGCCCCACTCCGAACCAGGGAAGTTTGCCTCCCTGGGCAGCCGAGCCGGGGTCTTCGGAATTCTCGGCGGCGACAGCCTCGAAGCTGGCTCCGTTTGATACCATAGTATACAAGGAGTCGATATATGCTTTCTGGGCCTCAACCTCCTGGGGAGTCTTACCGCGGGTAAGACGGAGGATATGCTCGGCCAGCACCTGTCCGCGGGCCGGACGACGGGCGTTCACCTTAACGATATGGAAACCGACCGGCGAGGCGATAACATCGGAATATTCTCCGACGGGGACGGTGTAGGCGGCCTCCTCGAAAGCTGCGGGATAACGGTTGGCAAGGATATAACCCATCCGGCCTCCACGGGTGGCAGACTGCCTGTCGGCCGAATATCTGACGGCGAGGGAATCGAAATTCTCTCCACGGTCCAGACAGGTATGGAGGGAATCCATCAGTTCACGCTTGCGCTCCATCGTCATGTCGGGCGACTGGAAGAAAAGCATGATATGGCTTACGTCAACCTCCTCTTTCATCCTGTCGTACTGAGCGGCCAGGATGCTGTCTTCCACGGCCTGATCCACAAGATAAGGGGCGGACAGATCGCGGCGGTAGGTGTCGAATTCATTGCGGAAAGTCTCCGTGCGGTCAAGACCAAGCTCCTCGGCGGCGGCCACTTTCTGACGGTAAGGGATAAACAGTTTCAGGTATTCTTCAATCGCCTGAGGGGTAGACTGCTGGGCGTTGTTTTTGTGATAAAGATACTCGAACTCACTGAGAGTGACGGGCTTGCCCCCCACAGTCATCAATACCGGATCCTCCTTCCCTTTGGCCTGCATCAGCGCCGACGCACCAAGAAGAAGAGCCAGCGATAAAAGTCCTTTCTTCATGTTCTAATATGATAAATAATTGATTAAAATCACTTTAAGCATAATCGGCCAAGGATTGCGGACAGGTTGCCCATCGATCTGGCGGCCCACATTGGCTCTAACTCATAAACGCCGGAGCGTTACATTTATTATAACATCCTGTAATATTTCCGTAAAAAATTCGTACCTTTGCAGCCATGTTATTCGAAGACTTTGATTTAAGTGACGATTTGCTTGACGCTCTTTATGCAATGCACTTCGAGGAATGTACTCCGATTCAGGAAAAAGCAATCCCCGTTGTCCTTGACCGTCACGACCTTATAGCCATCGCCCAGACCGGTACGGGAAAGACGGCCGCATATCTTCTGCCGGTGATAGATCTCCTGGCGGAAGTGCCTGAAGCCGACGGCTTTGTCAATTGTATAATCATGGCGCCCACACGGGAACTCGCCCAGCAGATCGAGCGCCAGATGGACGGATTCAGCTACTACCTGCCTCTGTCCAGCATCGCCGTCTACGGCGGAACCGACGGCGCCGGATTCGCCCGTCAGCAGAAAGGGATGCGCGAGGGAGCCGATGTTGTCATCGCCACGCCCGGACGCCTCCAGGCCCTCCTCCAGATGGGAGGCATAGACCTTTCCAAAGTGCGATACTTCGTTCTCGACGAGGCCGACCGTATGCTCGATATGGGATTCTATGATGACATTATGGCCATCGCCCGTCTGCTGCCGCAGGAGCGCCAGACCCTCCTCTTCTCCGCCACGATGCCTCCGAAAATCCGCAAACTGGCCCAGTCGATTCTCCGCGACCCCGTAGAGGTGAAAATCGCTCCCTCGCGTCCGGTGGAGAAAATCGCCCAGTCGGCTATCTTCTGCAACGAAGACCAGAAAGAATCTCTGCTTATCGATATGCTCAAGGGGCGCCGCGGACAGCGCGTAATAGTTTTCGCCGCTTCCAAACACGGAGTCCGCGACCTGGCGCGCACCCTTCGACGCGCCGGAATCAAAGCGGCTGAAATCCACTCCGACCTTGACCAGCAACAGCGCGACGAGACCATCCGCGGCTTCCGCAGCGGACGGATCGAGGTAATTGTCGCCACCGACCTGCTGGCCCGCGGAATCGATATAGACGAGGTAATGCTGGTAATAAACTACGATGTTCCCCGCGAACCGGAAGACTACGTCCACCGCGTGGGGCGCACAGCCCGCGCCAATGCCGACGGCGAGGCGGTCACTTTGGTAGGTCCGCGTGACCGGCGCGCCTTCTCCCGGGTTGAATCTACTCTGAAAATAGAAATTCCGGCCCAGAACCGTCCGGCTCAGAACCGACCCTCATCCTCGGCACGCCGTCAGAATTCCGGCCGTCCGCGCCGCGACTCTTCCAATGGACCGGCCTCCGCCGACAACCTCGGCGCCACCTCCGGCGCCGCAAATTCCGGCAATGGGGAAAACCGCGCAAAAAGAAACAACCGCGGACGAGGCAATAACCACCGGAGGAATCCATCCGGCAAAAAACCGGGAGCCCCTCGCCGTCACGGCGGCGTCCCCCGCCCTGAATGAAAAAAGCAATGGCCCTCTGCGGGGTAGCCGCCATGTCGGCCAACGCCCAGCAGCTCCCCAACGTAGGTTTTGAAGGGGAATGGACCGTATCGACACCCTGGAACAGCGTTTCCGGAACAAGTCTCTCCATGAATGCCCCCCTTGACCGTATGAAAGGAAAATGAGCCGGCAGCCAACGTAAACACTCCGCAGGGATGGATAGTCTCCAACGTGCTGGGAGTAGTGTCCGAACTTGACCCGGAGTATGGTGAGGGGTTCGGCGCACTCGGCTCCACAGTCGTCGGATTCGAGACAGAAGGATGCAACTCCGCCAAAGCCCTCCGGCTGACCAACAATCCCAACCCCTTCATGGCTACTCAGATTGTACCCGCCTATGTCTCTCTTGGTACTTCCTGGGCCACTAACACCCTTGATTTCTCGGTAGGTTTCATGCCCCTCAACAAGGACGGCGGCGTCTTCGGAGGTCTGGATTTCACCAAGCGTCCCGACGCACTTGCGTTCGACTACAAGCTCGAGGCAGGTGAAGGCCAGGAACTTCAGAAAGCTACGGCGCTTGTCTATGCCTGGAAAGGCTCCTGGAGCCAGGCCGAAGTTCCCGCCAACAACTCCATGTCGACCCAGACTGTCGCAGTCACCATGATCGACCGCGACCGCAATATCCTCGGGATAGAGACCGCTCAGGGGGGCGCCGTCACCAAGAGCGACGATGCCGAACTTATCGCCAACTCCCTGCAGTATATCGAGACGGGAGCCGCAGACTGGACATCCTATACTCTTCCCATCCACTACCTGACCTCCTCCACTCCGGCTAAAATCAACGTTGTCCTTTCCGCCAATGACTATTTCGACAGCGACAACATCATCTCGGGCAACTCCCTGACCGTCGACAATGTCCGCTTCCTCTATTATTCCCGTCTTGAGGGAGTGAACATCGGCGGAGTAGCCGTAAAGGATTTCGCTCCCGACACCTACGCTTATGAATTCACCGGCGCGGTACCCGCGGCTGACCAGGTTGAGGCCATCCTGCTTGGCGAAGGGGGTTCAGCCACGGCGAAAGTAGCCGTCGAGGGGAACACGGTCACCATCACGGTATCCAACCCCAACGGCGCAGACGCCGACGGCAAGACCGAACACGTCTACACCATCACCTGCAAGGAATCTGCCGAAGGGATAACCATCAGCGGCTATCTTACCATCGAAATGCTCGGCGCACCCATCGCCCAGAACCAACCCGCCACAATCAACATGACTCCCACGGCTGAGAATGTCTACACCATCACTCTGCCCCACTTCTCTCTCGACCTGGGAGACGGCCCGGTAGACCTGGGGGATATCGTGGTTCCCGGCGTCAACGCTTCCGAGAACAACGGCATCACCACCTACACCGGTGAAGTAAAGAACATGAGCCTCTACGAAGGACAGATTATCGCCGACGTCAATCTGACCGGTACCACCGACGCCGCCGGCAAAGCCAACTTCAACATCCAGGTAATGTGGAACAATATTCCCATCATCGTTACCTTCACCGGAGAAGTTGCCGGCATCCTGGATGTCGAGGCTGACAGCACCGACGCTCCCGCCGAATACTACAACCTCAACGGTCAGCGTGTTATCGGCGACGTAGCCCCCGGCCTTTATATCCGCCGCCAGGGCAACACTGTCTCCAAAGTTATCGTCCGCTGACAGTCAAATTCCTGACACCATATCCCCCACCAGGGGAATCTGAATTCAACGGCGGTGTGTCAAAAATCTTGGCACACCGTCATTGTTTTTGCCTTTTTCTCCAATTCAATGGCAATAAACACACATTCTGATATTTTTTAAGAGAAAAATTAACTTCGTTTAATGAATTTTGCGTACATTTGTGGCGAAATTGCATAGAAGTATCGGTTTGTCAATGATATATCTCTTGTTTTTCTTGGAAAAACAGAAAATCAAGTGTCTGACAAAAGCATCATTTCTGTATATTGGACTGCAATTCAATTTACAATTCAATTATAGTATTTATATAAATTAAGGTATGAAGACAAAACTTCTAATCGGAGCGCTTGGCGTTGCCGGTTGCCTGGGGCTTTCGGCCACGATGGTTTCCTGCAGCGACAATTATTCTCCGACAACCGACACGGATGGAAGCATCTTAGTCTCTGTCGACCTAAACAAGGAAGTCATTTCCTCGAAATCGACGGCGGCCGGTGCGGCACCCTCTTCGCGTGCGGACGCCCAGTCAGTATCAGCTTCCGACCTGACGCTGAAACTTATCTCCCAAAACGGAGATTTTACCCGTGACCTCGGAACCGCAGGTTCGTTCACCGATCCCGTCCAGGTTCCCGTGGGAAAGTATGATCTCGAAGCATCCTACGGCGATATAACACAGGAGGGATACGGCAAGCCTTACTATTTCGGTTCCTCCCCCGTGGAAGTGTTCGAGAACCGGACTACACCGGTCAGCTG
Organism: uncultured Muribaculaceae bacterium; assembly: GCA_910584365.1. Classification (GTDB taxonomy): domain Bacteria; phylum Bacteroidota; class Bacteroidia; order Bacteroidales; family Muribaculaceae; genus UBA7173. The sequence continues at coordinate 135,091 of CAJUAF010000003.1, read as the reverse complement.
TACCGCCCGTCTGGGCAACTCTATGGTCCGCGTGGAATTCTCCGACGCGTTCAAGGCATATTTCGCCTCCTACTCCCTCACCCTCCATTCATCGCTCGGCAACGAACTTGCCTACACCGACGCTTCGCAGTCACTTTATATGTATCCCGGCGAAATCACCGCCACGATTGAGATTGAAAAACGCAACGGCACCCGTGCCACCCTCCAGCCCAAAAGTTTCACCGCCGAAGCCCGTCATAGCTATCTGCTCCGCTTCGACGTCAACGGCGGGGAGGTCGGAGACGGAGTGCTGGTGCTGACGTATGACGAAGCGGTCAATCAGGAAGATGTCGAAATCGACCTTAGCGATGCTATCCTCAATGCTCCGGCTCCCAAAATCAACGCGGAAGGTTTCACCGACGGAGAAGTCATCGCTGTCCTTGACGGACAGCCCTCCGGCCGCAAGCCGAGAATCATAGCCTCCGCGCAGGCCGGAATCCAGTCTGTAATCCTGACCACGCAGTCAGTCTATCTCGAATCCCAGGGATGGCCGAAAGAAATCGACCTGACCAGCGGCGATGCCGCCACTATTGCCCTTATGGAGCGTATGGGCCTCAGAACCGGTGGTATGGCACGACCGGAACGGATGGCCGTAGTTGACTTCACCGATGTACTGGCCAATATCCGCCATCTTGAAGGAGTCGACAACACCAGCACTTTCTCCCTCCAGGTACGCGACAAAAATTCCCGTGTGGCTGAAAAGGAAATCGGTTTCTCAGCAGTCACCTCCCTGATGACCCTGGCCGTCAACCGGGTTTCCACCCTTGAGGAATTCCAGACTGAACTGGAGATGTACCTCGACTTCAACGGCAACGATATCACTCCCCTTGTCATCGAGACCAAGAACGAACGCGGCACCTGGGAAACCATTCCAGTCACAGTCAAGGAAGCTGTCGCCGGCGAAACGGGAGTCTACCGCGTGGTGATGACTGTGCCCTCAACCGACCAGGATATTCCCCTGCGCCTTACAATCGGCAACCTCCAGCTGACCGTCACCGTGCAGCACTCCTATAATCCCTATTCCCTTAATGTTCCGGAGACAGGGGTGTTCGCCTGGCAGGCTGCCGCCGATGTGGTCTACACGCCCGAACCTAATCCTGCCCACCGCCGCGCCCGTTCTGCCGAAGAACCGGAAAACGTCACTTTTGAACTTTCCACCGACAACGGCAAAACCTGGAGCGCCGCAACAGCCGCTAAAGAATCAGGCAACCGTTATATCCTGGGCAACCTCTCTGCGGGAACAACCTATACGGTCCGCGCCAACTGCAATGGTACTATCTCTAAAACCACTTCGTTCACTACCGAAGCCAACGTTCCTTTGTATAATGCGGGAATGGAAGACTGGCTGTCTGTGACCGGTGACAAAAAATACGCCGGAACCTGTTACTGGACAAGAGATTATCCCGGGACATCCGAAAACACAGTCTGGGGAACGATGAATCTGAAAACCACTTCCAGTTCCTCCGGAACCTATCAGGGATGCGCATACGGCAATTTCTCGGGGACCAGAGGGACAACCGACGCTAATTCCGGCCAGAAAGCCGCGATTATAGAAACCGTAGGATGGGGCGACAACACAGCTCCCGCCTTTGGAGGCTCCGGATGGAGATGCAAACATCTTGACGCCGGACAGCTCTACCTGGGACACTACGACGCCGCGTCCCAGTCTCCCGTCTACGGTATCGGATATAATTCCCGTCCCAGGAGTATAGAATTCTACTATAAATACAGAGCAAAGAACTCGGCGGACTACGGAAAGGCTTTTGCAAAAGTTCTCGATGCATCGGGCAACGTAATAGCCTCGGCTGAATACAGGCTGACTGCCATCGGTACATACCAGAAGGTAACTCTCGACCTGGTTTCACAATATACCTCTGCCTCAGCCAAAGCAACCACTCTGCAGTTAGGCTTTATTTCCTGCGATAACGCCGCGTGTCTGGAAATCAATAAAAACAATATGGATATTCCCGGAATGTGGAATCTGTCGGATGGACGATATACAGGTTCGTCACTCTACATCGACGATATCCAACTCAATTTCTAATCTTCTCGCCAAAACAGCATCATAATGAATACCAAAATATTTTCAATCATCCTGTCAGCCGCCGCGCTGACCGGGCTGTCGGGATGCTCTGACGACTATAATCCTCAGGAGAAGGGTCAGGGGCAGCTCCGCACGTCCACGATTGGCGTGGAGGTTGACGGGGCCGAAAACATTGTCACCGACAAATCCAGCGCCGGGAAAAACGGCGACAAGCCGCAGAGCGCCCCGGCGATACGCGCCTTCTCCCGCGCATCCATCGTGCTTGACAACTTCATCGTCACCGTAGAGCAGCCCAATGGCCGCGAAATCAACCGCTGGACATACGCCACTATGCCCTCTCTCCCTACTTTCGAAGCCGGAAGCTATGTAGTGAAAGTGCGTTCCCACGAAGTGGAACCGGCCGCATGGAACGCCCCGTACTACGAGGGAGAACAGCCTTTCACCATCACCGCCGGGACTGTTACCGACGTTGAGACCGTGGTCTGCAAGCTCTCCAATATCCGCGTCAGCATCAAGTTCACCGACGAACTTCTTAAGGCCGTCGACGACAAGGATGCCGTGGAAGCCAAAATCACCTCCGTTGAGGGGAATCATTCCCTGACCTTCACTCCCTCGGAAACCCGTTCGGGATATTTCGAGGCGCTGGCCGACCTCTCGACTCTCCGCCTGGACTTCTCGGCATCCATCAACGGCAAGACCGAGAAGTTTACCAAGCTGATTGACAACGTGGCCAAAGGGCAGCACCGCAACATCACCATCGGTCTGACCTCCAATCCCACTCTTCCCCCCGAAGAACTGGGCTGGATTACCAATGACGGCCGCGGAATCACCGTAGATACCGAAGTTATCGAGGATGCCCCCATCGAAACCGACTATCCCTGGGTCGAAGACAATCTTGACGATTCCGGACGCCCCGGCGACGAGGACTTTGACGATGATGACCCGGACAATCCCGATAATCCGGACAATCCGGACAATCCCGACGACCCGACGCTTGATCCGCTCAAGGCTATCACTTTCGAGACCAACGGCATCGACAACAATTTCGACAATGTCAACGACGCCACCCAGTATCCCAGTGATGGTTCCAAACCCGCTGCCGTCATCATCAATTCGCTCAACGGTATGGCAAACCTGAAAGTAGACATCATCTCCGAGTCGCTCAATAAGGAAATGCTTGAAGGAGTGGGGCTGTCCAACTCCTTCGACCTGGCCTATCCCGGCAACCTGGCCGACGCCCTGAGCAATTCGTTCCATTTCCCGGTCGGTGACGAGGTAATCGGCAGCCATTCGGTAACGTTCGACATCGCTCCGTTCGTGCCGCTGCTGAACATCTATCCCGGAGAACTCCACAAGTTCAGACTCACGGTCACGGACCAGAAAGGGCTTGAACGCATTATCGAACTTAAGTTCCAGTCATAAAAAGAGAGGAGAACCAAGCAATGAAAAAATATATCAGCTACTGCGCGTCGGTCCTGGCGCTCGCGGCCCTCTCGGCCTGCACGGATGACTTTCAGCCCGCTAGAGAAGGTGACGGCGAAGGACGTCTGATGCTGAAGGCCACCGTCAACTCGGATGTAAAGGTCGTAAGCCGCGCCGGAGAGACAAATGACGAACTGGCGTCCAAGACCACAATCTGGATTTCCAACGCCGGAGGCGCCGTCTATAAATACAACAGCTTCAACGAGGTTCCGGCCGCCGGAATCAAACTCCTGTCGGGCAACTATGTGGCCGAGGCATGGGCCGGCGACTCCGTGTCGGCCTCCTGGGATGCCCGTTATTTCAAGGGGCGCGAGGAGTTCACCATCCGCAAGGGGAACGCCACCCAGGTGGAGCTTGTCTGCAAAATCGCCAACACACTGGTCTCGGTAGAGTTCCAGGATGAGGTCAAGGCGCTACTCGACGACATTTCCCTGGAGGTAGGCCACGACAAGAAGACCGGTACCCGCAACGGATCCCTGACCTTCACCACGGAAACTCCCGCCGGTACCAAAGGTTATTACATGGCCAACTCACGTTCCAAAGAACTTGTCTGCACCCTGACGGGTAAGCTCGCCTCCAACGGCCAGAGCTTCACCTACGAACAGCGTATTCCCGACATCAAACCCGCCACCGAGTATCATCTGATAGTCAAGCACCACGACCAGGCTGAAGAGGAATTCGGCGGGGCATGGATTACCATAGAAGTCGATGAATCGGAAGTGGAATGCGAAGATGAAATAAGCATCACCGCTCCCCCCTCTGTCCGCGGCATCAACTTCGATATCGCCCAGCCTGTCTCCGGCACTGTCGGCGACCTTCCCCGCCGCTCACTCTGGATAGCCTCGGCCACCAGACTTACAAGTGTGGAACTGCGCGGCGATGCCCTCTCGCATATCGCCGGTCTCAACGGGTCCGACTTTGAAATCTTCGGAATGACCGACGACGTCAAGACCGTCATCAACAACGCCGGAATCAACTTCGAATACTTCCAGCACGATGACAGCGACTTCACCGAGATGAAGATAAACTTCGAGACCCAGTTCCTCAACAGTCTTCCCGAAGGATCTTATTCAGTGACCGTCATCGCCACCGACGCCAACGGACGCACCGCTTCGGCCGTACTGAAGATAATGCCCACCAATGCCAAAGTACTGCTTCCCGAAATCGACCAAGAATCGGTGGATATCACTTCCCGCTCGGCACTCCTGACCGGAACCGTCCTCCGCGACGACGCCGTCAACTATGGTATCCAGTACCGCGTCAAAGGTACCCAGCAGTGGACCAAAGTTGCCGCGGACGGCGCTTCCGCCATCAGCAGCCGCGCCGCCGGAGACACCTTTACAGTGAAACTTACCGGCCTGGAACCCGCGACCACCTACGAGGCCACGGCCTACTGCGACGGTTTTGAATCCGCCGATATCCAGGAATTCACCACCGACGGCGAACCTCAGCTGCCCAACGCCGGTTTCGAGGAGTGGAGTGAATATTCCGACGGCGCCGTCATGCCTTCCGCAGACCCAAAAAATTATTTCTGGGATTCGGGTAACCACGGCTCCATCACAATGAAGAAGAACGTCACTACCCAGGCCACGGATATAAAACATTCCGGCAGCTCCTCCGTCAAGCTGGAAAGCCAGTTTGTAGGTTTTGCAGGAATCGGCAAATTCGCCGCCGGTAACCTTTTTGCCGGCCAGTACCTCCAGACCAACGGCACCGACGGTGAACTCGGATGGGGACGTCCTTTCAAAGCACGCCCCACGGCGCTGCGCTGCTGGGTAAAATACACCCCCCAGCCTGTCGATCGCGTCGGCTCCAATAACCAGTCGGGCCTCTCCAAGGGGGACATGGACCAGGGTATCATCTATATCGCCCTGATGGACGACAACACGAACCTCTATAATACCGACGCCTCCAAAAAACCGGAAGCCGAAGGCACCTACTGGCCCGTTATCGTCCGCACCAAATCCGTGCAGCTGTTCGACCGCACGACCGAAAACCCCCACATCATCGCATACGGCGAAAAAGTCTTCACAGACTCCGACAGCGACATGATGGAGGTTGTGATTCCTCTGGATTACCGCAGAACGGACATCAAGCCCTCCTACATCATCCTGGTAGCCTCCGCCTCCAAAGGTGGCGACTACTTCACCGGAGGTCCCTCCGTAATGTATATCGACGACTTTGAACTCATCTATGATGCCCAATAACCGGTAGTCAACCGTCTTATCCCTATACCACGGCGCTTCCTTTGACAAGGAGGCGCCGTTTTTACAATACCTAATAGTAAGTATTTGATGTGGTCAAATCAGACCAGAAAGGCAACCGCAGATACCTAATATTTGGTAATTTACTTACTATCAATAGTTTACATTTGCTTATCCGGATTAAATCCATTAACTTTGCAGTAATGGAAAAGGTAAGCGCCATAACCCTGTCAGTACTTGCGGGCGCCCTGAGCGCCTTCGCGACCTTCCCGGAGACCCTCCCGGGCCGTGACACCGTTGCCGCGACAGGGGATGAATTCACCGATTCCCTTACCATGCGCCTTGACAGCATCAGCAATGCCATGGACAAGGCCACCCACCAGCTGGGAGAGGTAGTGGTGACAGCCCGTGAGAGCCGCAGCGTTACATCCTCCTCACTGATCAACCGCCAGGCAATGGCCCATCTCCAGCCCTCGAGTCTTACCGACATCATGAGTCTTCTTCCGGGCCATGTCTCTTCCGATCCACGCCTTGGGGAAGCCAACCTGATAAATCTCCGCCAGGCTGTCAATCCCTCCTCGGCGGATTACGCCACCTCCTCGCTGGGCACCTCTTTCATACTTGACGGAGTGCCCGTCAACACCTCGGCCGAGATGCAGTACACCCCCGACTCCAACTATTCCGGCAGACTTTCCACGGGAAAAGGGGTCGATATGCGGTCATTCTCCACCGACGACATCGAGAGTATAGAAGTCGTCCGCGGAATCCCCTCGGCAGAATACGGGGAAGTCACCTCAGGCGTCGTCAATATCCGGCGTAAGCGCGGAGTCAGCGGCCTGGAGGCCCGTTTCAAGGCCGATATGCAAAGCCAGCTATTTTATGTCGGCAAAGGAGTAGGCATCGGCGGAGATAACACACTCAACTTCTCGGCCGATTATCTCGATTCAAGAATCGACCCGCGCAACAGCCGCGACAACTTCAAGAGAGTAAACATATCGGCCCGGGGCAGTTTTTCGTTAAAAACCAGCTGCTTCGCCACCACCCTCTCGACAACCTTAGGATATTCCGGCACTTTCGAACGCGACAAGAACGACCCGGACCTGACAATCAACAATACTGTCGATTACTATACCCAGGACCGCAACACGCTGCGGTGGACCGGCGCCCTGAATCTCCGCTCGCTCGGAGGACGCTTCTTCAACGACCTGACAGTAACCACCGGACTGAGTTATTCCGACGAGCATCTTGTCCAGAACAAGACCGTGGCGTCATCCCGTGTCTATCCCCTACCCGTATCTCTTCTGCCCGGAGAGAGCAATGTCGGTTTCCTGCCGATGCTATACCTGGCGGACTACGATGTCTACGGCAAACCGGTGACCGCCTACGCCAAAGCGTCCGCCCGATTCCGCTACAACGCCGCCGGCACTTCCAGCATCCTGAAGGCGGGAGCCGAGTGGAACTTCTCGAAGAACTACGGCCGCGGGGCCGTCTACGACCTCACACGCCCCCTGACGGCCGGCAACACTTCGCGCCCGCGCCCTTTCCGGGACGTCCCGTCGATGAATCAGCTGTCAGCATACGCGGAGCAGACCACCGACATGATGTTCCTCGAACAGACGCTGCAGATTCAGGCCGGTGTACGCCAGACAATCCTGCTGGGACTGCCAGGCAACTACGATCTTAGCGGCCGCCCTTATTTTGATCCCCGCGTCAATCTCAAATATACTTCCTCGCCGGTGAATATTCTTTCCGAGGGAGTGACATTTGAAGTAGCCGGGGGATTCGGCTGGCACACGAAGATGCCTGTCGCGGCATATCTTTATCCCGATTTCAAGTACACCGACTTCGTACAGCTGAACTACTTCCACAACAACGAGAAGTATCGGGTAATGAATATCCGCACCTACGTAGACGATATGACCAATCCCTCCCTTAAAGCCGCCCGCAATTTCAAATGGGAGGTCCGCGGGGATATTTTCTGTAACGGCAACCGCCTCTCGGTGACCTATTTCCGGGAAAACATGACCGACGCGTTCCGTATGGCACCGGAACTTCGCCTGTATCAGTACAAGAATTACGATGCCTCCGGCTTCAATCCCGACGCCTCCGGCTCCGCTCCCGATCCCTCGCTCCTCCCCTACACGACCGAGGAGCGTCTGAACCTGATAAGCCGTCCGTCGAACTCTTCCCGCATCAAAAAGGAAGGGGTGGAATTCACCTTCTCATCCCGGCGTATTCCCCGCATACGCACGCGCCTGACTGTCACCGGAGCATGGTTCCGCACCACCCTTTCCAACTCCGAACCTCTCTGGTACAAGCCGTCGATTATCGTCAACAACAAAGAACTGCAATATGTCGGCCTGTACAACGACCCCGACGGGAGCGTATATCAGTCGTTCAACACCAACTTCATATTCGACACGGATATACCCCGCCTGGGTCTGAACTTCTCGCTTACACTCGAGAATATGTGGTTCACCTCCTCGCGGCAGCTTTTCCGGGACGGCGTCCCGATGGGATATGTCGGACTGGACGGAAATTTCATCCCCTGGAGTCCGGAAGCCGAGGCCGACCCCTATATCGGACAGCTTGTCAGACGCTACGCCGCCTCGGCGTTCGATGACCTCCGCGTCCCGGCCGCCTCGACCTTCAACTTCAAGGCGACCAAAAAGCTGCTGAGAAACCGGCTGATGGTGGCGCTCTACGTAAACCGCATCGTCAGCATTACCCCCGATTATGAACTTCACGGCATCACCCGACGCCGCTATACATCCCCGTACTTCGGTATGGAACTGAATCTGAAACTATAACGATATTATATTTATGTTTATGAAAACTACCACGCTATTATCCCGAATCTCTCTCATGGCCGTTACAACGGTCTTTGCCGCCGGAATCTCTTCCTGCAGCGACAACGACGATCCGAAAGTGGAGAACGCTACCCTGACGGTCAGCAACATCTATCCCGAAGGATTCGTCGAAGGAGAGAAAACGGTGGAATCGGTCTCAATGGTCTTCACAGAACTGAACACCCGCGAGGTAACCACCTACACCTCCGCCGAGGCAGCAGCTTCCTCCTGGACGGTGTCGCTTCCCGCCGGTCTGTATGACTACACCGGCGTCATCGATTACAAGATTACTCTCAGCGACGGGAACGAAAAACCTATGCGCCTGCGCTGCGTCGGAAATTCCGTGACCGTCACAGGCAGCTCAACCATCTCTCCCGAATGGTTCAACATTTCCGGCGGCAACCAGAACGACCCGGAAGATGACAAGAGCGGACTGGTCATCAGCGAAATCTACGCCGCCGGCTCCCTCAACGCCGCCGGAACCGGAGGTGTGCGCGACGCTTTCATCCGCATCTACAACAACTCCGACAAGGTACAGTATGCCGACGGCCTCGGCATCGTGGAATCTGACTTCGTCAACGCAAAGACCAACGACTACGAAATTCTGACCCCTGCCAACGACCGCGCCAAAAACTTCACCGTAGGCACCGTCTGGGTTATTCCCGGTTCCGGAAAGGATGTTCCCGTAAATCCCGGCGAATATATCACCGTGGCCGACCAGGCAATCGACTGGAGCGCCCAGGTGGCCAATGCCCTTGACCTGACCGGCGCCGACTTCGAATGGTATGACGACCACGCCATGGATACCGACAATCCCGCCGTCCCCAACCTCGACAAATGGTTCTGCTACTCCCGCACCATCTGGATTATGTCTAACCAGTGCAACCGTTCCTACGCCATCGTCCGATTCCCCGAAGGGATGACTTCCGAAAAATATCTCGCGGAATACAAAGGCGAATACGACTACATCAACAGTCTCGGCTCCCAGATGCACAAAGCCGCCGCTTATCTCATCCCTAACGAGTGGATTATCGACGGTGTGAATCTCAGCGACAACGAGAGCTTCGTGCGCGGCGCCCTCTCCGTAGCTGTCGACGCTTCTTTCGCCGCCATCTCCGACAAAGCCCGCGACCCTAACCGCTTCGGCCATAAATTCATCCGTAAAACCGCTGTGACTACGGCAGACAGTCGTGTGATTCTTCAGGACACCGACAATTCCGCGGATGACTTTACCCTTGTCAATGCCCGCTGACTGTCGTATATAACCCCATAACCGACTACCGCTTTCTCCAATGGTAAAAATGTTGTTGACTGACGTAAAATATCTCCCTCTGACCCTCGGGATGCTCCTGCCGGCATGGCTCCGTGCCAATGCCGGCGGGGACAACCCCGCGCTCCAGCCATTCCTGCCCGACAGTTCCCGTTCGGAACTCCGGGCAGGAATGACGGACATCGCCGCCGCCGGCGCCCTCCCCGTGGAAGAAGGAACGGGCCATCTGCTCGGGTCGGTCAGCGCAACCTCCTACCAGCGTCTCGGACGAAGCACATCGCCTGCCGGAAATGCCGGGGTCTCTCCTACTTCTACCACCGTCAGCGGTTCGGCATCGTTCTCTTTCGGGAAAATCCGGGATATCCGCTGGAACAACTCGGCCGACTTCGACCTCGTAGGCCCTTATGTACTCGGCGACTCCGTCGGGGGCGATCTCCAGCGGAAATCGTATCGGTTTTCGGGGATGTACGTCGGCGTCAGGGGTCTCTGGAGCTGGGGAGCTGACGGTTCCTACCGCGCGACTATCGATTACCGCGACCGCGACCCGCGCGACAGGATTATTGTCTCGGATCTCCATATCGGGGCCGGAGGAAGTTATCTGTTTTCGGCTATCGGTTACCGTCTTGGAGCAAATGTCCGCATGAGAGTCTACAACCAGACCGCAGACCTCACCTTCTATAACCCAATGAACGATATCCGCACTTACGCTCTTACCGGCCTGGGGAGCATCTACCCCCGCTTCTCGGGAAACAGCAGTCAGAACACCGCATACAGCGGTATCGGCTGGTCCGGAGGGGTGCAGTTCCTCCCGGCGGAAGAGAAACGGTGGAACTTCAGCAGTGAAATCCATGCAGCCGGAATCCGTATCAGCCAGGTACTCCGCGATTTCAACAATCTGACTCTGACTTCCACCTCAAATCTGAATCTCGGTGCCCGGTTCGGAATCATCCGTAACCTGAAAGATTTCAGCGGCGGATTGCGTATCTCGGGTGAATACCGCACCAAAAACGGCACCGAAAATCTCTTCGGAGCCTCTTCCGGTAACAATTATGAAGTAATCGGCAAACGCGACAATTACAGCCGGACGGACTGGCGCATAACCCTCGAGCTTCCCCTGGAGTGGGAAATCGCCGCCGTCAACCGCCTCTCCTTCGTACCGGCGGCAGGCATGGCCGGACGCAGCGAAAAGCTGCACTCTCCGGCCCGACGCCTGGCCTCTGAAGCCACGGTCTATTCACTGACCGGCAACTGGAAACGACGGCTCGGACGCAGGTCCTCAATGGAAATCGGCCTTACGGGTCTCTACCGCAGCGCCCGCGAGACTGAAAGAAATCTTGCGGGACTGAACCCTGCCTCGGATCTGACGTACTGTCTGCTGAGAAACTTCGGACTCCAGACTTCAGACGTGACCGGCCTCTCGGCCGACGCCTCGGTAGAATTCCCCGTCGGAAAGGGGATGTCGCTCTCCGTGGAAGGAAGTTACCGTTACCGCCGCTACCGCTCGGAGGGAACCTCTTACAACTGTTTCTGCCTCTCGGCAGGATTGAAATTCTGACAACTGAACATCAATGGAAAATATAATTTCGGTTAAAAATCTTTCACAACGCTACGGACGGGGACGCCAGATCTATGACGGCCTCAGTTTTGATGTCCCCAAAGGAAGCATCCTCGGGCTGTTGGGAAAAAACGGTACCGGAAAAACCACCACTATCAATATACTGATGGGATTCCTGCGTCCCCAGGCAGGCGAATGTAAGATTTTCGGGGAAGACATAACGGCGATGAAGCCTCATACGCGCACCCGTATCGCTCTGCTCCTGGAAGGACACGTGCAGTATTCCTTTATGACTATCGCCCAGATAGAGAAATTTTACAGCCGTTTCTATCCCCGATGGAACCGGGACGCCTATTACGGACTGATGGATAAACTGAAAGTCTCCCCCGGGCAGAAAATATCCTCGATGTCAAACGGACAGCGTTCCCAGGTGGCCCTCGGCCTGATACTGGCGCAGAACGCCGACCTCCTTGTCCTCGATGATTTCTCTCTCGGACTCGATCCCGGCTACCGGCGTCTGTTCGCCGATTATCTGCGGGAGTTCGTCAAGGCCGAAGGGAAAACCGTCTTCATGACCTCCCACATTATCCAGGACCTTGAACGCCTGGTGGATGACTGCATAATCCTCGACTACGGAAAAATCCTGACCCATCAGCCGGTAGTCTCCCTTATGAAGAATCTGCGCCGCTACACCATCATCCTCCCTTCCGGAAAGCAGCTGCCCGAAAATATCGAGGGTATATATTCCCCCTGGCAGACCTCCGGAACGACGGAATTCCACAGTTTCCTGGCGCCCGACGATGTAAGGAATACCCTGGAGCGCGAGGGCATTTCCGCCGGAAATCTCCGGGGAGACCGGGTAGCCTCACTTGAAGATGCATTCATCGGTCTGACAGGCCGCTACTAATTCCAAGAAAGTTTGCCATGTTCAAAGCATTATACCTCAAAGAATATCTTAAGACCCGCCGGGCCTTCGCCGTTTGCCTGATTCTGGGACTGCTGTTCGCGGCATACGCCATGCTGGGAATCAACCGCGTGGTGGCCACTCACGGCGCCGACCACGTATGGCTGATCATGCTGATGAAAGACCAGCTGTTTGTCGACGCGCTGAAATATTTCCCGCCGGTCATCGGACTTGCACTGGGAATTGTCCAGATGCGCCCAGAAATGCAGAGCAAACGGCTCCGCCTCACCCTCCACCTCCCCGTATCGAACAACCGGACCGTCATGACGATGCTCTCGGTAGGCACGCTGGAACTGCTGCTGGTTTTCGGGCTACAGCTCGCTGCCGTAGCCGTCTATTACAGCGGCCTGATAGCTTCCGAGATGACCGCCAGGGTCGTGGCAAGTATGCTCCCCTGGTATCTGGCCGGATTCACCGCTTATTTCTTTTCCTGCGCCGTCTGTCTCGAAGGTCGCTGGGGACGCAGAATTGTGCTGAGTCTGATGGGAGCGGCTTTTGTGTGTATGTTCTATTTCCAGGGCACTCCCGAAGCCTACAACGGTATGCTGGCCGGCGCCTTCATTGCGGTAATGCTGACGGCCTTCCTCAGCATAGGATCCGTAGACCGTTTCAAACAAGGTTTAACCAATTGATTGTCACCTGAGATGAAATACTTGTCAAAAACAATATTCTGCATTGTCCTCGCTGCCGTTCTCTGCTGGTTTCTCCCCTGGCTTTACGCCCTGATGACACCCGCGCCCTCCAATGATCCCTTCTACGGCTTCTCGCCTGTGAGCGGGGAATGGGTGAACGGCCGCGAAATGCGCGACAAAGCGCTCCGCGATTCCCTCCTCCCCCAGATTTACTACCGCGACCTGCTGGCCAAAGACCGGCTCCAGGATTCCCTGAACGGGAAAGCTATGTCGGCCCACAGTTTCAAGACCCATGAGATTTTCTTTGTCAACAGTCCCCGCGATGTTGTAAAACGCCTCCCCGCCGTATGGCTTATGATGGAGTCGATGCCCGACGGCGTCGACCTCGAGGACCCCAAAGAAATATTCCGCTTCACAGAGGACGGCCGCATGGAATTCGTGGACATCGCGTCCAACACTGTAAACCCGGCGCGAACCCGCCGTTTCACCGAGACCCTCCGCGCCCGCGGATTCTCCTTCCCCGCCACCAACCTGTCGGCTAACATCACTTCCCGCAAGGCATATGACGAAGGGTATCTGATGGTCGACTCGGAAGGGAAAGTCTTCCATGTCAAACAGCAGGGAGGACGCCCCTACGTAGCGGCGGTCAATCTGCCCGACAGCGTCAAAGCCTCACGGGTATTTATCTGGGAAGAGATGGACCGTTCGCTTCTCGGTATGGCCATCGACACCGCCAACCGCCCCTGGCTGATTCAACGCGACGGTTATCAGGCGATTCCCTTCCCCGAAGGAATTACCGTGGACCCCGCCCGCGAGGCCATAATGGTTATGGGAAATCTTTTCAACCTCACCTGCCGCTTCACTTCCCAGGATGGAGCGAGATGGTATGCACTCGATGCCGACACTTATAAACTGCTCGGCTCACTCGACTACCGGCGTCCGAGAACAGCCGCCTCGGAAATCGCCGATTATATCTTCCCTTTCACACTATCTTTCACCTCCAGTTATGATTCACTGGCTTATCCGCGCATCGGCCGTTTCTCGGCCAAAGCTCTTCCCCTATGGATTGCCGTGGCGGCTGTGTGCCTCATAATCGGATACCGACGTAAATCATTAAAAAACCGTAATAATCATGTTTAAGAAATTCATGTTAATGGCTGTCGCAGCCATCGCTCTTTGCTCCTGCTCGGGTAAATCGGCCAATGAGGAATCAGCCGCAACCACAGCCGTAGCCGTAGATTCCATCCTTGCCAACCCCGACGCATACGTGGGGCAGCAGGTAACAATCGAAGGAGTCGTTTCCCATCTCTGCAAACACGGAGGCCGCAAGGCGTTCATCCTCGGCTCCGACGAGAATACGATGATTCGCTGCGATGCAACCGAAGAAATGGGAAGCCGCTTCCCCCAGGAGACAATCCACAAGCCGCTCCGCGTTACCGGAACCGTTATGGAAAGCCGCATTGACGAAGCAGCCGTAAGGGAAATGGAAGCAGCACGCGCCGGACAGGTAGAACGCGTGGCCCAGCAGGAAGGAGCCCGGCAGGCTGCCGACTTCGAGAACACCCTCGCCGGTTGCGACACCGAGCGTAAAGCAGCCGGACAGGGAGACCTCACCACCTTCACCGCCCAAATGGCCGACTACCGCGCCCGTATCGCCGCCCGCGCCAAAGCCGAAGGGAAGCCTTACCTCTCCTCATACTATATCGTAGCCACTGCCTACGAAATCCTCCCGGAATAGTCCACCGGATATTTTCAAAAAAACAAAAACGAAAGCCATTGAAAAGGCGTTGTACCGGGTCGCCCGGAACAGCGCCTTTTCTAATTACCGCTACTGATTCTTTTACGTAGCCCGCTGACCCGAAAAAGGGTAAACCTGTCTTTCGCCGAACAAAAACGGAAACGGCTGGGTTTACATATCAGTGACGTCTCTCTTTCCCGCACATCCGGTAATGCCCGATTCATGCGTCAATATCAATTCTAACCTCATAACCCCAAAAGTCATGTATCAGAGACAAGTATCTTTTACCGAGGCCGTAAAGAGGACCCTGACAGTGAACTACTGCAATTTCAACGGACGTTCGTCGCGGTCGGAATACTGGTGGTATGCACTGGCCATGCTGATTTTGAACGTTGTTCTGACTCTAATCACAGGTCATCACGAGACGGCATCGGCCGTAATCAGCACAATCGTAGGGCTGGCGCTCCTTCTGCCGGGCCTGGGGCTGGCAGTCCGCCGTATGCACGATATCAACAAATCGGGCTGGTGGATTCTCATCAACCTGATTCCCGTGGTAGGCAATATAATCTTCATCATCTTCGCCTGCAAGGACAGTGACCCGTACCCCAATCAGTACGGGCCTGTCCCCAATGTCGCCTGAACGGAGACATTGCAGTCCGCTTCCCGACAATTCAGAAAGAGAGATGCACGCCGGCCATAGCGGTAGCGCGGGGCATCGGGAAACCGGCGTTGATTTCATAACGGCGGGCAAGGAGATTTTCTCCGCGGGCCCA
Source organism: uncultured Muribaculaceae bacterium (assembly GCA_910584365.1). Classification (GTDB taxonomy): domain Bacteria; phylum Bacteroidota; class Bacteroidia; order Bacteroidales; family Muribaculaceae; genus UBA7173. The sequence goes on along the minus strand of CAJUAF010000003.1, from coordinate 119,541 downwards.
TAGTGAAAGCCATCGGTTCACCCGGTATTGCAGACGTAGATTCCAGAGCAGCACGTTCTCGGTCTGCTCCGGCGATACCGAAGTGTATAATTTTCCGATATACTGCAGTCCGGTCGACACGCTCCAGCCGTCCTTCATGAACATACCTCCTGCATAGAGTTTATGGACGGGGGCGGCAACGACCGGATTGTTCATATCCACAAAACTGTAATTGGCGTCGACGCTCCAGGATGGAGAAATACGCCATGCGCCGCGGAGTTCCACACCTTTGTTTACCACCTTCCCCGAATTGACATTGAGCTGGCCCGGTCCGTCGGTGAGCGGCAATGTCAGGATAATATTGTCGGCGTCAATGAAAAACAGATTGATACCGTACTCCAGCGCACCGTCACAGAGCGTCTGCGACCAGGCGATTTCATAGTTCCACAACGATTCGGGAGCCAGATCGGGGTTCGCGGCCCCGAACATATACATTTCCCGCAGAGTAGGATAGCGGAATCCTTTACTGACAGATCCTTTCAGAGTGATTTCGCGGGGGAGCGAAAGAGCGAAACCGGCCTTCGGAATCCACTCGGTCCCTACTCCGTCGTTATTGTCGACACGCACGCCGGCACTTACCGTCAGGATCCGGGCAATCTCCTGACGCACGTCAATATATCCCGCGAATTCATTCTGGGAACGGTCAACGATTGTCAGATCCTCGCCTGTACGCGGACCTTCGACAAAGCGGTTCCAGGCGTTGCCGCTGTAACGGAACCAGTCGGCCCCGAGGGTTATCGTGGACCCACGGAACGGCCGGACGCTCTGCCAAAGCGACACTCCTGCCATATTGTCATCTGACAGAAAACGATATGCCTGCGGGGAAGCACCGGCGGCATAGCCGTCGTTAATCCAGTGATGCCCCCAGTTGAAGAAAACGCTTAGTCCGCCGTCGGTCATGTCGTAATGATTCTCCACCCCGGCGGCGGCAGCTCCCCGGGTAATACTCTGGCGGGAGTCCGTCAGGGGGCGCGATACGGGGCCGGGATTCTCGCCATTGAAATGCGTAAGGTCTATGTCGGCATAGGCTTTCCAGCGCCGGGAAATGTCATATCCGAGTCTGGCAAAGCCGCTTGTCTGGCTGAACTCCATGTCGGGCCGGTGATTGTCCGAACGGTTGTAAGACACGCTTACCGTGGAGGAGAATTTCCCCATGCGCAGCTGATTAGAAATTTCTGTCTCCAGGGTGTTCCATGAACCGTAACCGGCCCTGAGATCGGTCCTGACTCCGTCAGAGGTCATTCGACGGGTTATTACATTGACCACTCCCCCCATGGCGTTTGAACCGTAAATGGTCGAAGCCGGTCCGCGGACAACCTCCACTTTTTCGGTCATCAGTCCTTGAAGGGCATCCGAAATCGGATGGCCGAAGATACCGCTGTATTGCGGATGACCGTCGATAAGGGTCAGCACCTGGGCCGAGCCTCCCGAAAGTCCGCGGATGGAGATTCCTCCAGCGGAACCGGTGGAGACCCCGAACCCATACACCCCACGCGAAGTGGTGAAAAGCCCCGGTATCTGCTCGGAAAGGACCGGAAGCAGAGAGGGACGCAACGAATTCTCGATAGCATTACGGCCTACGACACTGACCGTCTGGGACAACAGGGCCGGATTCGATGGGGTACGTGTCCCCGTGACTACAATTTCCCCGAGCCTCTGTCCCCCAAGGGAATCGACAGGCACGTCAGCGGCATTGGCCTGCATCCCGACAACCAATACAATCCCCGCAAATAAAGTATTTCTCATCAAGAAATAATAAAAATGTGATAATGATTTAATATGGCCATAAATTTTCAGTCAACAGCATTAAGATACTTCGCCACGACAGCGGACACCTCGGCAATCAGAGCCTCGGCAGCCGGCTGTTCCCCGGGATAATCCTTCACAAAAACAGCAATCGTGTATGTCAGTCCGGAGGGGAGAGTGACAAATCCGCCGTCATTGACCGCTACGATTTCTCCGCGGTCGTTGATGTAACCTGAACCGGTACGGTGGGCGAAAGAAGCATTCTCGGGAAGTCCGGCGGCGATTCGGTCCATTCCGGTCTGGCAGGCTTTCATCCCTTTAAGAATATATGCCTGTTTTTCAGGAGACACTATGCTGTCTGTAAAAAGCCGGTTCACCAGCATTGCGTATGTCAGCGGAGAACAGCGGTTCTGATAGCTGAGATCATGATCCCGCTGCATCTGGTCCTCCGTATAAATAATCCTGAAATCCGGCTCAGTAAGAAATGTGCGCATGAGACTGTCGGTCTCGGCCGTCGACGCAAATGTGTCGAAAAGAAGATTCGATGCGTTGTTATCGCTGTGAATCAGTATGTAATCTATCAGATCGGCCACTGTAAGCCGGATATCGCCGCGTGGAAAATCTTTAAGCATCGGACTCCATGTGTCGGGATTGAGCTGGGGGCGGGGAATCGTCAGCGCGGAGTCAAGTCGGGCCCCTTCGGCATCAAGTTTATGACATACGGCAATTGCCTGGGGCAGTTTGAACATACTCATCAGGGGGTAATCGCCGGAATTGTTGACTGTCACTGTATCACCCCCGTCAGAACCGTTTATAATGACCGCAACCCCTATCTGACCCGGTTTGTCAGCAAGGAGCGTCGCGATTTCCGTTTTAAGGGATGTTGCCTCAGGGATATTTGTGTCCTGAGCGGAAGTTTTCGCCGGAATCAGGTTGTTGACCATTACAAGGAAAATAGCCAGCGGACAGACGTAGCGCAGCAGAAAGACAACGCCGCGCATCGCAAACTTCGGCGCCGGCGAAAATTCTTTCTTCACCGTAGCCCTGCTGACCATCCATCCCGCAAAAATAGAAATCAGCATACCGCCGACTGGCATCAGGAAATTGGAGGTCACGAAATCAAACAGATTGAACATCGTCATGCCGAACAGTTTCATGTCCGCCAGCGGTCCGAAAGAGAGTGCGCAAAGTATGCCGCCGGCAAGGCTGTAAAGCGTTATGGCCAGCACGGATTTGTTGCGGCTCATTCTCCAGTGTTCCATACAGAAAGCGATTCCAACTTCCGAAAGGGAGATAATCGAAGTAAGGGATGCCATAAGCAACAGCAGGAAAAATACCGTAGACCAGACGGCGCCTCCGGGCAGATTGCTGAAAATATCGGGCAGCACCTCAAAAACCAGTTTCGGGCCGGCGGCCGGTTCCATCCCGAAAGAGAATACCGCAGGGAAAATTATGACTCCGGCCATGATGGCGACCATCGTGTCAAGGAAAGCCATAATCGATGCGCTTTTTATAATACGCGTCTCAGCGGGGAAATAGCTGCCGTAGACCGTCAGCGTCCCCAGCCCTACGGACAGAGAGAAGAACGCCTGTCCCAGTGCGGAAAGCAGTGTGGCTCCGTTCAATTGAGAGAAATCAGGAAAGAAAAGGAACTTCAGCCCCTCTCCTGCTCCGGGCAAAAGCAGGGAATTGACAACCATTGCGATAAGCAATACGAAAAGCAAAGGCATCATCAGGTTGGAGGCCCGCTCGATTCCCTTCTCGACACCGCGTAGGACGATTCCGCCGGTAAGCAAAACAATCACTACGGTCCAGAAAACACAACGCCATCCGGATGTAAAGCTATCGAACACCGCATGACGGTTTTCTCCCGCTACGGAGTCAATCCGTCCTGTTACAGACTGGAACAGATATTCAAGGGTCCACCCCGAGACAACTGCGTAAAAGGCGATTATAAGCAACGCACACAGGACTCCGAGAAACCCTACTACCTGCCACGCACGGGGGTGACTGGGAGCCAGCTTACGCATGGAACCGCATATATCGAGGCGCCCGGCTCGCCCGATCATGAATTCGGCACAGACAACCGGAATACCTATCAGAAGCACGCACAAGATATTAGCAATCAAAAAAGTACCTCCGCCATGGGCGCCTGCCTCATACGGAAAACGCCATATATTGCCAAGTCCGACAGCCGAACCTACCGTAGCAGCAATTACACCAAAGCGGGTGGCAAATTTCGGACGTTCGTTATTGTTATCCATAAGCACTACAATGTTTTTACCTACAAAAGTACATAATCCCCATCATTTAATCAAGCATTAGACTTTTTTTAAGAAAAATAAGCAAACAAAGAGGGTTGTTAATGCTGATAACTTCCGTCTCCTGCCGACGGGAAACAAAACGCTGTGCCAAAATGCGGGATTTTGGCACAGCGCTGTAACTTTCACCTTTACGGGAAAGGGCAGTCAGGATTTTACCAGATGATCACCTGTTCCTCGGGGGAGAGATAGAGCTTGTCGCCGGGTTTGATACCGAAAGCCTTGAGGAAGGGAGTGATGTTGCGCAGGGTAACGTTTACGCGGTTCTCAGCCAGGGAGTGAACGTCGCCGATAGTCAGATTACGCTTTTCAGCGTCGCGCATATTTGTGGCCCAGATATTGGCATAGTTCAGGTAGAAAGCCTGCTCGGGAGTGAATCCGTCGATTCTGGCGTCTTCGGAATTGACATCCACGCCTTTGGCTTTCTGGGAATCCAGGAAAGCGGTGTGGGAAACACGCAGGCCGCCCTGGTCGCCGATATTCTCGCCGAGGGTATAGGAACCGTTGGCCATCAGGCCGGGAAGAATCTCGATTTTGTCGAACTGGTCGGCAAGACCCTTGGTGAGTGTCTGGAAAGCCTGAGCGTCTTCGGCAGTCCACCAGTTGGTCATGTTCCCCTTGGCGTCGAAGTTGCAACCCTGGTCATCGAATCCGTGGCTCATCTCGTGGCCGATTACCACACCGATACCGCCATAGTTCTCAGCATCGGAAGCCTCGGGATTAAAGAAGGGAGCCTGGAGAATAGCGGCCGGGAAGACGATTTCGTTAGCCAGCGGATTGTAGTAGGCGTTGACAGTCTGAGGAGTCATGCCCCATTCCGATTTGTCGACGGGCTTGCCCCACTTGGCATAAGTCTCTTTCTGATGCCACATTCCGGCATTGTGAACGTTCTCATAATAAGAGAGGGCCGGGTCAATCTCCATTGCGGAATAATCTTTCCACTTGTCGGGATAACCGATTTTGACGGTGAAGGCCAGGAGCTTCTCGATAGCCTTCAGCTTGGTCTCGTCGCTCATCCAGGGGAGATTGATGATATGCTTGCCGAGAGCTTTTTTCAGATTGTTGACAAGCTCAAGCATCTGCTCCTTGGAGCTTTCGGGGAAATACTCGGCAACATACAGCTGGCCGATAGCCTCACCCATGTATCCGTCGGCGGTACTCAGGGCGCGTTTCCAGCGGGGACGCATCTGCTTCACACCACTCAGTACTTTCGAGAACTCAAAGGAAGTGTCGGAGAACTTGTCGCTCAGATAAGGAGCGGCCTGGGCTACATACTTCCAGAGATAATAGTCCTTGATTTCCCGGTCGGAAAGGGAAGCCATCAGGTTGTCGGCCTGCTTTACAGTGTTAAGTTCGGTGACGATAACCTGGTCAGGAGTCTCGATGCCCATCGTCTCGATGAAGAAGCGGTCCCAGTTGATATGGGGATAGAGTTCCTTGAGCTGGTCTATCGAACGGGGATTATACATGGCCGGGATATTGCGGCTCTCCTCGCGGGTCCATGTAGAGTCAGCCAGGGCTGTCTCGATTTTCATAACGTTCTTCATGATGCGCTCGGCGTCCTTCTTGGAATAGCCGGCATTGCGCATCTGGCCTACAATAAGTTTCTTGTAAGCTTCGCGGATTCTGGTATTCTCCTTGTCGTTGAGCAGATAATAGTCGCGGTCGCCCATGCCGATGGAACCTCCGGAGACATACATTGCGTACTCATTGGAGTTCATCATGTTCTCCATCGGGCCTGCCCCGAAGAAAGGAGAGGAATAGTTGCCGTGCATCCAGAGGAAAAGATCTTCCATCCCTTCGTGGGGAGTATCCTCGATTTTCTTAAGATCCGCAAGGATAGGCTTGGCACCTTCGGCATTGCGGCGGACAGAGTCCATCCCCTGGCTGTAAAGGGTCCACACCTTGAAAGCGTTGGTACCCTTCTCAGGATTGGATGCGCCGAGATTCATGACGATATTCTTCACGTTCTTCTCGGCTTCGTCGTTAAGGACATTGAACATACCGTAGCGGGCATATTCGTCGGTCAGCGGATGAGCCTTCATCCAGCCGTTGTTCACGTGGCGATAGAAATCCTCGCCGACAGGAATCGTAGAATCGATGTAAGCCTTATTGACGCTGCCGAGATGCTCGGCGGCGACAGCGGAGAATCCTCCGGCAAGGAGGACTGCACCGAGGGCAAGTGTCATCTTCTTCATGTGGTAATGTATTTGGGTTGGTTGTAATTACGTTGCGGACCGCACAAAAAATCCTGCGGAATTGTGCCGGAGAATCAGTTGTTGAACAGGAAGTGCATTATGTCGCCGTCCTGGACCAGGTATTCCTTCCCCTCGACGCCCATTTTTCCGGCATCGCGCACGGCGGCTTCCCCTCCGAGAGTCACGAAATCGTCATACTTGATGACCTGGGCGCGGATAAAGCCCTTTTCGAAGTCGGTATGAATTACCCCGGCACACTTGGGAGCCTTCCAGCCGTCCACGAAAGTCCAGGCGCGGACCTCGTCGGCTCCGGCGGTGAAGAACGTCTTGAGATTCAGCAGAGCGTAAGCGGCGCGGATAAGGCGCGACACTCCGGATTCCTCAAGACCGATTTCATGGAGAAACTCCTGACGTTCCTCGAAAGTGTCGAGTTCGGCGATCTCGCTCTCTGTCTGGGCTGCGACAATCATCAGCGACGAATCCTCATCCCTGATGGCCTCGCGGACGGCGTCGACATATTTATTGCCGCTGGCGGCGGAGGCGTCGTCGACGTTGCAGACATAAAGGACAGGCTTGTCGGTAAGCAGGAACAGCTCGCGGGCGAATTTCCGCTCGTCTGGAGTCTCCAGTCTGACGCTGCGGGCCGGTTTCCCCTGATCCAGGGCCTCCTTGAACTTGCAGAGGACCTCATACTGGAACTTGGCCGTCTTGTCGCCGCCGGTCTGGGCCTGCTTTTGTGTTTTGGCGATGCGGCTCTCGATGGTCTCGAGGTCTTTCAGCTGAAGTTCGTAGTCGATAATCTCCTTGTCGCGGACGGGGTCTACGGTGCCGTCGACATGGGTGATGTTGTCATCGTCGAAACAGCGGAGGACATGGAGGATGGCGTCAGTCTCGCGGATATTGGCCAGGAACTTGTTCCCCAGGCCTTCTCCGCGGCTGGCCCCTTTCACAAGGCCTGCGATATCGACTATCTCAACCGTAGCCGGAACAATGCTGCGGGGATTACACATCTCCACCAGCTTGTTCAACCGCTCGTCGGGGACGGTAATGACCCCCACGTTAGGCTCGATGGTACAAAACGGGAAATTGGCCGACTGGGCCTTCGCATTGGAGAGACAATTGAAAAGAGTGGACTTTCCGACATTGGGGAGTCCGACAATTCCGCATTGCAGTGACATATTTCTGTTCTATCGTTTGTTCATTATTAAGCCGTGCGCCGCTCCCGCGCAGGGGGACCGGCAAAGCCTGAGGTCTGCAAAGTTACGAAATTCCCCGCGATGAGCAAACATTTCCGGGGCTGTAAATTGTTTAATATTATATAACATCTATATTAAATTTATGAAAAATCCTATTCTTTCCCTGACAGCGTTGTGCGGCATGGCCGTAATCCTGACTTCCTGCGACTCCCGCGCCAAACTTTCCGATTCCGTGCAGGGTATATGGGCGGGTACCCCCCAGCAGATGACAGATACCGGAGCCGCCAAGGCGACCGTAACCCGGCTGATGGAATTCACCAAAACCGACGACGCCGGAGCCGGCAATATCACCCTGACGGCATACATCACAGTCGAGAACACGATGTCGGCCAACGATTCGATAGTCACCCCGCTAACAATAACGGCATCCGGAACCGCCTCGATAACAGGCGTGTATCAGGCCAAGGACGATGACGACATCCTTCTGAATCTCGATACGTCGTCTCTGACAGTCAACGTCGACCCGGAAGCCGTCCAGCTCAACTACAACGTACTGACCACAGGAAGTCAGTCGCAGCTCGTAGCCCTCAAGCCGGCGGCCTCGGTGCTGGCCACACAGCAGATTACCCGTGCCGCACAGAGCGCGTTCTTCAATCTCCGGGAAATCGAAGACATTAAAATCCACGGTTCCATCATGACCTGTGAATTCGGTCACCAGGACTTCACTTTCAGCCGCCAGGAAGAGTCACGTCCCTGACAGCAGACATATAATTCCAGGCTTTACAGCGGATTTCCGTCCAGAATGATACTGTGTGATAACAATGCAACCGGGCGGTGTGGCGATATTCAGGATTATGCCACACCGCCTTTCCTTTTGTCCGCATACGATCCGGAGGAAATCGCTCCGCTACTGGCGGAAGCGACGGTATTATTTCAAAAACAATCTTTAATTATCGCATCAGAAGAAGGATTATTGCAGACAAATAGTTAATTTTGTAATCCGTATTTAACCCTGAAACCTGCGACTATCAATTTATAATAATGCAAGTCAACCCCAACGAGAACCTGAAACAACTCCTCCGCAAAGAACTCGGCTACCTGCCCGAAGGAGACGGCATAGACGTTATGCTTGAACGCGGGCAACTCGAGATATTCCATGCCGGTGACACTGTGATAGGGATGGATTCATATTGCCCGGACGTATTTATCGTGCGCGACGGTATAGTGCGCTTCGCAGATATTGACAATGAACGCGAACGTACTTTTGCGTTTGCGTTGCCGGGCACGATTTTCATGTCGAAGTATTCATTCGTCATGGGGAAACCTTCATATTATTCCGTCGAAGCCTGCTGTGACACAGAGCTGCTGCGCATCAGCAACAGCGATTACTGGAATCTTGTCGAAACCTATCATGAGCTGACTCTCTTTATGCTCCATTACGCTTACGGAGAGCTGTATTTTCAGGAATATAAAAACGCCGCAGTCATCAATGGCTCCGCCCGTGAACGTTATAAAAAGATGCTCGGCGACCGCCCGTATATCATCGAAAAGGTGCCGCAGAAAATCATAGCGTCCTATCTGGGCATCACTCCGGAATATTTCAGTAAGCTCAAAAGAGAATACCTCGGCAAATAAATTACCATATAATAACGGGTCCTGGCAGCAAAATGCCGTCAAACGTCATATATTCACAACAAACCATACACTCCGGACTATTTCTTAAACTACATTAAGGGAACTTGCAAATTTATTTGTGTACATTTGCGCCATATAACTATTTACCTAAATGTCCGAGGTATGAAATTAAAACATTTGACCCAATCATTATCAACTGCCGCAATTGGCATTTGTCTGCTTACAGCGGCCCCGCAGACAGTCCAAGCTCAGACAAGCTCGCCGGCCTACGGCGTTCTTGTCAGCGCAGCTTCGTGGACCGACGTACCGGCCTACGGTGTCTGCTCGTTCCATGTCTCCGGCTCAGACAACACCCTGACAACCGTCAAATCCGGCGATGAATATGGCGCCACATTCGGTGCGGTTTATGGAAGCAACAAGCTGCTCTGCACCAAACCGGGATATATTCTCGGGGGTTCACCCATCGAGATGGCCTACAATATATTCGACGGCATCACCTACGGGGCCCTTGACAGCTACAGTGCCGACCCATATATCACGTTGCTTGCCTCGACATACGATGCTGTGACGGGCAACACTTATGTGCTTGTCAAAGATAACAGGAACACATATTCGTTCGGGACGATAAACATGGCCAACGGAGAGATCTCCGCCATCAACAATGTTTCCGCCGGATGGCACTCCCTGGCATCTTCCCCCCAGGGACGTCTCTACGCCATCAGCAACAGCGGTTCTTTGTTAAGCGTCAATAAAAAGACCGGTGCCGTAACGGAAATCGCATCGACCGGCCTGCAGTCCGCGATGGCAACCTCCGGCGAAATCGATCCCGCGACAGGCCGGTATATGTTCATCACCTGCAACAATGACAAGTCGACACTGTACAGCATCGACGTCAATACCGGCAATGCCGAAAAAGTCTATGATTTCGCCGACTGCGAGCAGATTCTCGGTATGCACTTCCAGCGTCCGGTGCCTACGGATGTCAAGCCGTCCCCCGTTCGCAGCTTCAGTGTTGTCTTCAACGAAAGTTCCCTTGAGGGCACTGTCAAGTTCAAAGCCCCCGTCACAGATGACAACTGGGATATGGGAGAAGGCCCGCTGACCTATTATGTCTACCTTGACGGAATTGAAATCGCCAAAGGGGAAACCACCTATGCCGGCTCTGAAATCAATGTACCCGTCACAATCCCCGAACCGGGGCTCTATGAGATTTCAGCCAGGACCATCACCCCCGGCGGAGCCGCTTCCGACCTGACTTCAAAAGAACTGTATATCGGCCAGGACACTCCGGGAAATGTCACGGACTTCAATGCCACATACAACGGGGAATCGTTCACTCTCAACTGGAAAGCGCCTACCGGTCAGCACGGCGGCTGGTTTGACGCGTCTAAAGTCACCTACACCATCACCATGCAGCCTGCGGGGCAGGTCATCGCCGACGGTATTACAGGAACCACTTTCTCCTATCCTTACGCCAAGCCTCAGACTCTGGAATTTATCAGCTTCGACATTACCCCTTCGGCTGACGGTATCCGGTTTGAAAAGACAACGTCCAACACCGTGGCTGTCGGCGATGCCCCTGAACCTCCCTACTCTCAGACATTCGACAACGGAATTCCCGATGGCTACACACTGATAGACGGCAATGAGGACGGCGTATGCTTCGTATGGGAAGAAGACGGCGCGGCCAAACTCGATATAGGTCATATCGGCTATGAATTCATCGACAATAACGACTGGCTCGTGCTACCTCCCCTTCATCTGAAAGCAGGCCATGCCTACTACATCAGCTTCGACGCCTACGGGTCCTACGCCTCCTACACCGAAAACGTAGCGCTCTATGCCGCCACCAAACCAACGATACTTGACTTCATAATGGGCACCGAAGTCATCCGCCCGACAGCAATCCACTGCGACAAGAGCAATCCCACGAAACTCGGCAACTACTTCACTCCCAAGACTGACGGCGACTACTATTTCGGTATCCACGGCTGCTCGACAGCATCCAGTATCGCGCTTCATATTGACAATATCGATGTGTCGGCCGGAATGCCGTCGACAGCTCCGGCCGCTGTGACCGACCTCACGGCTACACCCGGCGAAAACGGAGCTATCGCGCTGACTCTAAGCTACACCGCCCCGACACGTAACTTTGTCGGAGGTCCGCTTGAAACACTTACCAAAGTCGAGATTTACCGCGACGATGTCCTCGCCGACACTCAGACACCCGAAATCGGCGCCCGGACAGAATGGACTGACCCGCAGCCGACAGAAGGGGACCACGAATATCGCCTCGTGCCCTACAACGGTGAAGACAAAGGAGATCCCGCGTCGGTCAAAGTGCATATCGGCATAGACAAGCCCGTGCCTACCGAAGCAATTCATCTTGCCTACGGCCGCCACAAGAGCGAGGTTGTCCTGACATGGGAACCTGTTACCTCCGATATCAACGGCACCACCCTGACGTCCGATATGGTGACCTATAAAGTGCTGCGTGTCCACGGCAGAGACCAGGCATTAATCGCCGAAGGTCTGACCGAATGTACATACACCGACACTTTCGGCGACAGCGAAATGGAACAGACTGCCGCTTACTATACCGTGGTAGCCGTAACGAAAGCCGGCGACAGCGCTCCGACCAATACTGAATTCTACTGTCTCGGCAAAGACTATGAGCTTCCTTTCACGGAATCTTTCTCCGACAATACATTGTCTCACGAAGTGTGGGTTACCGGCAATGAAAGTGTCAACAGCTCCTGGTCGATAAAAGAAGATCCCGACAACTATTATTTCACGTCGCAGGACAAAGACAACGGTTACCTCTACTTCATTACATACAGCGGAAGCGACAAAGGGTCGTTCTACTCGGGCCGCATCTCGCTGGCCGATGTTCCCGATGCCGAGCTGATTTTCTACGCAATCACCCCCAACCCCTACGCCGCTAACAGAATTACAGTACGTGTCGATCCGGGTACCGGTTTTGAAGACGTGGAGACATTCTCGCTCCAGGCCGACGAAGGAGGCAACATGAAGTGGAAGAAATTCAAAGTCAACCTCGGCGCTTTTGCAGGCCAGAGCATCCGGATTGCCTTCGCCGTGGAGACTTGCTCCACTCAGTTTGTGGCTATCGACAATATACTTGTCCGCGGTCTGTGGGAAAATGACCTCGCAGTAAAGAGTTTCACTGCTCCTGCAAGCGCCAAACCCGGTATTCCCTTCGAACTTGCTGCAACCGTTTCCAACGAAGGCTCGAAAGCCCAGACAGGCTACACGGTGACACTTTACTGCAATAACAAGGCGGTAGAAACTCTTCCTGGTGAAGACCTCGAACCTGAGGGGCGCACCGTAGTCAATTTCTCCCATCTGGCAAATTCTGTAACCGACAAGGCGGTCTATCATGTTACAGTCGACCTCGCATCCGATAATGTGACAGCCAACAACATCTCCGATAAGGCTACCGTTGTGATCAAACAGCACAACCTTCCCTCGCCGGCTGATCTGCAAGGCACTCTCGAAAACGGCGGAGGCTCCCTTTCATGGAGTGCCCCCGATCTCGAAAGCGGCAAAGCTGATGTTCCGGTCAACGGAGGCATGGATGACGTGGCTTCTTTCTCTATCGGTCTTCCCCATTCCGAACTCGGCGCTGAGGACAATATCGGCGACTGGCTTATGGTAGATGCTGACGGGCTTCCCACTCTGAGCGATTCCAATATCAGCTATCCCAACAGATGTAAACCCGCTGCTTTCATCGCCTTTGACAACAAAGAGATTGCATGGGAAATGTTTGAGGACGAGAACGGCGACGGTATGCACTTCCTGGCCTGGGCGGCAGTAGGCGGCCGCAACGATGACTGGCTGATTTCGCCCCGCCTCAACGGGAAAGCCCAGATAGTATCCTTCTATGTCAAATCTCTGCTGGACATTACCGAATCCTATGAAGTCCTTACCTCCGACGGCACCCGCCAGACAAGCGATTTCACCATCGCAGGCGAGCGCAGGTATGCTCCGACTGAAGACTGGGCGCGAGTGGATGTGGAAGTCCCCGAAGGAACTCTCTATTTCGCTATCCGCTATGTCGGCAATGATGCTTTCGGCCTCATGCTTGACACCTTCAGGTTTGTTGCCGCCGGACCGACCGCAGACACCGAACTGACCGGCTATAACGTGTATTGCAACGGTTCCAGAGTGAACGATGAGCCAGTGGTCGCCACCAGCTTTATCCATCCCGAAGCCGCGGAAGGAGACAGCTTCCAGGTGAGCGCTGTCTACAACGGCTCGCTCGAATCGGCTCCTTCCAACGTCGTCATTCTCAAGGAATCGGGCATCGGCACAGTCCTCGCCGGTGACATCACCATCACTATCGACGGCAGAAGCCTTATAATCAGCGGCGCCGAAGGGGATAGTGTGACTGTCGCCACTGCTGACGGCCGCACGGTCTACTCCACTTTGTCGGCTGACGCCACCATTACTCTGGAAGTTCCTTACGGAGTAATCCTGGTACGGGCCGCCAACCGGACCGCGAAACTTATCGTAAGATAATCAGCCTCAACCAATAATCTCTTACCCGGCGGTGTGTCAAAATCCACAATTTTGGCATACCGCCTTGTTTTGCGCCCGGATGACACCTTCTTGTCCTTTTGAGCCCTTTCGGGCGCCAACGCCCCCATCCGCTTTTTTCATCATGCAGCGATTGAGCCTTTGAAGATTAAGCCGGACATAAAAAGATGTCGGAAAAAGACGGTGTTTGGCAAAAAATTTCGTAACTTTGCGGTGTTCGGGCTATCCAGACGCCCGGAACAACGTTTTTGTTTTTAATGTAACTAAACACCAACATTTTTTACATACCGGACTATGGCTACCAAACCGTTCCATTATCAGAAGATGTTTCCCCTCGGACCGGACACGACCGAGTATTACCATCTCACTTCCGATTACGTCAAAGTTGAAAACTGGGGAGGACACGAATTCCTCGTCGTAGACCCCGAGGCGCTGACCGTGCTGGCGCGCCAGGCTACCCATGACAACGCTTTCATGCTCCGTCGCGAGCATAACGAAATGGTGGCCAAAATCCTCCATGACCCGGAGACTTCGGACAACGACAAGTTCGTGGCCCTGACAATGCTCCGCAATGCCGAAATCGCCGCCAAAGGGGAGCTGCCTTTCTGCCAGGACACGGGTACTGCCATCTGCCACGGCGAAAAGGGTCAGCTTGTCTATACCGGCTGCGACGACGAGGAGAAAATCTCCAAGGGAGTCTACGATACCTATACCCAGTGTAACCTCCGTTACTCCCAGAACGCGCCCCTGACCATGTATGACGAAGTCAACACCGGCTGCAACCTTCCCGCCCAGATCGACATCCACGCCGGCGAAGGGGATGACGACGAATACAAGTTCGTATTCGTGGCCAAAGGCGGCGGCTCAGCCAACAAGACTTACCTCTACCAGGAAACCAAAGCCATCATCAACCCCAAGACACTGGTGCCTTTCCTTGTAGAGAAGATGAAAACTCTCGGAACAGCCGCCTGTCCTCCTTACCATATCGCATTCGTTATCGGAGGCACCTCGGCCGAGAAGAACCTGGAGACCGTAAAGAAAGCATCCATCAAATATTACGATAACCTCCCCACGACGGGCAATGAATACGGCCGCGCTTTCCGCGACGTGGAACTGGAAAAAGAACTGCTCGAGGCATCGCGCAACATCGGACTTGGCGCACAGTTCGGCGGCAAGTATTTCGCTCATGACATCCGAGTGATCCGTCTGCCCCGCCACGGCGCCTCCTGCCCCATCGGTATGGGAGTCAGCTGCTCGGCCGACCGCAACGTAAAGGCTAAAATCAACCGTGAAGGGCTCTGGATCGAGAAACTCGACGCCAATCCCGGAGAACTCATCCCCGAAGAAATGCGCAATCCCGAGGAGAGCAACGCTGTCAACATCGACCTTGACCGCCCGATGGAGGAGGTGCTGGCCGAACTCGACAAATTCCCCGTCGCCACCCGTCTTAACCTCAAGGGCACGATCATCGTAGGCCGCGACATCGCCCACGCCAAAATCAAGGAGCGCCTCGACCGCGGCGAGCCTATGCCCGAATACCTCAAGAAGCATCCCATCTATTATGCCGGCCCCGCCAAGACGCCGGCCGGTATGCCTTCCGGTTCCTTCGGCCCCACTACCGCCGGACGCATGGATCCCTATGTCGACCAGTTCCAGAAAGCCGGAGGTTCGATGATCATGATCGCCAAAGGTAACCGCAGCCAGCAGGTCACCGATGCCTGCAAGAACAACGGCGGCTTCTACCTGGGTTCGATCGGAGGTCCGGCAGCCATCCTGGCCAAAGACTCCATCAAGAAAGTTGAACTCCTGGAATATCCCGAACTCGGCATGGAAGCCATCTGGAAAATCCAGGTAGAGAACTTCCCGGCCTTCATCCTTGTTGATAACAAGGGGAACGACTTCTTCAAGAAAATCCAGGAGAAGTGCGCAGCCTGTCCCCTCTCGAAATAACCCCCTTGACCAGACCCATACAGCGGGGAGCCTCCCCGGCTCTCCGCTGTCATTGTAAAATCCTTTAAAATCAAAAAACATTCAATATAATGGCTCACAAAGCACTACTGATGATTCTTGACGGCTGGGGTATCGGCAACCATACCCACAGCAACGCTATCTATTCCACCCCCACCCCCTACTGGGATTCCCTGGTACGCGACTATCCCCACTCCCAGCTCCAGGCTTCCGGCGAAAACGTAGGTCTGCCCGACGGCCAGATGGGTAATTCCGAGGTAGGCCACCTCAATATCGGCGCCGGCCGCGTCCTCTATCAGGACCTGGTGAAAATCAACAAGGCCATCGAAAGCGGCTCGATTCTCGACAATCCCGAAATCAAGTCGGCATTCTCCTACGCCAAGGAGTCCGGCAAGGCAATGCACTTCATGGGACTGACCTCCACCGGAGGCGTCCACTCCTCTTTCGAACATATCTTCGCCCTCTGCGACATCGCCAGGAAATACGGTCTTGAGAAGGTCTATATCCACTGCTTCATGGACGGCCGCGACACCGACCCCCATTCTGGCAAAGGCTTTATCGAACAGCTGACCGAACATTGCACGCAGTCGGCCGGAGTAATCGCCTCGATTATCGGCCGCTACTACGCGATGGACCGCGACAAGCGCTGGGACCGCGTGAAAGTAGCCTACGATCTGCTTGTCGACGGCACAGGCAAACAGGCCACCGACATGGTGCAGGCCATGCAGGAAAGCTATGACGAAGGAGTGACCGACGAATTCATCAAGCCTATCAACAATTCCACCGTCGACGGCACCATCAAAGAGGGAGACGCAGTGATTTTCTTCAACTACCGCAACGACCGCGCCAAAGAAATCACCGTAGCCCTGACCCAGCATGATATGCCCGAGGAAGGGATGAAGACAATCCCCGGTCTGCAGTATTACTGCATGACTCCCTACGACGCATCGTTCCAGAACGTGCATATCCTTTTCCCGAAGGAGAACGTAGACAACACCATCGGGGAATATCTCTCCTCGCTGGGCAAAAAGCAGCTCCACATCGCCGAGACCGAGAAGTACGCCCACGTAACTTTCTTCTTCAACGGCGGACGCGAAGCACCCTTCGACGGTGAGGACCGCATCCTGGTTCCCTCTCCCAAAGTCGCCACATACGACCTCCAGCCCGAAATGAGCGCTCCCGAAGTAGCAGACAAGCTCCGCGACGCCATCGACACGGAGAAATACGATTTTATCGTCGTCAACTTCGCAAACGGCGACATGGTAGGCCACACCGGAGTATATCCCGCTATCCAGAAAGCCGTCGAGGCAGTCGACAAATGTGTTAACGAAGTTGTGGAAGCAGCCAAGAAGCACGGCTATGAGGTTATCATCATCGCCGACCACGGCAATGCCGATCACGCCGAGAACGCCGACGGCACTCCCAACACGGCCCACTCTCTGAATCCCGTTCCCTGCATCTACGTTACCGAAGACAAAAACGCCAAAGTAGAGAACGGCATCCTGGCCGATGTGGCTCCCACGATTCTCCATATCATGGGACTTCCCCAGCCTAAGGAAATGACCGGCCACAACCTTATTGAAGGCTGATATCCGTTCATCCCCATGACATGACCCCGCCATCCCGGGCCGAGGTAAAGAGCGGCGCGAATCGCCCTTTACCCCGGCTCCGGTGTTTTAACCAATATTATCCTAAGGCACATAAGGTAAATTTACTCCAATCAGGTACAATCCAATGGAATCTTCCAGACAAAACCGCATAGACCTGCGTACAGACGTAGGCCATGCCAACGAAACTATCCGTAACCGCCAGCTCTGTTTCCGTCTCAAACAGGTAATGCCTCTCTGCGACGAATACAATGCCCTGGTAAAAGAACTCTTTCACGGCAATATAGGGGAAGGAAGCTACATGATGCCCCCGCTGACCGTAGTCGGAGCCGACAAAATCGAGATCGGCAATCATGTCTTCATCATGGACGGGGTGCTGATGATGGGTTCCGGCGGAATTACGATTGAGGACAATGTCCAGATGGCCGCCAACGTTCAGATTCTCTCCAACAACCATGACCTGCGCGACCGGGAAGTGATTACCCTCGCTCCGGTCCGTATCTGCTCCGGAGCATGGATTGGCGCCGGCGCCACTATTCTTCCCGGCATCATCATCGGAGAGAACGCTGTCGTCGGAGCGGCTTCGGTAGTGACACGCGACGTCGCCCCCAACACAATCGTCGCCGGCAACCCCGCCAAAGTCCTCCGCGCTTTCGATCCTTCGACCGACAACTATTTCTGAGCCGGCACAACCAATACAGTCAGGCGCCGCATCCCCGGAGATTCCGGCAGGATGCGGCGCCTGAGTGTATTATACTTTTTCCGTAGGATCGGGAGAATCAGTCTACGTTATGGAGCGTGTGGGCCATGCGGTGTTTCTTCGTCTGGAGATAGAACCGGTCATGCTCGGTAGGGGCAATCTCGATGGGAATGTTCTCGACTACCTCCAGGCCGTAACCCTCCAGGCCGATACGTTTCACGGGATTATTGGTGATCAGACGCATTTTCCGGATACCGAGTTCATGGAGGATCTGAGCCCCCACGCCGTAGTCGCGCTCATCAGCCTTATGCCCCAGGTGGAGATTGGCGTCTACGGTGTCCATGCCCTGCTCCTGGAGTTTATAAGCCCGGATTTTATCCATCAGACCGATGCCGCGACCTTCCTGGAGAAGATAGATTACGGCGCCGCGACCTTCTTTGTCGATCATCCGGAGCGCCTGATGAAGCTGCTCGCCGCAATCACATCGGAGCGACCCGAAAATGTCGCCGGTGGCGCAGGATGAATGTACACGTACCAGCACGGGGTCATCGGTGCGGACATCGCCCTTTATAATGGCAATATGCTCCAGGCCGTTGCTCTTCTGACGGAACGGAATCAGATGAAAATGACCGTAGGCCGTAGGAAGATTTACCTCCTCCCCTTTCTCCACCAGGGATTCCATGCGGAGGCGATAGGCGATAAGATCACGGATGGAAATCAGTTTCATCCCCCACTCGTCGGCACGCCGGCGTAGTTCGGGCAGACGCGCCATCGAACCGTCATCACTCATTATTTCCATCAGAGCGGCAGCAGGCTGAAGGCCGGCGAGGCGTGCCAGGTCTACGGCTGCTTCCGTGTGGCCGGAGCGGCGCAGTACACCTGCGTCCTGAGCGAACAGCGGATTGATATGACCGGGACGTCCGAAAGTCTCGGGGGTGGAAGCGGGGTCTGCGAGGGCGCGGATAGTGGCGCATCGGTCATGGATGGAGACCCCTGTCGAACATCCTTCGAGCTTGTCGACCGTTATGGTGAACGGTGTCCCGAGGACGGAAGTGTTGTTCTCGGTCTGGGGAACCAGTCCCAGCTCCTTGCAACGGGAAATCGTCAGGGGGGCGCAGAGGACTCCGCGGGCGTTCTTGAGCATGAAATTGACCTGCTCGGGGGTTATCTTCTCGGCGGCGACGATGATATCCCCTTCGTTTTCCCGGTCTTCGTCATCGACGACAATTATCATCTTGCCCTCTGAAAAATCCCTGAGGGCATCTTCTATTGTATCAAGTTTGATAGGTTCGGAGGTCATGAGTTATTCGTTTTTAGGTTTCAGAAGCTCCTTGCACAGCCTGACAAGTTCGTCGGTCGTATCAATGACTTTCTGCAGGTTGCGGGGAGTTATTTTGTACGGGTATTCGTTGACAAGCCTTATGGCCATCGCATTTTTTGAATTCGAGAGGAAATCAATCACGTCGTTCATCGAATTCTGCAGGGAGTCGAAGCCTTTATAGCGCAGAATTCTGTAACCGGCTTTCTTCCAGAGGGGGAATCCGCGCCATTGTTCCCGCAGACGGGCACCTTCGGCGGCAAGCGGTTCCAGACGGGAAAGCGCTTCGGCGGGGGTGACATCCTCCATGGCGTATTCCTTCACCTCAAGTTCGCGTTTCTGGGTGCCGCGCAGACGACGGATAAAGTTCTTGTAGGCATCGATGTTCAGCACCGCTGAATCGTTCATGGCCTTGTAGGTCAGAAAGACACCCAGAGGGAGAAGCACGAAAGAACTGAGCCATATCCCTTCCCATACCGGCATGGCGCCGTCGCGGGCGAGCTTGTAGCCGGTATTGTCGATTATGTAATAGAATATGAACAGGAATACGGAAATTACGAGAGGCGTCCCGATCCCTCCTTTGCGGATAATCGCGCCGAGAGGGGCGCCGATAAAGAAGAATATCAGGCAGGCGAAAGAGAGGGTGAATTTCTTCTGCATCTCGATGGCATGGCGGCGTATAGTGTAGCGATCCTCCTCCATGACGTAGCTCTTGAATTCATATTCCTGACGCATCGTCTGGGCCCGGTTCAGGGCCATGGTAAGATATGAGCGCGTCTTGGAAGGATTCTCCTTATAATAAAGGGAATCTATGTCGAGGGGGACTTCCAGGGGGACGGCAGGACGCTTCACCTGCCGGGATTTTCCGTCGGCGGTGACGTTCATGTAATACGGGACACGCACGTAAGTGGCTTCCCTGAACTCCCTGGCATAAACGGCGCCGACCGAGTCGACCCTCTCGCCGACCGAGTCGATCGTCTGCTGCAGTTCGGATATGTTCTTGCCGACATACTGGTTACGCATTCCGGACTCATCCATACGGTTGAAGTTGGCATCAAAGGCCAGAAGTATCTCCTTGAGTTCGAAATGTTCCCGGCGGTAAGGCTGGTTGCCGGAGGCCACGCTTCCGTTGTTGTCACGGAGATTCTCGAACTGCTCCCCGTCGTAAAGCTGAAGAAAGAGATGGACCTTGTCGTCGGCGGATTTCAGATGGCCGGAATCGGCGAGAATCACGCGGGCGTTGTCGAACCCGCGGGACACGTCGTAGATCATCATGTTGTAGAGCGTGCCGCTCTCGCGGTCCTTGCTCTGCACGAAGAAGTTATATCCCGGAATCTGGGAATAGAAGACCCCCTCGGGAATTTCCAGTTCGGGAGATTTCTGGCGCATGGAATAAAGCAGGGTCCACATCTTTGTCTGCGCGATAGGCAGCACATTGTTCTGAAAGAAAAACGCTCCGACGGCTATAAAGGAAATCAGCACGATCAGAGGGCTCATTACTTTCAGAAGGGAAATTCCGGAGGCTTTCATGGCCGTAAGCTCGAACCGCTCCCCCAGGTTTCCGAAAATCATCAGTGACGCAAGCAGAATAGCCAGCGGCAATGCCATCGGGACCATAGTCAGGGCGGCGTAGAAGAACAGTTCGGCGATAACGTCGATGGTAAGTCCTTTACCGACCAGGTCGTCGATATAACGCCACAGGAACTGCATCAGAACGATGAACAGACAGATAAAAAACGTCATCAGCAACAGAGGCACATAGCTCTGCAACATATAAAGGTATAGACGTTTTATCCTTAACATAAGTTTCCGTTTAGTGTTTGGGCGCCACAAAGGTACGAATTCTCGGCGGTAACAAAAAATTTTCCACGCCCTAACTGACCGCTCGGGACGATTTCATCCCGGGAGAACTGATGATTTCAATAGAGGGAGGGGACTTTTTCAGGAAGTTCCTTAACCGGTTTTGCTTGTTTTTACAGAATAATGATTATATTTGCGGTAAAGTTTGTCAACATATTAATCGTAAGGACAAACTGGGAAACTTTACTGTCCGTTCCATGGAAAAACGAATTATCGAATGTGTCCCGAATTTCAGCGAGGGACGAGACCCGAATGTAATCCGCGCCATTACCGACGCCATCACCCTTTCGGGTAAAGCTAAAGGAATCAGACTTCTGGATGTCGACCCGGGAGAAGCCACCAACCGCACGGTAGTGACCTTCGTCGGAGAACCTGAGGAAGTTGTTGAAGCCGCTTTCCGCGGCATACGGCGCGCATCCGAGCTTATAGACATGAGCAAACACCACGGCGCGCATCCCCGTATGGGGGCAACGGACGTGTGTCCGCTGGTGCCGGTTTCGGGAGTGACTCTCGAAGAATGTGCCTCCCTTGCCCGCGAACTGGGAAAACGGGTGGCCGAAGAACTCAACATACCAGTCTACGCATACGAGGCTGCGGCTTTCGCTCCCGAACGCAAGAATCTCGCCGTATGCCGCAAAGGAGAATACGAGGGACTTCCCGAACGCATGGGGACCCCCGAGGGAGCGGACTTCGGCAACCGCCCCTTCGATGACGGCGTAGCCCGCACGGGAGCGACCGCAATAGGAGCCCGCGATTTCCTGATTGCCGTAAACTTCAATCTCAATACCACATCCACCCGTCGGGCCAACGCCATTGCGTTCGATGTCCGCGAGAAAGGGCGCCCTCAGCGCGAGGGAGGAAAACTGACGGGCAAACCCCTCAAGGACGAAACCGGGGAGACACTGATGATTCCCGGAACCCTGAAAGGGACAAAGGCCATCGGATGGTTCATCGACGAATACGGCATAGCCCAGGTGTCGATGAACATCACCGATACTTCCAAGACTTCCCTCCACAAGGCTTTCGACGAAGTAAGCCGCGCGGCCCGGGAAAGAGGAATCCGCGTTACCGGGACTGAAATCGTAGGACTTGTTCCGAAAAAGGCGATTGTCGAAGCTGGAAAACACTATCTCAGGATGCAACAGCGTTCTCTCGGCATCCCCGAGAAAGAGATTATCCGCATCGCCGTAAAGTCGATGGGCCTCGACGAGCTGAAACCTTTCGATCCGGAAGAAAAAATCATCGAATATCTGCTGGAGAAGGAGAACGGGGGGAAGAGCCGACTGGTTGACATGACCTGCCGGGCGTTCGCCGACGAGACCGCTTCGGAATCTCCGGCTCCCGGCGGAGGTTCAATCTCAGCCTATATGGGCGCCTTAGGAGCCGCTCTCGGAACGATGGTGGCCAACCTTTCGGCCCACAAGCCGGGATGGGATGACCAGTGGGAATATTTCTCTGACTTTGCTGTCAAAGGGCGCGATATCCAGGAACGGCTTATGCACCTGGTAGACGAGGATACCGAGGCGTTCAACCGCATAATGGCAGTCTTCTCCATGCCGAAATCCACTCCGGAAGAGAAAGCCGCCCGCGCCGAAGCGCTCGAAGCCGCGACAATTCACGCCGCCGAGGTTCCGCTGAAAACAATGAAGACAGCTTTCGAGGCGTTCGACCTGCTGGAGGCGATGGCCCGCGAGGGAAATCCCAACTCCGTCAGCGACGTAGGTGTAGGCGCCCTCGCCGTAAGGTCGGCGATTCTCGGAGCGCAGCTTAACGTGCGCATCAATGCCGCCGGAATCAAGGACAAAACTGTGGCCCAGGCGCTGCTCGACGATGCCGACGAGATTGCCGCCTACGCATCCTCCCGCGAACAAGGGATCCTCAACATAGTAAACAATGTCATCGATTAGATATTATCCGCAACTATGACTCCTGAAGAATTCAAAAACGATATAAGAGGGGGAATCCCAAATCCCCTCCCCTCGCCCAGGCCCTATGACCATTCGGTCAACCATGCTCCGCGCCGTAAGGATATTCTCTCGAAGAAAGAGAAAGAACTCGCCCTGCGCAACGCCCTCCGTTATTTCCCAGCCGAACTCCACAAGGAACTCGCCCCGGAATTCGCGAAGGAGCTTCATGATTACGGCCGCATATATATGTATCGTCTGCGTCCGACCTATGAGATGAAAGCCCGGCCCATCGATGCCTACCCGGCCCGTTCACGTCAGGCGGCGGCAATCATGATGATGATCCAGAATAACCTGGACCCCGCCGTGGCGCAGCATCCCCATGAGCTTATCACCTACGGAGGGAACGGCGCAGTGTTCCAGAACTGGGCACAGTACCGCCTGGTAATGAAATATCTGAGCGAGATGACCGACGATCAGACCCTGGTGATGTACTCTGGACACCCCCTGGGACTGTTCCCCTCCCATCCCGGCGCTCCGCGGGTGGTGGTCACCAACGGCATGGTCATCCCCAATTATTCCAAGCCCGATGACTGGGAACGGTTCAATGCCCTTGGGGTATCGCAATACGGCCAGATGACCGCCGGCTCCTATATGTATATCGGACCGCAGGGAATCGTCCACGGCACCACAATCACCGTGCTGAACGCCGGACGCTCCCATCTGCCCGCAGGTGAAACATCCCTGCGCGGGATGCTGTTTGTCACCGCCGGCCTCGGAGGTATGTCGGGGGCCCAGCCCAAGGCGGGGAATATCGCCGGAGTGGTCAGCGTTACAGCTGAAATCAATCCTGCCGCCGTCGAGAAACGTTTCCGTCAGGGATGGGTGGATGAAGTCCACACATCTCTGGACGAACTTATCCCCCGCATCCGTCGCGCCGTCGAGGATAAAGAAATCGTATCGCTGGCATATCAGGGCAATATAGTTGATCTCTGGGAGAGACTTGCTCAGGAGAACATCACCGTCAATCTCGGGTCCGACCAGACATCGCTCCACAATCCCTGGGCCGGAGGATATTATCCCGCAGGACTGACATACGAGGAATCCCGCCGGATGATGGCCGAGGAGCCGGAACGATTCCGCAAGGAGGTGCAGGCTTCGCTCAGACGGCAGATTGCCGCCATAAACAAGCTGGCCGACAAGGGGATGTATTTCTTCGATTACGGAAACGCTTTCCTGCTGGAGTCTTCCCGCGCCGGGGCCGACGTGCTGAAAGAAGACGGTTCTTTCCGATATCCCTCCTACGTCCAGGATATCATGGGTCCGAAGTTCTTCGATTACGGATTCGGGCCGTTCAGATGGGTCTGCACCTCCTGCAATCCCGAGGATCTGAAAAAGACCGACGAAATCGCCGCCCGCGTACTGGAAGAGATGCTTGCGGAGGCTCCTGACGACATAAAGGGACAGCTGGCGGACAATCTCCACTGGATCAAGGAGGCCGCCGCCAATCATCTCGTCGTCGGTTCCCAGGCCCGTATTCTGTATGCCGACTCCGAAGGACGCACACGAATAGCCCTGGCCTTCAACGATGCCATCCGAAAGGGAGAAATCTCGGCTCCGATAGTTCTGGGACGTGACCATCATGACGTCTCCGGCACGGATTCCCCCTACCGCGAGACCTCCAACATCACCGATGGCTCCCAGTTCACCGCCGACATGGCCGTGCAGAACGTCATCGGCGACTCTTTCCGGGGAGCCTCCTGGGTATCTCTCCATAACGGAGGGGGCGTAGGCTGGGGAGAAGTCATCAACGGCGGTTTCGGGATGGTTATCGACGGTTCCGAAGAAGCTGACGCCCGGATCCGGAGTATGCTGCTCTGGGACGTCAACAACGGTATCGCCCGCCGATCCTGGGCCAGGAACGGCGGAGCATACGACGCTATCCGCCGGGAGATGGACCGCACTCCAGGGCTGCGGGTAACGCTGCCTAATCTCGCCGAAGACGCCGTCATCGCCGAGGCCATTGACTCAATAGAAAAATAATCAACCGCTTTTTTATGGAAACCCATCATATATCCTCCGCTCATCTGACGATAGAGCGGATTCGGGAAATCACCGAAAAGAAAATGCAGCTCGCCCTGAGCGAGGATGCAATACGCCGTATCGAAAGATGCCGGGAATATCTCGACAAGAAAATGGAGACCTGCCGGGAACCGATTTACGGCATCACGACCGGATTCGGGTCGCTGTGCAACATCTCCATAGGCCCGGATCAGCTGTCGCAGCTCCAGAAGAACCTGGTAATGAGTCATTCCTGCGGTACCGGAGAAGAAATTTCCCCGGAGATCGTCAGGCTGATGCTTCTGCTGAAAGCCCAGTCCCTGAGTTACGGCAATTCGGGAGTGCAGCTTGCCACGGTGCAGCGCCTCCTGGATTTCTACAACGCGGACGTGCTGCCGGTCGTGTACGCCCAGGGGTCCCTGGGAGCTTCGGGCGACCTGGCTCCCCTGGCCCATCTCTCGCTCCCGTTGCTCGGTCTCGGGGAAGTACGTTTCAAAGGCGAGAAACGCCCTGCGGCCGAAGTGCTTGCCGAAATGGGATGGGAACCGCTGACGCTCCACTCCAAAGAGGGGCTGGCGTTGCTGAACGGCACCCAGTTCATGAGCGCCCACGGAGTATGGGCCCTGATGAAAAGCGCCAGACTTCTGCGTCAGGCCGATAAAATCGGCGCCATGTCGCTGGAAGCCTTCGACGGCCGCATAGAACCTTTCGGCCCGGAAGTCAACGAGGTACGCCGCCATGCCGGTCAGGTGCAGACCGCCGCCGAATTCCGCCGTCTGCTTGAGGGAAGCGAACTGATCAGGCAGCCGAAAGCCCATGTGCAGGATCCCTATTCGTTCCGTTGTATCCCGCAGGTACACGGAGCCTGCAAAGATACGTTCCATTTCGTATGGGACCGCCTTGAAGAGGAAATCAACGCGCCAACCGACAATCCCACGATTTTCCCGGAAGAAGACCTTATCGTATCGGCCGGAAACTTCCACGGCGAACCGATAGCGTTGCCGATGGATTTCCTGGCGGTGGCGATGGCCGAAATAAGTAATATTTCGGAACGACGTATCTACAAACTGATTTCCGGAGCGCGCGACCTCCCTTCATTCCTTGTGGCCAAACCGGGTCTCAACAGCGGTTTCATGATTCCGCAGTATGCGGCCGCATCAGTCGTAAGTCAGTCCAAAGGGCTTTGCTGGCCCAACAGCGTGGACTCTATCCCCTCCTCACAAGGGCAGGAGGATCACGTCTCGATGGGGGCAAACGCAGCTACGAAACTGTGTCGCGTAGTGGACAACACCGAGCGTGTCCTTGCAATCGAGCTGTTCAACGCCGCCCAGGCGCTTGACTTCCGCGGAGTCGACAAGACCTCCCCGGTTCTCCGGGAGTGGCATGAGGAATACCGCAAGGAAGTTCCGTTCATCGAGAATGACTGCTTCATGCACCCGTGGATTGAAAAATCCATAGAGTTCCTGAAGGGTAACCGATAAGATGCCGTCAGCAAATTTTCTGAAATGAACAAACTGCTTTTAAAAAACATAGGGAATCTCGCGGGGGCGTATCCGGTTGCGCCGGGGCGCCTCTGCGGAGAGGCTATGAACCGTGTGCCGGAACTGAAAGATGCGTGGCTCGCCATCGAGGGAGAACGTATCTCCGGATTCGGCACAATGGCCGACACACCGGCGGAAGATGATTACGGTCAGGTGATAGATGTGTGTCACGGCTGGGTTTTTCCCGCTTTCTGTGACTCTCATACCCACCTGGTCTATGCCGGAAGCCGCGAAGGGGAATTCCGCGACAAAATCGCAGGCCTCTCCTACGAAGAGATTGCGCGGCGCGGTGGTGGGATACTGAATTCCGCCGATCTGCTTGCGGAAACTTCCGAGGATGAACTGTATGCCTCGGCGGCCAGGCGTTTGCGGCAATGCGCCCGGGGAGGAACCGGAGCCATCGAAATCAAGAGCGGCTACGGTCTTACGGTCGACGGCGAACTGAAAATGCTGAGGGTTATCAGGCGTCTGAAAAAGGACTTTCCGATGATGGAAATCCGCTCGACATTCCTGGGAGCCCACGCCGTAGGGAGAGCCTATGCCGGGCGACAGGGAGAATATGTGGATATGCTGATTTCCGAGATGCTGCCCGCGGTAGCTGAGGAAGGACTGGCGGACTTCGTTGATGTCTTCTGCGATGAAGGTTTCTTCACTGTCGAAGAGACGGCCAGGATTCTTGAAGCGGCTTCCCGTTACGGTATCAGGCCAAAAATCCACGCCAACGAACTTGCTGTCTCGGGAGGAGTGCAGGTTGGAATCGCCCATGGAGCGCTTTCCGTAGACCATCTCGAACGCATCGGCGACGAGGAAATCTCGGCTCTGCGCGAGTCAGCCACAATGCCTACCATGCTTCCGGGAGCGTCTTTCTTCCTCGGTATCCCGTATGGAAAGGGACGTCAGGTAATAGACGCCGGACTACCGTTGGCACTGGCCTCGGACTACAATCCAGGCAGTTCCCCTTCCGGTTCGATGAGATTCGTGTCATCGCTGGGGTGTTTCAAGATGAAACTCACCCCCGAAGAGTCGCTGAACGCGGTTACCGTCAACGGCGCAGCCGCAATGGGCATCGAGGACATGGGAGCTATCTTCCCGGGCGCCTACGGTTCTGTATTCCTGACTGATCCTCTCCCCTCACTGGCTTACCTCCAGTATGCCTACACCGAACCTCTTATCCGCCGCGTCATCCTCAAAGGAACTTCCATTTGACTTGCACCGTGGCAAAGATTCAGAAAAACATGAAAACCATTCTGACCGCTGCGCTGGCGATCCTTGTATGCTCCGTAGTCAGCGGTGCGATACTGCTGATTGCGGGGCGTATGTCGCTCGGCCAGGCATTCACGGCAGGTCTTCCGGTTTCCGTCGCCAGCCTAATGGCCCCATACATTATGGCATGGATAAAGCGTCTACTGAAGAAACTTTACTGAAGATAACAACCGCCGGGGCTGTATCACCCTGGCGTAACTTACTGAATCCTCTTCCGTGCTGAAAAAGTTTGGAGGACTCAGCGTGACTGTCGGATTAGCGATAAGGTTTCGGTTAATAAACGTTAAAGTTTGCGGTATAATTTGGTTTATATCGTAAACCGAATTACCTTTGCATCGAAAACAGAGCGGTAATCGCGAGTGCCGCTCTTTTTCGGCCGACAATGGTTTACAATATAAACCGATTTACCCACCACAAAAACGTTTAAGAAAAATGGACGAAAAGAAACTCACAGAAAAAGAGAGCATCATTCTGATTACCGAGATGATCTCGCGTACTAAAGAACGCTATATCGGCGACGGAAACATCATGCTGATGTGGGGCTACCTGACAGTCCTCGTCAGTATCCTGGTGTGGACACTGCTTGCTGTCACACATAACCAGGCATGGAACTGGTTGTGGTTTCTGATATGGATTATCGGCGGTATCCTGACGCCGATTATGGCTCGAAAAGAACATACAGAAAAAGGGATGAAAAGTTATTCCGATAAAGTTACCTCACAGCTGTGGACAACCGTAGGATTCAGCGCTAGCGCAGCCACGTTCTTCTGTCTGGGATTTCTTCTGATTGGCGGAGTCGACTCGTGGTCCATGATGTTTACAATCGCACTGATAATAGTGCCTATGGCCGAAATTGCCCAGGGAATCGTAATCAGGGAAAAATCTCTGATTGCCGGAGGCGCTGTCGGTATTGTCGCCGGGATGTTCACCCTTTGTTGTATAGCCGGCAGAGTAGCTCTCAACACTTCCTGGTTCATGCCCATATTCATAGTAGCTTTTACAGCCATGATGATTATTCCGGGCCATATACTTAACAGAAAAGCTAAAAACGGAAAATGAAAGAACTCAATCCGCTTCTGCACTCGCAACTCCGGCTTGCTGTAATGTCCATCCTGATGAATGTGGAGGAAGCAGATTTTGTCTATCTGAAAGAGAAAACCGAATCCACCGCCGGAAACCTCAGCGTTCAACTCGACAAACTATCCAATGCAGGTTATATCTCAGTTGAAAAAGGATTCCTCGGGCGCAAGACACGTACGGTCTGCCGTATCACCGACATGGGTCGCCAAGCCTTTGAAGAATATGTCGAAGCCCTGAAAAGCTACCTCAATCTATAACAGCTTTTATACACCGAAAGGCAATGAGTCTGAATTTAACATGGGCTCACTGCCTTTATTTTTAGTCCTGATGGACCAGTCGGAACTCTACCTTATGTTTCGTATCGATACGTCTGTACCGTAACAGGTCAGAGAGTTGCCCTTTTGTCCTGGCTCATATCTTTTATATCAGTCACGCCACACTGCTGCGCGAGAATCTCTGCCGCCGGAACTGCGATAGGATTTCCATTCTCATCCGCAATCACCATATCCAGTCCGAGAGAAGCCTTATGGCGGAGAAGATTCTCATAGCCTTGTCGCAGACCTTTGTTGATTTTTTCTCTTAAATCTTTTTTTTCCTGTTCAGACATGACTGTTTAATTCCGTTAAAGGTTTCTGACTGAAAGATTTCATCATCGTTCGCTAATTCCACGGGAGTATTCAGATTATCATAAAAGCTCCAGCTGTCCACAATATCAATGAAGATCTCGAAGAAGTTTTGCAATCCTAACCGATAACGCCGGTATATTGTTTCCGAGGGAATATTATGCCCCCCTTCGGAGACCCTTTTTGCAACACGCTTCACCGCTATTTCGGGAGACGGAAGCCAAAAGAAGAGAAGAACTACATTATATCCCAAATCGTGGACTTTATGCACAAGAGCCGCATAACTTCTGGTAGCGAGCGTTGTCTCGATAGCAAACGTCTTTCTCTGCCCAACAAGCGATTCAATCCGTTGAATCATCAGTCTGCCAGCTTCTATTGCGACCGATTCAGGATTAAAGGGAGAAAGACCTCTGGCAATTTCATCGGCATTGACAAATTCCCGACATTCCAGCAAATCCGGCAACACAGAGTACGAAGCCGTAGTTTTACCGGCTCCGTTACATCCTGCGATAATATATAATGTCGGTCGTGTCATTTCTGTTTATAGCAAAAATCCCGCAGGCAATTCTGCTTGCGGGATTTAATTTGAGCGGAGCGACCGAGATTCGAACTCGGGATACGCTTTTGACGTATACACGCTTTCCAGGCGTGCCTCTTTTCGTGCTACCAGCCTGTAAATCAGACTTTAGCTTCTCACTCCTTTGGAGGTTGCGGGTGTATTGCGCAAATTCCAAAAAATTTCTATCAAGAACTGCTTGTGCCGTCCTTCATATTTGCGGTGCAAAGTTACGAACTTTTAATCATATATGCAAATTTTTGACCTCATTTTTTATTGAGCGCAGAAGTGAATCGTCCTCGACCATAGAGTCTAAGGCACGTTCATCAAAGTGCGGGCAAGACAACACGCCCAGCCTTTCAGCCAGGCGATACACCCGGCTGAAGAGTTGGGCTCTTTCGTTGGTGGTAGTCGGGAGAGGATTCGGTATAACAGTTAGCAACCGGCATCCCCATCCCGAACATTCATTTGTAAGACGACACCATTGTGACCCGGTACGCAGACGGCAACAGTCATTTATGTTTGAGCACATCTTTGAGTTTTCTTAGAAAGATGTTGCGATAGTGCAACTGAAGAAATGTCATACCGTTTTTTTATCAGCCATTCCGAGTTCGTCCTCGCGTTGCTCGATGTCCAATTCGCGGGCATTAAGAGCAGCCTCGCGCTCATTAAGTTGACGCTCGAAATCAGTGAGGCGCGCAGATCTTTCGTTAACCTGGTCCAGCATATCCACGAGGCGATGGAGAAGTGCGCTGATTTCAGCAAGACCACCGCCATCGGATGCCGGTTCTGCCGGCACATGCTCAACTGGAACTGCGTCCTCAGTCTCGACGAGTACGCTCCCCTCGCCAGTAAAGAGATAGGACTTGTTGATTTGAGGGAATTTCTCGCAGATCAGAGCCGCGATATTTGGGTTGAATTTCTTCGTCCGGCCACGTTGGAGGTCGAAGATGCGCTGATAGTTTATGCCCAGCGCTTCGGCGAACTTCGGGGCGGTCATACCGACGGCCTCAAGCACGTTTTTGATGATGTTGCGAGTCACCGGAATGAACTCGTCTTGTCTTACGTTATCCTTCATATTTGCAATAAAATTATTTTTCGCTATGGCGAGTAACCATTCTCACAACCAACACTTATGAAAGTTGCAAAGATGATTAAAAAGTGTTAAATCTTAGCGTTAATTGCAAATATGATTATTTTCGTTTGGTGGATATTGCGAAAATGATTATCTTTGCATAACTAAAACTACTAAGACTACGCAAAGGTAGTCAAAAACTCGCTCAAATGCAAATAAGTATTATATCAAAAATCCGTAGGAAATGAAAACAACGATTATCAATCATCGTAGAATCTCCGAGTGTGGCTATCAAATGTCACACTCGGCTCCTGCCGCAGTTATGGGAAAGGAGGCGGTATGGAGCAAGTAGCAAAGATTCCTATATCCCCGACACTGAGGAAGCTCAAACCTGGAGAAAAGGCAGTTTTCCCCATTGAGCAATGCAGTTCAGTAACAGCAATCGTCAGCAAGTTCCGCAAAGACTTAGCGAGAATCGGCTGGGACGCTGATATCAAAAGCGACACCAAGGAATATACCGTGACGGTATTCCGTACAAAGTAAATGCAAATAAGGTATCTGCCCTTAGCAGACAATTAAATATCAATAAAAAAGTACAACATGGGACTCATCAAGAAATCCAATGAATTAGTCATCCCGCAGACGGTCAAGATGATGATCTACGGCCAAGCCGGTATGGGTAAGACTACAGTGGCGCTCAGCGCGCCGAAACCCCTACTCCTAGACTTCGACAACGGCGTAAAGCGCGTCAATCTCGCTCATCTGGAGAACGTAGACATCGTTCAGGTCGATAATTGGAAGGAGATTCAGCAACTCCTCCAGCAGGACCAGGCAGACCTCGCAATCTATCAGACCATCGTAGTAGACACCATCGGCAAGATGATGGACTACATCATCACCTACTGTTGCGGTACACGTCAGCCGCAGATCAAGGACTGGGGCCGCATCAATCAGGAGTTCACATGGTTTACCCGTGCGCTCTCTTCACTCAACAAGCACATCGTCTTTGTCGCTCATCGCGATAGTCGCAAGGAAGGCGACGAGACCGTCTTCATCCCGTCGCTCCGCGAAAAATCCTACAACTCCATCGTTACCGAGCTCGACCTGCTCGGCTATCTGGAAATGAAGTCGGAGCGCGGTGTACAGAGCCGTACCATCACATTCGACCCTACATCGCGTAACGACGGCAAGAATACCTGCAATCTCCCGTCAGTAATGCAGGTACCCACCATTCTAAACTCCAAGGCTGAACCTACGGCCCCGAACACGTTCATCACCGAAAAGGTAATCAATCCTTATCTCACAATGCTCGACGTTAAGGCCGAGGAACGACGCAAGTATGACGAGCTCATCGATGCCATCACTGAAGACATCAACAACATCACTGATGCTCAGTCGGCCAACGACTTCGCCGCGAGAATCAAGGACTACAAACATATCGGCAGTTCCATGGCAAAGGCCCGTTCTCTGTTCGGTGCAAAGGTAAAAGAACTCGGCCTCGTCTACGACACCGAAAACAAGACCTACACCGATGCAGAGCCAGCCGCTTGAGAACGTTTCGTATAGATTCTATGCGACGCTTCTCGATGGCTTCCAGGATTATCTAAACAGCGACACCATATATGAAAAGTATTGGGGTTATTCGGAGAACCCGCCCCATACTCCGGAGGAGTTCAGACAGAAGCAGTTTCAATCTCTTATTGATAGAATAAACCGTGTTCCATTTGACAGCGAAGCCGCTGACAAAGGTACTGCTTTCAATGAGATTGTAGACTGCATGATTGAACACCGCAAGAGTGATAAGGTCGATGTCAGATATGCCTACGAAACCATCGTATTAGGACAGGTAGATAATTGCGAGCCAGACGAAAGATGGGCCGACGTACAGCAGACCAACAAAATTGTCGGTCTGAACGCCACCTATAATAATAGGACATTCTACTTCGACATCAATCTTTGCCGAGAATTCGCCAATTACTACAAAGGTGCTTTGACCCAACAGTTCGTCCGGGCCATTGTGCCGACACGTTTCGGAAATGTCGAGGTGTATGGGTATGTCGACGAACTCATGCCCCAAAGCATCCATGACATCAAAACCACCGGTAAATACTCGGTTGGCAAGTTCAAAGATCACTGGCAGCATATCGTCTACCCCTATTGCTATCAGCAGAACGGCCTCGACTTGCGCCTATTCGAGTACAACATCGCCGAAATAGATAAATACGGACGGTGGGAGACATACACAGAATCATATATGTATAAGCCAGAGCGCGATGTACCGAAGCTCATAACCATGTGTGAGGAACTGATATGTTTCCTTATAGAGAACCGCCATTTGATTACCGATCGCAAAATCTTCAACCTATCGGCATGAAATGGTAGCGACCGCCATACTTATAAAAAATGCTTCCGAAGGGACACGGATTAACCGTTCTTTGGTGGAAATGATAGAGGGTTTGCCCGACGGCAAGTACCGCATCATCATTGAACCTCAAAGTGTACGTCATTCCGTGCCCCAACGGAAACTTTTGTTTATGTGGATGTCGCTTTTGGCACGGGAAACGGGCAACAGTAAGGTTAGGCTCTATAAATATTTTTGCAGTAAGTTTCTTCTCGATGATATGCCGAGTGTGTCGGAAATGTCGCCGGCGCAGTTGACCTATTTCATGCACGAGATAGAGGCCGATGTAGCGCAGAACCTTGGATTCACATTGCCAATACCCGAAGACGGAGAAGATTTCATCACATTCTTAAAAGATTTTAAGGATAAATGATTTATACGCTACGAGATTACCAGCAGCAGGCTTCTGACGCAGCCATTAACTTCTTCAAATCCAAAAGGGAGAGGAACGGGATTCTTGTGCTTCCCACCGGGGCCGGCAAAAGCCTTGTCATAGCTGACATTGCACATAGGCTCGACGGCAATGTTCTTGTATTCCAGCCGTCGAAAGAGATACTTGAGCAGAACTTCGACAAGCTCCGCAGCTACGGTGTCGAGGATTGCTCAATATATTCTGCATCGTTCAACTCTAAGGAGATAAGCCGAATCACATTCGCTACAATCGGCAGTGTGAAGTCGCACATGGAGGACTTCAATCATTTCAGATACATCATAGTAGACGAGTGCCACGGTGTAAATCCGCAAGGCGGTATGTATAAAGACTTCTTTGACTGCGCCAAGAGAAAGATACTCGGCCTTACTGCCACTCCGTATCGACTGACAAGTGCCCAGATATGCCTTGATGAAAACGGCCGATATGACCCCACATGCGAGCCGCAGAACAAATGCATATTGAAGTTTCTGACCCGAACACGACCGAGGGTATTTCACGACGTAATATATCAAGTTGAGATACAGACGCTGCTTCAGCGGGGGTATCTATCAAAGCTGAACTACTACGACATGACAATCCTGCCGCAAGAAGGGTTGAAAAGAAACACAACTGGCATGGATTTCGATGAGAAGAGTCTGTTCGACGAGTTCCAGCGTGTCAACCTGCAAGATCACCTCGTGAACATCGTAATGAGGCTCCAGCACCCGAAGAGTGGCATCCCGCGCAAAGGCATACTTGTCTTTACTAAGTTCCTCGAAGAAAGTGAGAACCTTTGCCGGTCAATCGATGATTGCGAAATGCTCAGCGGTGAGACCCCGAAGAAAGAACGAGAGAGAATCATCAAGGATTTTAAGTCCGGAAAGATTAAGGTTCTGACTAATGTCGGAGTGCTGACAACCGGCTTCGACTATCCCGAACTCGATACTGTCGTGATGGCTCGCCCTACGATGTCGCTCGCCATGTACTATCAGATACTCGGCCGAGCGATAAGACCTCACCCCAGCAAGGAAGCAGGATGGATTGTAGACCTCTGCGGAAATATCAAACGATTCGGCAAGGTCGAGGATCTACGACTGTTTGAGCGCAAACCGGGAGAATACTTTATCCAAGGCATTGCCGACAATCAGTACAAACAATTAACTAACACGTATTTCTGAATGGAAGACTTTGAAGTACAATATCTATCCGTATTAGACGCACGGAGCGCCCTCTGGCGGCACAGAAAGCGCGAGTGGCTTGATATTATAGGACCGGAAGGGAAAAGCCGAGAAAAGGCACTCTACGGCTCCCTGGCTATGAGGTTCCCCGGACTATATGCTCGCACGAAAGAAGAACGCGAAAGGCTCGGCATTTCATTCGATGAATATATCGAGCAGTACGGTCCTGAAGATGCAAGAGATACCAAAGAATACTCAAAGATGAGCGATGGAGTCAGCACTTTCGATCCCGTCCTTGCCGAGATAATATACGAATGGTTCATTCCATGTGAGAAGGCGAAGATATTTGATTGCTTCGCTGGTGGTGTAACTAAAGGCGCCGTCGCAATGGCAAAGGGACATAGTTTCACCGGCATCGACATCAGGCCGAGCCAGGTTGAGGTAAACAATGAAAAGAACAACGCCTTTTCGGTAGCCAACCATTACTTACGATACTTCTGCGACGATGCCAGAAACCTCCTGAAGTACATCGGCGTTGCCACGCAGGATTTATTCATTAGCTGCCCGCCTTACTACAATCTCGAAGTTTACAGCGACCTTGCCGGCGACGCTTCCAATCAGCCGACTTACCACGACTTCATAGAAATACTCCGCGATGCCTTCGGTAAGGCAGTAAAATGTCTCAAGTGGAATAGGTTCGCTATTGTCATTGTGGGCGACATTCGCAACCGCAAAGGTGAATATTATAATTTCCCCGGCGATGTCATCCGTATATTCCAAAATTACGGCTGTGCGTTTCTCGATGATATTATATTGTTCCGCCCCGATGCTACAGCGAATCTAAGAGCAAAACGGTACATGAGATCAAGGAAAGTCGTAAGAGTTCATGAGCGCGTCCTTGTGTTCTACAAAGGCAATGCGTCGGTTATCAAGAAACACTTCACTCCACTAAAATCCAATGAATTGTAGAGAACCGATACAGCAGAGAATCCGAGATTTAGGACTGACGCAAAGAGCGGTCAGTCATGCGATGGGAGTTACCGATCAGAGTTTGAGCAACTTCCTAAACGGGAGCCGCACATACTCCTATCTGGCTTATGTGAAATTACTGAAAGTCCTCGGACTCACGCTCGGTCACGAGGGTGACAACATCGGTACGGTGCCCGCATTGTCAGTGCGCCGTATCATTAAAGCCGAGATAGAAAAGAGAGGGCAACCTCTCAGTGAAATAGCGAAACGTTGCGATGTCCGAGGCTCTACTCTATCCTCGTTCCTGACAGGACGCCGTGGGATACGCATAAATTCTTTAGAAAGAATCATAACAGAACTGGGGCTGACTTACGTCAGTTTCGGCGAACCAACAATATAATACCGAACTAAGCCAATGGCACCAAGAAAAGATTCATACAATATGCTCGTGCTTCAAGCTATCAAGGAGGGGCGCGACCCTAAAACTGTGAAGAAACCACCTCGGGACCCATCAGAAGGTCCGACTGAGAGTGAGATACAGCAATCCTGCATCAAGTGGTTCCAACTGCAGCATCGCGCCCTATGGGAAGATGGTGTGCTGTTCCATATCGCCAACGAAGGAATACGATTGGGCGGTCAAGGACGCAGGATAAAGCGTGAGGGTATTGTTCGAGGTGTAGCCGACTTATGTCTGGCTATGCCTCGTCATGGCTATGGCGCACTTTACATAGAAATGAAACGCCCGGACCGCTATCAATCTCCGGAGCAAAGGACATGGCAGAAAAACATTGAGCGTCATGGCAATAAGTACGTTGTATGCAAATCACTTGATGAGTTTATAAAGATTATAAACCGCTATTTAGCGCAGTAACTATGAAGTATCAACTCCCGGATAATATAGACCAGCATTGGCTATGGAAGGATGACCCTGCTAAATTCCAGTGGTGGCTCCTGCTTTTGCGTGAGGTAGGCGACGGAGAGACCGAGCGCATGGTCCGGGGAGTGGTCTGTAAATTCGGCTTCGGCGAACTTGTAACTACCCAGGGAGAACTTGCGAAATTGTGGGGAACAACTACTGAAAAGGCTCAGGCATTCCTCCGAAAATTGGAGTCAAAAGGTGAGATTAGACGCAAAACTGACGCAAAACTGACGCGGATATTTATATGTAATATAGAGGATTACGACATTCTTGGACGCAATCTTGACGCAAAGTTGACGCACAGACGCAAAGTTGACGCAATCTTGACGCAGTTAATAGACGCAATATCAGGCTTTTCAGAAGATGATAAACGCAATCTTGACGCAAAGTTGACGCAGTTGGCAGATTTCAAAAGAAAAGAACCAAAAGAAATATATAATACACAAATTACGTCTCCTG
This sequence comes from uncultured Muribaculaceae bacterium, assembly GCA_910584365.1. Classification (GTDB taxonomy): domain Bacteria; phylum Bacteroidota; class Bacteroidia; order Bacteroidales; family Muribaculaceae; genus UBA7173. The sequence continues at coordinate 81,955 of CAJUAF010000003.1, read as the reverse complement.
ACGGAGACGTGCAAGAAGATAAATCTTCTTGCCTTCTTTCACGCGCGCAAGAGTCGGTTGGGGATAAAAAAGCCAAGGCTAAAAAGGAGCCAAAACCTAAAAAGGAGAAAACAAAAAAATCTCCAACCCTTGTAGCTCGAGGTCGGACAGTCTTTGAGGAATTTTACCAAAAACTGTACGACAGCCCCTACTATTGGAGCGCAAAAGATGGAATGCACATGAAGCAGCTGCTACAAAAAATTTCTTTCAGCCGGCAACATCGTGAAAATCCCCTCCCAATCGATGATGATTCAGTCCTCGCGGCCCTCGGTCAGTTTCTCGAACGAATCAATAAAAGCTGGGTTATGGATAACTTCTCAGTATCGACCATAAATAGCCAGTACAACAACATAATTTCTGAAATACGAAACGCATCAAAAACAGTAACCAATGGCAGAATCCTTAATACCACGGCAGCGCAAGGACGGCCAGCAGTCGGAGCCGACCTCTCTGACAGTTATCGTCAGCGAGCTTCTATCCTCGCGGACATCGAAGAGGCAGACCGAAGATACCTTGAAAAGCGTGAGTCCGTTAGCGATGTCACTTATGAAGAACTACCGACCTTCCCAGGTGGCTAAAGCATATAATCCGACATTGCAGGCTGGAGTCATGGCTGCTTTCCCGACAATACTTGAAGCTCACAACGCAAAAAACATTCCGGCAATCGTGCATTTGGCTCAAGCCTATGATGAGAATGTTGCAGTAAGATGGATACAAGACCAGTTGCTCCAAGTCAACGAATTTGCAGGCGTGAAATCCAAGCTCAGCGATATGCAGTTGGACGAACTTGCCATCCAAATTCGTCTGGAGTACGGGTACCTCAATCTTTTTGAGTTTATCCTCTTCTGCGCCCGGCTCCGGTCGGGGCGCTATGAAGACTTCTACGGTTCCGTCGATCCTATGAGAATACTCAAATCCCTTGATGCTTTTTGCGCTGACCGAAGATCCGAGATATGGAAAGAAGCTCAGATTAAAGAAAAAGAGGAGCGCGATAGAGAGTATGAGGAAAGTAGAAAAAACAGTATCCCATTCGATGTTTGGTATAGAAGACTCTCTGAAGAAGAAAAAGAGAAAGTGCGTGACACTCCTTATTTGGGAGGAAGAGCCAAAGAGATTGACGAAGAAAATAAGCACAATGATAGTCATACTTGAAAAAATTGCAGATTTGATTAAAATAATCGCTTGAATATTTGCGTATATGATTATTTTTGATTACTTTTGTATATGCAAATAAGATGTTTAATCAAAACTCAAAAGACATGGATAAGAAAAGAGAATACGCAGAGTACCTGCAAGAGAAATACGAATCCGAAGAGTGGTACAATGAAATGTCATTCGAGGAATTCATCCGAATGGAGGTAGCCACATGCGACCCGCTCTCGAAAGAGGCGGTCATGGAATCCTGCGAGAGCGAGGAAACCGCAATTGATGAGTTTATCCACCTCTGCGAGTATCTATACAAGTAATGCAAATAAGAAATCTAACAAAATCCGCAATTATGAAAGTAGACAAATCAAGTATCTTCAAAGTGGCGAACGCAATCCGCCGCAGTCAAAATGGGCTCACAATCGGAGAAGCCCTGAAGATGGCGTGGAAAGCCGCGAAACTTCAAGTTGAACTTGCCGCCGGCGAAGTTCGATTCCGCTACCGCAAAGTGAATGGAGAAGTCCGCGAGGCCGTAGGAACACTCAAGAACATGGTGACTGACACATTCTCAGCATTCAACGGCACCGCAATGTTTTACTTCGACATCGAAAAGAAGGGGTTCCGTTCATTCGTTGTCGCCAACCTCGTCTGACCTATGGCAATGTCGCAGATTGAAATGGAAGTCTATACGTCGGCCAATAGATTCTTCCGTACCCAGACAGAGAAAACGACGAGTGTCGATGCCGTGAAATCTCAGCGCCGTTATGAGATAGCCAAGGAATGTCTCGCCCAGCTCACCACAGCCGTGTCAGCGCAGGTAGTTCAAGTCGCCCGCAGTGGCAATGACGCGCCGTCAGTAAGGGAACAGATATATGACTCGGCTGCCGAAATTGCCGTAAACATGGCGGATGCTCTGCTAAAGAAACTCAAATAACATCACTTAAATATCAATAATATGAATCTTTTCAAAACACTTTCAGAAGTGCTTGGCAACGGTTGTACAGCAACCATAACCATCGCACAGAAAGACGGCATCATGACCGTCGGCGTACTTCCTGGGAACAATCTCGTAAAGGATGGCGCCAAGAACAAAATCGTCCCCCTCAACGTATCCGGAAGCCCTGAAGAACTCGACGAAGGATTTGTCGATGCCATCGCCGAACCGGTCCGTAAGACCGCCGGATTACTCGTAGATATGGCATCCTATGAGCAGGCCGCTGAGGAAGCCAAAGCCAAATCCAAGATGGAGGAGGAAAAGAAAATTGCCGAAGCCAATCGTAAGAAAGACTACGATGGTTACATCAATCTTGCCCGCACCAACCTGAAGGAACAGAAATACCGCGACGCTCTCAAGTGTGTGGAATCCGCACGCAAGGTCGCTCTTCCCTCTGACAAGACAGCCCTTGATACTCTGATGAACGAAATCAACTCTGCCTCAGGCGAGGGCGCGCTGTTCGGTCCATCCGAAGATAAGTCCGACGGTAAGAATATATCACTCAACGCCCCCAAGGGCAAGAAAGATAAGCCGGCATCCAGTGAGTGTGAAAGCGATTGTGAAACCAGCGACGAAGAGGAGGAATAAACCATGGCACTCAATACATCGAAATTCCCACGCGTATTCAAGAAGAAAGATGAAATTCTTCCTGACCCGAATCCTATGCTATCTCCGGAGGAAGTCATGGCCTACTATTCCAATCAATATCCCGAACTGACGACATCCAACGTCTTCGGTCCCAAGATCGAAAATGACAAGGCGGTCTACGAGTTCAAGACCACCGTAGGAACGAAAGGATGAACAAATCAGATTCCGAAGAATGGAGACTTCTCTCAAAAATAGGAAGGATTCTTCTAAAGGAGCAAGGGCGCCGCGATCATCTGCGAGCCGTAGAGGAACGCGAACCAGTTTTGTTACCGAAAAGAAAGTGCAGAATCCCTTTCTAAACGAAGTCCTCAGCCCGATACCATCAGTTAACCTGCCCGTTTGTGATAAACCATTCGGGCAGGTTACTGAAAATGGGGTTGCCTATTGGACGTATAAGAACGAGTTCAAGATAGACGCCGCCAGCAATATCAAGTATCTTGCGGCCGCAGTTGAGGCATATTGCAATATCCAATGCGCTGAATTTGACTTTACTCCGTCCGAGAACGCTTTGGCGGATTTGAGTGAATTGCTTCGCATAGCCAAATCTGTGGCACCTACAGACCATGAAATTAGCCTGGACTACGACGAGAAGATGAATATGATAGTCATTCTTGAGTACGACTTGTGCGACTTTGATTACAACACTCTATTCTTTTTCCCGGTGTCATTCGTAGAGAAACTACCAAAAGAATTGAGGCCTATCGTAAAGAGTGCTTATAGCGTCCTTTCAATCTGCAACTACGCGCAGATGCCCGAAGATCATTGTGATGCATCGTATGTTTTAGGACTTTGGGACGAAGGAGAACAATTAGCTGAGCTGAAAAACGAGGATGAAGAAAGATACAATGAACTAAAATCCTTTATTGATTCCTATTTAGAAGGCGAAATCCATCAGCTTATATGCGAATGTTCTTCTTTCCCAAAAGACCTTGACAAGATGCGCAATGACCTCGAAGAAGCTCGTACCAAATATGCGGGGACACAATATGGGCCGTTGATAAATTCACTCCGAGACGGCCTTATATTGCGCGATGAAGATACATGGATGAATTATTCCAGGACCCCGTGTTTCTGCAACATTGAAGATTTCGACGAACACGACGAGGGGATGATGGACCCCAGCCGCCTCTTTGTCATGGTCTACGACTTAATGGATGAAATTGTAGAAGGCATAACCGACTGCATCAATGGCGAGGCAGGTTCACTTGATGTGAGCGGCCTATACGATTTCAGAAAACTAACCCCGGACATAGATACTGAATTCTGTGCATCGGACTTCCCGAAAAGGTGGTCCGAATGGTTCGGCAGTTTTGTGGATATTACAGAACATATAGGAAATGAGCAATCAACTGACACGTGCGCTGGATGAAGTTTACGAGCCTAAAATGGCTATTATTGTATATTCTTCAACCAACTCTGCTCCGTATCTTGAGCAACGCGATATAATAAACGGCAAAATGGGCGCCGGCAAGCCCATGACAAAAAAGTGTGTAACTGAAATATTCAGAGCCATCGTGGAGGATTCCGAAGACCTTTCGCAAGGTTATCACGGAGTTATCCCGAAGAATTTGCTCTATGCCGACACAACTACCGGCCGTACCAGGCTTATCTGGTACAATCCGCCTATGAAACGTAAGATGTATTTCGTAGGATCGCTCGGTATCCCTGACGGTGAGGTTATCATGCCAGGAATAGTTTACGAAGCGAATGACAATTCTTTGAAAGTCTATTGTTTCAAAGGGAAGATACCCAAAGCCCCTCTCTATCAGGCCCCGTTCTTCAATGTCAGCAATCATGCGGTCTGCCTTGGCACTGCCAAAACGAAACGTCCGAAGTCTTTAACCTATATCGAGGCGATGGAATATTGGGAGACAATGTTCTGGAACTCGGAGTTTTCCCATATCTACGGCGGTAATCCAGTGAAGGGCAATCTTGCCGTGATAACCAAGAACTGCATCGAAAAAGGCGAGCCGTTCCCGATGGACGCTCTCATAAAGTCGAAAATCAAACTGAAAGACATTCTCAAATGAAAACTCATTTCACTCATAACTACATCACCAATCCACGGCACCGCGTAACCGTGAACCTGATAGGAGCCGGCGGAACGGGTAGCCAAGTTGTTGGCGCCCTCGCTCGCATGGATTATGCCCTTTACAAGTTAGGACACCCTGGGTTGTCTGTAACCATAATCGACGACGATATTGTTACGGAAGCGAACATCGGCCGGCAATTATTCAGCGCGTCGGATATCGGGTTGAGTAAAGCCAATGTGCTTGCAACCCGTATCAATTCTTTCTACGGAACCGATTGGGAAGCCAAGAAGATGATGTACGATGGAAAGAATTTCGATGCCGCCAACATCACGATAACCTGCGTTGATAACGTAAACGCCCGTATCGCCATCGGAAAGAACTTGAGAGGAACGAACGGATTTGATGACAGAATGCAGATTTATTGGCTTGATTTCGGCAATCAGCTCGACCGTGGTCAGGTCATTCTAGGAACGCTTAAAGGTGTAGAACAACCGAAAAGCCGGAAGTATAAGACCGTGAAAAGCATAAAGTGCGTGGACGAGTTTTTCGACCTCAGCGAGGTCAAGGACGAATACAGCGGACCAAGCTGTTCACTCGCGGAGGCTCTACGCAAGCAGGATTTATTTGTCAACTCTTTCCTGGCTCAGACGGGATGCGCTTTGCTGTGGAAACTCTTCTATGACGGCAATATAGATATGCAAGGCGCATTTGTCAATCTGGCTACCATGAACGTAAACCCCATCAAACTATGATAACGGATTACAAGAAACCGATGATTCAGGTATTCGAGAAATATCGACACAAATTTGAGCCATACGCTCTTTTCGAGCGATTTATGGAGTTTGTGATTGCAGGTTTCGATATTACATTCTCGGCTATCGAGAAGCCTTTCAGCAAAGAAGAGTCGGAGGTTTGTATGGAACTGCTGACCTCATGGGTATCATCTATGAACGAGGCTCTGAAACAAAAAGAGTGGTATGATCTGCTCGGAGATTTGTATATGGATTATCTCTCCGGCACTATGAAGAAGCATTGGACCGGACAGTATTTCACTCCGATGCACATCTGCGAATTCATGGCTAAAATTACCGACCCCGGAGAAATAACCGGCGAAAGGGTTATGGACTGCGCCTGCGGAAGTGGCCGTATGCTTCTTGCTTCTCATGTCCTGCATCCCGGGAATTACTGCTGCGCTCAGGATATGGATAGAATTTGCTGTCTTATGACAGTGTGTAATTTCATTATCCATGGAGTTAACGGAGAAGTCGTGTGGGGTGATAGTCTTAACCCGGCTGATTATCGCGGTGGTTGGAGAACTAATGAAGCACTCAATATTCTCGGTGTGCCATGTGTGAGAAAGATGGATAAGATGGAAGCCACGTCATATCTCAGCGGCCTTGCAATGATGGCCGAGAGGAAAGTATCTGCCACAAAAGATGTCGTCCCAGCCGACGATACCGAGAAGAAAAAAGCAGTCGAACCAATTCAGTTAAGTCTTTTTGAATGAAAAAGATTGTCAATGTTCACATCGGGACTGACTTACCGATGACAACGCCAACTCACCCTTTGTCCTGCGCTATCTCCACCAAGAGAATAATCGACAAGATAGCAGGTATGCCTGACTCGCGGTTTGAGATAAATACCAATTCGGAAGCGAGTGTGCGAGTATTCCAGATGTATGGCAGGCACATGGGTCTGACGATAAACTTTCATATCAACGGCAAAAAGTCCTCTTACAAGGCTGTCCTTGAGGATTTCAAACGTGCAGACAATTATATCGAAGAATTAAAGAAACAAATAGAAACCGAGAAATGAGCCATTTAGGAGAAACCTCACTTCACTACATCATGCGCAAGTCCGGGCGTAAGCCCATTTCATGTCAATGCGCTAAGTGCCAGTCGCAGTGCCATACGCCCTGCCTCGGCACTCCCGAAGACATTCTCAAAATACTCAAGGCGGGATACAAAGACCGCGTAGCCGCAACTCAATGGTTGGCCGGTGTGATTATGGGTGTATGCAGAGAGCCGGTCTACATGATTCAGGCAATTCAAGAAGAGAACGGGTATTGCACGTTCTTCCACGACGGTAAATGTGAGTTGCACGAACTCGGTCTCAAACCTACCGAGGGGAAGCTATCGCATCATTCAATCAGAGTAGATAATTTCAACCCGAAGAAATCACTTTCGTGGCTCGTAGCCAAAGAATGGCTCGATCCTAACTCCACCGCAGTAGCCGAGATTTGTAAAATCTTGCAGGAATGATTATTTTATGGCTCTATGGCTTGCATATATGATTATTTATGATTATCTTTGCAAGTGCAAATAAGATGATTTTTAATCAAAAACCGAACCTCAAAATGGAACTCTTACAACAAAAAGTCGAGGATTATCTTCCCGATAAACAAGTTGTCCGAATCCTCTTGAACGCATGGAATTGGATAAAGACAAATATCGTCTTAATATTTATCCGAGAAAAAGGGTAATATATGAAATTTCTTGAATTTTACGAGCCTCCGTTTTTCTCCGATGACACCTATGTATGGACTAACAACGGACATCTGGCACTAATGATTGCGGATGTATCTAAAGACAATACCACAGTCTTAGACCGTCTCTGCCATATTCTCAATGGTGATATGGTGCCGGCTAAAAGCCCAGATCTTGAATATAAGGCGCCGGAGATTATGCTGAATGGGAAGACATTCCTTGTAGTCAGAGGTCGCGGTTCGCTTGTAGAGAACTTTACAAACGGCGACGAGTCGGCTTGTAAAATCCAGAATGACTTCGCGCATTGGGTAATCAGTAAACTGCAGGGGCATGATACAACTGTCGAACATTGATGCCGAAAAGATATGCGCCCATCTTGAGAACAGACTGGCCTTCATGCGAGAATCATTCAAATATCGGAGCGAGGTCTCCACAAACGAATTCAATGAAGCTCGTCTTTTAGGACTTCTTATCAACAAAATCAACCGAAAATTAGATAAAGAGTGCCCTGACCGGCACAGTAAATAATGGAATCACAGACAGAAAAAGACAAACTGAGGTCGAGCGTGATAGACGAGCTTATTTCTGCTAAGAACTGGTTTACACTGGTTACTGACGAGAATAAGGTCAAAGTATTTTCATGTACGGATGCGGCCAACCTCAAACGAGGAATAGTAAATATCATGCTCCAGGAGCCGTGCTATGCCAGTCTATTCGTAGATGCGGTGGGTGACTATGTATCGATTATGAGGCGCCGGGAGATAAAGAATGGAATCTCATTAAACTGATTATTATGGGCTCTTTTATCGATTTGACGAATAAAACATTCGGAAGGTTAACGGTAATCTCAATAAGCCATAAAGGCTCACATGGAGTATGGTTTTGGAACTGTAGGTGCGCATGTGGGAATATTTGTGTAAAAAGAGGCTATCACTTACGTAATGGTAGTACTAAAAGCTGCGGATGTCTTGAGAAAGAAAACCTCGAAAGATTACATGGAACGCAGATTAAGCACCATCAATCAAAGGCTCCACTTTACAAAGTATGGAAAGCAATGAAAAGCAGATGCTTAAATCTAAACGACAAAAGATATGCAAGATATGGAGGTCGTGGCATAACAATTTGCCATGACTGGATTGCTGATTATGCGCAGTTTGAAAGATGGGCATTAGAAAACGGATATGACGCAGGTCTTACCATTGACAGGATAGACAATGACGGAAATTACTGTCCTGAAAATTGCCGGTTTGTCACAATCAAGAAAAACAATCGGAACAATAGTATGACTAAATTAAATGAAGGAACAGCTCTATATGTCAGACGGAGATATGCGCAAGGTGGCATAACCCAAAAGGAGCTGGCTAAACAAGTTGGTTCAACGCAACAGACTGTTTCGAAAATCATAAATAATAAACTTTGGAACTAATATGGGAAATGCAATATACAGACCGAAAGGTGCCGCGGGAGAATACTCGGCGTGGGCCTGCAATTTCTATACTGGCTGCTCTAACGATTGTCAGTATTGCTACTGCAAGCAAGGCGTTATGAGCCATGTGTGGGACACGGAACCGCATCTGAAGAAATGCTTCAGGAACGAAGAGCACGCTCTCCGTACATTCGTCGATGAAGCGGCTAAGAACCTTGCCGAGCTCCAGGAACACGGCATATTCTTCAGTTTCACAACTGACCCGATGCTTCCGGAGACAATTGGTCTTACTCAAGCTGCCGTTGCCGCGTGTATATCCCTCGGTATACCGGTGCAGATCCTCACGAAAAGGGCGGACTGGGATTTGGTTGTGACATATCCCGCACCCGAAAAGGCAAAAGAATTATTGGCTTTCGGATTCACACTGACCGGTTGTGATGATTTGGAGCCTTACGCTTCGCCTAACATCGACCGTGTGAAGAAAATGATTCAACTCCACAAGGAGGGGTACAAAGTCTTTGCGAGCATAGAGCCCATCATAAAGATTGATGCTTCCTATGCCATGATTAACGCCCTAAGCGGCTGGTGTGACTTGCTCAAGGTCGGATTGCTTAGTGGCAAGAAAGAATACGACAAGGACGGAGTGCAGTTCTTGTATGATATGATGAAAGACGACACTCGCGGAAGCAAGTTCTATCTGAAAGATAGTTTCGTGGACTTCCTGGACCTCGACCGTTCAACATTGCCGGCTCACTTTGTCGAATCAACCTATAACATCTTCACAGGAATATGAAAAGACGACCGAAAATCACAATCATGTGGGGACGTGTAATCGCGTCCCTGCTATCGTTTATCCTTTCTCCCATTCTGTTGCCGGTAACGTTACTCGAAACCATCTGTACGAACATCTTGATAGCATGGGGCCAATTCAGGCATTGGATAATCACAAAACTTGACATCAAAAGAACTAATCGACATGAATAAAATCGTACAACTCACGGACTACGAATATCAGCAACTCAAGAAGGAGGCTGATATGTCCTGCGCCGCTATGGAGGCAGAAATCATACGCGGAATCGAGGACCATAGCAAGTTGTCTGTGGAACTCAAACTTGACGTCGGACGAGATTGGGACGATGTGTTCCATATCAAACCGGTAATCTCTGTATCGTCCTCTTATTACGACCCCGGCCAGGGATATGATAAAGTCAAGCACGCGGTTTCATACGAGGCATGTCGCAAAATCCAGGGCCATATCGAGAAGTGGATGGAAGAGCAGATCCGCAAGAGATATAAGCTCGACATCGATACCGTAAATCGCTATAACCGAAAAATGGAGACGCAAGTCAGATGGAATATAGCGTATGCTCTCATAGCGTTATCAGGTTGGCTCGTGGCTTGCCTCTCCATATTTCTGTAAAATGGCAAAGATAATAAGCGAAAATACTGACTTCAAAGTTGTAGAAGTCAGCAGGACTGAACTCATGGATAAATTAGGACCTTTAGGTTCTAAAGGAGTCTGCGATTTTTGTATGTCTGAGCCGGAGACTGGCTACTATGTGGCTGTACTTGATCAGTGGCTTTGCCCTAAATGCTATAACGAATTCATCCAAAATAACACTCCCGACCCTCGCGACAATTGGTTTGAGGATGTGCGATTTGCGTGGTTCAAACGACAATTTCATATATAACGCCCTGGAGCGGCTCAATAAACTCCAATCAAAAAACACATGAAAAAATACATTGGTAAAGAGGAAATCTCTGCAGAACCCATGACCTATGGGGAGGCGTACAAAGACGGCATTATTCCGGAAAATGCGTATGTCGAAGAACTCTCCGACAGTGAAGGATACAAAATAGTCGGAGCCGACAAAGCCTCTGGCTGGCTTCCCAAAGAAGACTTTGAGTCTTTGTATCGTGTCGCCGAAACGTTCCTCGACCGCATCAATATTGAGGACAATGACCTGCGTGAGAAATGCCTCAAACTATCGGATTTCATTCACAGTAACGAGAAGTTCAAGGAACTCCCTCTCGGAGACCGGGCTATGCTTGTGGCTCAGTTCCATATGATGTGTGCTTACTTAAACATCCTATCGCTGCGCCAGTCAACGATAGAAGGTGGCGTTAGCGGTCGTCCCTACGGTTTCTCCTTCGAGCAGATACTTCCTCTCATACGCGAGGGATATGCTGTCCGTCGTAACGGATGGAACGGCAAGGAACTGATGGTGTTCAAGCAGGTGCCGGCTCACATCGGCTCGGAGATCATACCGAAGATGCAGTCTCTTCCTGACGAGGCCAAGAGACTTATTCTCGCTCATGGCGACCATATCGATTACGTCTCGCAGTGTCTCATATTCAACGCCACGACCGGCGAAGCGAACTCCTGGGTGCCGTCCATCAGCGATGTATTCGCGACTGACTGGGAACTTGTCGTAGAGTAAATGTCCCGGGCACTCAGCACAACTGCTCATTGTCTAATCTATCGTCTAAGGAAGAAAGGTATTCGCGTAAACACCAAAGAGCGAGTAATCTTTCTCCCTTACGGCGAGAAGATTGATGACTATATACAAATTGTGCGGTTGCATAGAGAATTTTATTTGAATGTTCAGTTTATAATAACTTGACGATGAAACGAGAAAAAGACTTCTTCGATTGCTTTACGGAGAAAGATTTAGAGGATCGCCCGTCATTCTGCTATAAGCCATTCTATAGGGATGGATTTGTTATGGCAACCGACCTTGCTATAATGGTCCGGGCGCCGTACAATTCGCTTCAGGGAGTGTATGACAAATCCGAACAGCCGAAACGTATTCCTGATTTTCCACAGCCAAATTGCGATTTTGAATTACCGCTTGCCTCGATTGTGAAGACAATCAAGAGTATTCCGGAAGTCGAGGAAGTCCGCGTACATGGCATAGACGCTGAGTGTGACGAGTGCGACGGTCATGGAACGGTAGAATGGGTCTATGAGGATTCCGATGGTGAAGAGCACCGCAAGGATTTCGATTGCCCCATCTGTGATGGCAGTGGCAAAGTCAAGACCAAAAAATATCTTCGCGAATGGAGGTGCATATCCATCAATAGCACTATACTGTCAGTCAGAACTCTCATGAAGTTAGCCAAAGCAATGGATGTTGCCGGATTCGATACCGTTAACGTCAAGAACCTGCCTGAGGGTTATACTCCGGCCCTGATGTGTCTGGGTGACAATATCGAGGTAATAATCATGCCTTGCTCCAAGGAGTCCAATCCTATTCGAGAGATAAAGTTGGTGAGTTGTAATGATTAAGGGCTTTATTATGGCTGAAGATAAAAGAAACTGTAGTCCAAAATACTTCTTAAACGATTCTGTTATTGTTGCATCTGGACACGAAAGAGCAGGACTGATGGGGCATATAATAGCGATAAATAATACTGATTTAATTTATCAATTAGACACTGCTCCAAGCACGTGGATTCCTGAGAAGTTCCTTTTAAAGACCCAAACTAAATCCGAATACAACGGGGATATAAGTTTAAGGATAGACGTTGCGAGTCGAATAGCTCAAGGGTTAATTGCAAATGAGACGTGGATGAAAAATAAAGTTTCCGACGCAAAACTATCTGCGTTTGGCAATGTGAAAGAAGCTGCAAACATCGTAAAAGAAAGCATTGTAAATGACGCATTAGAGATTGCAGATGCACTGATTTACAAATGCAAGAGCGATGGAATTTAATGGATTTTATAAATGATAGAAACACCGACAATCAACGAGATTATCTATAACCGACCTCGAAAGGCATCAGTTAGCACATACACGACGCGCCCCAATAAATATCATCACGGAGAGTGTGTGAAATTTCATTTCGGTACCGTCATAAGAAAAGGAAGAATTACCAATGAAATGTGTGTCAACGGATTGTGCTTCTATCACATCGAAGGAGAGCATGGCACTTGGTATCGTGAAATATATGAAAGCGACATTATAAACAGATTACCCCATAACAATCATGGAAATAACTCCTAAAATGCAATTTGTTGAGGGCCGTTTTGACACGAAAGAAGTCAATCTCGTCCTGGTCCCGAAAGAAAAACACGGCGAGGTTTTGCTGTGCGTGAAAGAGCCTGGTAGCGGATTCAATCTTCCCATCGGAGAAATAACGCTTTATGACAGTGAACTGTATGTGGACTTCAAGGCAACCCTCGACGATGCTACGAAGCTCGGAGAGGAAATATGCCGTAGGTTCAACGAATTTCCCAAAGACAAAAAGCTATGATCCTGCATCGATTTTGTTCCAAGAAAGAGTTTGAAGCATATCAGCGAGGCGATATGCTTATCAACAATACAGACCACCGTGTCAAACGCGGCAATGCTACGTCTTCGGTCGGCTTCTGTTTCTTTGTGGAGGATCCCGAAGAAGCCAAGCATTGGCTCTCCGGCATTGTTGATTTCGACTATTGCATTACCGTTGAGGTTGATGAATCAGATGTGAGAAAGTCCTGGGGAAGATATGCGGATTCTAAATTGGAGAAAGCGATGATTAAAGAAGAGTATTGTAGTAAATCCTACGATAACTATCGTTTTCGACTTTTAGACTCCACTACGAAGTACTCGACCTACGCGCCAAATCACTCTTTGCTGAAACAGATGTTTCCTGAACTATTTATCTAATTACAAGAATGTATGCCTAAAAACAAGCTGTGGACCCAGGAAGAAATTAAAGAACTTCATCGGTTAAAGGCATTGGGATTGCCATTGAGTGAAATCGCTGTAAAACTCGGTCGCTCGTCTAAATCTTTGGAACACAAGCTGTATGGGAAACCAATACCACGAGTAGAGAATACCGGCAGAGAACTCACTGAAAAAGAAATTGCTTGGATTATCAGGCATTTTAAGCATACCCGTAACGATGAGATAATGAGTAAATTTGGCATTAGCCATTCAACATTACATCGCATTGCAAGGGAACATGGGTTGAAGAAAACAAAACAATTCATGATAAAGACGCAGGACTCAGCTCAAAAAGCAGCCGCAGAAAGTCATAAGAGGAATGGCACATATCCCCCAAAAGGTTTTATAATCCCAAGAAGTAGCGAATTTAGGTTCCAGCCAGGGCAAAGCAATCGCGACAGATTATCTCCTAAGAGATATGCAGAATGCTTAGAAAAAAAGAGGGCATCATGGCGTGAAACTTATGATAAAGATAAGAGAAGAAGCCTCTTCTGGGGCTTTGAGCAACGCACTAAATTCAAATTTGTAAAGCAGCCTAAAAGCAAAATAAGCGTCAGATATAATCTTCGCAAGAGAGGTTATATCGAATGTCCAGAAGACCATAATTTGTATTTCTATCCCTCGGAGGAAATGCGTCGTCCAATAATTGAAAAGAATGCCAGCAAATTTGGAATAAAGTTTCAACAAGCAATAACGGTGTAAAATGAGTAAGACAAATTCGTTGCACCATCTTATGTGTATCGAAGCCGCCAAGAAACTCCATCGTGGTGGCTTGGAAGGATGGCACGACCATAAGTATGTGGCTGTGGAACTCTTGACGTATGGGAACGAAGATCCTGACGTTTGGGGAACCAACGGCGCGTCTACTACTATTGTCGAAGTTAAGACTTCGAGAGCCGATTTCCTTCGAGACCGCAAAAAGAAATGTCGGCAAAATCCTATAGAGGGCATGGGAAACTTTCGGTGGTACTACGCGCTCGAAGGAATAATCAAGGAGGAAGAATTACCCGAAAATTGGGGCTTGGTGGAGGCCGATGAAACCGGTAAAATGGTACGATTGGTACGAATAGCACAGTATCAAGAATCGGCGTCGTTGGGTGATATCTCAATATTATGCTCCATCATGCGCCGGGAAGGAATCAAGAAGCAGATATTCAATTACAGAAAGAAGAATGGCACAACCTGAAAGCAATGGACTGTTTGAGGTCAATTCCAACCGAAAGGTCGTAGAAAGGGGTTTCTTCTGTATGATGTTAGTCGATTTCCTTAATGAAGAAGCCACAATGGGTACAGAAGAATATGCGAATTTGTGGGAGGAGAGGTTCGACCAAGCCAAAGCTGGAGCATGTGCCTATCGAGAGAAATGCCCTATTTACTCCAAGACAGTTAAGAATAAACCAATACAACTCAAACTCTTTTAATATGAAATCAGAAAAAGCGTACCTAATCGGCCGTCTCGGTGGTTATGGTGCCGCATCTATGTTGTTGGCCGTGACCCTCGGAGGATGTTCCACCGGGAAGAATGTGTGTGAACCACAGCCGAGCCGCTATAAAGTGCCGCGAGCCCATGTAGAAATGCACGAGCGCATGATGGCCGGACAGCATCAACTTATAATTCCAGTAAAGTACGATGAAAGCACTAACGATTAAGCAACCGTGGGCCGGTCTCATTATCGCCGGCATTAAGGACGTAGAGAACCGCACATGGAAGACTGCATACCGTGGCCGAGTACTCATTCATACATCGAAAACGCCGTGTTCACGTGGAGAACTTGAAGCATATCCGCTTCCGGCTCTTGCAAAGAACGTCGAAGTCAGCCGGTACGCACCAGGACTATTCTCTAACGGTGCCATTATAGGCAGTGTCGATATTGTTGACTGCGTCATGAACCATCCTTCTGAATGGGCTGAAAATGGAGTCTACAACTGGGTTTTGGCTAACCCTGTGAAATTTGAGAAGCCAATCCTCAATGTCAAGGGTATGCTGGGCTTGTGGGATTATAAAGGAAATATCAACGACTAAGCCGAGACACTCGCTAAAAATCAGTCGTCTACACTCTACCGGTAGTGATTGCCCTACATAGAACGGAAGAATAGACCTACCGCATAAGTCCTCGCCAGTGCAATTTCAGTATGAGCTACCAATGGCCTCGGAAGGTCGCGGGAAGTAGACGGCGGGAAATCGGCATTTTTTAACTAACAATCATGAATACAGAACAAAGTAAGTTCTCAGTTCTTCGTGGTCGACGTCAGGAGGACTTTCATGCGGAGAACTACACCACGAAGCCGTTTGTGTTCGACGGCAACCAGAAATTAGTCTATGACAATGCGAACCTCTCGATATTTGTCAACGAATCCTGCAACGCAAATTGTAAGTTCTGCGTCGATCAGTTGCGCTTCGAGGGAAAAGGGAAAATGTTTGTCAAGGGGAGAATATCAGACGAAGAGGAATATTTCGCTCGTCTTGAGGAAGTCCTGCAGACGTTGCGCCCTCTCAATCCTTCAATCTCGATTACAGGAGGCGAGCCCACGAAATCTCCCCGTCTTCCTCGCATCTTACGACTTGTGTCGAAGTACAATTTCAGAAAGAGAGTTATCACTACTAATGGCAGTGGACTTCTCGATGTAGTCGCCGGGAAACGTATAATAGACCATATAGTCGAGAACGGATTCCATCATCTGAACATATCCAAGACGCATTACTTGGAGAACGTCAACGCGGAGGTCATGCAGTTCGACAGTGGCTATTTCACGAATGAGCAGATGGAGGAGGTTGTGAAGATAGCAATGTCGGGAAACGTGCGTCCCCGATTGAGTTGCCTTCTCCTGAAGAGTGGCATACACGATGTCGATGGGATGATGCGCTATCTGGACTTCTTCGGCGCGATGGGAGCAGACAACATCATCTTCAGAGAGACGATGGATTATGACAAGTCGGCGATGCACAACTTACCGAAATTGCGCTTTCTCGAAAAGAATAAGATACTTCTCAACGACGTATGGAGCCAGATAGACCTGATGCCGGAGAAATTCAAGCCTATAGCTCAGGTGCTGGGCTATTACTACTATTGCGAGGTCTACAAGTACAAGGGCATCGATATGGTGACGGAGAGCGCAAACCTCGCCGCCATCGACCCACAGAAAGCCAAGGCTCCGAATACTGTCTTTGAAATGGTATTCCACCCTAACGGCAATCTCAATGGCTCGTGGATAGAGGACGAGGATGTGCTTCTGCCTTATGCCGGCGGTAGCCGGATATGCTATTCAAATCGAATCAAATAACATTTCATTCAGAGAACGATATGTGTAATTGTAAGAACGTGGCAGTCGGTTCGTTTGACAACCAAATACAGATCGATCATCCGAGCCTTCTGCACCCGATATGGGTCGATGCCTGCATAGCTGATGAGGTTATATATTTACTCCATCACGGGGTGAAAACCATCGGAAGCTGCTGTGGACACAATAAGACGGTGCCGTCGATAGCCGTGGCGCCGGAGAGTGTAAAACGCATGGAAGAACTGGGGTATAAGCACCACCTCAACGCTTGTGTCCGGCGCGGACCGTATTCGCGGTCATACTTCTATGCCAAGTCGGTTAAATGCTCGCTATGGATAAAACTTACGAAAGTATGGCTACCATATCTGTGGCTTAAACTAATAGATGGCTGATGTGGGACGAATATGACTACGTTGCTTGCGGATTCTGCAAAAATGAAGAGATATGCAGTATTCGTAAAGAGTATATGGAGTCTGACGCCAGACGTGAAGGCGGTACCGCTGATCTTGCTCATAAATGCGGCCGATTCATTATGGACGGTAGGGCCAACCAAAGCATCTGGGGTAGCAATGCCTTCACAACAAAAACGAGTCTACCCTCCCGGGCAAACTCGCTCATATGCAAATAAGATATCTAATCAAAAATCCGACAAGATGCTTTCCCTAAAGAACGCATCAGGGACTCAAAATTAAATATCAATGCTGCAAAGGTACTAAAAATGCAGCGCATTATCAACATTTTGAGGAGAAAAATCAGCAATCTAACATGGGTGACGTCACGCAAATAATCAAGTTGATTATTTTTAATCAGATAAATTGCGTAACTCACGATTTTTGATTAACTTTGCGCTTAGGAAATTATCATAAACACAATGACCAAAAAGGATATACGAAAACTAAAAGCCAATCCCGATAATCCGCGTACCATGAGCGAGTTTATGGAAGGCAAGTTGATAGAGAGCATCCTGGTTTTCCCGAAGATGCTTGAGCTTCGCCCCATACTCATCAACAAAGACGACGTGATAATCGGCGGTAACGGCCGCGTAGAGTGTCTTAACAAGATACTCGAACTCGATGACAACGAAATCGAGGATTACATGTTCAATCAGAAGAAATTCCGAAT
The DNA here is from genome assembly GCA_910584365.1 of uncultured Muribaculaceae bacterium. Taxonomy (GTDB): domain Bacteria; phylum Bacteroidota; class Bacteroidia; order Bacteroidales; family Muribaculaceae; genus UBA7173. The sequence goes on along the minus strand of CAJUAF010000003.1, from coordinate 64,070 downwards.
GGCTACATCGGAGGAGCAGACCGCGTTGCTCGCTTTCTGGGCCAAATGGAAATCTAAACCTGTAGTGCCGGTCCGAGTACTCGATGATATTTCAGCCGAGGAGGAAAAGGAAATTCTCGTGAAAGACAATCTCCACTACGGGGAGGACGACATCGAGATTATGAAGCGTCATTTCGAGCGCGAGGCAATCGGGGATTATCTCGGAGCCGTTGCATGGAACCTCTACGATTACGATGACAAGATCAACGACAAGAACCTCGACCTGACGAAAACTTATCCCGAGAAATTCAAGTGTGGCTATGTTGAATGCCAAATGACCGATCAGGAATTCAAGGGACTGTGTGCCCGCCTTGAGAAATATCTTGAGGAACATGAAGGCATAAGCGACGGATTTTTAACATCATTACTTCTCGGCAAATGAAAAAGGACGTAAAAGAACTGACAATAAACCCTATCAATCCCCGCAGGATTGTTATAGGGCAGAAGCGCCGTCTTCAGCAGAGCGTCATGCTCTTTCCGAAGATGCTCACATACCGCGACATCATCGTCAACAAGGATAACGTAGTGCTTGCCGGCAACCAGCGTACTACGATTCTCAAGGAAATTCTCACTTCCACGCCGATGGATTGGATGGTTATTCTCCAGGAGAACGAAAAATGGCAGGAGTTGACGGAGAAGCAGCGCGACGCCGTAATTGAATACTGGAAAGCCTGGGTTGAAAATCCTCTCATCGAAGTAACAGTCGCCGATTTGTCCGAAGAAGAAGAGAAAGAACTCATCATCAAAGACAATAACGAATTCGGCGAGTTTGATTATGGCAAACTCCAGCAAATATACGACGAAATCAATCTCGTAAACTTCGGCTTCGACGAGGGACTTTTCTATAATCCCGACGAGGATGAGACCGTAATGACGAAAATCAAGGGCTCCACTCCGAAGAAAATCAATATGCTTACATTCGGCAAGAATGTTGTGTCTGTAACCAAGGAAGAATACGACACACTCGTGAATCGCTACAACGATTATGTGGACGAAACCGGGGTAAACTTCGGCTTTGTCAAGAGCTTGCTGGAAAATAGCGCTGCCGAAGAGGAAGAAGAAATCGCTGATGACGACACAGTTTTTGAAATGCCTCAATAACAATCTCTAATTTCAAGCACATGGAAAGAGTTAAATTCGCGGACATAAAGCCCGCATCCTACAACCCCCGCAAAATCTCGGAAGAGGCTTTCGTCGAACTCCAAGGAAGCCTCAAGACTCTGGGATTCATTCTGCCGATTATCGTCAATCGCGATAACATGACAATCGTCGCCGGCCACCAGCGCACTAAGGCAGCTACCGCTGTAGGTATCGCGGAAGCACCGGCATACTTCATTAGCGGCGTTGACATCGAGTCGGAGATTCTATTCAACCAGATTCACAACGGTGTGGAACTGGAGCCTGAAACTCACAGCGAGTGTCTGTCTCCTCGTGAATGGGGGACATTCCATGACGACGTACCCGTCAGTGACTTCAAAATCGCCGAGTGCAACGCCTCTATCGTGAAAGACATCTGCCGGCTAATCGTCAAGCATGGAGACGCGCTCTGCGCAATCGTGTGTGGCAATGAGGTTGTGTTCGGCAACAACTACATCAAAGCCGCGTCTACAATCGGCTATCCCGTTCACTGCTATTTCCTCGATCCTGCGAAGAAAGCCATCTTCGACTACTACTTCAAGAAAGACTACGGCGTGTTCAACTATGAGCACATCGAGCGCGCTGATTTCATGCAAGGCCGCGCTCAGCCTCCGCGTCATAAAGGTATAGACTGGTCCGTGCTATATCGCGAGGTAGTACCTCACCTGGAGAAAGAAGACCGCCGCAAGGTCAAGATACTCGACTTCGGTTGTGGCAAAGCTATGTTCATCAACAAGCTCCGCCGCGAGCTGGGATATCGCTATGCCATCGGCCTGGAGTTCTTCAATCACAACCTGAAAGGTATCTCCATTGCGAAGGGCCATGAAATGATAGACGCTTTCATCGCCTACATCAAAGAGAATGGCATACACGACGGCGGTGTGTTCGATTACACTATCTGCGATGCCGTGCTCAACTCAGTCAACACTCAATTCGCTGAAGACGCCGTTCTTACCTGTCTCAATCTATTTACGAAGATGGGTGGCAAAGTATTCGTTTCCGGACGTTCAAAGGAGGTTGCAGAGAAGCAGTATAAGGCGAAGCGTAACACCGTCGACAGCACTACGACGGTTCAGTTCTTCGACGAGAACGGTCTGACGGCGTTCATGCAGGAGGGTCAGTGGTTCTTCCAGAAGTTCCTCACGAAAGAGCAGGTCCAGGCAATGTTCGGACGGTTCGGCTTCGAGCCATTTATGCAGTATAACAAGTCCGGCTACTGGGGTTGGGGTGCATACAAAGTTCGTGAGCTGACCCGTGAGGAATACATCGCGGCCATCAACTACGAGTTCAATCTCAACCTACCGAACAATCAGTCCTACAATCGTCAGGGAGACGTTCTCCCTCTCTTCGGACTGACTGACGAGAACGCCTGAAAAAGGCTTGCAGATAGGATTAAAAATCCGTGCTGAAATTTGCGTAATTGATTAAATTTCAGTATATTTGTAGTTGCAAATAAGATACTAATCAAAAACAAAATGGTCGAAATAGAATATTGCTACTTCCGCAATACCTACAAAATAATATGGTTGCGGTACGTCTATGGAGTGGACCTCAACACGCACTGCATGAAAAGTCTTCTCGGGCACAACGACAAACGTGTCAAAGGCTTTATGCGGTCTCTTCCTCCCAACATGGAATTGGAAGAAAGCAGGTTCTACTATCTCTGCGGAGTCGATAAGGATTTCAATTGGAACAAAAACCTCCATATTCCCTTTGTCCGCAGTGTGGGTCAGACTCTTGAGATTGACAACGAGTTTGTCAAAATCAAGATTAACAATGCCCGAATGATTCACATTGATACGAGCTACATCAATTGGAATCTTCCGCAAGCCCGAAACAAGCTCTTCAACACCTGCAGGAATTGGCAGTTTGCGAATATGCTGGCGTCAATTCCCAGTGTGCCACAAACCCCTACACAATCCCAATTAGGACTTTTCGATAAATAAACCAATTTTGTTATGAGAAAACCCTCTCTTGACGAATTTGAAGACGCCATCCGAAAGACCGGCGGCAATCTCTCGCAGACTGCCGGTCTTCTCGGTGTGACCCGGCAGACAGTCCACAACTGGGTCCGTGAAGACGGCGAATTCAAAAGCGTTGTGCAGGATTCCCGAAAGAAACTCTTCGACCAATGCCTCGATGCAGCCCGCATTGTTGCTCTTGGTGTTCCACACATCGATCCGGCCACTGGGCATATCCTTGGCTGGAAAGAGAAGCCCGACGGACAGATGCTCCGTTATCTGCTGTCAACACTTGGACGTGATGAGGGCTTCGGCGAATCCGTGAATGTAAATCTTGAGAATCCTTTACCAACAGTGATAAACATCGTAAGAGATCCGGACGCAAAACGTGAATGAAATATACCTCATAGAGAAGGACGCGGAGGGCTATTATGAATTGTATTTTTATAATAGCCCTGCTTTGGCATACTTTATCCAGAAGATACCGTCTGCCCGCTTCATCATGCGCGACAGATGTTGGCGCGTGAATCTCCATGACCGTCTATTCGTCCGCGAATTCTGTGACTATGCTGTGCGGCGCCGGCTTGCTTCTTCAGTATGCAAGGTTGGCGACCGTGCGGAGGTGCAGGGCTATCCCGACAAGATGCCCGACCTGCAATATCCAATTACCCATCTGAAACTCCAACCCTACGACTATCAAAGAAAAGGAATTCAGTACATGGTGGACCACAAGAGGTGTTTCAACGGCGACGATATGGGTCTCGGCAAGACATTCCAGTCAATCGCGGCCGTCTCGATCGCGCGGGCTTATCCTTGCCTTGTGGTGGCGCCGGCGACAATGAAAGTAACCTGGCAACGGGAGTTTCAGCGATTCATCGGCAAGCAGGCTATGATTCTCTCCAACGAGAACAAAGATACCTGGCACCGCCACATGGAGACCGGCACCTGCAATATCTTCATTACGAACTATGAAAGCGTCAAGAAATATTTCGTGAGCCGGGTCCGTGGCAGGACTACCGTCAAGAATATCGTCCTCGATAAGAGAGCCGCCATGTTTAAGTCGGTAATCATTGATGAATCCCATCGATGCTGCAACGATACCGCGCTATGGTCGATATACCTGGAGGCTATCTGTGCCAACAAAGAATACGTCTGGCTACTGACCGGTACACCTCGCATAACGAGCAACCTTGACCTGATTCAGCAGCTTCAGATAATGCGTCGCCTCGACGACTTCGGCGGAGCTGCCAGATTCAAGGAACGCTATTGTCAAGGACCGGATAAATCGTCCAATCTCTACGAGCTACACTACCGCCTATGGGAAATATGCTACTTCCGAAGGGATAAGGCTATCGCTCTGAAAGACCTCCCGGAGAAAACCCGCCAATATCTCACTGTGGATATCGATAACCGCAAGGAGTATGAATTTGCCGAGAATGACCTTATCCGCTATCTCGTGGAATATGAGTCTGCTTCTGATGCCACTCTCAAGAGTGCTGCCAAGGCTACGGCTATGGTACAGATTAACCATCTGCGTCAAATATCTGCCCGTGGCAAGATGAAAGAGGCGAAGCAATTCATTCACGATGTTATCGACGGCGGCGACAAGCTAATAGTATTCGCTTTCCACAAGTCAGTAATGTCAGAGATAATGGCGACGTTCCCCGGCAGTGTATCAGTAACCGGCTCCGATTCGCAGGAGAAGAAGCAGGCGGCTATCGACAAGTTCCAGAATGACCCCGACTGCAAGTTGATTGCCCTAAACTACAAGTCCGGCGGCGTGGGCATCACCTTGACTGCGGCATCGAGGATATTGTTCATCGAGTTTCCCTGGACTGCTTCGGACTGCGAGCAGGCGGAATGTCGTGCCCACCGCAACGGCCAGAAGAACGCTGTCAACTGCTACTATCTTTTGGCGCGAAATACAATCGATGAGAGAATACTTGAGATCATTCAGAAAGAGCGCGAAGATTCAAGCGTCGTTACCGGCGCTATCAACAATATCGAGGAAAGCATTGTGGACGCGACCCTCAGACACTTTAAAAGCAAACATAAAATTTGAATAATGGCAACCGTAAGAGACAAAATCTTCCTTCGCATGAAGGAACTCGATGTTAAGCAGACCGAATTGAGTGAGAAAGTCGGTATCAAGACTCAGAACCTTTCGGCCTACCTCCGAGGAAAGCGCACGATTCCATTCGATGTGCTTGAGAAAATATGTATGGTGCTGGGCTTGACCCTCGGCAGCACCGATGTTGTGTATCAACCCTCTAAACCCAATCCCGATGTTCAGAGAAAAGATTAAAGGAAAGATGAACGAGTGCGGCATTTCCGTAAAGGAACTGTCTGAGCAGACGAAGATTAACCCCAGCACAATCTCGTCATTTCTCGTTGGCAACCGCGCCATCAGCAACGAGAATCTTGACACGATTCTTGCGGCACTTGAACTCACGTTGGTGCCGAAGGCGAAGTTCACATATCAGGGCAACGAACCCCAGATTGACCCCGGAGTCAAGGTGTGATGTCTTACGTCGAGTATTTACAAATTTTACAGTATCCATGAAATAGGCTAAAGTTGTCAAAATATCAGCAGTGAATGAGTGCGGTCGAGGTCCACGTTTTCAGCAAGCAAGCTCAGGCACTTGACTATCTGTCTCCCGACGATAGTGAGGTGTCCGAGGTGCTGTATGGTGGCGGAGCGCGTGGAGGAAAGACCTATCTCGGTTGCCTATGGCAAATACTGCGGAGAATAACGATGGCCGGATCCGTAGGCTTCATCTGTCGAGAAGAGAGTGTGAAGCTGCGTGATACGACTGTCGTTACTTTTTTTGAGGTTTTGACAGACTTACGCCTGAACTCGGTAGTAGAATTCAACTCGACGCGACTTATAGCCAATTTCTCCAACGGGAGCGTGATATATTTTCGCGACCTGAAGCTCATGCCCTCCGACCCGGAGTATGACCGTCTCGGTTCCTATGGTATCACGGACTGTTTCATCGACGAAGCCCAGCAGATATGCGCCAAGGCTATCTCGGTTCTCAAAGGACGTTTCTCTGTTCTTAGTGGCAAGAACCCAGACGGCACTAGATGGCATACCATCCCGAAAGCCCTTTACACTTGTAACCCCCGCCGTAACTGGATATACACGGACTTTGTGAAGCCGGCGAAGATGGGAACGATGGCGCCGCACCGACGTTTCATCAAATCCCTGCCTCTTGACAATCCCCATGTGGACCAGGCTTACATTGACAACTTGCTCAAAGCGGACAAAGTTACAGTGCAGCGTCTATACTTTGGCAATTTTGAATATGATGATGACCCGGCGACGCTCTGCGATTTCGATGCGATTAACGACCTCTTCACGAATGAGCATGTTCTCCCCAAGCCTGCGAGGTCTTGCTCAGCCGACATAGCCCTGAAAGGGCACGATAGGTTTATCGTAACTGTATGGGAAGGAAATGTATGCCGTATCGTTGTCGATGAGGCCTATTCCCCCGGTAAGCAGGTTTACGAAACTCTGCGCGATGTTCTCAAGAAAGAGAAGGTCCCTCGTTCTTACACGATAGTCGATGCCGACGGTGTGGGCAGCTATCTGGAGAGTTTCTTGCCGGGCATCAAGGAATTTCACGGCGGAGGTCAGCCCAACAACCGGGCCAAGTATGAAAACCTGCGAGCTGAGTGCTACTTCAAACTGGCCGAGCTTATCAACGAGCGCAAGATTCGTGTAATATGTACCGATGAGCAACGCGAAAGGCTGATGGAGGAACTGGGTGCCCTCAAGCAGGCATACATTGACAACGATGTTCGCCGGAAAGGTATCATATCGAAGGAAGTAATGAAGATAATCATAGGTCGCTCTCCAGACTATATGGACGCCATGATGATGAACATGTTCTTCCGCCGAACCAAGCCAACGAGAGGTGCTACAATGAATGTCAAGTCGTACGCTACTGAATAAACCGTTGCACTTGAAACACCTGAAACGCCAAGCGTTACCCCATTCAATAAAAGTAACTTTGAACCAATGAAGAAGAACAAAAAATACAAGCAGCGCAGAACAAGAACCCAAAGGCACTACACCTATGGGGAATTCCTCATATTGTTTCCTTGCTGTTCGGTAAGTCATCAGAAAGAGCTGTTGGCAACTCTGGAGCAAGCACGCAAACCAGGATTCCTTGCCGGACGAGAAGTACCGGAATCCCTTAGTATGATTAGCTATGGGACACTCGTGGATTTGAGGAACGCGGCTGGTGCAGCAGATCCGGCCGCCGAGTGTCTGAAGATTCTTCTTGACCTCAAGCCATGGGAAATAAGCCGACTAAACGTATTTGACGTGTTCGGATTTATGAACTTCATCAAGGAGCAGGTTACAAACATCAACAACCTGTTCTCGGCTCTCAAAGTCAATTATTCATCAGAGGAGTTGTCTGCCGGTGTGAAGGAATTGGATTTCGGCCCATTTGGAGTGCTTGACTGGTATGCCAAGCGTATGGGGATCAGCAACCAGAATGAGGTTCGAGATGTGGCGTGGGTGCGCATCTACAACTGCATGAAGAATGACACGGAGCAGAACAATTATGAGCGTCGCCTCCGTAAACAGTATCAAGTAAAACCTTCAAGAAGATGAGCAACCCGGCATTTGACAACGAATACAAACTCGGCACAGTTGAGGGCAAAGTCCGCGATGTGGTGCTGAAGATGGGCGAGAATATAGAGTATCGCTTTATGAACTGGGCTCAAGCCAATGTTGAGTTAGACAAAATCAGCAAGCCTACCATTGTGTATATCCTGCCCCCGTCGGGCGATTTCTATATCGGCCGTCAAGAGATTAAGGATTACCCGGAGACCCAAATAGCCTTCGTATGCAGCACCGAGTTTGATTTTGAGAGCGATGAAAATGATGCCCTTGTTGAGCAGATGAAACGCCTCTGCATGCGATTCATCAATGCTATCAATGAGAGTGGCTATTTCGTTCAACTGGAAGGCAAATTACCATATAAGGTACTGTACGACCATCTTGACGAGAATGTGACTGGCGTTGTTATCACACCCACTCTTGAAGAAGAAGAAGGAGTTAGCATCTGCGAGGACTCCGATGTGTATAATCCTGAAGAACTGGAGAACGAATAATGGCAGAAATAACTGACATACTAACACAGCACCTCAATACAATAAAAACGAGAGTTGCGGAGCGCATGGTTGCTGAAAAGCGTAATGCGAGTGGCCGCACTGTATCTTCCCTTTCGGTAGAGGTTAATGGCGACCACGGCACTCTGTGGGGCTCGAAGGTATTTCTTGTAATGGAAAAGGGTCGCGGGCCTGGTGCTGTGCCCAAAGGCTTTCAGGAAATCATATACGAATGGGCGAAGTCAAAAGGTATTTCTGCAAAAGCGAAAGCCATCGCAGGACAGCCCCAATCGCCTGAAGGGGCTCTGAGGTCTTTCGCCGGAGCCGTCGCATACAACATCATGAAGAAAGGAACTCGGCTCTATAGGAACAAACAATATAACGACATTTTCTCTACTGTCCTCAACGAAGAACTGGAGAAGATGAGCGAGGAACTGGCTATAAACCTGCTTGACAAGGTGTCTGGCATAAATGAATCTGCTCAATGAGAACTGGAACATTTACCCTTTTGAACGTAGCGGATTGCGTGGTTCGCTATCCTGACGAAATATGCTTCGCTTTCAACCCCAACTTTGTGGAGTTTGAATCATCGTGGCCAGCGGGCGTCTTGACGGTAATTGTAGAAAAATTATCAGGATTAAGTTCGATTGACCCTCAGACTATCAAGATCTCTTTCTATAAAGGGAAAACCAGAATATATCTGTCCCGGCTTTTTGAGCTGATGTTTGATGATCCGCGAAACACTCGATGTGTAGAGGCGCAAGTGCAGATTAAAATAGGCACAACTACGCTGTTCACTTTCAGCACACTTGTCATTTGGGGAAATCTCGCTGTCGGAGAGCGTTTTGGCAACTTAGGAGTTTACAAGCGTGAAGATAACAAGCAATATTTTGAACGAAATCTGATATGGTTCAAAAAGTTTCCATTCACAGTTTCCCTTTTCCGATATAATCGTGATGTACAGTTCTACGGCCGCGTTGACAGTGGACGTTATGGCAGTGATCCTATATATCGTGACACCAAAGTATGCCTCTTTGAAAAAATAGAGAAATACGCTTCCAAACTACCCGATATGTCAGCTGTATTCATAGAATTGCCTTTCCAAATTGTTTACTATGCTGTTGCAAAGCGATTCGTTGCGCTCAAAGACGGCAAATATTACTCTCAATGGGTTGGTGACAGCAGCGAATACTGGGGAAATACTGCTGATTATTGCGACGCATCTAACGATAATAAGCCTCGCACAGATGTCACATATCTGTTGGAAACCGAAAGAGGTTTTGCCCGATACCGATTCATGAACGATGAGTTGGTTTACTGTGGAATGTTTACTGACCTTGGATTTGAAGACATTCCAGCCGGTCAGATATTTCCTACGGCAAAGCATACTGCAACTATCAAATACAAGATTTCTGAAGAGGACCGAACGATGTCGGTGTTCGACAGAACCTTTGACTATACATTCTTCCAAACCGGCGAGAATGTTGCACTAATCAACCTCAAAGTGTGTAATGACTCTGCGGGTTATTACTTACGATGGGTGGATAGACATGGAAACCTTCAGTATTTCCTCTTCGTCAAAGGCGACACAAACTACAAAAATAAACTTGGCTCCGACAAGGTGCTTCAAGATGAGCCAATCAATGATCTCTACTTCGCCAATATAACTCGGACACGAAGCATTGAGTGCACTGTAACTCGGAAATGTTGCGCCGTCAATCTCCCTGCTGATATCTTTGAGTATGTAATTACAATACTGTCATCGCCCATAATAGACCTTTATTGTGGCAAGGATATCTCTGGGGAAGATATATGGCTCCCTGTCAATATTGAGGCCAGTACCGTAAAGGTGAATCCGCAAAAGTTAATGAACGACTTGGAAATCACGTTCGCGTTGCCTGAAACCAATGCACAAACCTTGTAAGCTATGTACGAAGAACTATACATCATCGACAAAAGCACGAAATTGAGGGTTGATTTATCAATCCCATCTGGCATTACGCTTAATTTCAAGAGCAATATCTTCGGTGACTTATCGAAGATCACTTGCTCTTATACCTATACGTTCAAGTTGCCCCTTACTGCCAATAACCGTCGCGTGTTTGACAACGCCGATGATATTCGCTGTATCTCGAATAAAATACGCCGCCGGCTTAAAGCAGAGTACGTGCAGAATGGCATACCATTGTTTTCAAACGCGAATCTATACATCGATAGCACCGAAACTTGCTTTAATGCAATTATGACGTGGGGCGTCATTGATGGCTTTCAGACAATGAAAGATGACGACATATCGATACAAGACCTTCCGCTTTCAGTTAAACCGATTTTCGGTCCATGTAATGCAGAGATAACAGAATACTCCAACGAAGCAGACTTTGTTCAGCCGCTCTATAATGCTGGCCTACCATATGTCACTGAAAATGGGTGGAAAGATAGCTATAGCACCTGGTCTGTATTTCCCCTTCCGGCTATTCCGATATATCGCCTTATTCAGTTAATCAATACCCACTATGGGACTAAATTTAACCTCGGAGAGTTCTATGAATATGGTATGCAAGGCTCAAAGAACCACAAGCTGATTAGTCTTGGGGTAATACCTTGTGTAAATGTTGATGCTCCAGAAAACACCGATACAGAGAAAGCCGTACTGCAAACTAATATCGGCTGTTACATGCGAGGTCCTTATGCCGGTATTGAACATATCTTGACGGGAGCTACGAATGATCCAGCCCCGACAGATAGTAGATTCTCTTTGGTAAAGGACAGCGAAGGATTTACTATTGGCATTAAAATGTCAAGCGACGCTGCTTTATCTTTCGAGATCGACGGTTGCTGGCGAATGAAATTTACCCATGAACCGAACCAATACAAAGGTCAAGGCCGAGTTGAAATGGGTGCACCTGACACTACTGGGCTTACGCCTAAACTGACGTTTTATTATACAACGAGTGGAACAAGTGCTGCCTCCCTTGCGTCCGTAGAGGGGCGGTTTTCTAGGGATAACGATTGGTGCTGGATCTTTGACTTTTCAAAGGAGCGAGGTCGTGATCGCGTATCTGTGACTATCCCTCCGAACGCTACGCTTTTTTGCGCGATTGAGGTCGATGCTAATGCTCTGCAAATGAAATGGGCGGAGGGTACGAAGATTATGAGATTCTTTGAGCAAGTGGACCCCGGTAATATTCAGTGGAGCAGGCCGGAGAATAGTGCCGGCAAAATACCTATGGATTTGATGAGCAATCTCCCGGACATTAGTTGTATGAACTTGATGAAATCACTCTTTTTTATGATGGGTGCATTTCCGTCTATTAAACCATCTGGCGAGATAGTTCCGATATTCTATACCGTGCTTCGTGAGAACATTCTCACAGGTAATGCTGTGGATTGGAGTTCGCGAATGACAACCGATCATGCTACACTCCCCACTAAGACGACTTATAGCATAAGTGGGTTTGGACAACGGAATTATTACCTGATGAAGAACGACAGCGTTGATGGTGACGAGAATGAAGATGAGTCAGACGTGTACGCTGATGGTAAAGGGATTATTAGTGTAGGAAACGAGATTATCGAAAAAGACAAGACAATTATCCAGTTGCCCTTTTATGCTCCCTATATCAAGAACAAGAAGGCTCCGTCAATACCGACCGGAAACACTATCAAATTCTGGTATTACGAAAATGATGAGGTAAAGACCAAAGAAGCCAAACCTTGCGTCGGAATAATAAAGCCACTTATTCAAAAGCAAAATGGCGCACCGACGGGTAAACAATGGATGAGCATGGAAGTGTGGAACGATTTTGTCAAAATCAATTCCGACCCATCATATTCATATCTCTCAAGAATAATGGAGAATCCGATAGTGATAACCGAAAACTTGCGACTGAATGAGCACGACCTGCGTATGCTGGATTACACAGTTCCTGTATATCTTGAGAAATACGGTGCCAACTTTGCAATAGTATCAATATCGCGCGACAGCAAGGGTGTCTGCAAATGTGAACTCATAAAACTCCCCGAAGAATAATATGGCCTCAGATGTAAGAACAAAAATACTGGATATTCAAGTGCGGGCCAAAGACGCGCTTGATCAGATTGCGAAATACCGCAAAGAGGTAGCCGATGCCATGGCCCGGCAGAAGGAACTCAAAAAAGAACTTGATGATGGTGTAATATCCGAAGAGGAGTACGGTCGTCAGGTGGAAGCCTCGCGTATATTCATCACGCAGCAAAATCAGGCCATTAACACCCTGACAAGGCAACTCAACAATCAGGAAAAAGCCCAGGCTGAAAACCTTGGCTCTCTCGTTCAGTGGCGAGCTGAACTGTCTAACCTCACGGCTGAATATGATAAGTTGAGCCAGTCCGAGCGAGAGGGAGCCCGTGGCGAAGAGTTGAAAGCCCATATCAATGAGCTAACGACCAAACTTAAGGAGGCAGAGCAAGGCACGCAGAGGTTCTTCCGTAACGTCGGCAATTATCCCAACGCTATGGGGCAGGCTGCGACTGCCGTAGAGGGCCTGATTGACGCCCTTTCTAAAGAGTGCAAGACTGCTGAGGAAGCTGAGGAAGCCAACGATATTCTTCGCCGCGCGCTTGCCGGAATAGACCCTTCTGCCGAAGGTGCTGTCGATGCCATAGAAGCACTCAATAAGAAGATTGAAGAAAACAATGAGTTAATCAAAGAACACGAAGAACAAAGTACCGAGTTAGTAGACTCGTTAGGAGACCTCGTTGGTGTTAATACCAAATTTGGAAGCTCGTTAGAAAACCTTTCAAAAAACTCAGCGGGTTCATTTATTGACGGACTCAATACAAAAGCGAAAGCCCTTTGGCAAACGCTCAAAGGGTTGCTGTCAAATCCCGCAATTCTCACGTTTTTAGGCATAGGAGGTGCGGTAATGGCATTCAAGGGGCTATACGACTATAACCAAAACCTCGTAGAAGCGACCAAACAGACGAAACAATTCACGGGACTTGCAGGTGACGAATTGAAGCGCCTAAGAAACGAAATTCAAGCCACAGCGGACACCTATGGAAAAGATTTCACTGAGATGCTAACCGCAGTGAACAATCTTGCACAGCAATTTGGAATAACACACAAGGAAGCACTGCAATTGGTGCAAGATGGTTTTATCGCTGGTGCAGATGCAAATGGTCAATATCTTGATAATCTTAGTGAATTTCCTGCGTACTTCAAGGAGGCCGGAGTAAGTGCAAACCAGTTCATAGCACTTATTTCGCAAGCCAACAGCATGGGTATTGTGTCTAATAAAGCTTTGGATACAATCAAAGAGGCTAATCTGAGATTGCGAGAAATGTCGGACACGACATCAAAGTCGTTATCAGCTATAGGTTTAGATGCAACAAAAATACAAAAGGAACTTGCAAATGGTACGACTACAACATTTGAAGTCATTCAGCAGGTGAGTCAAAAACTGGATTCTCTTCCAGCGAACTCCAAAGTAGTCGGGGAAGCTATTGCTAATATATTTGGTGGCCCAGGACAGGATGCCGGCTATCAATATCTTACGACACTGCACGAAATATCGCTCAACCTAGAGGAAATTAAGGCCAAAACAAGTGAAGAAGCAGCTGTTGAGCAGGAACTCATCGAAGCCCGAACTAATTTGGCGAATGCCCTTAGTGATGTGTTTGACATGACAGGAGGAACTTTTGAAACTGTTACTGCCAAAATCAAAATAGGGCTGCTGAATACTCTCACCAGTCTGCTTAAAGGTATTAAAGCTGTTGTCGATTATGTCAAGCAGTGGAAAACAGTTTTCATGGCGATAGGTGCAACTATTATCACGGTGACAGCGGCTGTCAACGCCCATAATATAGCCCTTGCATTAACATGGGCTAAGACGAAACTTGTAGCTGCGGCGCAAGGCGTGATGAATGGTGTAATGGCTACAGGAAAAGCAGCGGTTCTTTTGTTGTCAGCAGCTTACAATGCTTGTACTGGAAATTTGGGCAGAGCATCGGCGGCGATGAAAGTGTTTAACACAGTTTGCAAGTCGAATCCTTTTGGCTTAATTCTTACAGTGATTTCAACCGCCATTGCTGCCATTGAATTGTTCGGTAGCAAAACAGAGGAGGCTAAAGCCAAAGTAAATGCAATGGCTAATGCTGAAGAAGCTGCTACGAGAGTTAAAACCAAAGCGACTAGGGCTGTTGAAAACGATATCAAAGCGCTTGAAAATTGGCACGGGACCAAAAAGGAGGAGAAGAAAATATGCGATGAATTGAATACCAAATACGGGTCTGTATTAGGAAAATATTCTACGGTCGGTGCCTGGTATATGACTCTTAAGACAAAAGGTACTGAATACATCCAAATGCTCTATGAGCAGGCTAAAGCGGAAGCTCTGGTCGCACAAGCCGCAGAACTTCGTGCTGAAGCTGCAAGGAAAAGGCTCGAAGGCCAAAACGCTGATGTAAGTTGGTACGATCAATTCAACCATCTTCTCGAGATCAATTTAAATACATTTGAGATTAGAGCGAACACATGGTCTCAATCCGGAGAAAACTTAAAACAATATGCTGCGGCGGAAGCAAATGCTGCGGCAGCTCAGTTGGAACAGATTGCCGCGGAGATGGAGAAGCAAGCGGAAGAATCATTCAGCAAGTCTAATGAAAAAGCGTTGGATTACCTGAATACTCTTAGCGATATGGAAAGTGTTCTTGATACGGTAAATAAGAAAAATACTGTTACGCCGACCACTACGACCACTGACACCAAAACTAATAAAAGTTTATCTGGAAAATCGCCTGAGGAAACTGAAAAAGAGCTGCTTCGGAAAGCAGAAGATGAACTTCTAAAAATAACGCAGCAATCCGTAGAGACCCGCCGAAAGGTACTGGAAAACTCGTATGATAGACAGATAGACGATTATAGAAAAAAACTCAAAGAGGAAGAAACTCTTACTGAAGAAAGTCGTAAGGCAATTCTCTCTATAATAAATTCTCTTGAGAAGCAAAAGGCGCAAGCCGTTGCCGCATTTAATGCCGAAGAATTGAAGAAGCGCGTTGAACATCAGTCCAAACTCATAGAACTTCAACTCCGTGCCGTAGAAGAAGGCTCCAATGCTGAACTTACCCTCAAGATGGAGCAACTTCAGAAGCAGGAGGAGTTGGAACTCGCGCAGGCCCAACGCGATTATGAAAATGAAGAGG
Organism: uncultured Muribaculaceae bacterium; assembly: GCA_910584365.1. Classification (GTDB taxonomy): domain Bacteria; phylum Bacteroidota; class Bacteroidia; order Bacteroidales; family Muribaculaceae; genus UBA7173. Next base: position 48,624 of record CAJUAF010000003.1, on the reverse strand, counting down.
AGCGTCAAATCGCTCTTGCCGCCATTCGAGAGAAATATAACAAGGAAAAAGACGCTGCCGTTGACGAGTATCAAACTCAGATTTACGAAAAGCAGAAAGTAGTTCTCCAGAATGAGATCGACCAACTTGACATAGCCGAAACCGAAAAGCAACTCCGTCGTGAGGGTTGGCGAACCATGACCGATGAAGAAATGGAAGCCGACCAAGAAAGGAAGTTACAATCTATTGGGGGCTATGAGGCCGAACGTTTAAGGACTGAACGTGATGCGGCAGAGCAAGAGTACCAAAATTTGCTTGAAAGAGGACAATTATCTACACAAACCGAAGAAGAATGGATTCAAGAACAGAATAACGCTAAACAGAATTGGCTTGATAAGCAGGTTGCCATCAATGAAGCCTATGTCAAGAACGAGCAGGCAAAAGCCCAAGCGGCCCGTGCAGTTTCCAATAGTCTTATCAGTCTATTGGAAGCCGTCGGAGAGGAAGGCTCCGCGGCTGCGAAAATGGCTAAAGTTATCGCTTTGGCTCAGATAGCCATTGATACAGGTAAGGCTCTCTCCGCCGGTATCGCATCGGCGTCAGCAGTGCCGTTCCCTGGTAATCTTGTTGCTATTGCTACCACAGTCGCCACTGTATTGGCTAATATCGCCACAGCAATTTCAACTGTTAAGAGCGCGAAATTCGCCAAGGGTGGTAAAGTGAATGGCCCGGGCGATGGAACGAGCGACAGCATACCTGCAATGCTTTCAAACGGCGAATATGTGATGACAGCAAGAGCGACCAAGATGTTTGAGCCGGTGTTGGCGGCAATGAACAGTATCGGAAGCGGAGTGCCTATCCAGGTAGCCAATTCCTACGAAAGCGTTGACAATGCTGAAATGCTTACGGATTCATTCTCGCAAGCCGCAAGAGAGATAAAGCCGGTTGTGTCCGTCGTGGAGATTACCGAGGCTATAGACCGAGTTGATATGATTGAAAACTTAGATAACTTCTGATAATATGAACTGCTACGAACTTATTAAAGCCAACCAGAGTCTTCTTCAGGTACTGAAGAACAACAAAATCAGAGTGAACGACATAGATTCTCTGCAAATCTATGAAGAATTCCGCGCGATGAAGAAGCATAGTCACAAGACTATCTATTGTGTGTCGGTTCTTGCTGACAAATACGGTAAGTCCCAGCGCACAATCTACAGTATCATCGACCATTTCCGCAGTAATGTGGAAATATAAAGGGCCGGCGGCTATCCGTCGACCCTCGATCCGTTCGATACTGTTATCAGAAGTCCTCGGAGAACGAAGCCTTAGAATTTGTCCTTATCGCATCTTGGATAAGGGATGATTCTTTGGCAAGTATTTTCCCGATCTTATCTTTCATCCATTCTTTCTCGTAAGTTTTGGAATCCCCTAATTCTATCCGAATCTTTGTAACGCCTTTCTCAAGTAATGCCAACTGATCAGGCGTGATTGAGTATTGGGCGGAAACCTCCCATATGTTTACTCCGGAAATTGATTTCAAATCAGCAGACCCACCCATGTATGTGGATAATTCAATCACATCGCCATTCGTGGTTTTTATTAGCATCCGGCCACCTTTGTGTATAGTTGTAACTTCTCCACAATTCAGCTGTATGCAAAGAGAATACAGCGGGGAGCCTTCCGTAGGCTGCATATAACTCAAGCCAATAAATAGTTTCATGCGATCAGAGAATCCTCCAACATTCTCTTTTGAGCAAAATATGTAGCGATTCCCATCGGCCGGAGTGTCATCAGACACAATCTTTTGAGCAAAGGCAGAGATACCGATAATGGTGCATATCAGGAGGGTAAGTAACTTCTTCATATCATTTTGTTTTCAATAGTTCCGGGTAAAAGTGCCCCACCATCCAGCGGAAGATACGGCAGGTATAGTAGTGATAATCGTAAGGGGTGTTAAAGAATCGCTCCGGGAGTTCTTCTTCGGTGGGAATCCGATCTACATATCCCCCGTCAATCTCAATGCGCCAACCATCGAATTCATAGACATCGGTTCGACCCTCGGCCGGTATGATTGCACAGTGCACGTTGTGGGGATAGTTTTTCTTGGTTGAGAAGCCTTGCTTGAATACTCCGCAAATATAAATTGCTCGGAAACTTCCTTGTGGCTGTTCATCAAAAGTAATCGTGGGTGAAAATGGTAGCGGATCGTCAGTCTTTGGGTCTTTGTTCCATGCTGCGCAGAACTTCTTGCTCCAAGAGCCTTTCACGCAAGCGGCGCAATGATGTGATAAATCTCCCTCCCGGACGTACTTGGTCCAGAAGAATTTGAATTTGACTGGGTCGATGTTATGTCTGATAGTTACCATTGGTCTTCATATTTGCTTTCAATCACGTTATTCAGCAACTATCCGACGTCACGCAAAAATGGCGTAGAACAACTGCCTAACGTCATCGAGGCCTACCACAGCCTACTATCCCATAGGAGTGTCCTACGCCAATGGCGACCGGATACACTACTCCCAATAGGATAGTATCTATTAGCCTTTTTCTTTATCAATGTGGTAGTTTCGATGACGATTAGGCTATAATGTTCCTTGAGTGTCGTATGGGTATATGCCTCTGCATTTTACGAAACTCTCCGCAAATTTAATCATTTTTTGCGAAAGTCAGAGAAAAATTTGCCGATATGATTAAAATTTTTCCCTGAAAATTTGCATAGATGATTATTTCTTTGTAATTTTGTATATGCGGATATGATGATTAAATCATTGAGGCACAACTCCTAAAACAAAAAACTTCATGACAACAACCAGCAAATCAAAGACATTCAGACCGAGGACGGTGCGGACAAGCGGAAACGCCCCGGCGGAGCGACATGAAGCGCTTCGTAGGACACCCTCCCTCGGTTTTTTACTTCCTAAACAAATAAACTTCATGGCAACTTACAGCAAAGAACTCGCCCAGAACTGGATCAACAAGTACAACAACTCCGAAGCCAAAGCCGAGGGCATCTCTTTTGAGGACTTCCTCATGGACTGCATGATGGATTACGGCCATAACGAAGAAGCGGCCGTGGCAGCCTGCGAGTCTATCAACATCGCCACATTCGTTCCCTTCTGCGAAGAGGTTAACGGCGGAGCAATCTAAAATCCCCACATCAAAAACAACAATCATGGTAGCCGGTTCGCCCGGCTACCTCTAATCCCACACCCGTATGCAAGAGACAACTTCAATGGATGTCGCAAGAGCATTAGGCAGGAAAAACCACGGCAATTTCCTAATCAGCTTGCGACGGATCGAAGCCAAAACCGGATATTCGTTTACCAAGGCGATGCGGACAATCGGAATGAAACACGGTTTCAGCAAAGAATGTCCATACTATAAACTGACGATTGAGGATTGCAACATAATCAAGAGCTATCTAACGAAACCTGAAGAAAAGGAAATAATGACGGCATTTATATCCGCCTTATTCTCAAAGGAAAAACCGGCCATCCACACATCTAAAGCTCTTGCTTCACAGCCGCGTATTGAATTGTTCAAGTCAGATGGTTTTGGCGAACTGCACGTTACATTCGATACAGACCAGTTGTGGTATTGCCTATCAGATATATGCAGAAGCCTTGAATTGCTAATAAAAGAGGGCGAACGCATAGTTCGGCAGAATGTATGCGCTACGAAAGATTTTCTTGTAAAGAGAATGAAACGCACCGCAGGAGAATTATTTGTAGATTACGATGGATTGTTATCCGTCATAATCGAAAGCAAGAAATCCAAAGCCAACTCATACCGAAAATGGGTAACAAACATTCTTCCAACCAAACAAAATGTTGCACCCGCTATTGTGCCGGAATGTTACCCGACATTAGATGAATACTTCACTTTATACGTGCCTGCACCGGAATTCCATGAAGCCCTTTCTGAGGTGAATGCTCATTGCCTTACTGCGGCAGGACGATCAGGGATGAATTCAGAGAAACGTAAATCCCTCATCAGGGATGTTGGAATCCTCAACACATTCTGCGACACACTAAAAGCCGTTTACCAACTCGCTTAAATGCAAATAAGATATTGATATTTCAGGGATTGTCCGTGAGGTCAGTCCCTTTGTTGTAATAAAAAAGGAGAGAGTTACCTCTCTCCTCGTTGGCAGGCTGTGGAATTGCTATTTACCTTTTGGGGGCATTGGGCGTTTGTTAGATTTACGCCGTTTCTTCCGTTTACCCTTTCCATTAGTGAAAAAACTCCAGATTGTAATAACGGTAGCGATGAAGTTTAGAACATCAATGAAATGCTTGAGGATTTGTTCCATGTTGTATGTGCTACCCATTTGAGCGTAGCCTGCCAACTCCTAAAGCGGTAGGCCAGTTGCTCACTTATTTAGCCCGGTTGCTGCACGAATAATGGGTCGGCAGATAACTATGGAACCAAGTGCCAACGCGCAAATGTAATCAAATTAGGCTGAATACGCTCTAGGCCAGGCGAGAAAATTGCAAATCTGATTAAAATAATCCCTCTAAAATTTGCGTATGTGATTATTTATTTGTAATTTTGGGTATGCAAATAAGATGATTTAATCATAAACGAAAACAAGATGGAAACAGAAAGAAAAATACTCAAAGTTGAAAATGCGGAACAAAGCCTGGCATTCCTGCTGATGGCAAAGAATGTGAAATTCGCTTACTCATACGGAGCATTCTACATCTTCGACACTCACAATCCGGAATTGTTCCTCAGCTTCTGCAAGAAGTCCGAGGTTCGACAGTCGGAGATTGATAAGATGGTTGTAACAGAAACAACCGCCGACGAATTCTAACACAATTACAAGATATTCCAGACCCTGCTTCGGCGGGGTCTGATGCTTCACACCCCTACCTGAACAAGACAATTATGAGTATCGCAAGAAAAGTAGCACAAGACAAACGAAAATACCTGCGCCACGTGAAAGAATTTCTTTGCCGCCTCAGTATTCCTGATGTGGTAGAGCGAATGGACGATGATGAATTCATCGCCGAGAAAGTCTTTCCAATCGCTAACGAGCAATTTGTGGACGACTACTATCGGTACCGTTCCGCGGATCATTATCTCCGTAACCGAGAGTTCTATGAGAACGAAGATAACTACGCACTTCATCCAAGTTTTTAACTAAATATCAAATCTCAAAAATGGAAAAGAAAATCCTGAAAGCGATGTATTCAAGCATCGTGAGCAAGGACCCAATCCGTCCCATTATGACGGGTGTGTTCTTCGACCAAAACTGTTGTGTGGCTACCGACACTCATATGTTGGTAGTTTTCAAACACACCAACCCCAAATTTGCCGGCAAAGTAATGTCGGCGAGCGGAGAAGAAATCCCCGGAACATTCCCCGACTACAACCGTGTGTTTCCTGCAAAGGAGAAACTCTCCAAGTTCCACCCGCGTATCGACCTCGCGCAACTTCAGAAGGCTTGTGCGTGGTTCAGCCGCCAGCCCGGTTTTACCGAAAAGGACAGCGTGGTAATCCGTGGAAAAGGGCTGTCAATCAAATTTCTCGGTAATATTCTCAGCCTTATCGCTCTCACGCCTGAGATAAAGAGCGCGGAAATGCTCCAAACGCCCGAGGGTAACGCAGCGGTCATCAAGAGCAAAAGCTTCCGAGCACTGCTGATGCCCCTAACTGTCGATGAAAGCAAGGTCGATGCTCCCCGTGAAGAAGAATGCCCGGTGACGCTCACTCTCGAAAACCTCATCAACATGTTCGTCTTTGAAGGATGGAAACCCAAGCCGCAGGAAGATCCTATGGCGTGGATGGACTAAGAAATCAATGAAAACTCAAACTAAATATCAATAAGAAATGCAAGTAAGAAATATCCCCATGTCGGAGATTGTGCCCAGCGCACTCAATCCCCGTAAGACTTTCGACCAGGAAGCACTCGAAGAACTCGCGCAGAGTATCAAAGAGAATGGCCTCGTTCAACCCATCACACTGCGCAAACTCGGCAACAAGAAAGACTCCAAGTATGAAATCGTATGCGGTGAGCGACGTTTCCGCGCCAGCCAAATCATAGGAGCCGACTCCATTCAGGCAATCGTAAAGGAGCTCAACGACAAGCAGGCTTTCGCTTGCATGATTATCGAGAACCTGCAGCGAAAGGACATCGACCCGATGGAAGAAGCCGCCGCCCTCAACCGCCTCTACGCCGAAGGCACCGTAACGGTAGTGGAAATGGCGAAGATGCTCGGCAAGAGTACAAGTTTCGTTTCGGGCCGCATCCAGCTCCACAATACCATCGAGCCGTTTGTCAAGCTCATGCGCGACGGCGTTCTGGTCCTGACACATCTTCTCGACATCTGCAAGCTGCCCGCCGAGCAACAGCAGACTCTCTACGACTCGTGTTTCACCGAGGCAAGCCGCGAGCGTTGGCCGTACAAATTCCCCAACATGCCCCAGCTCCACGAAATGATAGACGAGCATGTCATGAACCATCTGTCTACGGCCCGATTCAGTCTCACAGACGACACCCTCGCCGGCGCGTGTGCCTGCGACAAGTGTCCCCTCAACACCGCCAACAATCCCGACAATGCCCGCGATGTCAGCACCCCGCGTTGCATGAAGCGAGAATGCTTCCTCGCCAAGATCCGCGAAGCTATCTTCCGCGAGGCTAAGGAAGCATCTAAGAACGGCATCAAGATTGTCTTCGCCGGCGATTATGCAGAGAGCGAAGCGCTCCTGCAGGCCGCAGATGAATATGGCCTGGTCGTTTCGGGTCTCGGCAACCGTCAGTATGTGGCGGAGCCGGTAGCTCCTGACCCCGCGCAGTATAAAGACGAAGAAACCTACGCCATCCGCAAGGCCAATTACGACAAGGTCCGCGCCGTGTTCGACGACAATCTCAAGGACGGTACCATCACCCCAGTCTACGAGATATGCTTCAGCGGACTTCTCAGCGGCGAAACCAAGTATGTTTACTATGTGCCCGACACCGAGGAAGAGCCATTTGCCGGCAACAAACTCGCCGACAACAATCGTCGTATCTCTGAACTCAAGGTGAAGCTCCACGAAGCCAACGAACACCGCAAGGAAGAGTTTGTGGAACGTCAGCGCTCATTCATGGAATCAGCCGAGTATTCCACGCTCAATACCGACCTCTCTCCGGTCGAATCACTCATCTTCCGGGCACTCATTCTCAAACGTCTCCCAGTAGCGTTCAAGGAATCCATCGGATGTGGCGAAGCCCAAGCCAAAGACTTCCGCGAAGCCGGAAAATCTGTCGAAAAGAACTTCAATGCAATCGCCCGTGAATTTATTCGCTCAATCCTCTCCGAGAAGAGCGTGAACTTCTCGCCGGAGTTGGCAGATATGCTCTCTGCCGTCATGGAGGATCGCTACGCCCACAACGTCGAAGAGATTGCCAAACAGCTCGACGCAAGATATAGCCAGTCGAAGGCCGGCATCCAGGCTAAGATCGACGAACTCCGCGAGGAAAACGAGAAAGAAATCCAATCGCAGGCCGCCGTTACCCCTGACGCGGAGCCTGACGAGACTCCCGACGCGCCCACCAATGAGGTCTCCGAAGAAATAGCCGACGCCGGTGAGGCCGAACCTACGGAGAACGCCGAGGTTGAGGAAACCGAAGCCCCCAGCGTTCCGGACGCGCCCGAAGAATCGGCCGAGGCTGACTCCAACGAGGAAGCCGAAGAAACCCCTGACGCTACCGAAGCAGCCGAAGACACCGACAAAGAAGAATAAATCATCAATCTCATTCATGGGTGCGGGCAACCTCGCTCGCACCCTAAACCTATTTCCCAAATGAAATTAGCATTACATAAACTGACTCAATGGCACCACACCGAGTCGTATAACATTGCGCTCTCCGGGCCAATGTCCCCCATGTCTGCGGCGAAAGACTTCGTGTCGAAGGTCTTCGAGAAAGGCGACATGGTTATCACTGGTCTTTTCAGAATTCAAGGCGATGGCGAAACAACCTTTACCACATGGGAGAACGCTGACATCGAGCCGGTGCAAGTGGACGTGATCTGCTGCATACTCAACTTCCGGCACATGGCTATCTTCGGAGAAATCGGGAGCCGCTATATGCCAATCGCCCTCATTCTTGATGGCGAAGCGCAGTTCAGCGAACTATACACCACCTACAAATGGGAATCGGCACCGACCATTCAGGAGATTGCCGATGTCCTCAGCACAATCAATCTCACAGAACTCAAGAAGCAATTCGAGGACTATCGGTGGTCCGTCAAGGCCGAGCAAGCCGATGATTGGATGCTCGACCAACCTATGGAATCCCAACACCGAATCCTCGGCGAGAGAATCCCCCGCGACGCTCTGATGAAATGGGATGCCATGAGTCCTCAAGAGAAATATAAAATCTACAAGCAATGGACGGCGAAGTAATAGTTCTTCAAGCGGGCGACCCCTGGCTCACTACGAGCAGCCTGCGTACCATCGGTATATTTTCTGATGAGGAACACTTCACGGAGTTTGCCGATAAAATGCTTGAGAAAGGCATTATTTCCGATTGGGGCTACAAAAGTCTCACGGGATATTATGGCATGGGCCGGCAGTGCGACATCAAAAATGGAGCTCTTCTGGTATCGAAAGAACCCGTCAACCCCTCTATTGATTCCGTTGACCTCTAACTATTCGGGGCGTATCCGCTTGGGTGCGCCCCTTTACCTTACTATCAAACACCCGAAAAAATTGCAGATTTGATTAAAATAATTGCTCTAAAATTTGCGTATATGATTATTTTTGATTACTTTTGTATATGCAAATAAGATGTTTAATCAAAACTCAAAAGAACGATGAAGCTAAAGAAAATCACTCTCTACTACCGAGAAATGAAAGAATGGCTCGACATGACAGACTCCGAGCTCGACGGTAAGAACGTGATAATATTCAGGACCTCCGAAGGCGGTCTGGGAATCCGAGAACAATGCCACGGATGGAAACCCGGCGATTGCGTCTGGACCGCAGACGGCCTGAAGCCCTCAACGGTAATTGCCATCGCCTCGCACAAGGTCATTGAGAAACTGCTTGAAGTCTTTGGGCGGGCAACCTACATCGTGAATCGGTTCATCTGCGAAGCAGAGCGCCAGGCTTTCCTCGCCGATATGGAAAAGGAATTATTAACCATAGCAGCCTAACATCATGGACGCATCACAAGAAATTAAGATTCTCCAGTCTCTCAAGGGAGATACCTACTTCGCGCAGGTATTTAAGCCGGAGACCATCGACGCTATGTGCGAGAACATTCGCAGGGACTTTATGATAGACTGCGGAATAGACGTATTCGAGAACTGCCATTCTGCGATGAAAGCGCGGTCAGAAGCACTAACCAACAAAGGATTGTTGGACGAAGCAAACGGGACAATTGAAAGCCTCCGAGAGCAGAAAAGCGAAATGACCGACCTCATTATCCAGCTTCTCTACGCCGGGAACAATCCCAGCACAGACCAAGAGGCTGAAAAATTCCTCGACACTTACATCGGCCGCAAGGAAATAATCAAACATAAAATCAAATTAGGGCTCAAACTCTCGGACTTAGACGAAAAGTGGCTCTATAACAACCTCTGATATGAACACAACTCCGATACCATTCGCTGACCTCCGCAATATAGACGTCAGCAACACCGCCGTGATGTTAGCCTTGTATGTCCCCGAAGACCAGGATTGGAACGAAGCTAACCGATATTTCCAAGAAGACACGGGTTTTGCCCCGGGTAAGAATCTCACGGGCTGCCGGCGTATAACCGGCAATCTGCTCGGCGACGAGGGGCGCCACGATTATCTTCTGGAGTTCGACCACCCCGAGATTCCGTTCGACCCCATTGCTCGCCTCAAGTTCAGCGACATCAAGTGGACGGATGACTTTATCGATAACTATGCTAAAGACTACGAATATGATTGACAACGAAGAATATACCCTCGAAGACCTCAAAAAGTCTATGATGAATGAGGCATGTCCCCGAATGAAAGGCTTCTTCAGCGACCTGCTTGAGGACTTCAAACGAATCGACAACATGAAAGTCGGTCAGACAGCACAGTGGTTTTACCGGGAAAACGGCACTTCTCTCCGCATCGAGGAACCCGAAGACTTCCAGCGGGACTATGATTTCTGGAAAAAGCAAGTATTCAAAGTATTCACCATTCTCCGCACGGGCAAAGACTCTTTCTCAGTAATGGAGAACCCAAAGCACTAAAGACATGGAGACAACCTATTATAATCCAAAGACACAGCAGGTCAACAAAAAGGCTATTGAAAAAGCCCTGGGCCATCCCCTCAATTACGAAGAGGAAGAGTACGCAATCTATTATTACGAATCCGGCTACGAAGGTCTGCCCGATTTCGACTCGGAAAGAATGTCAGACTTCTGCCAGATGCTCTATGGAGGATAAAACTATGACAAGCGAAGAAAGTTTTGCCCGCTATGAGGCAACCAAGGCCGAGGAATACCCCGACCACGAAAAGGACCGTCAGGAATGGGAAGCGGCTTTAGGAGACGCTAAAAGGCGTCAGGAGATAAGCAAGCGATACTCTGCGTGGCGCGATGATAAAGAACGGCGTGAGAACGAAGCCTTAAAAGCCCTTGTGCCGCGCGTAGGGCTGCCGTGTACTGTGTATTTCTATACAGACAGACACGCCGCCACAGTAACGCGCATCATTAGCCCCTGCAAGGTTGCCGTCCGCGACAATCAGGTGGAGTGTATTGATTACCATGCCGGCAGGTATAAGATACTCCCTGAATTGGAAGGCGGAGAGTACATATTCACGAAGCGTTCCAACGGCAAGTGGATTATGGAAGGCCACCATTCCAAAGACGGAGTGCGCTTACTCCTGCATTATCAAAGTCATTACATAGACCCGGAATTCTAACATGGGAAAGTTTATCGCATATATCATCGAGGACAACGAAGCCGAATCCCTCATCGATGATAACGACGTAGACGGCTTCCGCGAATATGTCGAGGAAAATAGTTTCCTTGAATACAACAAAGAGGAATTTGACTCGGAGGAAGAACGTAGCGGCTTTCTTCGGGGATTCTTCCACGGCTGTGATGAAAGAGTACCAGCCGGGAAGGTTGTACTACTAAGCGGCAACGAATATTACGAACCATTCATAGAAATATTAGAGAACTTATAAAGAACGCTAAGAATCATGGAAGGAAAATCAGCAACTCTCAAAGAGCCGTACCTCGGCTACCGGAACATTGTGCTAATAGAATATTGGCCCACGATGTATAAGTGGGAAGTAGAAATTTGCGGCTCCGGCAAGCATATATGGGTCTATGCAGATGAGTTTGAATTAGACTGAACGACCAAAGGTATGATTGTAAAATCTTACGCCGTCTACTGCGATATTTGTGAAAAGCCACTTGGCTGTTTCTACAACTATAAGCCTACCGCAACAAAACTACGCGCTGAAGGCATCAAGATAGTCATCAACAATGGCAAGGCTCAAACAATTTGTGCCGGGTGCTACAATAAATTAGAGAAAAAATGAGACAGATTTATACCCTCTGCCATTTCTTCGAGGAAGCAAATGCCCTCGGTCATTTCATTATGGGTAAAGGTTATGAGGGCGTTCAGAATGACAGCTACCGGTATTGCAAAGAAGCCATAAAATGGGCATTAAAAGAAAACGCCCGTCACCACCGCGATTATTGCTTTGTAGGAGTGAATGGTTGTCAGATGGTCGTCGGTAAGAACAAAAAGGAGATGCGCCGCAAATTCTCGATGAAATATATAGAGAAAGAGCGAATGTTCAGGGAGTTGTTGTCTCCGGAAGCAGCATACAGCCGATTACTTGGAAAGGAGGTGGAGGAATGAATCCTAAATTAAAGGCCACACTTTGGGTGCTGTATTCTTTCCTCGGTTTCTTTGCCGTGTTTGGATTATTTGTCTTGATGGCAGTAACCAAATGGGGTTATTGGGTTGTCGCAGGAGTATTTATAGGCTTATTGATATATGGCTTCTATAGAGCGTTTTATGAAATATTTAAAGACGATTGAGTTATGAAACAGACCGAATTAACGCCCGAATACGTTGACTTCATTCCGCCGGTCTCAGATATGAAAGAGGGAGTATTGTATATCAGCAAGGTTTTCAAAACGACCGCCCATCTTTGTGCCTGCGGCTGTGGCAACGTAGTTGTATTACCATTTGGCCGTAGCGACGGTATGTTTTGGGCACTGACCGAAAGGCTGTCAGGCGTTACCATACGCCCCTCTGTCGGCAGCTTCAATCTTCCGTGCAAGTCGCATTATTACATCACTGACAATAAAGTTGAATGGCTATGACACAACAAGACTATGAACAGAAACGCCGCGAGTGCTGGGAAGAATATATAGAACTCGGAGGTCTTGAAGATGATCCGTCTCTATTTAATAGGGTGTTTAGACGCGTCTTCGCCCTCGGCATGCAGGTGACCAAACAAGAAAAGAGCGCAGACACCGTGATTCAAGGATGGGTGTGTAGAGATAATAACAGCCCAAATGCGCACGTCCTCATCGGCGATAAGCCTAAAAGAAATGGGGTTAATTTTTGGGAAAACAAGTCAGCCGACTATATAACTCTGCCGACTGAATTATTCCCCGACCTCACATGGGAATCAGAACCGCAGAAGGTAGAAATCATTATCAAAAGAAAGAAGAATGGATAAGACCTATTCCCGAAAGACTTACTACAAGTCCGTTACTCAACTCAATCCTGATGATTCTCCGTCAACTGGTAGCCTTGTCTGCTATGACGGCGACATTGAATACTCGGACGATGGAGAATCGCCTTGTTTGTTCGTGGAGTTTGCAGACTGCCACAACAAGGTAAGATTACATCAAGCACACACGGATACTACACATGAGTTTATCAGTAAAATTGAGCTTCTTATTATAGAATTAGCCAAATTTCGTAATCATTTGGTGCAAGAATCTCCACATAAACCAATGGAACAATAACAAAAGAATCAATAAAATATGGAACCAAACTATGTGTATATTCTGGATTTCACGCAAGGAATACAGAACATCATCCACCTGACGCCCGAAGAGGTCAAAGCCTCCGAAGGCTACGAATCTTTTGAGGAATTCCTTGAGACCATAGAAGAAAAGTATGGATTTGAACTATCCAATTGCCAGTGGATGTGTAGCGAGACCCTCAAAGTCTATCTCTATGAGAATGGTAAAGAAGCCGACGCACCTCTGTTGGATTACGTCAAGCAGATGATCCAGAATAGTGAGAAAGACCGACAAATCTGGGACGCCAAAGCGACCAAGAGTTTTGAAGATGGCGATATCGACCTTGGTCGCACTCAAAGCGAGCGCAGGGCTATCGCCCTCGGTGAAGTTCGGGCATACCAGCATATTCTCTCCAAGCTCGAATGTCCCTTACACTTCCATCGTAAGAATATGTAACACTATAATCGCATGAAAGAAACAACCACCACTATTGTAACCACTGAGGTTACAAGACGGGCCCCAAAGAAAAAGACCATTGTCGGTGCCGATCATATCGTGTCCGACGGCCGGGCATATATCGTAGAGCGCTACGCCTCTCGTTGGCCCGGCGAAAGCCAAGGAATTCCCCGCGTGTCAGCCCAGGAAGCCAAAGTCAAAATGCGAGCCGGGATTTCAAATAGCATGGGGCACAAGCAAACCGAAGGTAGAATGTGCCTCGCAACTTCGCTTTTGCATCTGTCGGCAATCAGGAATGGTCTGTGTGATATAGCATCACACCCGGACCTCAGCCTACTCGACAAGGACGACTGCGAAAGACTCCAGATAATCGCCGTCCAGATTAACGAATTTATCCCAATCTTGAGAGACATCATGACTAAGCGCGTCTCTCTATTCGCTAACTATCAATTCCCAGCGTTCTAATGGAATACTAAATAACGACGAATATAGACGAATATATAAGAATGTTCGATAAAAATATGAATTATATACCCCCCCGATGAGGAATAAACACCTCAAAAATGGGTAAAAGAGTGAAATTGCGATTTCACTGTCAAGGCTCGGCTCAACGCCGGGCCTTTTTTGTTTAATTTTCTTCGCAAATCGTAGTCTCGACATATTACATCGCAGTCATAACCAACCGCGACCCATTTAGAACACTACTGCAAGAGCATTCATTCAACCTGCGACAAAATTTCTTGACACTCAAATTATTAGCCATTGCTGCCATTCACTGATTTACTGCACCCACGGTTGCACCTTATTCCCTTAACACCTTGATATTTAGCTCATAAACCGTGAGTAACTTTGACATTGAATTAAACTAATAATACCAATCCCGCAATGGCAAAACTCAAAATCTACAGCGATATAGTCGATGAGGAGCAGAAGCTATGCATGGAGTCTTTCGGCGGTCCCGAAGGGGTTTGCTACAAAGACGTTCAGGAATTCATCGAAGCTATTCCGGAGGATGATAACACCATAGACATCCGCCTGCACTGTTGCGGCGGCGACTGTGGCGAGGGATGGGCTATTTATGATGCTCTCCGCCGGTCCGGCAAGACCATTTCTGCCACCGTAGAGGGCGAGTGCTCGTCCATTGCATCCGTCATACTTCTTGCTGCTCCGGCAGAGCGTCGGTACGCCAACAAGAATATGCGTATGTGCCTGCACAATCCGGCATACGAGTACCTGATGACAGACATGCCCGTACGATATACCCCCGATAAGCTCGACGCTCTCATTTCCGACCTGGAAGTTCAATCCAAATCCTTGCGTGAGGAGCAGGACAGAATCCTCGACCTGTATGTGGAACGCACCGGCGCCAACCGCAAAGCGCTTCAAACGCTCATGGATAAGGACACTTTCATCGACGCAAACCGCGCCCAGGAACTCGGCTTTATCACTCACATTCTCGTTCCTACGACCGCTCACAGATTCAGGAAACGCAATATCAAAACCAAATCAAATAACAAAACTATGGCTAAACCCAACCCCACTGCAGGTACTTCTGCAAAGAAGCCTTCGGCCCTTTCCCGTTTCCTCGCGAAAGCCGGACTGGCCCGCGCAAAGGCTCAGGTCGTAACAGCCGCTGACGGCAACGAGTTTACCGTCGAGCGAGAGGACGGCGACCCGCAGATCGGTGACGTTGCATATCCCGACGGCACCTATGTACTCGACGACGGCCTCAAGATTGTGGTCGAAGGCGAGATTATCACCGACATCATCCAGCCCGAAGAGGGCGGCGGTGATCCCGAAGACCCCGATCCCGTGGACTCCATGGACGATCCCGATGAAATCCGCGCCATTATCGCAGAGCTTCAGGGACGTCTTCAGGAAATCGATCCCGATGCGGCTCCCGAAGAGACCGCTCCCCAGGTCGAAGAACTCCAGAAGACCGTTGAGGAACTCCAGCAGACGGTAGAAGAGCAGAAGACCGAACTCAAGAACGCCCGCGCCATCGTCGCCAAGGTCAACAAGGCCGGCGGTATACCCTGGCTCGACGCAGCTCTCGGTATGCGCTCATCTTTCACGCCTCAGAACCGTCGTTTCGTCTCCCATGGTGCCCCCGCCGGCAAAGCCCAGGAGGAGCCCACCGAGTCCAAGACGCAGAAGGCAATTCGCGAGCGTCGCGAAGCCGCTGCCGCCAAACGCGCGAAGCGCAACTAATCTCAATCGTGTAACAATTTAATCCGAAGTTATGATTAACTGGAATCAATTTACCGTAGACAACGGGGCGATTACCGACCTTCGCGAGTTGCTCTTTCTCACGGTGTATGATGACCCGGACATCGACCTGACGGTAACGACCAAGACTGGCGTTACCAACGGCCAGAAGCTCGGTTACATCAATGACCTCGGCGATGTCGGCGAAAAGGGCGGCGGTTGCGACCCCGCCTACACTTCCGTCAACATCACCGGTATTCAGAAGGAATGGGAACTCGGCGGCTGGGAAATCCCCAAGGAAATCTGCTACGAAGACCTCGAGAACACCATCGCGGAGTCGTCCCTCAATACCGGCACCGACATCGCGTATCTCCAGGATACTCCCTACTGGGACGTCGTACTCATGCCTCTTCTCGAAAAGGCTATCCGCGAAATGTTCTGGCGTATCGTGTGGTTCGGCGACAAGGACGCTAAGAACATCGCCGACGGCGGTATCCTCAAGGCCGGCATCAAGCCCTCGCTCTTCACGATGTGCGACGGTCTGTGGAAGCGTCTGCAGGCCATCATCGCCGCCAACCCGAAACAGCAGACCAAGATTGCCGCGAACACAGCAACGGAGACGGTCTCCAGCACCGATACCGTTACTTACGCCGCCCAGAAGAATGGGCTGCTCACGCCGGGTACCGCCATCAAGATCTTCGACACCCTTCTGTCCGACGCAGACTCCCGCATCTTCGACGACAGCAAGGCTGCAATCTTCTGTACGACCTCCATGTTCAAGGCCCTCCGCACCGACATTGTGGAACGCTACGGCAAAACCACAATGCCTTTCGAGAACGTAGGCGCCGGCATCACACTCTCCGAGTATGACGGCCGTCCCATCTACGCCATCGACATCTGGGACCGCATGATTGCTAAGTACGAGGACAATGGCACCGCCCTGAACTGCCCGCACCGCGCCATCGTTTGCTCCCCCGAAAATCTTTTCGTGGGTACCAACGACAAGGACAAGATCGCAAACCTCAGTATCTCTTTCAACGACAAGGACCGCAAGAACTACATCTACGCCGCCTCCAAAATCGGCACTCTCGTAGGTGAGGACGCGCTCGTCCAGGTCGCCATCTAAACCGAGAAGATATGGCTGCAGAAAGTTGTGATTACCAGTTGGCCGCTGACCTGGCGGCCAGCTGTACCGTAAAGCCGGTCAAAGGTATCAAGTCCCACGGTTTCATCATGAACTATAACGATATTGACTTCGAAGCGACATCGCGCGACGAAAACAATCCCAATATCGTTAAGTCTCTCATTTTGAAGACCGGTAAGAAGGCCTACAAAATGTATGTTCCGGGCAAGAGCCCATACACTGGCACGAAGAAATCTCTGTCAGCCGGAACTTATCGAAACCGATTCAATAAGGATGTATCCATCGTCATACTTGACAATGGTCCCGAAGTCGCACACAACATCATCGACCAGCTCGCAAACGGCACCTTTGTTGTCGTGCTAGAGAACAAATTTCCGGGTTCTGACAACAAGAACACTTTCGAGATTTACGGTCTCGAAGCCGGTCTGACCGCCACTGCGATGGACGATGACAAGTATTCCGACGACACCGAAGGCGGATGGCTCGCCACCCTCCAGGAAGAGAACGCGCCGACCTCCGGCATCTATCTCTACTCCGAGAGCATCGCGGCTACCCGCACAGCCCTTGAATCTCTCGTCAGCGGTTCATAATCTGCCATATGGGAAGCTACGACGAGATAATGTTGCAAATGTCTGAAATGAAAAGCCGTTTCCAGAGCGGCTTTTCATCTTCAGATAGGTTGCTTCTTGATTCGTTACATCGGTTGCTGTTTGGTAAGGAGATTACCAACACCGGCTGTAGTGAATGCTATCGTGACGCTTACGTCATAATTTACAACCACCTCAAAAAAAATAAGACCATGCCCGAAAAGCCTAATTACGTGCTCAAGGCTGGTGCCCTCATACACCCGGCCGGCACGTCGAATTTCTATGTAAACCCTATTCCGGATGAGGTTGCCGAGGAACACCTCAGCAAATATCCCAGCGAAGTCAACAAATTCGCTCACCTTCCTACGGACTGGGAAGACCGCGTAGCCGCATATAAGGCCCGCAAACTGGCTCTGGCAAAAAAGAAAGCCGAGGAAGCCAATAACGAAGTTCCGGCAACTTCTGCCGAGGATGCCGAAAAAATCAAAGCCCTCGAAGCACAGCTCACTGAGGCGCAGGAGGCTGTAAAGAAATCCGACGCACTCCGCAAAGAAGCAGAGGAAAGGATCAAGACCCTCGAATACGACAAATCCACGCTTGAGCAGGAAATCGAAGGACTCAAAGCTGCACTCGAAGGTCAGACCGTAACCGACGGCGAGGGCGAAGAGTCCGATGAACTGGCCGAAGTCCGCATGGAACTGGCGACCACAAAAGCCGAACTCGAATCCGCCAATGAGGAGATCGCCTCCCTAAAAAGCGATAACCGCGCCCTCAAAGCTGCCAACACCCGGCTCAAAAACAACGGCGCCAAGGACGCCGAGTAATACCCGCGCTCGATGAATATAACCAACGTCAAACGTTCTCCCAAGCGTCTCACAACCGCCTACTGGAGCACTCTCAATATCCAGGCATACGGTAGGGATAATCTATATCCCCAGCGTATGCTTGACTTGATATTGAATAGTCCGACCGGGGGAGGATGTTGTGAGCGTTATCAAACATTCATCGAGGGGAACGGCCTTAATGATACCAAATTCTCCGAGTATGTGGTAAACCGCGCCGGAGATACTGTGGACGATATCTTTCGTCTTATAGCTCAGGATATGGCACAATTCCACGGATTCTCCTTGCATGTCAACTATAATCTTGCATGTGAGGTCGTGGAGCTTCACCATATTCCATTCCAGAACTGTAGGCTCGAAGAGGAAACAGAAAACGGCAGCGTCATATTCATCAACGTACACCCCGATTGGACCGGCCACAAGACCCGCAAAGGTAACAAAATTCTCGTAGATAAGAAGCACATCGACAAAATCTACACCTTCAATCCCATCAAGGAAGTAATTCTCTCGCAGATTGTCGAGTCAGGTGGCATAGACAAATACAAGGGACAGATTCTATGGTTTTCCATGGACGGCCGATTTGAATATCCAAAGCCAATCTACGACAAGGTAGTGACTAACCTTTCTACCGACGAAGGACTCGACAATGTGAAGTACCGCAATACACGCAACAACTTCCTGATGTCGGGTATGCTTATGCACAAAAAAGGAGTGGCAACCGGACTCGATGATAACGGTGATACTAGCCAGGATTCTACGCTCGATGATGTAGACTTTGCGCAGAGTCTCGACGCATTCCAGGGTGATGTAAACGCTTGCTCGATCATAGACGTAACCTATAACTCTGAGGAAGACAAGCCGGATTTTGTGCCTTTTGAGTCCACGAATTTTGACGATAAGTTCGACTCCACCGAAAAGAGTGTAACTGAGCGAATTTATTCTGCTTTCGGCCAGGAGCCGTGGTACCTAATCCGTACAGGAAAAACCGGTTGGAGCGGTACCGCCGTGCAGGAGGCATACGAATACTACAATTCCTATGTCGCGAAAGAAAGACGTGCCATTTCCAGAGAACTGAAAAAAATATTCGACCATTGGTTTGAGGAAGTCAACCCCACGGGAGATTACTCTGTGCAGCCTTTGGTCTATGTTACCAATCAATCCAACGAAAGTAATGGAGCACATAATAAGCCCTGATGAGATCGTAAAACTCGGCCGCCCAATCGGGAAAGTCGAAGAAGCCAAATTGCTTGCATATATCACCGAAGCCGAACAGATGAACATCAAACCGGCCCTCGGTGACGAACTGTTTCTAAGCATTTTGGCCGAAGGAGAGGAAAACGACCTCTACAAAGTCCTGCTGAATGGCGGTACATACAAGGATTCTCACGAGTGCACTCGCACTTTCGTGGGATTGAAAGTAACCATGTCATACTATGTCTACGCGCAGAACGTCATGACAGGAGATTTCCAAAGCACCCGATTCGGCACCGTAGTCAAGCAGGGCGAATACTCACGCGAGATCTCCAGCAAAGAGAGGTCCGATTGCTACAACAACGCCCTGGAAGTGGCCCACCACTATCTTCAAGAGTGTGTGGCATACTGCAAAGCCAAAAGCCTTTTCAAAACGAACAAATC
This sequence comes from uncultured Muribaculaceae bacterium, assembly GCA_910584365.1. Taxonomy (GTDB): domain Bacteria; phylum Bacteroidota; class Bacteroidia; order Bacteroidales; family Muribaculaceae; genus UBA7173. The sequence goes on along the minus strand of CAJUAF010000003.1, from coordinate 28,819 downwards.
CCGCCGAGTGGTTTCCACGGGCGGATGTACCATACGCAAAATTGGAAACTAAATCAATCTGACAATGGGTCTAAACAACAAGACAACACTAAAAAGCCAAGCCGACCTTATCAGATATGAGGACGGCGAGGGTAAAAACACAGCCGAACGTGTCGGCAAGGTTATCTCTGAGATAATCGAGAACACGGACCAGTCGCTTACAACCGAGACAAATGAGAGAGTGTCGCAAGACAACGCCCTCCAGCAGTCTGTAACTATTGCCTCGAACACTGCTACCACGGCATACAACGAGGCGAAGGACGCAAAGAGTAAGGCTGTTGCCGCTCAGAACTCTGCCAACGCCGCCCAGTCCACTGCTGACTCTGCAAAGGCGACAGCCAATGCCGCCAAAGCCGTGACCGACACGAAGGGTGTCCCCAATGGCATTGCTCCACTCGATGACAATGCAAAGGTACCCGCCGCCAACCTGCCCGGATTTGTAGATGATGTCGTTGAGTTTAACGCTATGGTAAGTGGCGTTACTCCGCAGATGGTATCTATAAACAAGAGTGCCGATGACCCCGGCTGTATGGTGGTGTATGATACCGACAACGATGTTTTCCTTCTTGCGGTGTCAAATATTGCTGTATTAGATAACACTCAATGGAGTAGCATCAAACGACCTATCAAGAATCTGAATGTCTCTGCACAGGCTGTAGATGTCGGAAACATCCAGCAGCAGATCAATGTATCGGATTACTGGCAGATTCAGAACGGTGGTGCAAGCCTCATCCTCTCGCAGTTCACATACTACAACAACTGGCTCGGCGCTGATGCCTTTGGAACAGGCACCGCCTCAGGTCGTGTGCCCGAAGGAGGCAAGATTTACACCTGCACCTCGGACAACAAGACCTTCCGTTGGAGTGGTTCGGAACTCATCACTATCGGCTCGGACCTTGCTCTCGGTTTTACCGCAAGCACAGCTTTCCCCGGAGATAGAGGCAAGTCCGTAGAAGACCTCGCCAAAGGTGTGCGCATTTTCCCATTCGATGCAACGTGCTACCATCCATCATCTGAACTTTCGGAATGGCCCGCTGGTACCATCGCCTTCTGCTATGACAATCATCTTTTCTATCAGAAGGATGAAGGTGGTACATGGAGCCAGTACACGCCCTATCTGACCCAAGTCAACTATAAGGCCATCCCAAGAACTGACTGCATATTCAGGAATGGTAACGTCCTCTACGCAATGAAGCTCGTAGAAGGCACCGATTACTATGTCCCGGAGGAATATGTAATCGGCAAAAGCGAATTTGATGCTATCCGTTCACAGGTAGCCAATATCGCCATCTATCCCTTCGACGGCATAATGCCGAATAAGACTGGTATCCAACTCCCGAAAAATGGTATCTGGTTCCGCTCAGACGGCACTACTGGAAGATTCTTATTCTTCGGGGATGAAAGCGACACGAATACCTACATCTACAATGAGAGCAAGACTGTAGGGGGCGAGCAAGTCCTTGTCGCACGTTCTGACCGTATGTTCCGTTGTGGTAATGAACTGTACCGTTATGACGGCAAAATGCTCGTTAAGGTTGGTGGCGCATCTGTTGGCAACAACTTCAACGTCACAGTAGAGGTGCCGTTGGATGCCGGGGAATACTACTCTGACATCAAAGCAGAGACACAGACGCACAATGTCCTCCAAGCTGTACTTGATACTGGATATGCCGCTCTCGGTTTGACTATCACATTCGCTATCAGTTCAAGCTCTTGGAAGACCTATCAGTACATCGGCCCTAACATTACAAGCACCCAGTTCCTCAACGTCAACAACTGGATTGACATGGCAGGAATGTCAGCGGGAGCAGAAGCAATCATCAATGTGGATGCTCTGTGCCCCCGTACTGTCGCAGGGTACTATGACAAGAGCAGTGCCATTGATGCAATCCTTTCTGAACAATCCTTATCGGGCATCAAGTATGCCAAGAGTGGACTCGTAATCACGTTCCGTACTGGCGATTACACATGGGAAGCCTACCAGTTCACTGGCGAGGTGTCCGACTTCTCCAACAAAGACCTGTGGAAAGAGTTTGGCGGTGGTGGTGCCGTCAAGACAGAAGCCGAACCTGCAAAGGACGGCAAGGATGCTTTCTCCACTGGTGGTGCCTACGATATGCAGCAGGCAGCTTTCGACCATCTTGACATCGACCAGGACGCAGAGAACCATATCATCAAAGCCATCAACAAGAAAGGCGATGAAATGGGTCAGTCCATCTCCATACCCAAGAGTAGCGGAGGCGGCTCTGTGTCTGGCTCATCTCTCAACATCTATCTGGAGAACCCTGCTGTGTATGCCGCCTTCGGCTCTGAAATCTCCGTCCGTGCCGCCATCAAGTCCGTTACCTTCGACGGACAGGGAAGCAACGTGACGGAAGTCCTCGGTGTGATCCGCAGACTGGAAATCATAGATGCCACATCGGGTCTGACTCTTTGGAGCGAGGCAATCAATCAGAACTCATCTACTGGCCCCACGAACTATTCATTCAAGTATGACTTCACGCCGTACTTCACGGAAGCCGCCGCCCGCGATTTTACCATTGTAGCCTATGACGCAGAAGGCAATGTCAAGAGACGCACCATCACTGTTACCGCAGTCGATGTAACCTGCACCTCCGTTCAGACCCTCAACTACACGTCAGGCTCGACCCTCGAAGTCGGAGGTTCCAGCAAGAACCTGCTGATGTATAAATTTGCCAACAACGTGTCGAAGCTCGGTGTCAAGGTCAAGACTGAACTGTACTACAACGGACAATGGAAGACCCTCGGAATCGCCACCATCACGGACAGCTATTCTCACTCCATCTCGATAGACCCCTGCAATGTGTTCGGCGGCAATGAGAAACTTGCTCATGGCTCATACCCCATCCGTATATCCGGAGAAGATGTCGCTTCGGGCGTGAAAGGCAATGTGGTGTACTCGTCGGTAATGTGTATCGACGCAAGCTCCACACAGCCCATCGTAGCCCTTCGATTCAACGACTTCAACAACGGCACTATCCGTCTGTATGACAACCTCGAAATTGAGGTAGCCGCCTACACTCCCGGCAAAACCTCAACCACTGCAAAGGTGTTTATCGACGGTGTTGAAGTCCTCTCCACTGACATCGGTACCTCGCAGACAGAGATTGTCCGCAAGCAGGTTCAGGGATATGCAACTGACGGTACTGACTCCATCTCATTCTACGCCAAAAGTGGAAGCAGTCAGACCAATCCCATCACTGTTACCGTTGTCGGCTCTGCAATCAACGCCATCTTCAAGGAAGGCGCATTGTTCGGCTTCGATATGGCAAGTCGATCCAACGCCGAGACCGACCACACCATCAGCAACAACGGCTATACGATGACCGTGGAAGGCTCCAACTGGTCCTCCAATGGTTTCGTCAAATACCTCGATGAAATGAGCCTCCGCATAGCCGAAAACGTCAAAGCCAAGATACCTTACGCCCCCTTCGGCACAGCAGCCACAGAGCGCACGAATGGTATGGCTTTCCAGTTCGCCTTTGCCACCAACAACATCAAGGACAGCAAAGCCAAGCTGATGGAGTGCTACGACCCCGACAGCGGCGCTGGCTTCTATGTATGCGGCAACGAAGTTGTAGTATTCTGTAAGAATGGTACACCCACACAGATAACCCGCCCCTTCAAGTGTGGAGAAAAGCACACCGTCGGCATTGTTGTCGAACCTTCGAGCATCAGTGTCAAGCGTGGCACCACCGACTACTCAACCATCAAGCTCTACATGGATGGAGAAGAAGTCGGTGCAATCGGCTACATCTCCAACTCCGGAGCAATCCTCAACCAAAAGCAAATCACTTTCAATGGCACAGACGGAGACTTCTATCTCTACTATGTTCTTGCCTACGACAGCTATTATGAGTGGGCGCAGGCGTTCCAGAACTACCTGTGTAAGCTGACCAACACCGATGCAATGATTGAGGAGTACAGCGCTGAGAATGTGCTTGACAATCAGAACCGCCCCTCGATGGACCTTCTCAAAGAGAAAGGCTTCCCTTACTATGTAGTTGTTGCTCCACAGGCTACCTTCGACAGCTTCGATGCCGATATTGACACGAAGACGAACTTCAAGTGTACCCTGTACTACTTCCATCCCACAATGCCGTGGCGTTCCTTCAAGGCTGAGAATGTCCGTTGGCGCCGTCAGGGTACGACCTCCGCAAAGCGCCCGATCAAGAATGACCGTTTCTATCTCCGCAAGGAAAAGAACTGGAAAATCACGGCACTCAATCCAGACTACACCAACGCCGACGCTCTGAAAACCTACGAGCTGTTCAACATCGGCTATGTCCGCGTAGGAGAAAACACCATCCCGGTTGCCATCATCACAGTCAAGGTTGACTACTCCGATTCGTCAATGGCGAATGACTGCGGCGTATGTGATATGATGAACGCTACGTTCCGTTCCCTCGGTTCTGACTACATCACTCCTGCACAGCGAGCCTTCGACGGCACATGGAATAATGGCGATGTTACAGTAACCGGGTTGCAGATGAACCATTCAACTGCCAATCATCCCATCGCCGCCTTCCGTGCTACCACTGACTCGCTCAGTGATGCTTGGTTCCATGCCCGTGGCAACTGGAAGGAAGATAAAGGCGAGCAGGTTGCCCTTGGCTTCCAGAATACCTCTGGATACAACAAAGGATGCCGCAACTACGGGGATTTCGTTGAGTTCTTCGGAAAAGCCACATTCAACGCCGCCGGGAAATTCCAAAGCCAGGAAACACTGGAGGAAATCATGGCTCGCTTCAAGACCACCGAAGGACTTGACACCACCAAGCTCTATCTGCTCTCGCAGTATTGCGGACGCGACTATATCTTCATGCGTTACAGCGGTGGAGAGTGGGCTCGCGCAAATGGCTCAATGAAACAGGAGAACGGCAAATGGAAGATAACCGGGGATGTCCTCAATCCAGTGTCCGGCTTCGAGCTTATTACCTATGACGGCATGGACTGGTTCATGGGTGTAAGTTCCATCGACGATATGATGGCTCCTGTTACCACGCAGTCCTCATGGGTGTCGAAACTCAACCTCGGACAGCCGACCTATCCGGCATGGACTCAGTATTTTGAGTGCATGGTTGATGACGACCAGTTACAGGAAGACCTCGCTATGGGTCGCAAGGTTCCTTATGACCTCTATAACGTCCTCAAATTCTGTGATTCGTGCGATTACTCCAAGGCTGCACTCTCATCCACATGGCAAGGCATCTGGAAACAAAACGCCTGGAAGTATATGAGCATTCAGTCGCTCCTTGCTTACTATACGTTCACTGACTATCTCGCTGCCGTTGACCAACAGGCGAAGAATATGCAGCCGATGTTCTTCCTTGAAGATGGTTGCTGGGTGGAGAACGGTATCTATCATTCCCCCTCGGCAATGGAGCCAGTGCGTATGTACTTCAACAAAGTGTACGACTGCGATACCTGCAACGGCAAGGACAATGACGGTGGCAACACCATCCCGGCAGAACTTGACCCAGCAGAGGACAACAAGTGTTATGCCGGACGTGGCTCAATCCTTTGGAACGACCTCCGTCGCTGCGAGAATCAGGAAATGGTTTCCGATGCTAACAGCAACACCCTCACACTCCCCGGTGTCGTAGCAACGATGCGTAACCTCCCCGAAGTCAATGGCATCGGCGCAGGTCCCTTCTCCCCGAAAGGTGCCCTCTACTATTTCGTTCAGAACCGCATTGCATTCTGGCCGAAAGTAGTCTGCACCTTCGATTGCGAGCGCAAATATATCTCGTACTCGCCGCTGTATAATGACATCTACTACTACGCCCTGCATGGTTCGGGTCGTCAGGCTCTCCCTCGCTTTATAGAACAGCGTTGGAGAATCCGTGACGGCTACTATCAGACAGGCGACTTCAAGGATGCAAGCCACGTCCTCGGCGGTCGTGTCGGTGCCAAGACTGGTGCCGTGATCAAGTTCAAAGCCGCTAAAGACGGATACTTCGGTATCGGTAACGATGGTGGTAATGTAACCCAGGGTATGTATCTGAAAGCCGGAGAGGAAGGTATCTTTACCAACTTCCAGCATGGAGATAACATCCTGCTATACATCTATCAGGCAGACCAGATGAGCGAGATTGACCTCTCGCAGATTTCGCTCGACCCGAACTTCCAGTTCTCCATCATGAAACTGGCGGAGAAGATTGTGATTGGCTCCACCAACCACCGCACCTCGTGGAATCTGTCGCCGGGTAATACTGGCTACCTCACAAACATGAACCTCGGTGAGCTCCCGTTCTTGAAGCATCTCGACGTGCGCACCACGGAAGTTACCACCATCAATGCCTCAAAGTGCCCCCGACTTGAAACAGTCCTTGCCTCCGGCTCCGACCTCACGTCAATTACTACTGCTGAGACTTCGCCACTTTCAACACTGGAGCTTCCTGCTTCAATGACGGAGCTTAATTTCGTCAACCTCCCCAAGCTGACCTATCCCGGCGGTCTGACAATCGCAGGTATGTCGAATGTCAACAGGCTCATGCTCTCCGGCTGTCCTAACATTGACCCGATGTCGCTCATCAACGGCATTGTAACAGCCTCCAGCCTCCGCTACCTCCGACTGCCCGATGTCAACATCACGGCACCCTCATCCATCCTCCAGGCAATCAAGAACAGCGGTGCTATCGGTCTTGACCCCACAGGCTCCGCCTATGAGGAAAGCGGCAAGTGTTCCGGTGTTACTGGTCGCTGGATCATGGAAGACCTCATCAGCGAGACACAGCTTTCGGAGTTTGCCGCATACTTCCCCCAGTTGACCATCTACAACTCGCAGTATTCCTGTGTATGCTTCGATGATACTGATGATGACTGCTACAACATCACGAATCTCGACAATGGCACAAGTAAAGAAGACTACGAGCCTTCGGGACATTTCTTGAGAATATTCGAGAACGCCCATCCTTACAAGACCACCTACGACAGCAGAGAAGCCAAACTCCGTGCCCTCCAGATTTCAGATGCCAACTATAATCTTATGGCAGACGGTAGTGAATACGACCCGACCGATCAGGCAGGCGAAGGATTTGACATCATGCTCGGTTTCGGTCTGTACTGGTACAAGGGCGTGAATGACTTCAAGAATCAGAAAAAGTACCTGTTCTCTTGCAGCTATACGACAAAGCCACTGTCAACCGCTACGAAGATCAATCGCAAGAAGCTCTCCGATATTCTTGTGCAAGCCTTCTCCTGTGTATATACCTCCAACAACGGTACTGCACTCGCCAATGGCGATGACTACGAATTGACAGACAATGCCAACATGAATGTCTATCAGCTCGATGTCGAAGGCATGAAGCAGGTACGCTGGCCCGGACTCAACAACGCCCAGATTGGAGCTGTATTCGTTGATGCTGACAACAAGGTTGTAGGCACGTTCAATATGGCAGTCAGTCACTCGCTGTTCGATTTTACCTATGGAGATTATGTGTTCTGTAATGTCCCCAGCGGTGCCAAGAAGATTGTTTTCACATCGCCTACTGGCTTTGATGACCTCGAAGCCATTGCTGTCGATAGTGCCGCAATCGAAGCAATAGAACCCGATTGGGTGTGGGTGCCTATGCGCTTCGTCGGCATCTACGGTATGAGTGTTGATGCACTCATGCGTCCCCGCTCGATCAGTGGAGTCCGTACCCGTACTGGTACTGGAACATCATCCACCAACCCCGATTGGAAGTATGACAGCGAGGGCAACATCACAAACGCCTCGGTGCCGACCTCTACGATGAACTACACCTATGCCGATATACTCAATCTCATCGAAATGCGTGGTAAAGGCTACCACGGTATCAGCTATGAGATAAGCAAGGACATCGCCAATCTCGTAATGGCGTTGACAGGAACCCGTGACATTCAGGCGTATGCCGGATATGGATGTAGCTCGCAGTACACAACCGGACAGAACAATTTCAACACCTACGGTAAGGTAACAAGAAAGTATTCCGGCGGCAATATCGGCAACATCATCTTCGGTATCCAGAACTTCGTAGGATGTAACTGGGAAATCATGGACCTCATCGCCGCCAACGTGCCGTCCTTCGCCCAGTTCAAGAAAGATAAGCGTATTGCCACAAGCTCGTATCCGATTGATGCGAAATACCATGTAGTCCGCAACTATCTGACAAAAGAGGAAAGCGTAATCCAAGGACTTAACACTTCGGGGTACTGCATCGGCCGTGTCAAGTTCGGTAGATACTGCGACATCATAGCCTCGCGTGTAACCACCGACAACAGCAAGTGGAATAAGAACTATTCCGATTGTCAGTATTATACACATGATAGAGGCCGGTGCGTCGGTCGGTCGGGCGACAATGCGAGCGCGAGTGGCGGTCTCGGCTGCTCGTACGCGAATAACGCTTCTTCGTTCTCGTACGCGTATAACGGCTCTCGGCTCGCCTTCAGCGGAAATTTCGAAATAGTTGAAACAGCGGAAAGCGTGGAGGTCGCATAACGAAAAGCGTCGCTTCGGTTTCGGGCAACAAAGCCCGGAGCCGAAGCCCATTCCATATTGTCAAACCCTTAAAATCAAGAGATAACAAGGAAAAAGAAACTTTCAAAAAGGTAGAACCTTCCATAGCCGGTGCGTCGGTCGGTCGAACAACAATGCGAACGCGAATGGCGGTCTCGTCTACTCGAACGCGAATAACGCTTCTTCGAACTCGAACACGAATAACAGCTCTCGGCTCACATTAAGGAATAAAACGGTGCTCCCTCACCGTCAACATAATCGTAAGACCCTGGACGATGTCGCGTACATCAATCTATTCTGCGAGGAAGGTGCACCTCGGCAACAGCAGACGAAAGTCTGGAAAGCGGAAAAATCTCGGAAGTCCCGCAAGCGTCGCCAACAGATCATAGGCTCATTCAAAGGTATGGCCTGCCATGCCGATTGCAAACATCTATATTTCAAATTAACTGGACAACACATGGCAAAATTCAGCGAATTGGGGTTGAAATATACTCCGGCAGATGGCAAAAAACGCTTCAGCTGCCAGCACATGTCGCTTGGCTCGATAACAAACAGACCAATCGAGCTTCTGGACTACGAGAAAGACATCAAGACACGTTGGGGAGAATCCCGATATGTCGTGCTGTTCCACTTTGTAGGTGATGTAACAGAATATAAATTCTTCACGGACAGTGCGGAAATGAAAGATTTGCTCGACCAGATGAAAGATCGGGGGCTTCTCCCGGGCGCGGTAGAGACAACAATCGTGCAGAAGCAGGGCACCGGCGCTCTACGAATTTATTCATTCTCATAATACCTTGAATATGGAAAAAAGATACGGCGCGCCAGGCCCGCAGAATGGCCTGGAAAAAATAGGCACAAAGAAGTGGGCTGTTTTCTACGGCTTCGGCAAAGACTCCGAGGACGCAGAGACTGGCTATAACTGGTATCAGACATACGACCACCGACCGAGCCTCGACGAAATCAAAGCCGACATCGTGGCTGTAATCAAGGCCGAGAGCGACCTTAAACTTCGATATGGCTATAAATGGAACGGTATGACAGTGGAATACTCCGAAGCCCTGAAAACCGACCTCACGGGCATGCTCGTCGCCATTCAGGGAGGCATGATGCAGTTCCCGGTTGAAGTCAACCTCGGAAGCCAGTCGGACGGCACCCCGCAGGTCTATCCATTCTCCAGCCTTGAAGAACTTGGAGCTGTCGCCGCCGGCATCGCTGCGCATCGTGCGCAAGTCAGCAAAGAGGAATGGGCGGCAATCCAAGCTCTCGGCGACATGGAAGAATACTCAGAAATTCAGTAACCTCTAAATACATTTCATCATGAAAAAGGAAATATGCAATGACAAGACTGGAGACGACAAGAAGCTCCACGTCTTCTGTGAGTTCATCATCGCGACCATTGTTGGCTCGCTCATGTCCCTCATCCACTTCCCATCAGCATGGATAGCGGCCGGCATTGCCTATGCTGTGGCATTTGCCTTCGGCATCTGGAAAGAAGCCAAGGATTCCAAACAAAAAGGAAACCATTTCTGTGTATGGGATCTCGCATGGGACCAGATAGGCTGTCTTGGTGGCGCGGTATTGGCTTTCCTTGCCAACTACAACACATGGTATGACTTTGCCGGCAAACTATTCCAGTAATCATCATGGTGGCCGCAGGCTGCCTTAATTCCAATAACTATGACTGAAACAATACTCGCAATCATTTCATTCGCAATCATCGCCATCTACCTGATTGCATACGTTATCACAAGAGGATTGCCAACCTCTATCAGCGAGACCTACTACTATACTGAATCGAAACTCCTTTTCCTAGTCGTGGTTGCGCTCTGCGCGGCTTTGGCATGGGTGCCACTCATACGGGTTACGCCAGAAAACATCCAATTTCTCGCTTTCCTGATATGCGGCTCGATAGTTTTCGTGGCGGCATCGCCGGCATTCAAGGAGGAACTTGTAGGTAAAGTCCATACCGGAGCTGCAGCCACTCTGGGTTTGGCTGCTCTGGCTTGGATTATAGTTGCATCAGGGATACCCTATGCCACGATATTAGGTGTCATCATCGGAGTCGTGTTCAGGCGCAACTTCGTCTTTTGGCTTGAAGCCGGCATCCTCATCGATATCTATACGAATTTATTTGTACTACTTCATATTTGCAGTTCCATAAGCGCGTGAGCGTCGAAGGAGCGTTCAATGTTCGGGAGCGTCAGCAATGGCGCTCCTTTTAATTTGAAAATCTTGCAGGTATGATTAAATAATCCTCTCTAAATTTGCGTATATGATTATTTGTTTGTAATTTTGCATATACCAATAAGATAAACATCAAAGCGAATGAGCGCCATATACATACTCGAAGGCTTACTGATATACCTCTACGGGTTCGATCACAATCCTCCGCATATCCATGTCCGCAGAGGTGGTGAGGAATTCACCATCACAATCAAGGATAGGATTGTAGAGGGTCGAGCCAAAGCAAAGTCCATCGCTATGGTGAACGAGTTCCTTGACCAGCACGAAAGCGAGGTTATGGAACTTTGGGAGAAAGCCCAGCGTGGCGAAAAAATCACGAAAATCAACCGCTAAAAATTACTCAATATGTATCTCAAAGTAACAGATGTTGAATACAACGGAGATTACTCTCTGATTTGTACATTCAATGACGGCGCGGTCAAGAAAGTCGATATGACTCCAGTGCTTGATGCACCGGCATTTCAGGAATTGAAAGACTTGGATCTTTTCAAGCAGTTCGGCCTTGATGAAACAATCTTTTGGGGCAACGGAGCGGACATTGCTCCCGAATGGCTCTACCAAAATGGCGTGCCGGTTGCCTAAATTCATACCGAACGTTACAACGAAATCATAGCCCTGCCATCTGGTGGGGCTGTTTTTTTACCCCAAAAATGCAAGAAATAGCGGAAAGAGGTGCAGACCCACTTGCAGTAGCAGCTAAATACAATCAATATCACGACAAAATTGCGAATATGATTAAAATAACCGCTCTAAAATTTGCATATTTGATTATTTATTAGTAACTTTGTGTATGCAAATAAGATGATTTAATCAAAAACGAAAACAAGATGAATAAAGAATATACCCTCACAAAAGAATCTATCGAGTATTGGAAAGAAGAATTCCGATATATGGCCGGCGAAGGTTCGATAACATTCAGAGAATATATTACAGGCTCAGCCGGAAGCGGCCCCGAACTTGACGCATCACTTGGTATGTGGGGCCCTGGCGATGAGGATTTTGTAAATCTCCCAGAAGATGAGAAAAAAGAGATTGCTCAGTATCGCTACTACGAAGTCTTTCCCTCGCAAATCGCGGCTTCAGTCGGTATCTCCAAAGATGAACTTCTCAATATGACCGCAGACGAGTTTGCGGCCCGCTTCTAAATAAATGTGGGTGAGGAAACTCGCCCACTCACAATGCAAATAAGATATTTAACCAATTATGACAGCCAAAACTGTATCACGGATTCTTGCAATCCACCAGATGATATATCCTGTACTTGGACTCATCTTATCCTCAATATGGACGGTAGCCCACCTATGGAAAGGCACAATGAATATCCCAGGTGCTATCCTATCGGTAACATTTCTTGTAGTAACCGCCTACCTATCGGTCCTTTCTTACAAAGAGGTAAAGGCAGAATACAAAAAGTAACTCACATCTAAATATCAAACAAATGGAAGAGAACGTATCATTACAGATCTTCGGACGAGCAATTCCGTTCACCAAGGAAACTCAAAAGTCCACGGCCGCAGCACTTGTGGCAAAAGTAACCGACGGCGAAGCCGACCCCATCTCAATGTTCACCACAATCAAAGCAATGAATGACTGCCTTTCACAGTTCCTCAAGGATCAGGCAGTCGTGGAAGCCACAATCGGGGCGGTAGAAAAGTATGGCCGAACCGGCGCTACATTCAACGGCGCAAATCTTTGCATCGCCGAGGTGGGGGTGCGCTTCGACTTCAGCGCCTGCAAGGACTCAGTATGGGACGAACTTGCCAAAGAAAGGACAGAACTTGAGGCCAAAATCAAGGAGCGCGAAAAGTTTCTGCGCGGAATCACAACCCCGCAGACAATCGTTAACGAAGAAACCGGCGAGGTCAAGAAAATATACGGACCCGCCAGAACTTCATCAACCACAGTCAAAGTAACATTCTCAAAATAAATTCACCGGCTCAGGCGGCCCTAAGGATATCTGCGGGGTCGCCTGACATTCCCTTATGAAAAACAAGGAAACCAAACAAAGCATTAAGCCGAAGCCTCGCCCATTTGAGGTGAAGCCGTTCGGAGAGTTCTACATTCTACCATACAAAGCGAAGCCCGGAAGTATCGGGTACGACCTTGTTGCTCCAGTAGATTTCATTGTTCCGGCACACTCTCGATGCTGTATGCCGCTTAACATCGCCATCAATTTACCTCGCAACATTGAAGGAAAAATAGAGCCACGAAGCGGTTTCTCAATCCGTGGAATGGAGGGCTACGGCAAGAAGAGGATTGCCACGAAATTGCTCGGCTTTATTCCGTGGCACAAAGAAATTTCAGGAAAGCAGAATTTTGACGCAGATGTCTTAGTCGGCAAAATCGATCCCGGCTATACTGACAACATCAATGTTATTATCAAGAACAACGATGAGCAGTTCCTCATTCGTCGAGGAACACGCATTGCACAGATAACTTTCTATAAGGTCGTTTCACCTGAGTTCGAGATTGTCGATAAACTTTCATGCGCAAGCCGCGGCGGAGGGCTCGGAAGCAGTGGCACAGTAATACCTCCTGACCGACAGCCCGAATTTATCAGATACTGCGAAGAAAGCCGTAAAGCAAAAATAGAGGGGCGAATCATGCCGCCTTTCGACGAGTGGCTTGCAATGCGTGGTATGAACAAGAAGAATATTCCGTTCAGCGAATATTACGCCACCCGCTCTCCCGAAGAAAGAGCCGAAATAGACGCGTCGCCCCTCGGCAAGGTATTCAACGAAAAAGCCCAACAAGATGATAATACTGGTAGCAACCGATCAGGAGTTTGAACTTGCCAAAAAGTATCTCGGCGAGTATAAAATCGTTCAAACGGGAGTCGGTGCTTCTAACGTGATAAAGAAGTGCTCTGAACTTCTCATTTCATTCGTTCGGAAAAAGCACTATGAGCCAATAATCAACATCGGCTTCAGTGGAAGCAACACACTCCCCAAAGGAACTGTTACAAAAGTGCGCCGTTCATATCGCTTCATCGATCACACTGTCGGATTCAAGGATTACCGTAATGGTTGCCCGTTAGGCAACAAAGGATACGATTGTTATACCAGCAACGACTTTGTTACCGAAGATGAGCGCGATGAGCCGGTGCTATACGACATGGAACTCAACTACATTGCCGCATTTCCTTTCAATGTGCTCGGAGCCATCAAGATTGTAAGTGATAATCTCGATGTCGATGAGTATGCGGAAAGCATACATACGTCAACTGATGAAATCTGGGCGCAGGTCCATTCATTGGTTGATGGGATTATGCAAAGACCCTAAAGGCCTACCACGCCAATATCCCCGATAGGAGTGTCTGCTCCCTGCGCCCGGCAGACTGCATAGACATTTGCAGTTTGTCGGGCGCTTTTCGTTATTGAGCGCGAGAGAATATATATAACTTTGAACACATAATAGAAAATCAATCAAAAAATTACATAATGGGAAAGTATTTTTTTACCTCGGAATCCGTGTCAGAGGGACATCCCGACAAGGTGGCGGACCAAATCTCGGACGCCATCGTAGATGCATTTCTGGCAAAGGATCGCGACTCAAGAGTCGCCTGCGAAACTCTCGTAACCACCGGCCAGGTTATCATCGCCGGCGAATATCGTTCAACCGCAAGAGTGGATGTTCAAGACATCGCCCGCAAGGTCATAAGCCGCATCGGATATAACAAGAGCGACTACAAATTCGACGCTGAATCCTGCGGAATACTGAACGCTATGCACGGCCAGAGCGACGACATCAATCGTGGCGTAGTCAGGAAAACCGAAGAAGCGCAGGGGGCCGGCGATCAGGGCATGATGTTCGGGTTTGCCTGCGATGAAACCGAAACGTATATGCCCGTTTCGCTGGATCTTAGCCACAAACTTCTTCAGGAACTTTCAAAGATCCGCCGAGAAGGAAAGGTTATGACTTATCTGCGCCCCGACTCAAAGAGTCAGGTAACAGTTGAATACGATGATGAAACCAATCGCCCTGTCCGCATTGACACCATCGTAATCTCGACACAGCACGACGACTTCATCAAGCCGGAACACGGGCTTACTCAGGATAACGCAGATACACTCATGCTTCACCGCATCAAAAAGGACATCGAAGAAATTCTTCTGCCTCGCGTAAAAGAGCATCTGCTTCCCGAAATCGCCGCACTGTTCGACAATGACCTCATTCTGCATGTCAATCCCACCGGCAAGTTCGTTATCGGCGGCCCCCATGGAGACACCGGCTTGACCGGCCGCAAAATCATTGTCGATACCTATGGCGGCCATGGTGCGCACGGTGGTGGTGCCTTCTCCGGCAAAGACCCCAGCAAGGTTGACCGTTCGGCTGCTTATGCGGCACGCCACATCGCAAAGAACCTCGTGGCCGCAGGCGTTGCCGATCAGGTTCTGGTCCAGGTGGCTTACGCTATCGGCGTCGCTCAGCCCGTGAGCCTCTATGTAAGCACCGTCCGTCGACACGTCCCTTACGCCGACTCCGAGGTTGCCAACATCGTCTCTCGCCTCGTAGACCTGACACCAGCCGGCATCAACAAACGTCTCAGGCTCCGCAATCCCATATACGAGCCCACCGCCTCTTACGGACACTTCGGCCGCATCCCAACAACCAAGGTAGTGAACGGCGAGGAAGTCGAACTCTTTACATGGGAGAAACTCGACCTCGTGGACGAATTCAAGAAAGCTTTCAACATCGACTAAACCCGACAACTGATGAACGATATTATCTCGACTGCTTTTACCAACTACGATGTCGGCCACCTCTACCGACATCTGATAGTGTGCTTCATTCTGTTTCTCATCACTGTCGCCGTATGTCTGATTGATTTCGTCAGCGGCGTTTACACCGCTAAGAAACTCGGAGAACCCCTGCGCTCCCGCAAACTGCGAATGACAGTCGAGAAAATATCCTGGTACTGGCTAATCCAGCTTCTAGGATTCATTCTCGGCCTGATGGGAACCGTATTTGCATGGTACGAATGGCCCTATATTTCTATGTGCATCTGCCTGGCGATTATAGTAATCGAGGGCAAGAGCGTATTAGAGCATGCCAAACGACGCAAGTGCCGGACAGCCAAAATCCCGGAAACAATACGCGACATGGCCGAATGGATAGGCGAGGATGCGCTCAAGCACTCCATTCAGGAATTAGCTAAGAAGAGAGTAATCGACGCGCTCAACCGTGGACCGAATACCACGGAGAGCGAGGTAACTGAAAGCATAGAATAAGATGAACACAATCAAAATAGGATGCAAGGGTAACGAAGTCAAAACCCTTCAGCAGAAACTCAAAATCTCGGCTGACGGCATATTCGGAAAGAATACCGACGCTGCAGTCAGGGCATTTCAAAAAGCCCACGGGCTAACGCCGGACGGTATAGTCGGTCCCCACACATGGGAATACCTCGGCTTTGCTCCTCAATCACGGTATATTGACGAAATCATCGTCCATTGTACCGCGACAAAAGAGGGGAAGGCCTGCTCTGCAGACCAAATCAACGCCGCTCATAAGGCTAGGAAGTTTTCGGCATATACCGATGCCAAAGGCAGGGTACGTTACATCGGCTATCATTTCCTAATACACCTTGACGGAACAATCGAAGTGTGTCGCCCGATTAGCAAAATAGGCTGCCATGCCTCCGGCCACAATGCCCGGTCTATCGGAATATCTTACATTGGCGGCCTTGATGCCCGCGACACCAATGGAAAGATGATCAAAGACACCCGCACCCCCCAACAGAAAGCAAGCCTTATTAAGCTCATTAAGCAACTCAAAAGCGAGTATGCTACAATCAAAAAAGTGATAGGGCACCGCGATACCTCCCCGGATCTCAACGGCAACGGTATCATAGAACCATATGAGTTCATAAAAGGCTGCCCGTGCTTCGATGCAATCCCAGAATACAGAGATCTATAAAACCCAAGGCAATGAAAAAAGCGATTATAATTCTCATAATCCTGCTTCTTACGTCCGTTCTCGCAAATGTGATGTTATGGAACAGAGCCGGCCCCGAAGGAACAATAGAAAGGGTTATCACAACCTACGACACGATTCCGTACCCACAGCCAGTCTCCGTTGATAGCGTAGTACTTCGGTATGTTACCGAGAAACTGCCGGCCGCCGACCAACCGACCAAACCGATAGCAACGGTCGAAACGGTAGTGGACTCGGCAATTTGCCAAGCACCGAAGGACAGTGTGGAAGTTGTAATCCCGATTACCCAAAAGATATATGAAGACAGCACTTTCCGAGCCTATGTGAGCGGTTATCACCCGGCACTGGACAGTATTCAGATTTTCCAACGTAAAGAGACCGTCTACATTAGGTCGCCCACCAAGAATAAACGATGGGGAATCGGTATCCAAGCTGGGGTCGGACTGACACCACACAGAGTTCAGCCGTACATAGGGATAGGGATTTCTTATAACATTCTAACATTCTAAAGTCTCTTTTCATTGAACAAGGCAATCCTCCGGGGTTGCCTTTTGTATTATCATGTTGATTATATTAGATAATAAAATTGCAGATTTGATTAAAATAATCCATCTGATATTTGCGTATATGATTATTTTTGACTAATTTTGTATATGCAGATATGATGATTTAATCAAATAAAAAGACAATGGAAACAAGAAAAATCATAAAGAAAGCGATAGAGATTCTGAAGAGTGTGAAAGTAAAATCCGAATTCGACATGATGCAGGATTGGTATGAGCACAATGGCTATGATGCTACATTCGACAAGCAGATGAAAGGCTACTTTGCCGCCATAAGCCCATTCGGAGAATCCGAACTTCATCAGGCAATGTGCGATGTCTGGAACGCTACCCTGACATATTACTACACTCCAGCCCGCGAAGAAGAGTGTGAGATTGAAAAAGCACTCACGGAAGCCCAGAGAATCCGCCGTTCAGTAACCGAAGCGGATTGGGCCAAAGGTGTAGCTCACTACGAAGTAGTCAAGACTAACAAAGGACAGAAAGTCCTGATTACCTACCGCGACGGCAGCAAGGGACTCCGCAAAATCTACGAAGAACCGAGAAAAGACCAGGTCTTGAACTTTGATGCCTGCGAGAAGGAACTCATCGACCTCGCAGAACTCGGAAGCCACGATTTCCGTTCGGCACTCGCCGCCCTCGTTGCAAAGTATAACGCATAAATTACAATAATATGGAGTACATAAAAAGAATCATCGTTGGCATAGAAAGCCGTCAGGAAGCCAACGACGTGGCAGACCACCAGAACGACCTCGGCAAGACAAATCACGATCGGCGAGTGATATTCGCTGGCGAGGGGGATAAGAGCAAGACAATAGTCCCCGATTGGGCGCCGCTAATCTTCATTGCCATCGCCACAACAGAAGCCGCCATTAAAGAAATTGCAGAGGAATTCTTCGGCGAGGTCCCAATTCTGTTTGAAGTCGAAGACGTAAAGGAGAACGCCTGATATGGGAAACGAACTTCTCAATATTGCAAACGCGGCCAAGCAGGAAGTCTTAGACGAGAACGCACAATCTCTCAAGGCTCGGAAGGAGCGAAGAAAAAAGGAACGAGCAGCCGCGGAACACGCCTATGAAGTATTCCATAGCACCTTAGCGCAGTTACTCGGCATCAAGTCCTATAAGATTGGACCATCAGAACTGAAAAGCCGAAAAGACTGCGTAATAATAGAAGACACCGGCGGCCGCAAGTTCGAGATTCATTATACGAAAGTCATGACGCCAGACGGTATACACTTCGGAGGCGGAGACTGCGACTACAATATCAATGCGCAATGGGGTACAGACACATGGTATCAATACAGCGTGGCAATGGGTGCCACGACAGTAGCGCAACAACTGGGCCGATGGTTAGCCCAGACAGAAACAGCAAACTCGCTCAAATGCAAATAAGATAGACAAACGCAAATAAGATATCTAATGGAAACAATTTTAACAAAAAAGAACTGCCATAGAGCAGCCACGGTTCTGCCGGTCAACCACACCGACGGTCAGGAACCGCTTCAATTCAACTATCGCGCCATCCGCAAAAATATGGGTATGTTCAGTTGCCGTTTCACCCACACGGTAACATCTACCAACGGCGACGCTATCGAAGTAAGCGATTGCGATCTGAAAGAATGGGTGGTAGCATCATGGAAATATGAAGAGAACCTCGAAGACCTCTATAGTGATGGTGTAAGGGCTTACAGCAATACCAGCCATACACCGGAAGAACGCGCTCTGCGCGACATCTACGAGTATGAGGAGGAGATTCAGAAAGACCTCAATAATCTCCCCGAGGCATATCGTGCCGATTACTTCGAGCAGTACAAAGAACGCGTCCGCCAGCTTTTCTATAAGCATTCAGGCATAGCCAGTGCTATGATTGTCGGTCCGGCTCGTTTTCCGGCAGCACGCATGGAGCGAGCCAACAATGCCTACAACTCCATGTTCCAAGACTTCCGCAAATGGCGTGAAAATTTCTTCAAGAAAGTAGAGCGCGAGAAAGAGGCCGCAAAGTCGCCGGAGCAGAAGGCCGACGAAGCATGGGAAAAGGTAAAACGGGATATTATGTCTACCGTCGGCTCTCTGTGGGCAATCGACCTGCAGAATGCCCCATACTCTCGTCCACTATTCGTTTCCAATCTATACGGCAGGATGGAAACTCTCGCCAAAAACGGGAAGGTCGACCTCCTGCGACGGGCCGGAGAGTTGATAAAGGAACTCAACGTAAAGGCTAAGGAAAAGGGCGCGAAAGAAATCTTCACGAGCCGCCACAAGTTTTGGAAGCTCGTGGAGAAAGCCGAGGAAACCCTCGCCAAGCAAGCCGAGAATGCCAACCGCGAGAACGAGGTGTTTGAATTCTACAACTGCACCGTAGTGAAGAACTATGAAGAAGACCGTTTGCAAATCTTCAACGAAGAGAAGCCGGCGCCGGAGGTCATCAGTCTTCTCAAGAAAGAAGCCTGGAAATGGTCGAGAAACAACGTCTGCTGGCAACGTCAGCTTACAAGGAACGCCTGCTATAGCGCGGCCCGCGTTATTCTCGGAGGTCCCAATGGATTATCCAACACCGAGGAGGTAACCAAACTCGCTAAGAAACTATGGGACGGCCACCAAGAGTAAAACGCATCAGCAAGGAGGAGGGAGAGCGCGTGGATATCCACCGCTTTCCTAACTTCAGTGCGTTCGGAAGTGTAACCGGAATGAGAAATCTATACTACGGGAGAAACGCGCTCCTTGTGCGTTGTGGCTCCTTTATATATAATGTATCATTAGAACCCGCAATATACGAAAACGCAATATGAAATACATCATAGACCCCACAATCCCCTTTGAGGGCGCAGTCGTCACAAGCATGAGCGACGACATTCACAGCGATTACGGCGGAGAAACTCTCGAAGAATTGAAAAAGGCCCATAACAATCCCAACCTCGAAGCAGTGAGCCCCGAAAAGGTAACGGAACTCGTCAATCAGCACCGGACATCGCTCAACAAGGAGCCGTTCAAGGAAATCGATGAAGACCGATACTACGATGCCATGGACTGCTTGCCGCCGAAGAGAATGTTGCGAGACGCTTTCTTCGTCGGAGAGTGCTATCAATACGACCTCTATCCTTTCTGTTTCACAATCGGAGGAAGATACTTCGAGGGCAGAAGAATACTCAACACCCCGAAAGAGAAACTATATGAAGAAATAAAAGAGTTTTACGATAACCTCATTAAATCCGAAGCCAATGACGATTGAACTCAACATAGAATTTCATGAAAGCGAGGTACCGCCACGATGCCGCTTACCGAGACACGTCAGCCATAAGGAGGCTGTAAAGGTCAAGATAAAAGAGGCGAGCAAAGAGGAGGCACCGTTGGCATTCATCGTTCACAGTCTCAAAGAGCGACCTATGGAAGTGCGCTTATTCAAGGGACAGTTATATAAAGAAGCCCGCATTTCGTTCTACAACGGCAAAAAGTCCGAAGAATATCCTTTCGATGCAATTCCCTGGGAGACTGTGTTCAGGAAATACACTGGGTATGGGGAGTATATCTCCAAGTCCGAATACATCGCATATCTCAAACTCACAAGCCGTGAATATCTCATTGTTGATGGTGTTGTCTTTCGTAGATGTTATGAGCCATTCTACCGTATTACAACATTCGGCTACAGAGGGTGTGGCACTGCCATTTTCCCGGAATTCTCAGATAAGAGCCGCAAGGAAGTCCCCGGTTACAGCGCTCTCGATAAGGATAAAGCGATAGCTGATGCTATCAAAATTGCAGAAGGCCGTGGCGATGAGAAAGACATAGATTCAATAAAAGAAATGGCTCAAGGGCCGATAGAAGTAATCATTCCATCGGCATGCAAGCGGAAATTCAGACCTCAAATATAAAGTTATGGGTGAAATAGCAGAAATGATGCTCGACGGGACTCTCGATTCAGAAACCGGCGAGTATCTCGGTGACCCATGCGGTTATCCGAGGAGTATGACTGACGGCACATATTGGCCGGAAAGAGATAATCTCAGACGGCGTTCCCGCCAATCAATCAACTCTCTATGCAGTCGCATAGGAGTGACAGATAAGAGGAGTCAGCAGGAACTTGTGAGTGCTTTCCTTCAGTGTATGGGGCTTGCACGCCTTCCCAAGATGCAGGCTCAAATTGAAATGGTATTTCTCCATCATAAAAATGATTTTAAGATCTTCCTAAGCGAGATTGAGAAAGAGATTATCAACACTCCAGAAAAAGACGAATAAACCATGACAGCATCAGCAATCAAATTCGTTCCATGGGACACCAAACCCCTCGAAGCATTGAAGGACAGTTTCGTTTTCAAAATTAGAAGTCTCATCAACTCCGGAGCAAAACTCAATCGGGCGCAGAAGAACTGGATTACCAATCGCGTAAACTCCAATTCCTATTTTAACAATGCAATTCCCTTGCAGGGCTGGGCGTTTACATTCTCTGACGTCCTCAAGAAATTCGTGGTGAAGCAGTACGGCCAATGCGCTGAGTATTATGCCGTAGACAAGACTTCACTTCGCGAATATCTCGGCTCCGGAATAGAATATATTGTAGAAGTGAAATGAGAATGTATAAACACGAAAAGGTAAGCATCATTCGCGAAACGGGAGAGAGAGTGGATGCTGTCGCTCCCATTGTCATATCTGCGAGTCGGAGTACGGACATACCAGCATTTCATTTAGATTGGTTTTTCAACCGCCTCATGAGAGGGTATTGCTCGTGGGTTAATCCGTTCAATCAAAAGCCGTCTTATGTCTCATTCCAAAATACGAGAGTGGTAGTGTTCTGGTCTAAAAATCCCGTAGCACTCATAGACCGATTGAAGGAACTATCCAGCCGCAATATAAACTGCTATATCCAGTTTACTCTCAACGATTATGCGGCCGAAGGGTTTGAACCCAATATCCCTGAGCTAACTAAGCGCATAGATACTTTCAAACGTCTTGCTGATATTTTAGGCGTAGGCTCTGTCATCTGGAGATACGACCCAGTAATTCTGACGGATAATCTTCATATAGAAGACCACCTCGAAAGGATAGAAAAAATCGGTTGCGAACTCAAAGATTATTGTGAGAAACTTGTATTCAGTTTCGCTGACATCGCCGGCTATCGTAAAGTTCAGTACAATCTCATTCAAGGTGGAATAAAGTATGTCGATTTCAACCACGAGAGCATGAATAAATTTGCCGACGGTCTCACTCGACTAAACAAGAACTTCGGTTTTGAAATCGCAACCTGCGGAGAACAAATTGACTTGTGCAAGTTCGGCATCAAAAAGAATCGTTGCGTAGATCCCTTACTAATGGCCCGGCTATTCAAAGACGACGAAAGACTAATGTCATGGCTCGGCTATTCAGATATGTTCGGTGCCCCAGAATCCTTTCCTAAAGACCCCGGACAAAGGTCGGTATGTGGCTGTGTCCTCAGCAAGGACATCGGAGCATATAACACCTGCGGGCACGGCTGCGTATATTGCTATGCTAACGTAACGCCGGCATACGGCAAGCAGGGCTGTGTGCGGGCACAAAGCGACATAAAACGCGAATCAGTAATCTCTCAAGTAAATTGATATGACAATAGAAATGACTTCAGACCAGGCTCAAATCGTATTCAGTACCCTGGCCGATGAGATATACCGTATCTCGACGTGTATTGCACCTGAGAACCGCAAACAAAGTCGGATAGACGCCATCAATGAATTGCGAAAGCGCATCGGCATTCAACTGATGAAAGCCGGGGCTATAGATACCGAGTATTATAAGGCGGTTTGTGGCAGTCTGTGAAGAGCGTTAAGTTGTGAATATGATTAGCCTAACTGCTAAAAATTGCGTATATGATTAAAATAATCGCTCTAAAACTTGCAGGAATGATTATTTTTGACTAACTTTGCAAGTGCAAATAAGATACTTCTAATCAAACAATCTCAAACAAATGGAAGCAATCCAATTTAACAAAGAGACGTTGGCAGCCGTCTACGGCAACTGCAACGCCGTCGGCCGCAAGGCCATCAAGGAACAGCTCGGAGAAAGACTTTCCGAAATCCTCCCCGTAACAGACCGTGTAAAAACCTTCAATGATGCGGTCGAGGAACTCGGCGAAGAACACGAAGCTGTAAAAGCCTACCGAGCCGTGGAGTGGTATCTCCGTAACCAAATGTCCGACATCAAGGCATACCTCCAGCTACGCATCATCACGGCCGCCCTCAATGAGGGTTGGGAACCTCAGTTTGTCAGGGGTGAGTACCGCTGGTACGGGTGGTACGACCTTATCAGCAAGGAAGACTACGAAGCTCTTTCCGATGAAGAAAAGGGCCGGTGCGTCGGTCGGTCGAGCGGCAGTGCGGGCGCGAGTGGCGGTCTCGTCTACTCGTACGCGAATGGCGCTTCTTCGTACTCGGACACGAATGTCAGCTCTCGGCTCGCCTTCAAAAGCGAAAAGCTGGCTGAGTATGCAGCCAAACAATTCATCGAAATTTACGCCGATTTCTGCTTCATCCCCAAAGCTCCGGACGCAAAGGAGTCGAAGTAACCGAAGTATTTCCTCCGTGGAGGCTCGATCGTGTAGACGAGCCTCCACGAAATTCCAACGATATGAGCGTAAATTCAAAATTAGACCGGCTCCGTGAACGCCGCGACCAACTCAAGGCCAAAATGTCGAAACAAATCCAAAACGGACAGTTGCTGCAAGTCAGTGATACCGCTCGGAGAATAAAAGACGTCGAGGCTGCGATAGAAGAAGCCGAGAGTTACCTTCCGAAGAAGCTCTCAGAACTATTCGATCAAAAGACACTCCGTGAATCCGGCATCAACGTCGCAATCGTGAAGGTTCATTTGGCTGCTGATTTTCTTGCCGATTGTGCCTACGAGTTGAGAGATAAATTCACTGCTCTCGGAGTGGAAGAAAACCACCTTCTTCCTTTGCTCGATGACATCAAGAAGAAAGCGCAGGACTTCGCCAGCATTGTCTGCCATCCGGAGTTCGCCGGACTATCGGACTTTATGGTAACGAACGAAGAATTTATCAATGATATGCACGGGATAACTCAGAAATATATCGACGACCATCTGACTATTACTGACTGAAAATAAAATATGAGTAATTTCTTCCAGCCATATATTTATGGAATAATAAAAGAGGAACTCAAGCGCGTTGAGGAATCTCATAAAGCGCCTGTCGTAGCTAACCATTATGCGATAATGGAAATAGTAAAGAAAGACGTCGACGAGGCCATTCAGTCTTTGATTTCAGACGGTTTGATAACTCGAAGCATGAACATCAATCAGATTCCTCTATATGGAATCGCCGAACGCAAATAAGAAATTCTATCATGGTAACAGCAATAGAACCGAAAGTAGCGCCGACCGGACGATATACCGTCAAGCAGACGTGCGAATGCCTCGGCATTCACCGCAATACGCTACGCCGGTATACCAACGAAGGACATATCAAGTGCAGTTTCCGTAGAGAAAATGCAAGAAAAATATATCTGGGAAAAGAAATCCTCCGATTTTGGAACTCCCAGCTTTAAGATACTTCATATTTGCAATCCCAACCCGTGAGGGCGCAAGATTTAAGAGCCAAGAGGAAACTCATGGCTCTTTCTGTACCATGACATTACTCTCCTTTAATAACCCGGTCAATCACACGTCGGTTAGCTACATCGACTTTACGCATATTGTAGTCGATATAAATGGCCGACGTTGCATTACCATGAGAGTGTCCGAGGCTTTTGGCTATCGTAGCGTCAGGAACGTCAAGATCCGAAGCAATCGTGGCCCAAGTATGACGCGCCCAGTACGAAGTCAACTCCTGAAGGACTATGCCATCGTCCTCAGCATTGAAAGCATCTTTGATTTTCACCAATCCCTTTTGAAGACAGTTATAGAACGTACGATAAGACTTATGAGTGTCGAGGTAATTCAGGAGATACTTTTCTCCCTTATATTTCTCGATGAGGGCCATCGCCTCCGGCTCAACTTTTATGGAGTAGAGCTTATGGGTCTTAGAGCGCCGGTATTCAAATCTTCCGTCTACCAATTCGACTGCCTGGCAAATATCCACTACATTGGCTCCGATGAGGTAGAACGAGAGCATGAAGAAATCCCGGTACTTCTCAAGATAAGGCTCCACCTTCAAATCTTTCAGCTTGCGAAGAGCCTCGACCGGCATGGAACGCTTTCGAGTTTCCTCGTATCGCAGTTTGAACTTTCGGAATGGGTAAGCAGTCGTTACATCATTATCGATAGCGTAGTTGAATACCGCACGAATATTTCTAAGATTGATATTACGGGCGTTGCGAGCCGGGGAGGTCTTGGCGAGGAATGCGTCAAACTCCGCCAGCCATTCAACAGTGATATCCTCAAATTTAAGCTGACGATATGTCTTCGGTCGGAATCTCTTGATATGATTCAGGGTTGTCTCATAAATCCCCTTGGTGCGGAGCATCTTCGTACTCGAAAACTTGACAAACCAGTTATAGAACGTTGTAGACTCGCCTGACTCTTCAGGATTCAACCGCTGAACAATGATATTCTTGATGTTGGTAACAGTACCCGCAGTTTCTTTTGCCGCAGTAAGAGTGAGAACAATCTCATCTACCTCCAGCTTTCTTTTATTTATATAGGTATTGAAAAACTGACGCTTCGGATGAGAAACCACGCATTGTTTTATAGGATTCCATTGCTCCTGCAAAAGGGATATCCCAAGTGGTATGTACGCCGTGGACCCCTTTTTAGTAATCGCTATCTTCAACGGCGCAGGTCCATTTCCTTTTACAGCTCGCCTGTCGAGGTAGATCTTTGTTGTAATCATCATCTTAAAATTGCGGGTGAGTTGCGGGCAAGGTGCATCCGAACTAATCCAAATGCACTCAAAAAGTGCAAACTCACTCTTTTTTTTAAGCTGATAACACTGACAAGAGGCAAAGACCGCATCGCTTGCTATGCGATGGGCGGTGCTGCGATGGAAGTCGTGAAAAGAAACCGTAACATACTGAAACTAACTATAAAAAAGAAGCCCGACTCTCATCGGGCTACTTGCGGAGTGAGGGAGATTCGAACTCCCGAACCGCTTTTGACGGTTACTGACTTTCCAGATCAGCCTCTTCAGCCACTCGAGCATCACTCCAGTTTCAATATGTTAATTGTTCTCTTTGTACGCTTTCCAGGCGTGCCTCTTCAGCCACTCGAGCATCGCTCCAATACTGAAAGTTGACTTGGATAAGTCTTTATGTAATCGCAGGAACCAGGAAAGGAAAAGCGCCTCTGCGCAGCCTGGCGGGAAGTGATTTCCCGATTACGAGTGCAAAGGTAGGCATTTATTTTGAACTGACAAAATTTATTGGCAAAAATTTTTAACTTAGCGAAATCTTTAATTACAATCTATTAATTATATGAGAAAAAGCGGGAGACGTTTGGCGGTTATGGAGAAATTTCGTAACTTTGCGGCGCTTTTGCGGACCTCTGACTTCAAAGAGGAAATCAAAAGTTCCCCCTGGAGGAGCTTACGGGCTTCCCCCGTGTGATGGGAAATTAAGTAATTTAATTTTGAGTAACACAAATTTTTAAGTTCATGAAGACTTATGCACTGAACGCCCAGCCCCGTGTTGAGCTTGGCAAGAAAGCCGCAAAGACCCTCCGCACCGAGGGCAAGATTCCCGCTGTCCTCAACGGAGGCGAAATCGTAGAACTGCCTTACGCCGGCACTCTCAAGGAAGGCCAGAAGCTCGTTGAAATCGAGAACGGTCGCGGCATCATCACTACCGACCTGATCCTCACCAACGATGCTGTACGCAAGCTGATCTACACCCCCGACATCTTCGTTATCGACCTGGATGTCAACGGCGAAAAGAAGCACGCTGTTCTCCGCGAGGTACAGTTCCACCCAGTAAAGGATACCATCCTCCATATCGACCTGCTCGAAGTCAAGGCTGACAAGCCCGTCGTAATGCAGGTTCCCGTCAAGCTCGAAGGCCACGCCGAAGGTGTCAAGGCCGGTGGTAAGCTGACCCTCTCCATGAAGAAAATCAAGGTTAAGGCTCCCTATACCGAAATTCCCGAACGCCTGGTTATCAACGTCGATCACCTCGGTCTGGGCAAGACCCTCCAGGTAGGCGAACTCCACTTCCCCGGCCTCGAGATGGTAACCCCGAAGGAAGCCGTTGTCTGCGCCGTACAGCTCACCCGCGCCGCCCGTGGTGCCGCAGCCGCTGAAGCCGCAGCCGCCAAGAAGTAATACCTTTCATACTCATACCGAGAGGATGTTTACCGCGCCACGGCGTCGGCAGGCATCCTCTCGCTTTATAAGCGCCCGCGGGCGCACCCCTCCCCGATTTATAATCCTCAGATTCCGAAATGAAATACCTGATAGTAGGACTCGGCAACATCGGCGCCGAATATGTCGGCACCCGCCACAACATCGGTTTCCGGATAGCGGACACCCTGGCGGAAAGCCTGAACCTCGACTTCTCCACCGAACGCTACGGCGACATCGCCCGCGGCCGACTGAAAAACAAGCAGGTCGTCATCCTGAAACCCTCCACTTACATGAATCTTTCCGGCAATGCGGTACGCTACTGGAAAGACAAAGAAAACATCGAGCTGGAGAACATACTCATCCTCGTGGATGACATCGCTCTCCCTTTCGGCGCGGTAAGGATGAAAGGCTCCGGAAGCGATGCAGGCCACAATGGTCTGAAAAACATAGCTCAGATGCTCGGCACGCAGTCCTACGCCCGTCTGCGCTTCGGAGTGGGGAACGATTTCCCGCGCGGATGCCAGATTGATTATGTGCTGGGGCAGTTCACCCTCGACCAGCGGCAACAGCTTCCGGTCAGAGTGGATTACGCCGTGGATGCGGTCAAGACTTTCGTCCTTGCCGGCCTTCAGACGGCAATGTGTGATTTCAACAACAAATAATGCAGTCCGGCGATTCCGAGATATGAAAACAGAAGTCAGAATAGACAAATGGCTGTGGGCGATGCGCGTTTTCAAGACGCGTACCGTAGCCACCGACTCATGCAAGAAAGGACGCGTCACTCTTCAGACCCCTTCGGGTGATGTTCCGGCGAAACCCTCACGGATGATTCACGTCGGAGACATAGTACAGGTCAGGAAGCCCCCTGTGACATATTCGTTCAAAGTCCTTGCCCTGACCGAGAACCGCCTGGGAGCCAAACTTGTTCCGGAATATATGGAGAACATTACTCCCAGAGAGCAATATGACCTTCTGGACGTAATCCGTATCTCCGGCTTCATCGACCGCCGGAAAGGACTCGGGCGCCCGACAAAAAGGGAAGGGCGCCAGTTGGCGAAATTCACGGACGACATATATACCGACACCACTCCTACCTGGCTTCCTGAGGAAGACACCTTCGATTTCGACGAATCGGATTTCGAAGACTGATCCGGACTCATTCCCCCTCACCCGAGAGTCCGGTAACCGAACATTAAACAGCCGTTCATGGAAGTAATCTACGAGTATCTGCGTTAGCCTCCGCAACTGGCTTAATTTCAACTAACTATATTGA
>CAJUAF010000002.1 GCA_910584365.1 uncultured Muribaculaceae bacterium | reverse complement strand
TTGTCGAAGCCGCCGGCCTTGATATTACGCCTGATTCTGGGATTTTATAGATTAAAGGAGTATATGTATTTTTCGAGATGTTTGGAGATGTTTTTATTCCTTTTGAATCCTACAATATTGTCTTTGGCTAATGCATCATCATATTCATACACAGGAATCATATAGAATTCTCCGAGTACCATCTTAGGACACCTAAGATGCAAATTCAATGCCTCCGCAAATGTTCTTTCATACAATGTGTCAAAATTCTTAGCTGTGCTACTTAATTGACTCCTTACATTTACGGATAATATGTGTTCTGTTAAATCGTGCCCCAAGGGGTCTATTTTGCCCTTTAATATTCCGTCAAAATTAAGAGTTTCTTCTTTCTTTTGATAGTTGTTTGGCATGAAGCAGATGTCTTGATCTTTACACTTAAAGAATCCTGCTAACTTTTGTTCTCCTATATGCTCACCATAGATAGGTGTAACCAAGTCGGGATTGACGCCATTTGCTATAAATGCCGCTTTTGCTGCATCGTGTAGCATACATATTGGAATTTGAGTGCGGATTAGATTATTTTTGCCCTCAACCCCTCCTTTGACAATGGCATCTTCAATCAATATTTTTATTTCATTTACGGCTTCTTGTATTGTTAACATATTCTTTTAATCGAAAAGTTCTTTTACTTCTACTCCTAATGCATCGGCCAATCTTTTAATATTGCTAAGAGTGATATTTCTCTCAGCTCTTTCAATCATGCCTATATAGGTGCGATGAACCCCGGCTCTATACGCAAGTTCTTCCTGAGATATACCGAGTTCCTTTCTTCTTTGCTGGACTTTAAGCCCAAATTTTTTAAGAAGTGTTATATCTGTTTCCATACGCTAATTATCGTCTGCAAAATTACGGCGATTACAATACGCCTACAACATACAATAATTAGCATACAGTGTAAATAGTTTGTTAGAAATGAGAAAAGAGAAAATTGATGAAA
The DNA here is from genome assembly GCA_910584365.1 of uncultured Muribaculaceae bacterium. Lineage (GTDB taxonomy): Bacteria > Bacteroidota > Bacteroidia > Bacteroidales > Muribaculaceae > UBA7173. The sequence continues at coordinate 317,104 of CAJUAF010000002.1, read as the reverse complement.
CTGGCACTGCCGCCGTGCTTTCGTAAATCGAACCTAAGGTCTCGACCATAAGGCTTCAATCGCTAATTCATACAGCGGGCTTCGGCACCAACTTTTCGTTGGATCCAAAGCTCGCTTTTTCTTCTTCAATTTAAGACCAAATCCATTTATTCTTACTAACTTTGCTGTCGGAAAGGTTTCGACCTATCCACGACATTTTGGAAAAAAGAAGCCTTGTATTATATGAAAAAGTTATGTTTAATTTCCTTGATTATTATTCAGTCATGCATAGCGTTAGCGCAGAATTGCTGTGTGAATGACAGCGTGAACAAGCGGGTGTTTATAAACCCTGATTTACCGCCGTATTATTTACATGGTGGCGACAAAGGCTTGTTGAGCGACCTATATACCGCTATTTTAGACACCTCTCTTGTGACACAGGATTCTGTCAAAGGTCGTGCCGTCGTCAATTTCATTATTGCAAAAGACGGTCAAATAGATTCTAATTCAATTAAGGTGATAAGAAACCGGGCTGTCCCCGACGATTATCTGAAAGCCGCCATTGAAGCCATCAAAAAATTAGGAAAATTTGAGCCAGGAAAACAGCTGGGGATACCTAAAAGGGTGACCTATACCATTCCTGTCATCTATCCTGTTCCTCTTGATAAGATAAATACCGCAGAGTAAATAATCTCGTCATACAATATACGCCACCGAGAGAAATAATGGGTCAGCGGATTTTCTAATTCTATTGGTAAATATAGCAAAAGAAAATGCAGTCAGCTGTTTGTTAGTTGACTGCATTTTCGCTTTGTTGCCTTGGAAGGATTCAGAACTATGAATGGCTATAAATGAATTTGAATATGATTGCCAATGATAATCAGCGTATTAGAACGATTTTGAATGTTAATAAATTCATAGGAATTTAATTCAACGCACTTTTGGTTGTGCAAAAACGTTATACTTGCACAACGGTATTTTGAAATGCACAACCACTTATGGAAAGAATAACCATCTACCTCCGCACGACCAAAACGAGCGGTAAAATAAGACTTCGCTTCCGGCTTACGGAGGGTCGGGAAGTCCAGCTCTTTCACAAGAGCAATATCGAGGCTGATTTGGCGGACTTGAAGAAGTTTGACATGGATGGCTCGCTGAAACCGCGCGTCAGCCTCTACAACGAGGACTTGCGTCTTGCGATTACACGCGAGATTGACGCTATGCACGAAGCCTATAAGCAACTGAAAGAGGAATGTCCCGAATTTGATGCTACCGATTTTGAAGCGAGAATTGATATGGTTCTCAATCCGGAAAAATACAATATTGTCAAGACCGAGGAAACCGAAACTCTGCTGGCACGCTTCGACCGATACATTGACGGCTTGAAAACATACGGCACCGTCAGTGAGGGCAGAGCCAAGATTTACAAGATAGTATGGGATAAGCTTTCACGTTATCTTATCATCTTCAAGAAATCACGCTATACTCCGGAACAGTTCACTCCGGAAGATATATTGGCATTCCGGGAGTTCGTTATCAACGAATACAAGTATGTCGATAAGCACAAGGCTATATATGGCAGCCTGCAAAAGATATCCATACCGACCAAGCAGGCGAGCATCAACACGGCATCGGCGAAACTCCGGGCATTACAGGCTTTTTTCAATGAGCTGGAAGAGAATGACGAGATTCTGAAATCTCCTTTTCGGCGGCTCACCAAGAAAAGGAGGAACGAGGCACTGAGAGAACAGTATGACGATCCTTTCTTTCTCCGTTATGAGGAAGTCCAACAGATAATGGCTGCAGATGTGCCCGACAGTCTGAAGGAAACCAAAGATGCTTTTCTTCTTCAGTGCGCTCTCGGCTGTCGTATCGGAGACTTCATGAAGTTATCGATGTCGAATGTTGCTGTTACAGATGACGGCATTCCTTACGTTCAATATCTCCCCAAGAAAACCATGAAGACGCAGAATGACCGCCGGGAAAAGAAAACGCCATTGATGCTGTTTGCGTTGGAAATCGTCAAACGCTCCGGTTTCAAATTTGGCGTTCTCAAATATGCATCCGGCAAAAGCGGATACAACGCCAAGATTAAGAAACTGCTTGAGCATTGTAAGATTGACCGACTGGTTAACCAGTATGATGAGGCAACAGGCACGATGAACCGTGTGCCTCTGCATTCCGTAGGCAGTAGCAAGCTCTGCCGCAAGACCCATATAGACATCGCCAACAAAGCGCAGGTAAATATGTATGCCACCGGACTCCATGAAGTAGGCAGTAGCGCAGTTGAACACTATTCAATGCTCGAAATCCGCGACCTTTTCATGCTTCTCTGCGCCGCCTTCAATCAGCCCCGATACCGGGTTGATAAGCAACTGAATGTACTGCGGGAAGAGCTGCCGGAAGAAAACATCTTGGTAGAGAGATAAATCAACTTATAAGTTGCATTTTTCGGATTATCTTCGTAACTTTGCACTCGGATAAATGTTTATATAGTATGAAGTTTGTACGGATAATCGACGGATTCGACCATCTCTGGGCTGTAAAAGCTCAGGATAAAGAAGCTGATGAACTCACCCTGTTGTTCCGGAACTGGACCAATGGCGAGTATCTTCTTGATTTCTTTATGGAAAATATGGAAGACCTCAAAAGTTACTTCCATATTGAACGACTCGATGAAGCCGTCAATGATACATTTGAGGATGCCGAGGCGTTGCAGGAACTTGTTCTTGAAGTTCCTTATACAGAACATCTCGATGAACTCTTCAAGCCTCTTGACATCACCGACACACGCGCACGTGAGTTAAGCCGCGAGAAAGCACGCAATTGGAACCGTGACCGTCATGCAAGTTGGCTCCGTATCTACGCCATAAGGCTTGAACCTAATGTCTACATCGTAACCGGCGGAGCCATCAAGCTTACACGGACGATGCAGGAACGCGAGCATACGGCGCTCGAATTGCAGAAGCTCAATCGCTGCAAGGCGTTTCTTAAAGTCAACGGCGTATTTGATCAGGACAGTTTTGTTGAACTTACTAATGAATAATATTATGGCAAGCAAGGCAATTAAATTTTTAAAGGAACATCAGAGTGAGACCCCTTCGCGGTTTGCAGAAGAAGCCGCATGGCGCAAGGAAAATGCAGGTTGGCTCCGCTGGTCGCGTCAGCTTGCCGTAACCCTTATTGGCTACATGCAGGACAACGGCCTCAAAAGAGCCGACCTCGCCGCTCGCCTCGGCGTGAGTCCGCAATATGTGAGCAAACTCCTTTCAGGCACCGAAAACCTCAGCTTCAAGAGTGTAGCCAATATTGAGGACAAGCTCGGCATATCCTGTTTCGCCATGATGTAATCATTTGTAGGATGCCTTCACGATTCAATATCTACGACCAAAAGATTGATCTCTCTGCGATAAAGAAGTTTTGCAGAGAGAACGGTCGCACTGCCCATTATTCTAAAGACGATGTCTTTGTCCAACAAGGGTGTGTAGGCAAATATCTCGGAGTCGTGGAATCGGGGTATTTCAAATATACGACACTGACCTCTTCGGGCAATGAAGCAGTCGTAGGATTCGCTTTTGAGGGAGAAATTGTAGCCGACTACTATAATTCGTTCAATAGGCTTCCGTCTGAGGTTACGATAAAAGCCGGAGCAGACTCTTCGGTATTTCAAATAAGAACACAAGAGGCGCGAAACGTGTTTTATGCATCGTTTGACAGCAATCTTTCTGCTGTGAATGGCGCGCTGTTCAGTGAGATTTATTCCCGCCAACTTGAACTATACAGAAAGACACCGACAGAAAGATACCTTAACCTGATATCTTCATATCCTCAAATCTTAGACATCGTTTCGTTGCGCGACATAGCTTCATATCTGCTCGTCACACCGGTATATCTTAGCCGAATCCGAAAAAATCTCGCTAAAAAATCCGGCGAATAATACTTGTTTTATTCCAAAGTCATTTTTTCTGCCTAACTTTGCCTAAATTAATCAGGCAAAGCAATGCGGTGTAATCTCATCTCATTGTCTGACATCAACATCAAGGTGACCATGAATAAATTATATTATATTCTCCTTTCACTAATTTTTGTCTCTTGCAGCAATGATGAGCCGGAGGCTGAAACATTCATGCAAATTGCATCCATTACCAAGGAAGATGGAAGCGTATGTCAGCAGTTTTCTTACGACTCTTATGGACGGATAGCTACCTGTAGGAGTATATATCCGGCAGAAACTGTTACGGTAGAATATGAGTATGTATCCGACAATCAGATTAGGATCTCAACCAAAGACGTCAACTTTGACCGAAATGGTATTTACGATTTAGTCCGCACCTATCAAGATAATCTTTATCTGGAAAACGGTCGGGCTGCTTACTGCGAGGGCATATTCTGTCAAACAGAGCAAGACAAGACTACTATCGAGAAGAAATATCGTCATGAATTCAGTTACACATCAGGCAATCTTCTTAATGTAGTCAAGTGGACTGAATGGAATAAGAAAGGTGATGGCTGGGAAGAAGATAATCCCTGGACTTGGGAGAATTATTACTATTGGGAAAACAGAAATCTCGTGAAAATCGAAGACTTTAACGGCCATTCATATCCGAGTCTTACCTATACTATCAATTATACCGATGTCGCCGGAGTCCAGAATGTAGTTCCCATACCGATGGGCCGATACCAATATATTCCCTTGCAATTCAAAGGAATTTTCGGAGCGCAGTCTGTCAGCCTGATAAGTGAAGTCCATCGGGATGACACTTTAAATGGAATCACTTCCACAAATTACCGATATGAATTTACCGGCAGCCGGATTACAAAATATCAGGAATCATACAGCAACGGGATGGAAGAGACATTTTCAGTCCTTTGGACTACTGAGTGAATCTGATGACATTTCGTTGTCGGATTTCATTAGATTCTCAAATCCTAGACATCGTTTCGTTGTTCGACATTGCCTCGTATTTGCTCGTAACACCGGTATATCTTAGCCGAATCCGAAAAAAATATCGCTAAAAATCCGGCGAATAAAACTTGTTTTATCCCGAAGTCATTTTTTCTGCCGAACTTTGCTTAAATTATTAAGCTGAGCAATGAGAAATCGATTCATAAATTCCATACTATTCGCTATGATTGCATCGTCAGTCATGGCGCAAACCGAAACGCCGGACTCCATCAAGACACAGGAACTTGAAGAAGTCGTTGTTGAGGGTCGCAACCAACGTCTTGGTGCGGAAGTTTCTACTTATATTCCTACTTCAAAGCAACGAAATGTCTCTCAGACTGCCGCTGATTTGTTAAACCGCATGGCAATTCCTCAAATCAAAATATCAGCAAATGATGACATAACCGATTTGGCCGGCAAGAGCGTTGATGTATTTATAGATTTCCTGCCTGCAACCAAAGAGGATTTACAGGGCATGAGAATGCAGGATGTAAAGAAAGTCGAATATTACGATTTCCCCTCCGACCCGCGTTTTCAAGGGAAAGCACATGTCGTGAATTTCGTGATGCAGAAATATGAATACGGCGGATATGTGAAGGCTCATGGTTGGGAGAACACAAGCAATGCAGGGCAGATAAGCCTTTTCAGTAAACTGCAATATAAACGTATGACGTTCGATATTGCGGCGGGATATTTCTATCTTAATCAGAATCATACGGGAGGAGATGTTTATGAAACCTTCCGTCTGCCACAGCCTGATGGAAATGTCAATGTATTTGAACGTAATTCGATTCAAGGCAAAGGCAAATGGATCAAGAACCAATATTGGCCGACGTTCAAGGCTCTCTATTCCTCTGACAAAATAACCATCCTTAATGTCGTAGGCGCAAGTTTCGACCATACTCCCCGTAACAACAGTTCCGGCTTTATTGAATACACCCCTGCGATAACCGAGCGCGTTGACTATTCGCAAAATTCTTCCAACCGAGTCAATTCTATTTCTTATAGCGGCTACTGGAATTTTATTCTCAACGACAAAAACACCATAAACTTTTCTCCGAGGTATGCTTATTCGCATACAAATACGGGAAGTCTGTATACCGAGGTTGGAACCGACGAATTTTATAATGCCGCAAGAGACAACTCTCACCAATTCAGTGGGAACTTGACATACACCCATTCTTTTGGTAAATGGGGCTCTCTTAATGCCATGTTCCAGACAATCATCACCTCTAACAGTACAAGTTATTACGGCACGGCCAATACAAGCGACAACGCCCGGACATACCGTGTCGGTCCCGGTGTGCAGTATAGCCTGTCAATAGGCAAAGTATATGGTATGGTAGGAGTCGGCTACCATTGGGACAGACAGAAATATCTTGATTACAAAGATGATTCCGCTGCCCCGTGGATTGATTTCTCCCTACAATATGCGCCGAATGACCGCCATTCAATCCGCGGCGAATTTCATCACATGAAGTCAATCCCATCGTCAAGTTATCGTTCTGCTGCCATAATTCAGAGCAACCCGCTCATGAGTTATACGGGTAATCCCAACCTGGTTTCCTATGGCAGTTACGATGCAGGTGTGAATTATTCCTTCATACCGAGTAATAAATTCAGCATTTCTGCCTTTGCTTCTACATGGATAGTCGATAATCGGTATGTCTATGATTATGTACCTTCAGAAACAGGCATCCTGCGGACAATCCGACAACCGGGTGGTGGATACTCACAATGGACTTATGGTGCATACGCGAGTCTACGTCTTTTTGATGGCAAGCTCCAGCTGACGGCACAACTTACCGGAACATCAGTGCATAATGGCGATCCGTATAATCTTGACAAAACGAATATTAACTATGCTTTTCAGGCAACCTACTATCTCGGTAACTGGAATTTTTCAGGACTGTATTACTCTCCGCAAGGCTTCCCTGATGGATGTATGGTTGGAACCTGGATGAAAACGAAATCATATTATCGCATTGCCGCCGGATGGTCTAATTCCTCATGGAACCTGCAACTGCAATTTGCCAACTTTGCCCGCTGGAATTGGAGAAGTAACAAAAGCATAATGCACAGCCGTTATTACGATAGAATCGAACAGACATACTCAATCAACGACCACGCATTGGCTCGATTGTCAGTAACATATACCTTCGGTTTTGGCAAAAAGATTCAACAAGGAGATGAGGCTTCTCAGCAATCGGGTGTTAATTCAGGAATCTTGAAATAAGAAACAGCAAATCATACTATACAGAAACCTCGGCAGCGATGTCGAGGTTCTTTTTTGAAACTGATGCATTTCTCTGATGCAATATATAATGAACATGAAATCTCAATTTTTTCGAAAAAAGGAGCCACAAGTTATTAGCCTGTGGCTCCCTTTTATTGTTACCTGATTCCGAAGCCTCTCTTTACTGTCTGCTTCAATGATTGCCACTTTTCCTTGAACCATTGGAACACTCTCTTGCCGCCGAGATGAAGACGGCAGTTGTTGCCATCGGTCGGGTCTCGCTTGATTTGTACTTCGACATTTCCGACATCCACATCTTTCTCCTCATTGGGATCATAGAGCGTAGAGCCTGTTTTGAATGACCTCGGTTTTCCGTCAAGTAACGCTGTGATGAGTGGGTCTGACATCTTTACCTGAATGCAGTCTCTAATGGCAGGTAAGGCAGCAATGACACCGGGGAAGAATCGTTGGATTAGATTTTCGGTTTCCTTATGTCCTCTGACTATGCTGTCATGCTGCTCTTTCTGTCTGTCAAGCTGCTGGCGAAGATTCCACATTTCATTGTTGTGGGTCTTGGAGGTCTGCTCGGCTCGTTCTTTCAAAGCTTTGACTTCCTCCTGACTCTTGGCAAGTTCACTCTCAAGCCTCTTGGTCTTGCTGCCGGTGAAACGGTTGGCGAGATTGCTGAAGGCATCCTTGCGGTTGGCATCCCGCTGGGATTTCGCTTCGGCGGCTTCTTGCAATGCCGTCTCCTTCTCTTTTCTCGCCGTCTCCGCTTCCTTGGCGCAAGTAGTGCGCTCGTCAATCAGCCTTGACTTGTCAGCCTCGATTTCAGCAATCTCATTTGCCATTTTCTTCTTGTCAGCCTCCAACGCTTCTTTCTCGGTGGTCAATGACATATTGGTGGCGGTGAGAGAAGAATTTGACTTTACAAGTTCGGACTTCCGCTTTTCAAGTTCATCGTTCTGTCTGGTCATCTCCGCGTTGGCGGCTTTGGTTTCGGCAAAAGTCTTGTCCATCCAGCGGTTGCCACGTTCAAGTTCTTTCTTCCGTTTCTCCAAAGACTGGGTTTCGGTGTCGAGTTGCCTTTTCTCGGAGGAAAGGATGGCTACGTCCTGTTCAAGACCTTTCTTCTTGATCTGGCACTGACGGTAGTATTCGTGCTGGTCAACGTGCCGGGCCTCTGAACCCCGGATTCCCCGCTCCAGCCCGAAACGTGCCATCGCCTCGGCGTATGTGTCCTGAAAGCGTGTCAGGTTCTCACGGGTCATGATGTCATCGGCGCTCAACCGAGGTCCGTTCTTGGGCTTGGTGCGGTAGCGTTTCGTGGCTCTCGCCTCGCTCGCCTTCCTCTTTCTCTCAGTGGTTACGATGGGCACGACCGTTACATGTAGATGCGGTGTCTGCTCGTCCATGTGGAGATGAGCGCCGACAACGTTGTCCTCGCCAAATGTCTGCTTCGCCCATCTGATACTCGTTTCCGCCCATTCGTCGAGCCTTCCTTCGTCGGCAAGTCGGCGCAAGGCTTCGCCGTCGGATGTCAGCAGAACATTGAGTGCGAGCACCTGGTTCTTGCCGATTTTCCGCGTCAGTCCTGCATGGTCGAGACGGTAGCGGATTGCCTCGCCCAGACCACCGACACCTTCCGGGTAACGGATGAAATCCTCCCGGTTGAGGTGTCGCAGTTCGGGATGGGCGTTGTCGGGCTGAGTGCTTCGCTCGATGTGTCGAGCGATGGCGTTGCAGGAACCGCTTGCCTTCATGATGTGGAGTACGGCGTAACTCATAGGCAGGCGTGTTTCTGTCGTGGAACAATCGCAGTGTACGGCTTCTTGTAAAGCCGTTGCGGGGTTCTCCAAGGGGGCAACCCCTTGGGCTCAGTAGGGATATTTTTAGCGTGGTCGCAGACCATGCGGCTCGAAAAATTCCCTAATGAGCTAAGGAATTTCCGGATGGCGTAATTTCCGTGCCGCCACTGCACGGATGGTACTGCACTGCCATAGCAATGATGCACCGCTATAAACACAGCACTGAATGCAATGTTTTTTTCAATGAAAAAGCAATGTTTCACGGGACTTCAGTTTGAGATTTACCCCTTGGCACTTTCGTCATTTTGGCACAGACAGTATGCGTCGGCATCTCCGTCAGAAATGCCAAAGTGACAATAATGCCAAGGGTGAATGTTTATAATTTGGTGTAGTTTCCGTGGGAGGAATGGGCGAACAGAACGCCTTTCCTGTCTCGAAGGAACCGCTTGAAGCTGCGCTCCGACATGCCGCATTTCCCGGCGATCGCCACGCCCTCGGCGGTGGTGAAACTGTCGGGCAGTACCGAAAGGACTGCAAGTTGCAACTCGGTCAATGCGTCCTCGCTGATGATACCCTGCACCTTTGAGGCGGTCGAACGGAAGTACTCCGTCAGGCGTATCGCCCTCTCCACCGTATCCACATCTATCATTTTCTTCTCACTGCCACACGCCCAGTCGGCGAGGGCCAGCAAAAGAGAAAAGCGGATGGCGTAGATTTCAAGTTTGCTTGCGATGGAGGTTAGGGTATCGCTCCCGTCAGCGTTGCAACGGTCGGTCTGCTCGTTCTGCCACTGGTAGAGACGGTCGAGAGCGTCCGATGAGAAAGGAACATCCTCCGATATTATCTCGCCGTCCACGTCTACCTTTGGAACTATGTCGATGAGCCGCGAAAGGATGCCGCGCCACTCTGCCGCGATGTCGAAAGAGGGCATCCGGCGGCTCCGGTTCCATTTGGGCTTTGTCTGGTCGGACGGGAACACATAGAGTATTCGCTCCATAAATCCGTTGGCATTGCGGTTTCCGGTGGCAAGGTCGGTAAGCACTTTCGGCTGGATGGTTCCGATTACGCATAGGAACGGATTGCGGATGAACACACCGCTCTGACTGCCCTTACGGTCGGACATAGCTACTTTATGATTGAACACCGACATCCAGAACTCCGATTCGGAGCCGTTGTTGTATCGGTTGAAGTTCTTGACCCATCCGGCAAGCTCGTCATACATCAGAATCAGCCCACGGCGGTTTTCCGACAATATGCGGTGAACTGCCTCGTTGGTCACATCCTGCATCATGAAGCGCACTCGACGAGGCTCGACGGGATTGAGGTCGTAGCCGTTTGCAATCCTTTCTTTCGGCGGCAACTCCATCGCGGCATTGTAGCGTTTCAACGCCTCGGCAAACTGTGCCGCTTTTTCCGCGTCGTGGTCGATGAGCGGTTGCATGACATAGCTCAACGGATGGCTCTTGCACACTCCGGGGCATCCGACAAGGGCAACGAAAAGAATGGCATACTCTTTCCACCCTGCCATTACCTCGGCATGATGGGTGTTGCCGATAACCGCCGCCATTGCCGAGAGCATCGTTCCAGCCATGTAGTCCACAGGAAAACCGAGAGTGACGTTTGCCTCTCTGATGATTACCTGTAATCTTGACGGCAAAGCGTCAATCGGGAAGTTGCTGGCTGTCTGAGGTTTTGTTGTCCCTGCAATCAAGACGTCCGACGGTACCGACGGTTCTGACTGATTGGTCAGTTGGTCAGGCGCATGATTAGTTATTTGCTCACTTGTCTGACAAGTCACTTCCACTCCTGTGGTTGCAGGAGTCTCGGGATTGCTATCTGCTTTCTTTTTGGCAGACGCTTTTTTCTCATTGCCCTTCGGCTTTGAGGGAGTCTTTGCTGATGATGTTTCCTTTTTCATCGGCAGGAATTTTTAGTGTCCATAATTGCCGACACCTCACTTTGACGGTATCGGGTGGCTCCGTTGACCTTGACGGCTGTAAGCTTGCCTTTCTTGGTCAGATTGTAAACCGAGGTCAACCCGATACCGAGCTGTTTGGCGACTTCCTCTTTTGAAAGGAGGCGATCTTCGGATGCCTTCATGAAAAGAGGGAGAAGCCGTTCGCGGGTAGCGTCGATTGTGTCTACCATAAGCTGATGAAGGTCAGCGAGGGAGACGGTGAGAAGGATATTTGGAGAATTGGAGTCGGAGAGAGATGCTTTGATAAGATTATATAAATTCACGGGCATTTCTGAATTTAATGAGATATACGCCGAAGATAGTACGTTGCCACATCTCCGGCGATTTTGAGCGGTGACAACGGTCCGTAAGGACAAAAAGGAGGCTGTCGGCTTTCTTTTCATTGAAGCCGACAAAGATTATTGCCGACCTTGATGGTCAGCAAATCGCGTACCTCGCCCTATATGCCGTCCTCTCGAAAAGAGACAACAGCAATGGCTATTCGCTTTACAGGGCGAATACGCATCTTGTGCGTCGCTCATTGGCGACATGCACTCTTTCTTTTTATGTTACGTTGAGGTCACCGCGCTCTGTGCTATCCTTATTCTTCTGCGCCAAATACTTCGAGTAATCATATCACTTTTTTGATTTTACGCCGCCACTATATCCACAAAATCCGGCGTATGTCATAAAGTAATGCAATTCCCATTACGCATTATAGCGCACACAGAGCATCAGTATTTTCAAGTCTCAGAAGCCGTGGACTGAGAAAAATAAGTCCGATGAGCATCGCTTCCTTAGGGCGTGTTGTTGCGGACTGACGGTTCTGGCCGTCACCATACGGCTTGGTTCTTCATAGTGCTCCCGGATGCCTTTCATCCGGACTGAAATGTTAGTAAAACGTGCAACTCATTACAGCACATAGTCGGGTCTGTTCCCGCGCGCTCGATGCACCGGCATCATTTTCGGTTGCAAAGTTCGGCACACTTTTCGGACTGTGCAATAGTATTTCGACCCCTAAACAGAGGTCAAATGTTAAAAATCACTCTTTACGAGCACTATTGGGCTTATGTTACAGACACCACTTTATACGGTCGAGCCTCTGCCCGGGAATGGTCGCCTGAAACTTCTTCACAATCTCTATAACCACGGCATGGCTCCGATTGTTCAGCGCGGGTGAATGATGCGTTGTTAAAAAATGCAAAATCACTTCGCCGTCGTGAATGAGGGTGAACGACGATGAATTTTGAACGGAATTTTATAATTCTGTTGTGCAAATGTTGTGCAAATATGGCAAAATAAAATTGCAGCTAACTGATTATCAGCTAACTGCAATTTTAAGAAGTTGCCTTGGAGGGATTCGAACCCCCGCAGGCGGAACCAGAATCCGACGTGCTACCATTACACCACAAGGCAATCAGTTGTTTTTGTTTGTCATTTCCTCTCTTGGAGTAGCGGTTGTTTCCGTTTGACGTGTGCAAAGTTATGACCTTTTTTTGAGCTGACCAAATTTTTCGACAACTTTTTTCAAAATATTTTAATAGATATTGCGTATTTTATTAAAATTCAGCTGGTTATAAATTATATTTTTTGAGATGATTTTTATGATGGTTTTACTCCTGGAGGTGCATAACGGAATTGGGTGGTTTGAGTTTGTGGAAAAGAGGGATTTTTAGTAACTTTGCGAAAAAATTTATACCTTTTATTTTTTGCAATGGCAAAAGAACTTAAAGACCTCACCAAGCGGGCAGACAATTACTCGCAATGGTACAATGATTTGGTAATCAAGGCCGATTTGGCCGAGCAGTCGCCCGTGCGCGGCTGCATGATTATAAAGCCCTATGGCTATGCCATCTGGGAGCGTATGCAACATACCCTTGACGAAATGTTCAAGGCTACCGGAGTTCAGAACGCTTATTTCCCGTTGCTTATTCCGAAGTCATTCCTTTGCAAGGAGGCCGAACACGTGGAAGGGTTTGCAAAAGAGTGCGCCGTTGTAACCCATTACCGTCTTAAGAACGATCCTGACGGTAAAGGAGTTGTGGTCGATCCCGAAGCCAAGCTCGAGGAGGAGCTGATTATCCGTCCCACATCCGAGACTATCATCTGGAACACCTACCGTAACTGGATCACTTCCTATCGCGACCTGCCTATCCTCTGCAACCAGTGGGCCAACGTGATGCGCTGGGAGATGCGTACCCGTATGTTCCTCCGCACAAGCGAATTCCTCTGGCAGGAAGGCCATACGGCCCATGCCACCCGCGAGGAAGCCGAGGCGAAGACTAAGGAGATGATCGAGGTTTACCGCCAGTTTGCCGAAAAGAATCTCGGTATTCCCGTTATTACCGGTGTGAAGAGCGCCAACGAACGCTTTGCCGGAGCTGTCGACACCTATACTATCGAGGCGATGATGCAGGACGGAAAAGCCCTTCAGTCCGGTACCAGCCACTTCCTGGGTCAGAACTTTGCGAAGGCTTTCGACGTAACATTCGTCAACAAGGAAAACCAGCCCGAATATGTATGGGCTACCTCCTGGGGCGTTTCCACCCGTCTTATGGGCGCTATGATAATGTGTCATTCGGATGACAACGGCCTGGTGCTTCCTCCACATATCGCGCCTATCCACGTCGTAATCGTGCCCATCTACAAGAATTCGGAACAGCTGGCCGCAATCACCGAGAAGGTCAATCCGATTATCGACGAGCTGCGCGGACTCGGAATCCGTGTCAAATATGACGATGCCGAAAACCGCCGTCCCGGCTTCAAGTTCGCCGACTACGAACTCAAGGGGGTTCCTGTCCGTCTGGCGATCGGTGCCCGCGACATCGAGAACGGCACCGTGGAACTCATGCGCCGCGACACACTCGAAAAGCAGGTCGAGCCTATCGAAGGAATCGCCCGTTTCATCCAGAATCTTCTCGAGGAAATCCAGCAGAACATCTTCGACAAGGCCCTGCGCCACCGTCAGGAGATGACCCGCGAAGTAAACTCCTACGAAGAATTCAAGAAAGAAATCGAAAAAGGCGGTTTCCTGCTCTGCCATTGGGACGGTACGCCCGAAACCGAAGAGAAAATCAAGGAAGAGACAAAAGCCACAATCCGCTGCATTCCCCTGGACGGAGACAAAACTCCCGGCAAGTGTATGGTAACCGGCAAACCGTCGGCCCAGCGTGTGATTATCGCCCGCAACTATTGATTCCCTGACGGCTGCAGGGACAAAAGCAGGACGAAGTTCCGGAACACACTGGATTCTGCCACTCCCTCCAAAAACATTTATGGCTTACATCGGTGTTGAATCGCCGATGTAAGCCATAAATGTTTTTGCCGATATCTAACCGGATGTATGTAAGGTTCAGGAATAAAGGAATCAGAGACCGAAGCGGAAACCTACCTGGAGAAGACCCTGCGCACCGAAACCAAGTTCGCCGAACAGGCTTACGTTGCGGCCGATGGCTGCCTCAGCTCCCAGCGGAGTGAACTGATATGCGAAATAAGCCTTGTTGTAGGAGTCGCCGTGCTTAGGCATCATGTGGGAAATTTCCACACCGAGACCGACATGGGCATACAGGCGGACTACGCTGTTGTTCCAGTACTGATAGCGGCCATTGAGCATTACCGCGTTATAGAGAATCGAAGAGTGATCGGGTCCCCCTTTGGTGGTACAGCTGGAGATGGTGTAGCTCGGACCGAGCCAGAACTTGCGGGCTACGTTGAAGTTGACGCCCATCGTTACGGCACCCCAGGCCGTGTTGACGCCATGCCAGTCATCGTGCATATTGGTGGCGTCCATCTGAGTGTAACCGCCATAACCGAAATAGAGTTCGGCTTTCTGGGCCTGGGAGGAGAGGGCAGTCGCGATAATTACGACAAGCACTAAAAGATACTTTTTCATTTCCTTAGAGTTTTTATCGGTGATAAATTTGTTGTTTGTTCAGAATGTTAAACAACTTTTAAACAATATCTCCGGGGAAATGGTTCAGCCAGGTTTCGGAATCGGTCAAAAATCCGGTTCCCAAAGAACGATCTTACCAGGTGAGGAACGGCGCACATCAATCGGGCGCTGATTGGATGAGCCGCGGAAAAGCAATGACAGACTGCGTTTTGACTCTATGAACGGCCCATCGACAATAACATCAATGAAGGGGAGCAGCTGTGATTTGTCAGGAGATAAAAAAATATCCTCAAACATGAA
Source organism: uncultured Muribaculaceae bacterium (assembly GCA_910584365.1). Lineage (GTDB taxonomy): Bacteria > Bacteroidota > Bacteroidia > Bacteroidales > Muribaculaceae > UBA7173. Next base: position 301,987 of record CAJUAF010000002.1, on the reverse strand, counting down.
GCCGGTATAACACCACAGGCTGTATCCGCGCCGGTGGATTTCCCTGGCCAGCGGAAGCAGCCCTTCAGCCTGATACATCGGATCGCCTCCGGAAAACGTGACGTCGAAGCCGTTTTTCTCCACTTCCTCCAGAATCTCTCCGACCGTCATAGGATAGCCTCCGGAAAAGTCCCATGATTCGGGATTATGGCATCCCGGACAGCGATGGGCGCAACCGGCGAAATAGATGGATGTACGGAGTCCCGGGCCGTCTACCGACGTACCCGGGACAATATCCAGCACTCTGAGAACAGGGTTTTCAGACATATTTCAACAGCGAATATGGGGCAGATGAACCGGCATTCATTTATGGACAACGCGGTCTTTGAGTTCGGCCAGTTTCGCCGAATTCCAGCGGTCGGTGGTCCCGACAAGATAACCGGTTATGCGTTGCAGCTTATCGATATTGCGGCTGCCGCATCTGGGGCACGTCTCGAGATGTTCCTGCGCGTCTTCGTATCCACACTCCATGCAGCGGTTACGGTTATGGTTCACCGAACAATATCCGATATTGTTTTTATCCATAAGGTCGACGATGTCAGCGATCGCCTTGGGATTGTGGGTGGCGTCGCCGTCTATTTCCACATAGAAGATATGGCCGCCGCGGGTCAGTTCATGGTAAGGCCCTTCCACTTTGGCCTTGTGGCGGGGAGAGCAGTGGTAATACACCGGGACATGATTCGAGTTCGTATAATAGATTTTATCGGTGATTCCGGGGAGAATACCGAAGCTCTTGCGGTCCTTCGCCGTAAACTTGCCGGAGAGACCTTCGGCGGGGGTGGCAAGTATCGAGAAATTATGGCTATATGTCTCGGAGAATTCATTGGCGCGGGACCTCATGTGGGAGACGATGCGCAGACCGAGTTTCTGGGATTCCTCCGATTCTCCGTGATGTTTTCCGGTAAGTGCTACAAGACATTCCGCCAGGCCGATGAATCCTATTCCCAGGGTACCCTGATTGATGACCGGCTCGATGGTGCCGGAACGGTCCAGCTTGTCTGCACCGTTCCACAGGCGCGTCATCAGCAGTGGGAACTGCTTTGCCAGGGCTGTCTTCTGGAAGTTGTAACGGTCGTTGAGCTGTCGGGCCGTGATCTCGAGGACTTCATCCAGTTTTTTGAAGAACCGCTCTATGCGCTCCTGGGTGTCGCGGATAGCCATACACTCAATCGCTATCCTGACGATATTGATCGTCGAGAAGCTGATATTGCCGCGGCCGACCGAAGTCTTTTCTCCGTAGCGGTTCTCGAACACACGTGTGCGGCATCCCATCGTCGCAACCTCATAAAGATAGCGCTGAGGGTCATCGGGAGTCCATTTCTCATGAAAGTTGAAAGTGGCGTCCAGGTTGACGAAGTTCGGGAAGAAGCGGCGCGCGGTCACTTTGCAGGCCTCATGATAGAGGTCATAGTTGGGGTCTCCCGGTTCATAGTTGACCCCGCGCTTCTTTTTCCAGATCTGTATAGGGAAAATTGCGGTGGCACCGTTACCTACCCCCTCGTAAGTGGAGGCGAGCAGTTCGCGGATGACGCAGCGACCTTCGGCGGAAGTGTCCGTGCCGTAATTGATGGATGAGAAGACCACTTGGTTACCTCCGCGGGAATGGATGGTATTCATATTGTGGATAAACGCCTCCATCGACTGATGGACACGGCTGACGGTGCAGTTCATTGCGTGCTGAAGCCAGCGTTCGGTTCCCTTCAGGCCGTCAAGAGGCCGTTTGAGGTAATCCTTCAGGGGTGCATTATAGTATTCCGAAAGATTTTCGCCGGTAATGTCCTCAACCTTTTTCAGTTCCTCGATATAGGAAGAGCGCACAAATGGTGCGAGATAGAAGTCAAAGGCAGGGATGGCCTGTCCGCCGTGCATTTCGTTCTGAGCTGTCTCCAGGGAGATGCAGGCAATCACGCTCGCTGTCTCTATTCTCTTGGCGGGCCGGGATTCGCCGTGACCGGCGATGAATCCGTACTGGAGAATATTGTTCAGGGGGTGCTGTACGCAGGTGAGAGACTTGGTGGGGTAGTAGTCCTTGTCGTGGATGTGCAGATAGCCGTCCTTCACTGCCTGACGCGCTTCCGGGGTGAGCAGATAGTCATCTACAAACGGCTTAGTAGTCTCGGAGGCGAACTTCATCATCATACCCGCGGGAGAGTCCGTGTTCATATTGGCGTTCTCGCGGGTGATGTCATTGTTCTTGGCTTCGATGATTTCCAGGAAAATGTCGCGTGTCTTTGCTCTTCGCGCTATACTGCGCTGGTCGCGGTATGCGATATAGCGCTTGGCGACCTCCTTGCGGGGGGATTTCATCAGCTCCAGTTCCACGCGGTCCTGAATCTCCTCTACGGTCATCTGTTCCTTGCCGGAGATACCGATGCGGTCGGTGATTTTGTGAATCAGCGATTCATCTTCTCCCAGGGGAGTCTGAAGCATGGCCTTTCGGATGGCGGCCTTGATTTTCTCTTCATTATAGCCGACAACGCGTCCGTCGCGTTTGAGAACTGTCTGTATCATACCGGAGTATAGAATATTTGATTTTTATGAGGGGGTTACAGGACAAAAAAAGTGGATAATCCGATTCGATTATCCACTGACAAAATTAGACAATATCTTTCAATTGTGCAACATTTTTCTAAAGAAAAGAGTTACGCAGTTTTCTGTTTTGGAAAACTTTTTGACGGTATTTAAATTACAAACTGTTGAATTTCAATATATTGAAAAATATTTTGGAAAACTTCAGGAGGCTGCTGATTTTTGCGACTGTTCATTAATCTCTGTGGCGGCAAGTCCTTTGTAATCCATAAAGCACGCATAAGGACGCAGATAACGGCGCAGGGAGGAAACCAGGTCGCGCGTCTCGTAAAGCGCATTAAGATAGACATAGAGGACCGTCATTTCCGAAGGTTTGCCGTCGCGGACTCTGTCGTGTACCGACTGACAGGTTTCCGCAATCAGATCTTTCAGCGCATCACAGTTGCGGCGCAGCAGGGGCACCGTTTCTGTCATCGAATTATCCATTGTTGCAAAAATATCATTGAAAACGACAGACACCCTGTCGCAGATAATTCCGAAATTCTCGCTGAACTCTTTCGGAAGGGGATGGAAATTGTTCTCGACGTGTTCCTTGCAGAATTCGTTTATACGGCGGAGATTATACAGGATAGACATACAACAGTTATTTCCGAGATAAAACCAGCTGCTGATTTCAAGGGCGACCGGATGGGGAAGCTGCTGCAGGCAAAGTGTCTCTTTACGGCGGGTATTCTTGAGGGTGCTTTTCCCTTTCTGAAGGCTGTTGGCTGTCTTGTTGAGGGTTCCGACATCTTCCTTCATAAAGGCGGTCGTCACTGCGGAATAGGCTCCGGAGGCATATTCGAGGAAAGCCCTCTGCTGTCCCAGTACATAGCTGCGGAAGAGAGGCCAGAGCTGCGTGCTGTCCTTAGTGGTCAGGATCGTACGGAACATATTGTCGCTGTCCTCCGTTGTGGCTTTGTTGCGGAAACGGCGGTTACTGCGGATAATAATCAGGATAGTGACAACTCCGAGGCCAAACATCACCCAATGTCCTCCCAGATGCATGAGCAGGACAATCACCCCGGCACCTATAAAGGCGACTCCGGCGGTCAGGAACCATCCGCCGATGACCGAGATAACGCCCGTGATGCGGAAGACGGCGCTTTCGCGTCCCCACGCACGGTCAGCCAGCGACGTACCCATTGCGACCATGAAGGTGACGAAAGTGGTGGAAAGGGGAAGTTTAAGCGATGTGCCCAGGGCGATCAGCGTTCCGGCAAGCACCAGGTTGACCGAACCGCGGATAAGGTCGAAAGCCGCGCCCTGTTCCATTATGGTTTCGTCGGCATTGAAGCGCCGTCCGAACCAGCGGCGCATCCCCGGAGGGGTAATACTGCGCATCCAGGATATGAACGAAAGAGTCCAGCGGACCAGGCGGCGCGCGATACGGGATGAACCGAACATTTCATCGCCACCAGCCTGACTTCCCAGTCCGATTTCCGTCTGGGAAACTTTGCGTGCCTTTTTGGAAGTGGCGAGAGATACGATCATTATGACACCTGCTCCCACAAGGAACCAGATGGACGTGTCGGCCGGTCCGTTCAGAGAATCCATCATGAATCCGTAGGCGTCGCCTCCTCCGTTGGCTGCATAATCGCTGTAAGCCGAGAGGCCCGAGAGAGGGACACCGATAAAATTGACAAGGTCGTTTCCGGCAAATGCCATCGCCAGAGAGAAGGTACCCAACAGGACTATCACTTTGAGTACGTTTACCCCCAGGGCATGAAGCGCCTGCATCAGCAAAGTGAAGCCGGCAAAACATCCCGCGATAATAATCAGAGTGTGATGATCAATCCAGGCTTTCGCTTCAGGAGTCATGATACTCATGTCCTTACACCCCTTGATAAGGAGGAAATAAACGATCGCCGTGGCACATATTCCGCCGAAGAGTCCGATTTTCCACTTCAGGTTGCTCCGGTAATTGAAAGAGAAAACCGCACGGGTGATAAACTGGACGAGAGTACCGAAAAAGAACGCGATCGCCACCGAAAGGAATATGCCTAAAATTACCGAAAGCGCTTTTTCCGTATTCAGGAGGTCGTTGAACTGGAGGCCCGTGGTGTCCGATGCCATTTTGATCAGAGAGACCACGAAAGTGGCTCCAAGAAGTTCAAACACCATTGATACGGTAGTGGACGTAGGCATCCCCAGCGAATTGAAAATATCCAGGAGAATAATGTCTGTGACCACTACCGCCATGAATATGCATATCAGGTCATAAAAAGAAAATTGCTCGGGGCGGAATATTCCGTGCCGGGCAATATCCATCATACCGTTACTCATCGCGGCCCCGATAAAGATACCTATCGACGCTACAATTATAATGCGTTTGTAAGGGGCTGCCTTCGTCCCTATGGCCGAATTCAGAAAATTCACTGCATCATTGCTTACTCCCACCGACAAATCGAAGATTGCCAGCAGAAAGAGAAAAACGATGATACCCAGAAACACAATATCCATATTCAGACTTTGTATAGGAAGTTATTTTTTAAGATATACAAAGTAAGGGATTATTTGTTTCAAAAATGTTTCAAAATATTTAAGCAAATATGAAATCCGGGGCCACACTCCGGAACTGTTTATTGCCCTGCGGGAAGGGTGAAAGTGACCCGCAGTCCGCCGCAACGCCGGTTCTCCACTCTGACAGTACCTCCGTGCCATATTACGGCATTCTTTACTATTGACAGTCCAAGCCCTGTTCCGCCGGCCTGACGCGATCTACCTTTGTCCACGCGGTAGAAGCGTTCGAAGAGCCTGGGCAGCTGTTCGGGAGGTACACCGCATCCGTTGTCGTCCACCGTTATCACAAGACGATCTCCGAGGTCCTTGCAGTCAAGCACGATTTCGGAGGCGCCCGAATAGGCGAGTGCATTGCCTATCAGGTTCCTGAAAACCGACGCCAGCAGCGCCGCATTGCCTGAAATCGGAGCGACCCGGTGGATATTGTTCCTCAGGACAACGTTCTTTTCCGTAGCAGTAACGACGAATTCTTCGCAGACCTCTGCCGCAATGTCTGCGATTACAACCGGCGCCGAGACTATGTTGACGCCTCCTTCTTCAAGGCGGGTGATGGAAGAAATATCGGCCAGCAGCTGACTCAGCCGTTCGGAAGCACGGAAAGAACGTTTGATGAATTCATTCCGTTTTTGCGGTTGCATATCGGGATGGCTTATCAGGGTTTCCAGGCAAACATGGATGGCCGCAACCGGCGTTTTCAGTTCATGGTTGAGATTGTTTGTCAGTTCGCGTTTGATGCGTATTTTTTCCTGTTCCTGATGGAGCGCCTGGCGGTGTTCCTTGTCTCTGTCGGCTATAGCCTGCTGGAGCCGTGCGTACAGTCGGATGATATTGGCCGAGATTTCCCCAAGCTCATCATGAGGAAAAGGTTCGCTGTCAAAAATCTGTTCTCCGCGCTCGGCTTTTTCCGCGAAGCGGTTAAGGCGGTCGATATGGATGCCGATGCGGCGTACAGCGAAATAGCCTATCAGACACATCAGTGCGGTCATCCCAAGTGTAAACCACAGAAACCCGTAGTCGGCCGACAAAAGCTGGTGCAGGGTGACGGAATAGGGGACGGCCGATCTTACGATATATTCGCCCCGACGTTTTGCCGAATAGAAATAATTCTGGCCTGTGCTTTCGCTGTGACGGCGTATGGTGTAGCCCTCGCCGTTCTTCATTGCGTCGGCTATCTCCTTGCGCCCCAAGTGATTGCTGCCGGGCAATGAATCGAGCGAATTGTCATGCAGGACTTTCCCTTCGGTATTGATTATGCTGATTCTCAGGCCATCAAACGAATGAGGCTGAATAGCTGTAGAGATATGTACAGAATCCGTATCAGACAGATCTTCCAGAATCCGGTCGTTGATTATCTGAAGCCGCGCGTTGAGTTCCTCAGCCTTGAAGTCTTTCTCGCGGTAATACTGAAAAATCGCGAAACTTCCGACAAGCACGGCCGAATATGCCACAAGACCGATAAACAGCCTGCGGTAATACGTAAGTTTAGTCCATGAAGCCATAACCATACCCGGGACGGGTCACTATGTGTTTGCCATACCGGCCGAGCTTTGCCCGCAGACGCGTGATATTGACATCCACCACCCGGTCGAGAACAACCACTTCGTCGGGCCAGATACGTCGCAGCAACTCTTCACGGGAAAACACTCTCCCCCGGTTTTGCATTAGCAGTGAAAGAATCTCGAATTCTTTGCGGGGCATTTTTACTTCCTGACCATCGATATAACATATTTTCCGGGAAAGGGAGAGTTGCAGCCCCTCCATAGAGACTGTATCCTGTTCCGGCTGGTTCTTACCGTGGCCCGAGCGTCTGAGGACGGCTTTCACCCTCGCGATGACGTTACGGATAGAATATGGTTTCGTAATATAGTCGTCGGCTCCAAGATCGAGTCCTCCGATCATGTCTTCCTCGCTGTCTTTGGCGGTGCAGAAGATAATCGGTATGTCGGCAGTAGCCTTGTTCTTTCTAATGATTGATGCCAGCTGGATTCCGCTTATGTCGCCCATCATGATATCAAGCAGAATCAGCGAATAGTCGTTGAGATTGAGCGTCATGGCTTCCTCGGCACTGAGAGCCACGTCTACCGCGAAGCCGGCTTCTTCCAGATTGTAGCGGAGGACCTCACAGAGAGTTTCCTCGTCGTCCACCACAAGTATCCGTATATTTTTATCGGTTGTCTCCATCAGTCGGATTTTGGTTCGTGCAAAATTAATGAAAAAGATTGATACTTACAGAAAAAATCCGTATTTTTGCAGGAACACTGCCTATACATAATATATGGAAACGAAAACAGACAAAACCGGCTCTACCGTATATTTCTGTCCGCGTATAACCGCGGCCAACCTTGTTAATGTCTACCGCGCACTTGGACGCGAAGCCAAAGGACGCGTGGCCGTTAAACTCTCCACCGGAGAGGCCGGCAATCCCAACCATCTCAGTACGGACGTTATCAAGAAACTTGTTCATCTTGTCGACGGAACTATTGTGGAATGCAATACGGCTTACGACGGGCGCCGCTGCAATGTCGCCGACCATCTTCAGACGGCTGCCGAACACGGTTTCACCGCGATTGCCGAAGTTGACATCATGGATGCCGAGGGGGAAATGGAGCTGCCTGTCCGCCAGGGCAAACACCTCAGGGAGAATTATGTCGGCAAGAACTGGCGCAACTATGATTTTACCATCGTACTTTCCCATTTCAAAGGGCATCCGATGGCCGGATTCGGCGGAGCGCTGAAGAATGTGGCTATCGGTATGGCATCCGCCGCCGGGAAAGCCTGGATCCACACAGCCGGCCGCAGCCGCAATGTGCCCGTAGACTGGGAGAACGTGCCTCCTCAGGAGGATTTCCTGGAATCGATGGCAGAAGCCTGCGAGTCTGTGTTTGACCGGGCCGGGGATAACATCCTTTATATAAGTGTGGCCAATAATCTTTCTGTTGACTGTGACTGCGTTGCCGAGCCTGAGGCTGTCAAAATGGCGGATATAGGTATTCTTGCCTCTCTTGACCCCGTGGCATTGGACCGGGCCTGCGTTGATATGGTATATAATTCGCCTGATCCCGGTAAATCCCATCTGATTGAAAGAATGGAATCCCGGAACGCCTGCCATCTGCTGGACTATGCCGAACAGCTCGGGCTGGGTCCCCAGAAGTATGAACTCAAGGAGCTGGAACCCGTGGCGGATCCGGCGGCGTTCTGACGGTCTGCGACGCAGCTACCAGGATGTTTTTATGAAATATACCGGACTTGAATTAAGCATTGACCCGCGGATTTTGGATTCGCGGGTCATAATGCTCTGTGGAATAAGCGGCTCGGGAAAGACTACTTTAGCCCGGATTCTTGAGCGGAAAGGTTTCTTCCGGCTGTCGGCCGATTTGCTGATATGGGAATTGTATGGAGAGGATTTTCCCCGGTTCCCCTCCGATGAGAAAAAAAGGATTTTCGGAACGATTGACGCCGTTATTGCGGAAAGGCTGGCGGAATTGCTGCGGCAGGGGCGGAAAATCGTGGTGGATTCTACGATGTGCAAGCGGTTCAAACGCGACGGTCTCCGCGAGGTATGCCGGCGGAGCGGGATTACACCCCGGCTGATTTTCCTTGACGCATCTCTGGAGGTGCTGAATCGCCGTGTGGCCTCCCGCTCAGGCGATGGGCCGGATAGCCAGGCAGTAACGGAGGATCAGCTCAGGACTTTTTTCCGAAATTTCGAACGGCCGGCCGAAGATGAGGAGTGCCTTGTGATTCCTCAGCGTTGAGCCGAAGAATCCTCTTTGAAAAATATACTGAAAAGAATCGCTACCATCAGGGCATATCCGGCGAATATGAACCAGCTGGTTTCCCACCCGATATGCTGGCTTTCAGGCGACGCATGGGCGAACACCAGGCGATTGACCACCCCTTGCGCTATGAGAAGTCCTGCGGAACCGCCGATTCCGGCGCTCATTGCCATAAAGAGTCCCTGGGCGGATGAGCGGTTGCCGCCGACTGTCAGTCTGTCGGCATACATACTGCCGGCTATGTTGAAAAAATCGAAAGCGATGCCGTAAACAATGCAGGAGAGTATGATCAGCCACATACCGCTCCCTGTGTTGCCGGCTCCGAGCATCGCGAAACGTGCGCTCCAGGCTATAATGGCTATCATGATTACGTTCTTTATGCCGAACTTCCGGATACAGAACGGCAGCAGGAGAATACAGAGCGCCTCGCTTATCTGGGAGATAGAGATGAGCGCGTTTGCATTGCGGGCTCCCCAGGTCCCGGCAAATTCAGGGAGCCGGGAGAAAGAGCTTATGTACAGATTGCCGTAAGAGTTGGTAATCTGGAGGGCGACTCCGATTAGGACAGCGAAGAGGAAAAATACCGCTGTGTTTTTACGATGGAACATCTCGGCTATAAATCCCGCTAAGTTTCCGGATAGCTGTTCCGTCGTGTTGTCCCGCTGTCTGACCGGCACACCAGGAAGAGTAAAAGAATACAGAGCCAGCAACAGGCTGATAGCGGCTGCCGTCACCAGCTGCCACGCGTTTGTCTGGAACTGAGTGAAATTAACCAGTAGCATCGCTCCGATAAATCCCACTGTCCCGAAAATACGAATTTTGGGAAAGCAAGTGGCCGTGTTCAGATTCATTTTCCGGAGGGTGCTGAACGTCACGGCATTGGATAAGGCGATTGTCGGCATGAAAAATCCTACGGCGACCGTATATAGTCCAAAAAGAGGCCAGAATTCCAACCCGGGAGCTGTCAGGGCGTAGAATCCAGCGCTTCCCATGAAAATAACGAACAGCAGATGGCATATCGTAAGCATCCTCTGGGCTGGGATATACCGGTCGGCGATATACCCGGCAAGCGCCGGCATAAATAGCGAGATGACGCACTGCACCGCATAGAACCATCCTATCCGGGTTGCAAGTCCCGTATGTCCGAGGAAATTACCCAACGATATGAGATATGCTCCCCATACTCCGAATTCCAGGAATGTCATCAGAGCCAGACGAGGAAAAATATATTTTGACGCGCTCGGCATAGGGACGGGTTCGATATTTTTTGTAACTTTGGGGATATGTCAGCAGAACAACGGTTTTCAGCAGAACTTCCGTATCGGATTCTGACCGCGGAGATTCCTGTGAAAGATTATATCGACAGTTACCGGGACAAGGACCGCTTCCTGGAATATTGCCGTCGCTGTCCGGGATTCGGTTTGTCCTGGGCTTGCCCCCCTTTCGAGTTTAATCCCGAGGAGAGGCTCCGCGGACGGGAAAACGCGTTCCTCATCGCCGCTCGTATTGAGATGCCTCCCGGAGTCGGACCTCAGAGTGATTTCCGGGAATTGCTTCAGCCGGTGCGTGCCCGGCTGGAAAAACGGCTTCTGGAGCTGGAGGAGGAAAACGCAGGACTCGCGTTCGGCTTCAGCGGAGGGTGCAGTCTGTGCGGAGAGTGTGCGAGGAAAAGAGGGGAGGTGTGTCGGCATCCCGAAAAGGTACGCCCGGCACTGGAAGCCTACGGATTCGATGTCTGCAAATCTATGGAAGAAATTTTCCATACCGGACTGGAATGGGCTTCAGGAGGGAAAACTCCGCGCTCGCTGACACTTGTCGGAGCTATATTCCATAACAGTCCGATCCATACCCTGACGTTTTAGATTTCAGTCGATATGCAGCGCGTCGGCGAGGAATTCGGCGGCATCGGTCACACAGAGTGTGCATGGACGCAAGGGGCGTGCGGGACGATGTTCTATCCCTTTCAGACGGCCACAGATCGTTGCGCCGTTGCGCTCATTGAACTTTTGGATCACTCCGGCCGACGTGCGCATGGCTGTCACTCTGTCGGCTGAAGCGAGGCCGATGATAACGCCCGCTCCGACGATAGCGCCACAGGTCGCTTCCAGGCATCCCATGCCGGTGCCGAAAGAGTTTGTCATACGTTTTACCAGTTCAGCATCCATATTCACAGCCGGTGCGAAAGCACACGCTACGGCCTGAGCGCAATTATATTTTCCGGATGCTTTCATCTCGGCAGCGTCTGCGATAAGTTGTTCTTTAGTCATAGTGATGTCTGTTTAATTGTAAGCATTACGGGGTTCTACACGGATTCTTCGTCGATTTCTTTCTGGAGGGCATTGATTTCCCGGTTCAGCGACTGGGCTTTTTCGTAGGCTTCGGCTTCGATGGCCTTCTGCATTTCCTCCCTGAGTTTTTTTAGCCTGGTGTGTCTGTCTTCGGCCGGAGCATCCTCCGGTGTCCCGTCGCCGGAGCCGTCGGAGCTTTCGCCTGAGACATTCTCCATCGTGAAGCCTGTCTCCCGGACAATCTGGGGGGTAGTGAATATCGGGGAGTTCTCCCTCATGGCAATAGCAATGGCATCGGAAGTGCGGGCATCGAGGGTTACGGTTTTCCCGTTCTCATCAATGAAAGTCATCGCCGAGGAGAATATGCCGTCTTCAAACTTGTATATAAACACCTCAAGAAGATGGAGTCCGTAGGAAGCCATCAGATGGGAAAATAGGTCATGGGTCATCGGGCGCGGCGGAGTTATATTTTCCAGGCGGATGGCGATGGACTGGGCTTCCATCGCGCCTACAAAGACAGGCAGACGCACCGGACCGTTGATTTCGGCAAGGATCAGAGCGTAGGCCCCCGACTGTATCTGGCTGTAACTTATGCCGAGAACTCTCAGCTGGACTCTTTTCCGGGGGGAATCCGGAGTTATATTGTCTTCATTCATGATGGGCTGACTTATGGGTATGTTTTGTAGGGTCGATGGTTATGATTCCGGAGCCGTAACAGATACGGGCGTCTTTGTCATAAATGACACCGAACTGTCCGGGCGCTATCCCCTGCACCGGCTCTCTTGTTTCCACAAGGTATCCTTCGGCTATGCCTTCGGAATCAGTAAGGCGCGTGAGGGTGGCCGGGATGAACTCCGGAGAATGGCGGTTCTTGAAAGTAATCTCCACCCGGTCACATGGGAGACCTTCCCAGGGATTACGGGTAATAAAATGGGGCTCAGTCAGGGTTATTGCGTTACCGTATTGTTTTTCGGTATCATACCCGCGGGAAACGTAAAGTGCGTTGTCGCGCACGTTCTTCCTGACCACATACCATGGACCTCCGCTCAGACCAAGTCCCTTGCGCTGGCCGATGGTATGGAACCAGAATCCTTTGTGCTGTCCTATTTTCTTACCGGTCTCGATTTCGATTATCGGTCCCGGACGTTCTCCCAGATGGCGGCGCAGAAAGTCGTTATAATTGATTTTACCCAGGAAACAGATACCCTGGGAGTCCTTGCGGTAAGCGTTGGGCAGCCGTGCCTCCATCGCGATGCGGCGCACTTCGGATTTGGGAAGGTCGCCGAGAGGAAATGTCAGATGCCTGAGCTGGTCATACGTAATCCTGGCAAGGAAATCCGTCTGGTCTTTCACCGGGTCTGCTGCCGTGGCAAGATATTTCAGTCCGTCATCGCCGATGACAGTCGATGCATAATGTCCTGTGGCAGTCAGGTCGAATTCATGCCCCCAGCGCTGTTCGAAAAAACCGAATTTAATCATGCGGTTACACATGATGTCGGGGTTGGGAGTCAGGCCCTGGCGTACGGTGCGAAGCGCGTATTCCATGACATTTTCCCAGTATTCCTCGTGCAGGGAGACAATCTCCAGGGGGAGATTATAGCGCCGGGCGATAGCCTGGCACATCTCAATATCCTCCTCGGCCGAGCAGTCTCCCTCGCCGTTGTCGAGGCCTATACGTATGTAGAAAAGCGTCAGGTCGTGGCCCTGTTCAACAAGACGGTGAACAGCTACGGCCGAATCGACGCCTCCGGAAATCAATGCTGCGATTCTCATGCAAACGTAGTTTCAGTTTTTTGCACTACAAAATTAACAAAACGGACTCGCTTTCGCAAATCCGTTTTGATATTTTAGAGTTTATCTGCTTTCCGGGGGTGCATAAAAGCCGGGGCAGAGATGTGGACTATATCGTTTATTTTACAGCTACCTTGAAGGTCTCGCCGTCGACGCGCACTACGTAGACTCCTGTGGGTACTTCCAGGGAAGCCATACGCTGGCCCTGAATATTGTAGACCTCAGCCGCATTATAATCGCCGTCGATGATGATTTCACCTTCACCGCCGGTGACGAACACGACAGGTTCAGTGAAGTCGGTCATGATTTCTTCAACGCCGGAGATATTCTTGGTGGCGAATACTGCGAAGCTGTTGGCATCAAGCGATACGGTGATGTTGCCGGCGGCGCTTGTCAGGGTAGGAGTGGTGCTGTATCCGGCGGTAATCAGCTGGTAGTTTGATTCATTAAGCTGCTGTACTGGTACGGTTACGTTTACCTTTTGGCCGGAAACGGCGGGATTGAACACCCCGACGATTTCCTTGCTGCCGTTGTTGAGGCGGATCCAGCGCGGGGAGGAGATTGTGTTGGTGAAGCCGTTGTTGGTATAGGTGGCCGTTCCGTTGAACATTTCGGGGTTCTTCAGACGGAGGTTGCAGAGCTGACGGTAATTCTCATGGAGTCCGGCGCGGACAGGAACATCGAGATAGTTCCACATCGGGGCGATAGCGCGGAGTTTTTCAAGATCTGTACCCATTTTGTAGTCTGCACCTACTTCCTCGAATTCCCATATCATCTGGGCTCCGGGCGAGAGAAGCATCTGAGCGGCAACTGCGCCGAGGCGTCTTACGGAAGCGGTCTTGGGATTGGCTGAGGAATATTTCACAGCGGAAACGCCATATTCCTTCATCTTCCAGGCAACACGGGGTTCGTCATGGCTTTCAGCGTAAGAAAGGGCACCTCCGAAGTTCTTGCCCCAGTTGGGGGAATAGAAACCTTTGGTGTCGCCGTTTTTGTCGGCGAATCCCATCGCATACTGGCAGGCGCCGTCGTTGACTTTGTTCCATCCGATTTCGCCGTTGGCAGCGTTTGCGTTCTCTTCCTGGTTGGTTCCGAGAAGCTCATTGATATGGATGCCGTCGGCCTTTACGGAAATGATGACGTCATGGAGAGCCTTCATGTGGGCAACGCGGTTGGCGTTGTAGGCATTGGTCACAGCATCGGAACTGTTGGCGTAGGAGCTGTTGTCACCGAGACCTTTGACGAGGTCGAAGCGGAAGCCGTCGACCTTGTAGGCCTCCATCCAGTAGCGGAGTACCTGATGCCAGTAGTCCTGTACGAGCTGATAGCCCTGGTTGAAGTCGTTCAGAACGCTGTATGCGTGGGGAGCTTCCTGGTTGAAGAAAGGATTGGAGCCGGCGGGATACATCTGATACCAGGGCATCAGGCCGTCGGCCTGATTGAAGACGATGTCAAGGATTACGGCGATACCGTTGCGGTGACACTCGGCTACGAAATCTCGCATATCTTTGGGCGATCCGTAAACTTTGTCGAGTGCCATGTAGTTGTTGGTATTGTAGCCCCAGGAGGAGTTGCCGTTGAATTCCATTACCGGGAGAATCTCCACGGCATTTACACCGAGGTTCTTGAGATAGGCGATTTTGGGAAGGGCGGAACTGAAAGTGCCGTAGCGCTTGCCGTCCTGGTCGGAACCGTCGCCTGTGAAGTCGCGCAGAAGAAGTTCATAGACTACCATCGACTTTGTATCGGGTACCTTGAAATTCTTTGTCGCGCTGTCCCAGTTATAATCGTCGATATCGCCGCGGTAAACTGCCAGCATGGTGTCATCGAATTTATCGTAGGGATACTGGGGCATCGTGGTGGTCCATACACCGGCGGGAATCCATTTGTCGCTGTAACAGTCGAGGACAAGTTTTGCGCAGGGATCTGAAACCTTGATTGTTCCGTCCACGAGATAGTAGTAGGGGTAATATTCATTGTTTTTCAGGCCGGACACCTTTGTCCAGAAGTAACGGTAGCCGTTATAGTCCTGATACTTCATGACATTTTTGTCGAGGGTCTGGTAATTGTCCCAGGAGCCGACAAGGATGACACTCTGCTTCTGGGGAGCGGCCAGACAGAAGATGACCGAACCGTCGGACTGCTTTACGGCTCCCATGACGGGCTTCCCGCCGGGATAGTTTTCCTGTTTGGAGGCAGTCGGATAAGCTACGGTGACGGTCTCCGTGCGGGTTTCTTTTCCGTTTGTTCCGGTTGCGGTTACGGTCGAGAAGGTACCCTGGGTGGAGAACGAGTAGGTCTTGGTGAGGGTTCTGGCGTTGCTTGCCGAACCGATTTCCTTACCGTCAACCTTGATGGAAAGCGATGCGTTCTCGGTGGCCGATACAGTGAACGTGAAAGTGGTAGCCTTGTTGATTACCAGATTCTCCGGAGTGTGGGTAAAGCTGATGTAGAATCCGGCGGGAACCACGTCAAGGAAACAGTCCTTCGTCTGGGATGTCCCGGCGGCGTTCAGGGCGATAATCGCAATCTTGGAAATTGTCGTGCCCGAGGGGAGGTTGAAATAAGTGTTGATGTCCCCGATGTTGAGTTCCCACAGACCGTTGGAAAGTTTTGTGAATTTCTTCTTGGCCATCTTGTCAGCCCAGGTGCCTACCACGTGGGACCAGGAATTGGGAGTCGAGGGGAGGGTTACGCCGATATGGGCGTAAATTTCGGTAGCTGTTTTCAGGGCAGCCACATCGCATTGCGACGGGTCGAAGTAGATTTTTACATCCTGACTCGACTGTTGGAGGGGAGTGGGAGATGTTGTAAACATCTGGGCGTTCATCCCCGTTACCGCCAGCCAAAGCATAGCTACGAATAGCAGTAATTGTTTTTTCATGGGAAAACTGAAAAATATGAATGTTTAAGTGAATAAATTCAGGTATAATCTTACGCATACAAAGGTACAAATTATCCCCGCAACAGGCAAATAGTGGCGGGGATAATTTTAATCGTGTAATAATAAAATGTAGTAAGTATAAGGATTTAAGCTCCCGGAGTCAGGCGTCGCGGGCATCCTTTAAGAGGTTGGTCCATCCTCTGAGGCGCGTTTCGGTGAGTTCGGGATGATTGACTTCATCCAGGAGAAGACCGTAGGCCTCGAGGGCTTTCTCAGGTTTGGCGTCCGAACGCTCAAACGTATAACCGATAGTGTCGTAGGGAGCTATGAATTTCACGCCGGTTTCTTTCATCCGGTCATGTATTTTCCCGACTGCGTTGCAGAAAGTATCGGACATCGTTTCGTCGCCGCAACCGAACAGGGCGAGTTCTTTACCGGCAAGATCGAGAGCCTCGACTCCGTCAAGGAAATCATACCAGTCATCTTCTACGTCGCCGGAACCCCATGTGGGAGATCCGAACACCAGAATGTCATATTCTCCCACTCTGGAAGGAGCGGTCGAAGCCACGTTATATACATCTTTTTGATCTACTCCGAGCAACGCGGCGATGCGTCCGGCAATCTTTTCGGTAGTCCCGGTTGAGGAGCCATAGAATATTCCGATTCGTTTCATCTTTATATAAATAGTTGTGAATTCCGTTAATGCCGCAGGATAATCTTGTCCTGCTGTTCATTAGAATAACAATCGGCGATGTGGCAAAGTTTTGTTCCCGTTCGGGAATGAGTTCCAGGCATAAAAATCTCCGGCGATATGCCGAGATTTCGTTTCTCGCCACATCGCCGGGTACAGTATCATTGCCGGATGTCCGGCTGTCGGAGTGTCAGAGGATTATTTGCGCTGGAGAATATAGGTACGGTGGGGCGCGGTAGCTCCGTGGAGATGTCCTTTTTTAACTTTGAATTCCTTGCCGTAGACTACGTCGCGGTAGGTGCCGTCGGGCAGCCCGGTCGTAACATCGACAAAGCTGGCCGAGTCGGAGATGTTGACTACCGCCGCGCCTTTCTTGCCGCGGTTGACAACCAGCACTGAGCCGTTTTCCGAGGTCTGGATATCTTCCTTCTGGCCGTTCATGGCTTTACGGAATTTGTTTACGGCTACAACCTCGGGATGGAAGAATTCATCGTTGCCGCGGGCGCCGAGCAGATTGTCACCCCAGTAGTTCTGGCGGGTGGAGTTCATGGGGCGGCTGAAGAACAGAGGCACACCGTTCTGCCGGGCAGTCAGGAAGACCCATCCGGTACGGATCTGTTCGTCGGTCAGACCAGCGCTTTCGTGGGCGTTGCAGTAGGTGTCATGGCTTTCCACCCAGGTGGTCAGGAATTCAGGAGCGGCCTGATGGTCCCAGTTTTTGAGATCAATGCCGTTGGCGTTCTTTTTCTCGAGAGCATGGCGCAGGTGGTAGCCGTAACCGGAAGCGGTCTGTCCGAAATAGTCGGCATACTCGGCTTCGGGGACATTGCGGTCCTGAAGCACTTCACCGTAGACAAACAGGGAGTCATAAGGGATAGCGAGTTTTACCCCCTTGACAGCCTTGCGGCCCGTGGCTACATCCCAGAAATCGTTTTCTTTCACACCGGAGGCAGCGTCTACCGGGTCGGAGTGTACGCCGATATGCTTGGCCGTATCGTAACGGAAACCGCGGACACCCATGTTTACAAGTTCATTTACGAACTGCATATAGTATTTCTGGAAATCGGGATTCTCGGTGTTCACGTCTGGAAGGCCTCCTGTACCTTCGAGGGTACACTGGTACCGGTCGTTGTAGTCACGGATAGGGGAGAGGCCGGTGGAATGGTAGAGCCTGTCGCGTCCGCCGACAGCGTTGACCATATCGTCGCTTACCTGGTCGATGTCGAAGGCGGTGTGGTTGGGAAGCACGTCGACGATGACCTTGACGTTATACTTTGCGGCGGAGTCGAGCATGGCTTTCATCTGGTCCTTCGTGCCGACAATCGCATTGCCGATTTTCCAGTCGGTCGGCTGGTAATAGTAATACCAGTTTCCTTCCTTTCCCTCCTGGTCGAAAAGTTTTTTTGTGGAGCCGTAGGGGTCGTAGCAGTGCTGAACGGGAGAAGTCTGCACCATTGTGTATCCGGCGTCGGCGATACGCTTCATGTTCCGGGCTATCGTGGGGAAATTCCAGCTCCAGGCATGGAGTATTGTCTCGGTGTTGGTCGCGTCGGGGTTGTGGGTCACCCTGTCTCTGGCTCCCGCGGGCATCGCGCAGAGAACGCTCAGAAGGGCGGCGCCTACTGTCAGTTTTTTCATGATGGAAGTATTGTATTATTTATTGTTTTATCTCTACACTGCAAAGGTATGTAAAAAAATCCGGCGGCGGAAATTCCGCGCCGGATTTTTTAGAAGGAGTTATCTTAAAAGTTATGAAGAAAATCCTGATGTCAGGCATTTTCCTTTACTTCGGGAGCAATCAGTTTGTAGCCTTTGCCGTGGATGTTGATGATTTCAATCGCGGGATCGTCTTTCAGATGCTTGCGGAGCTTGGTGATATAGACGTCCATCGAGCGGGCGTTGAAGTAATTGTCATCAATCCAGATGGTTTTCAGCGCATAGTTGCGCTCGAGGATTTCGTTCACGTGGGCGCACAGAAGGCTGAGGAGTTCGGATTCCTTAGTTGTCAGCTTGGTCACTTTGTCGCCGATCATCAGCACCTGCTTCTGGGTGTCGAAAGTGAATTTGCCGATTTTATACATGGTGACTTCTTTCCCCTTCTTGCCGCGGACACGGCGCAGAATTGCCTCGATACGGAACACAAGCTCTTCCATCGAGAACGGTTTGGTGATATAGTCGTCGGCCCCTATCTTGAAACCTTCGAGGATGTCTTCCTTGATGGTTTTGGCAGTCAGGAAAATAATGGGAACCTCGCTGTTGACGGCGCGGATTTCCTGCGCCAGGGTGAATCCGTCTTTTTTCGGCATCATTACGTCCAGCACACAGATGTCGTATTTCCCTTTGAGGAAAGCGCGGTATCCGGCCTCGCCGTCGGCATAGAGGTCGGCGTTGAAGCCTTTGGCCTGGAGGTATTCGCGGAGCAACATCCCCAGATTCTCATCGTCCTCGCAAAGGAGGATTCGCATACGGTCGTCCATAATCTTAAAGTTTTATTATATTTATATAAGTTTTAACTATTGCAAATTGTTCACCGGAGGAACAATTTTCACCCCTTGGTTGCCTCTTCCTCGTCGTCTGAGGTGGAAAGAAGCGGCAGGATGATGATGAAACGGGTCCCCTTGCCCAGCTCGCTCTCGGCTGTGATGGAGCCTCCCATAAGGTTCAGCATCTTGTAGACATATGCCAGCCCGAGGCCGAAGCCTTTGACGTCGTGGCGGTTGCCGGTCGAGACGCGGAAGAACTTCTCGAAAATCTTCTTGAGATCCTCTTTTTTGATACCGATGCCGTTGTCGGCGATGATTATCCGGAGCCTGCCTCCCTGGAGGTCTTCGGTTGTAATCTTGAGTTCCGGGGCCACGTCCTCTTTCCGGTATTTGATTGCGTTGTCCAGAAGGTTGAAAATGACGTTGGTGAAGTGCATCTCGTCGACATTTACAATTGCGTCGTCGGCGTTGAACTGCGCCTCGATATGGCCACCGTATTTCTCAACTTTCAGGCGGAAAGTGTTGACTACATTTGAAATGAGCGAGTTGGCGTCGACATCCTGGAGCCTGAGCGTCCCTTTCTGTTTGTCGAACATCGACATCTGCAACACCTTCTCGACCTGGAAACGCAGTCGCTTGGTCTCGTCATTGATAACATTGGAGATATGCTGGAGCATATTGGGCGATTTGCGCACGGAGGGGTCGTTGAGCATCTGGGCTGCCAGCGAGATTGTTGAGATTGGCGTCTTGAACTCGTGGGTCATGTTATTGATGAAGTCGTTCTTCATCTCGGTCAGTTTCTTCTGCCGGAACGCGATGATGATCGTGTAGAGGAAGACAATCAGCAGGATGAAAGTGAAGATGAACGATGGAATCATGAACTTCACCGAACTGAGGATATATTTGTTTTTCGAGGGGAAATATACCTTCAGGTAGTTTTTCTTTGACGCGGGATCGTTGTGGAATAGAGACTGGACGAACATGGAGTTCTCGATATTCGCCGGGCCTACGTTGTCGAATCCTCCGGTCTTGTAGTAAACATGACCGTTGCGGCTGACGACGGCGAATTCAAACGGGAGGCCCAGGCCGTTGTTTTCCAGCTCTTTGGTCAGATAACGGCGCACAGCCACCGAATCGGCCCTCTCCTGGATCGGACGGTCGGCGGCCTTGTTCATGATGTTTATGATTACGTCGTCGATGATTCCTTTCTGGTAAAGATACTGTCCTTTCAGTTCCTCGCGCATGGAGTTGTAGCTGGAGGCCACATTGCTCTGGTCGCTCTGGAGCTTGTAGATTTTATCGGCATCGGCTTTCAGGGTGACGTCTCCGATAAGTCCGCTGTGAGTGGTGAAGGAGTACTTGATACCTCCCAGATGAGGGGTGCCGCCGTACTGGGAGTAGACGGTGGAGGACTCCACCTCGGCGACGTCCTCTTCAAGAAAATACTTTGTCTCGTCCTGCTCGAGCAGGGATGAGACTGCGTAAAGGCTTCGTCTTACGCCTTCGGTAAACTGGTCGTCGCGCATACGGATCATGCTCTCCATATATACTATCTGTATATACAGCAGCCCGCAGAACGTAAGAGCCATCAGCACGGTAAGCAGCCAGATTGTAGATTTCTTCATTTTCAGGGTCAATTTAACATCCTCTCTTACTATTCAACAACTTTTCGGGAGGATTGTTATGGGAAAGAGGAGATCCGATTTTAACATTTGCGTCAAAATTAACATAATATCCTTAAATATCAGCTATAATACAGTTGAAAATGCCAATTTTTTCCCAAATATTCCAATTTTTACGTGTATGGTAAATTATGCCGGAAGCAATAGAATGTCATAAAAATTTCGTAACTTTGTGGAAATATTTTTTATTATTCATCATCTTGTAATTATTCCGGATTTCTTTTCCGCTGATTAACAGACAATTGCTATGACAAAAATTGGTTCCGTCATGACCCCGTCGGGTAAGAAAGCCCTGCTGCTTGGCAGCGGCGAACTCGGCAAAGAAGTTGCTATCGAACTCCAGCGCTACGGCGTCGAGGTTGTAGCCTGCGACAAATATGCCAATGCCCCGGCCATGCAGATCGCCCACCGTTCCCGAGTGTTCAATATGCTTGACCCCGAAGAACTCCGAAAAGTAATCGAGGAAGAGAAGCCCGACCATATCATCCCGGAAGTCGAGGCTATCGCTACGCCGGTTCTTGTCGAACTCGAAAAAGAGGGTTACAACATCACCCCTACCGCTAAAGCCGCATGGCTGACGATGAACCGCGAGGGAATCCGGCGTCTGGCGGCCGAAGAGCTTGGACTTCCCACCTCCACTTATCGTTTCGCTAATACCCGCGAGGAATTTGAAAAGGCTGTTGAAGAAGTCGGAATCCCCTGTGTGGTAAAACCGGTGATGAGTTCCTCCGGTCACGGTCAGTCCACTATCAAGAGCGCCGCCGATATCGAACCGGCCTGGAAAGAGGCTCAGGAAGGGGGACGCGCCGGAGCCGGCCGTGTTATTGTGGAAGGCTTTGTGAAATTCGACTATGAAATCACCTTGCTGACCGTCCGTTCCCTCTCCGGAACCACTTTCTGCGAACCCATCGGACACATCCAGGTCAACGGCGACTACCGCGAGTCGTGGCAGCCTCAGCCCATGAGCGAAAAGGCTATTGCCGAGGCAAGGGAGATTGCCCGCAAGATTACCGACGCACTCGGTGGCTACGGAATTTTCGGAGTGGAACTCTTCATCAAGGATGATCATGTCATCTTCAGCGAAGTCTCTCCCCGTCCCCACGACACCGGCATGGTGACGATGATTTCCCAGGACCTCAGTGAGTTCGGTCTCCACGCCCGCGCTCTGCTCGGTCTTCCTGTTCCTGAAATCCGTTTCTATGGTCCGTCTGCTTCCCGTGCGATCGTGGTGGAAGGAGATACCAAAGAGATAGTTTTCGAGAATCTCGACAAAGTCCTCGAGGAACCCGGAACCCAGATCCGCATCTTCGGCAAGCCCGAAATCAAAGGCCATCGCCGTATGGGCGTTATCCTCGCTACGGCCGATACCCTTGAGGAAGCCCGCGCTAAAGCAAAACGCGCCCAGGACAAACTGACCGTGACTGTTAAATAAAGCAGTGACGCACATCCCTTAATCGGAACATTAAATATACAGCATAATACAACACAGCCGGGCCGCGGTTACCTTTAAAGGAGCCGCGGCCCGGTCATGTAGGGGGATTACCCGGAGAAGATGGGGCTATGCTTTCGCGCATTCGATGGTCTGGGTTCGGTCCGGACCAACGGAGACGATGGTGATCGGTGTCTGGAGTTCCTTTTCAAGGAATTGGATGTAGTTGCTGAACGCCTCGGGGAATTGCTCTTCGGAAGTGATGGAAGTCATCGGAGTTTTCCAGCCGGGGATGTCGACATAGACGGGTTCCAGAGTGCCGGTCTCGATAGAGAAGGGGAAGTCGCGGGTTTCCTTGCCGTTCACTTTATAGGCGACACAGGCACGGATGGTATCGAAACCGTCAAGCACATCGCTCTTCATCATTATCAGCTGGGTCACACCGTTGACCATGATTGCGTAACGGAGGGCCACCAGGTCGATCCAGCCGCAGCGGCGTTCGCGTCCGGTGACTGCCCCATATTCGTGACCGAGGTCGCGGATAGTTTTGCCGGTTTCGTCGAAAAGTTCAGTAGGGAAGGGGCCCGACCCTACGCGTGTGCAGTAAGCCTTGAAAATGCCGAATACTTCCCCGATTTTGTTGGGAGCGATTCCCAGTCCTGTACAGGCGCCTGCGCAGACGGTGTTGGAGGAGGTGACGAAAGGATAGGAACCGAAATCAACGTCGAGCATCGTACCCTGCGCGCCTTCGCAGAGGACCTTCTTGCCTTCGGCGAGGAGATTGTTGATGACGAATTCGGAATCTACGATATCGAACTGACGCAGATAATCGATTGCCTCGAACCAGGCTTTTTCCATTTCGGCCAGGCGTGCGGTGTCGGCGGGATCTCCCATATCAGCCAGGCGTTTGAGATGGGCGTCGCGGTGAGCCTCATATTTTTCTTTTGCCGTCGCGGGATTCTCTACGTCTCCCAGGCGCAGTCCGTTACGGGAAGTCTTGTCGGTATAGGTCGGACCGATACCTTTGCCTGTGGTTCCGATTTTGGCTGAGCCTTTGGCTTTTTCGCCGGCGGCGTCAAGCAGACGGTGTGTGGGGAGAATCAGGTGGGCCTTGCGGGACAGTTTCAGGACCTTCTTGAGGTTTACGCCAGAAGCCTCCAGGGCTTCTGCCTCCTCGCGGAAGAGAACCGGGTCAAGAACCACTCCGTTGCCGATGAGATTCGTCTGTCCGCTCTGGAAAATTCCGGAGGGGATGGAACGCAATACGTATTTCTTTCCGTCAAATTCGAGGGTATGGCCTGCGTTAGGCCCTCCCTGGAAACGCGCTACGGCATCGTAGCGGGGAGTAAGGACATCCACGACCTTACCTTTTCCTTCGTCGCCCCACTGGAGGCCGAGCAAAACGTCAACTTTCATTGTCATTTCAGGAATTTTGAATGAAAGACACTCAGCATCGGAAATCACGGGGTTCCGGAGCCGGAATATCTCTCATGTCGTTTTATTTTGATTGGTTAAAATTTCTGATTTTTCCGGGAATCACTTCGTTGTTTCCTTTTTGCAGCCCGGTCGCAACGTCCGCAGGTGCCGTAGACATAAAGGGCGCACCCCGAAGGACGGAATCCGGCATAGGTGCGGCGGCAAAGGGTTTCAGTAAGCATTGGATCGCGCACTTCCTTGACCCGGCCGCATACCGAGCATACAAGATGGATATGATTCCCGACCGCCCCCGGCACGAGGCGTTCGTACTGAGCCGGCTGGTTGCCGAACTGATGGCGTTTCACCAGTCCCGCTTCCAGAAAAAGCTGGAGGGTCGCATATACCGTGGAGCGGCTTACGTGATATCCTTCGAGTTCCATCGACTCATAGAGGACATCCGTAAAAAAATGGTCACCGGAAGAAAATATCTTTTCAAGAAGGGCGAGACGCTCGGGTGTCTGCCTCATTCCCTTGCTCCGGAGATATTTTTCCAGGGTCGCACGCGCCGCCGCAAGCAGCTTTTCATCTTTCATGCTAACATACGGAATTGATTCCGTGGACAAAGTTAACCTTTTTCGGGGGAATATAAAAATATTTTCCGCAGTTGTTGACGGTGGAAAGCTGGATTGGATTTTTTTTGGAAAAAAGTTTCGGCAACGACACGTTTGGATTGGTGATATTGGATATTTATTTGTAAATTTGCAACAATTTACCCTTAATCTCTCCGCAGTATAAAATCATCTTTTCATATCTGACCAATCAATGGACAATTATAATTACTCTCCCAACGGCATAGATTACGACCCCGACCTCCTTTACGGCGGGGAAACGCCTGTCCCCGCCCCCCGCAAGAAATCCCGTCCGGCCCAGGACCGGCCCGCTCCATCCCGCTCCGAAAGGGCCGAGGAAAGGGAAGCAGCGCGACCGGAGCGCGTTCCCAGGCGTCAGCGACAGCGGGCCGACTATGATGCCGTGGCTAACCGCGAGGAAATCGCCCGCCGCGACCGCCAGCGCCGTGACCGCGATAATGAAACCCGTCTGGAAAAAGCGCGTCAGCGCGAAAGGGCCGAAAAGGCCCGCCGGGAGGAAATTGCCGCGGAAAGAGCCGCCGAGCGCCGGATACGTGATGCTGAACGTGCGGCCGAAAAAGCGCGTCGCGCAGCTGATCGCGAGCGGAACCGCAAGGATCGCAAACCCTTTGCCGAAAGCGGATTCGTAAAATTCTTCACAGACAAGCGCACCCACGCATTTTTCGGAGTGGTGCTGATCTGTATCGCCGTCTATCTTCTGATCGCCGCCATATCCTTTATCCGTTCGGGAGCTGCGGACCAAAGTGCGGTGACCTCACATACGGTTTCGGAAATCACTTCCGGAGCCGCCAAGGTGGAAAACACCGGAGGTCCCGTCGGCGCGGTGGTCGCCCAGCTTGTCTTCGCACAGGGTCTCGGCCTGGGTTCTCTGACGGCCATTGTCTATCTTGTGATTCTCGGTCTCGGACTGATGGGTATCAAGAAATGTAATTTCTGGTCAGTGACGTTCAAATCCCTCCTGGTCGCGATAGCCGTCTCTGTAGTGGCCGGACTGATTGCGTTTTCTACTGACGCTGAATTTCTCTACGGAGGAATCCACGGCCAGTTTGTCAATGAGTTCCTGGTCGCCAACGTAGAATGGATCGGAGCTTTCCTGGTTTCGGTGATTCTGATTTCGGCCGTCGTGTATGTCTATCTGAATGATTTCGTGGTCTTCTACAACAAATATAAGTCTTTCCAGAAAGCCCGCCGGGCAAAAGCCGAGCAGATTCGCCTTGAGCGCGAGGAAGCACAGGCCCGTGTGGTGGCTGCCATGCAGCAGTCCGCTCTCGGTGAGGAGTCTCCTGAAAGTGACGGAGATACAACGGATGCCGCCGAGGAAGATCCCGATCGTCCCCGCAGAGATCCGATTTCCGTGGGTTTTGACGAGGAAGTAGAAGAGTACACCGATGAATATGCCATTTCTTCCGAAAAAGAGGAGAGCTACCCGGAGGCGGCCGATTCTCTCCCGGAGAATATTGATACGCCAGTCGCCGAAGAAGAGGAAATTCTTGAAATGGAACCTGAAACCGAAGAGCCGGAGGCGCAAGTTCCGGTGCAGGAAAGCAAGCCTGCTTCCGCAGTTGCCGCAGCATTGACCGGTCAGCTGACGGAAGAACACCTTGGGGAGGAAGGTATTCGCCAAACGGACGCATATCGTCCTGTTGTCCCCGAGGCTGACTCTCCTGTGGAGGTCGCACGGATGCAGCCTGCTGATGTCCCGACCCCCGGAACAAAGGACCGGGAGACCGCTGCGGAACCTCAGACCGAACAGGATACAACCCGACAGGCGGAGGAGGAAGGTCCCGCGTTCGATGTAACGGCCAACACCATCGAGTCCGCGGATCCGAAACATATCGGTGCGGATACGCTGTATGACCCCACTGCCGAACTATCGCGTTACCGTCGCCCAGGATGCGACCTCCTTAACGAGGCAGAACCTCAGACCGAAAGCTATGACATCCTGGAGCAGGATGCCAACAAGGAGAGGATTATCAAGGCCCTGGCCCAGTTTGATATCGAAATTACCAAGATTGAGGCGAAAGTGGGTCCGACGGTCACTCTTTTTGAAGTTGTCCCTGCCGAGGGTACGCGTATCGCCAAAATCAAGCGTCTCGAGGATGATATAGCGATGACTCTCTCAGCAAAGGGAATCCGCATCATAGCTCCGATTCCCGGCAAAAGCGCTGTCGGTATCGAAGTCCCCAACCATGACCCGCAGACGGTGGCCATCCACACGATTCTCTCCTCCCGCGACTTCCAGGAATGTAAATATGAACTTCCCATGGCGATGGGCGCCACGATTACCAATGAAGTCTATATCGCCGATCTTGCCGCGATGCCTCATATGCTTGTGGCCGGTGCTACCGGACAGGGAAAATCCGTCGGTCTTAACACCATTATCGCCTCTTTGCTTTACAAGAAACATCCGGCGGAACTGAAGTTCGTGCTGATTGACCCCAAGCGCGTGGAATTCAGCCTCTATAACTCCCTGGAACGTCATTACCTGGCGAAACTGCCCGACGAGGAGGATGCTATCGTTACGAACATGGACAATGTTGTCCGCACGCTCAACTCTCTCTGCGTGGAAATGGAGCGCCGCTATGACCTGCTGAAAGACGCCCACGTGGTAAAGGTGACGAAGTACAACGAGCTGTTCGTTCAGAAGAAACTCAATCCCGAGAAAGGTCACCGCTATCTTCCTTATATTGTAATCATCGTCGACGAGTTCGCCGACCTGATTATGACGGCGGGCAAGCAGGTGGAGACCCCGATAGCCCGTATCGCCCAGATGGCCCGCGCCGTGGGTATGCACATGATTATCGCTACCCAGCGTCCTTCGACGAACGTAATCACCGGCCTTATAAAGGCCAACTTCCCCGGTCGTGTGGCTTTCCGTGTCAATCAGATGGTCGACTCCCGCACCATCCTGGACTGCCCGGGAGCCAATCAGCTTATCGGACGCGGAGATATGCTGTTCTCCCATAACGGAATGATGGAGCGCGTGCAATGTGCTTATATCGACACCAAGGAAGTACACCGAATCTGCGATTTCATCGACGCCCAGCCCGGCTACGAACACGCCTATTATCTTCCCGAACCTGTCGGAGAGGAAGCCGAGGTAGCCTTCGGGGGGAACAACGGGAACCTGACCGACCGCGATCCATTGTTCGAGGAAGCCGCCCAGATTATCGTCCAGACGGGAATCGCATCAACTTCTTCCCTGCAGAGACGTTATTCTATTGGATACAACCGTGCGGGCAAGATTATGGATCAGCTTGAGGCGGCCGGGATTGTCGGACCTGCCACCGGCGGGAAAGCGCGTAGCGTGCTTGTGGACTCCATGCAGCTCGGAAGCCTGATTAAAGTCAACAACGATTTCTGACATTATGAAGAAAAAGACAGTCTCATATCTCCTTTCCTTTCTGGTCGCGGTGTTCATCATGTGTCCGCTGGCCCTGCGTGCAGCCCAGCCGTCGGCCCAGGCTTCGATCGAGAAGATGGTCGGTGCGATGAAGAAGAATCCGTCGCTTGATATTGTCTTTACTGTATGGCAGAACGGCAATTCATCGTCAGGAAGCATGACCGTCGCGGGAAAGATGTTTCATCTTTCCACCCCCGAGATGAAGATTTGGTATGACGGGCAGACCCAATGGACCTACGCAGTGTCGGCCGGAGAGGTAAATGTCACCGAGCCAACCGCCGAAGAACTTGCCCAGTCGAACCCACTGTCGCTCCTGTCCGGACTGAACCGGAATTTTACTTTCAGGCGTCTGAAAGCCACTCCCGGCGAGGAGAAGATAGAACTTGTTCCTAAGAAGAAATCACCCGGTCTGGCTTCCGCGACCGTAGTGCTTAACAGTTCGACATCCCTCCCCAGGGAACTGACAGTGAAAGACGGCAACGGCCGCACGGTTACGGTGAAAATCTCATCCGTCAAGGGAGGCAAGACCAAGCCCCAGAGCCTTTTCCGGTTTGATTCCCGGAAATATCCCGGAGTGGAGGTCGTTGACCTGCGCTGACGGATATTAAAAGAAATAAAGAAATAATATCTGATTATGAGTGAATTATCATCCAAGTGTGTTATCATAGGAGGTGGCCCCGCCGGATATACTGCCGCAGTATATGCCTCCCGGGCGAACCTGTCGCCGGTTCTTTTTGAGGGTATGCAGCCCGGAGGACAGCTGACCACCACCACCGAAGTCGAAAATTTCCCCGGATTTCCTTCCGGAATACAGGGCGGAGAACTTGTATCGGAGATGCGCAGTCAGGCGGAAAAATTTGGCGCAAGGATAGTGACCGACGTAGTTACGTCAGTGGATTTTTCAAAACGACCCTTTACTCTTACAGTCGGCGACGGCAGTGAGGTCAAGGCTGATACGGTGATTATCGCTACCGGAGCGGCCGCCCGTTACCTTGGTTTGCCCGACGAACAGAAATACATGGGGCTCGGCGTTTCGGCGTGTGCCACCTGCGACGGATTCTTCTACCGTAAGAAGCGTGTCGCGGTTGTCGGCGGAGGCGATACGGCCTGTGAGGAGGCTCTTTACCTTTCGGGACTGGCATCTAAAGTATATATGATTGTACGCAAGGATTACCTACGTGCATCACAGGTAATGCAGGCCCGTCTTAAAGACCGGGACAATATCGAAATCCTGTTCAACTGCAATACCACCGGCCTTTTCGGAGATGAAGTTCTCCAGGGCGCCCATCTTGTGGAATTCAAAGGTACCGACCGCGAACGTCATTTCGATATCGACATCGACGGATTCTTCCTCGCGATAGGCCATACACCCAACACGGACCTGTTCCGGGGCCAGCTCGAACTCAATCCGGAGGGGTATATCAACGTGGCCTCCCCCTCGACCCAGACTTCGGTAGACGGCGTTTTCGCAGCCGGAGACGTGGCCGATCCGATATATCAGCAGGCGGTCAATGCCGCCGGTTCGGGATGCCGCGCCGCCATCGATGCGGAGCGTTTCCTCAATGTCTGACACAAATTTGGGTCAATCCGCTGATTTTTCCGAAAAAATTTGGTTCTCTGAGAAATAAGTGCTAACTTCGCCACAAAAGAGGACTGATTTGTAATTGCCGCGTAACGGATACGTAAGCAGCTTTCTTTTCGGAATTCGTGTAATATTACTAAGGAGGATAGCCATGGAAATAGAAATGCCCAATCTGGATTCATCTTTGTTCAGGATAAATCTGCCTACGGGACAGCCTCGTGTAGGGTCTATTCTTGTGGCTGAGCCTTTCCTGCGCGAGGAATATTTCAACCACGGGGTGATTTCCCTGGTGGAGTATGAACGCGGAAAATCCTCGATGGGGCTTGTTCTGAACAAGACTACGGGCTATACCCTCGGAGACGCTATCGAGGGGGTGGACGAGGAAGTGGATATTCCGATCTATTGCGGCGGACCGCTTTCCTGCGACCGGCTGTTTTATCTCCATACTCTCGGCGAGGAGTTCTCGGGTTCGCGCCGGATTGCCGAGAATCTTTATATCGGCGGCGACTTCGAGCAGGTGAAAGCCTACGTTAATATGGGCCTTGAGACGGACGGCAAGATGCGGTTTTTCGTCGGTTACAGCGGCTGGGACCCCTATCAGCTGGAATCTGAGATAGAGAAACACGTATGGGCTGTCGCTCCGAAACCGGCCAATGAGGAAATCTTCCGTGAAGACGGCGATTCCTTCTGGTACCGGATAGTACGTCTGCTGGGAAAGCCTTACCGTAACTGGCTGTACCATCCCGTCAATCCCCAGTATAACTGACCTCCGACTGAAATCCCCGGTTCGTCGCTACTCCGTGTTCGTGTCCGGATTTCATAATATTTTCATAAAACTTTATCGTCCTCCGGCATGAATTACCGGAGGATTTTTTTGTATGGCTATATAGGGTGTCAAAGATGGGTAGTATATTTTATCGGGTCGGGATGTTGCAACTTAACATAGAGTTCAATAAATACAACAATAGTATAAAATAGAATTGACACTGCAAAATATTTAGTGTCAAATTTTTAAATTATTTTTTCAAGAACACATGTGTCAAACTCCCGAGACGTCTCGGACGCTTTCGATACTTTCTACATCGACTGTGAAAAATTCCCCTTTCACGACACTTTTTCGCTGCCAATGAGCGGTGTTGCTTTGACACTGTCAATAAATATTTTCACTCGCATTACAACTATATCAGAATAAATTAGTAACTTTGCAAATGCATATCGTCTGCCGAAGTCCGATATGGGCTTGTGGGCGGGATGCAGACATAGTTAAAAGCGTTTACTTAGCGCAATTCTTGATTCATAGGAATCTCGCAAATTCATTATTGGAGTCGAGAATGCAGCAACGGTAGATGTCTTCGGGTATGATATTTAAGAGATTGCAGTTTGCAACCTCCAATTTGCATATCATACGGCGTGAGGCTTCGGCGTTGCTCTTTCTACTCCAATGGGCAATGCGAGAGCCTCTATGAATGGATTGAGCAGCAAGTATAGCATCTCACGCTTTTTTTATAATCGCCTGACTCAAGAGATAGCTATAGGGCTCAATATCAAATCCAATGAAGGACGAGAATAGAGAGGAACTGGAATCTCGCCGCCAGTTCTTCAAAAAGGCGGCAAAAGCAGCGTTACCAATCTTGGGTGCTTCACTTCTTTCCAATGTGCCGTTCATCTCAAAGGCGGCTGAATCCGGAGGCGAATATTGCCAATATGGATGTAGTTATTCATGTTCTGGCTCATGTTCCAGCCGTTGTACTGGTACATGTTCTGGTGGTTGTAAAGGCGGCTGCGGTGGCGCATGCTCGTATTCTTGTCAAAACACCTGTAAAGGCTATTGCCAAGGATCTTGTAGCGGTGGTTGTAGCAGCATGAACTCATTCTAAATCTCCCAACCATACTATTGGCATAATTGGAATTTCGCTCACATAATGTGGGCGAAATTCCAGTGGCGAAATTATATCGTAAAACATGAACTGCTTAATTGACCTATATCATGCGAAAAATTCTCGTATTTTTAATATTGGTATGCTCTATTGTTACCAATGCTCAACAAGTATGTTTCAATTATAAGGGCTCTTGGTCCTCTTGGGAATCTTGTCCAGGACGCATCTCTAAGTACACTGATGATTCCGGACTTGTTTTAAAAAGTGCAGGTGGCATTAAGTTTTTTAAGTTCCAAATCAATAACTATTGCAAACCGACAAAGAAGGAAATAAAAGAACATTATAAAAATAAACAATCGTTCTCTTATTATGGTACTGTTGATTACTATGTAAGTGATCGGTATCCAACGGCAGAAGATTTATCTAAAGCATCGGTATTCGTCATTCCTAATCCAAGGTCGGATCAAACACCAACAGTATTACGCCATACCGTGTGCGAAATACGGATATTGCCATATAAAAAACACCCTGAAATTTATTTTATCGCGTTTGACAATATAGCTGTAGAAATTTCAATTCAAGGACTAAAATGGGATTAGATAAAGATGAAAGGGTAAGTCGGCGAGACTTTTTCAGGAAAGCAACCGGACGTATTCTTCCTATATTGGGAGGTATTGCACTTATGGGTGTGCCATCTTCGCTAAGAGCTGCATCTGAACCTGCTCCAGACTATTGCCCAGGAAGTTGCACAGGCTTATGTACGACTTCATGCACTGGAAGTTGCAAGGGTGAGTGCAGAGGAAGTTGCACAGGCGATTGTGCGGGAGGATGTCAGACCTCTTGTACTACAACATGTAAGCAGCAATGCGCAAGTAGTTGTGGACAACAATGTTCAAGTGGTTGTGGCCAAAATTGTGGAAATGGCTGTATTGCAGGATGCACCGGCAAATGCGATTTGATGTGTCAAAGTGATTGCACCACAAGTTGTCAAGGCCAATGTTCTTATGGCTGTCAGGGTGGTTGCCGTTCAGGTTGTCAAGGAAATTGTCAATATAGCTGTGGAAGCGGCTGTTCTACCGATTGCCGAGGCGGTTGTAAAAGTGGATGCTTTGGTAGCAGTTCATATTTTACTACCTATGAATAGATTAAAAGATTTCGTTTATTATGCAACCATACAAAATCAATCCCGAACCTTGGCAAAAAGGCATGGCGAAAAATATTACGTTTATCGTCACTAAGGACTGCCAGCTCGCTTGTAAGTATTGCTATCTCGTAGGGAAGAACGAGAAAGAGCGTATGACGTGGGAAGTGGCTAAAGCCGCCATTGACTATATACTTGAATATGAAGCAGATTTCAAGGAAGAATCTGTAATATGGGACTTCATCGGTGGCGAGCCATTTCTTGAGATAGAATTAATTGACAAAATCTGCGACTATCTTAAAACAGAAATGTATCGCCGAAACCATCATTGGTTCAATTCCTACCGATTCAGTTTCTCTACCAATGGCATTAATTATGATTCTGAAAAAGTGCAGAAGTTTATCAAGAAAAATAAATCTCATCTCTCAATCGGAATCACCATTGATGGCACTCAAAAGAAGCACGATTTGAATCGTATTTGGAAAGGTGTCGGAGATAAGCGCGGCAGTTACACAGATGTTGTACGAAACATACCTCTGTGGCTATCTCAATTCCCCAATGCCGGAACTAAAGTAACCATTAGTTCTGCTGATATACCATACATTAAGGAAAGTGTTCTACATCTATATTCTCTCGGCATACACGAAGTAAATATTAATGTTGTATTCGAGGATGTTTGGAAAGATGGCGATGACATCCTTTTTGAGCAACAACTTACTGAACTTGCCGATGCAATTATTGACGGAGGTTGGTATCAGGAATATGCTTGCTCTTTCTTCTCAGAAACAATCGGTAAACCTCTCAATCCTGAAAATGATAATCAGAATTGGTGCGGTGCCGGAAAGATGTTAGCCATTGATGCCGCCGGAAATTTCTATCCGTGTACGAGATTTGCTGCATATTCCTTGCGATCAAAGCAGCCTATTATCATCGGAAATATTCAGTCAGGAATAGACAAGGACAAATTGCGTCCGTTCCTTACACTTGATCGTACGACACAATCGCCTCGTGAATGTATAGAGTGCGAGGTGGCAAGCGGCTGTGCATGGTGTCAAGGCGAGAATTACGATGCCGCAGATACTCCGACAATCTTTCAACGTTCTACGGCAATTTGCAAAATGCATAAATCTAGAGTTCGCGCCAATAACTACTATTGGAACAAGTTGTTTCGTAAATTAGAGTTACTGGGAGAGCGAAATGAGTTCGAGTCCAATAAACCATCCGTAAAAAACAATGAGCCATGCTGAAATATCTTGTAATATTACTGGATGATACTTCAACGGCATATTGCCATTACGAAGCAGAAATACGCACTCCGAGACTTCTTGCCCTTGAGGATTTGGCAAAGGCTATAACTTTCGGAATGAAAGAAAATCTGAGAATACAGTTCGTGTATCCAAACTACTCAATTCCTCGTGAATACGTAGAATTGATTAATAGTATTGACCATACCAACATTAAGCCGGTTTGTCTGGCAGATGCCGATGATATTGCAGTCGGAAAATTGTCCGACTTTTCACAAGTGCAATCGGCCAATGTGGTTCTAAGAACATCCATACCCGAATTATTGAGCGGAATAGAACAAATCACGAATATTGTCTTTGATATTGAACGAGTTAATCTCGTAATTACGGATATTGCCTCTATGTCAGACAGCGACACCTGCTCATATCGCGAATTTCTCAAAGAATTAGTTGGATCCATATTGCAGAGATGCAAAGCCGGTGAACGTATGCCTCAATTAAACATTTTGACTGACAGGCTTATGTTAACGGCAATGAACAACTGCAATGCAGGAGAAGAAACCATAATAGTCGCTCCTGACGGCAAATTCTATGTTTGTCCTGCTTTCTATTATGGAGGAAAATCTAATTGCGGTTCTGTTTCTGATGGTATCAGTATAAAGAATCCGCAGTTATATAAACTCGATTATGCTCCGATATGCAGAAAGTGCGATGCATGGCATTGTCATCGCTGCGTGTGGCTTAATAATGTAAAGACACTTGAAGTTAATACTCCCGGACATATCCAGTGCGTAATTTCTCATCTTGAAAGAAACGCTTCGCGCGAACTGCTTGCAGGCTTGCGCGGGATTGGAGAGTTTTTACCGGGAACAGAAATACCTGAAATTTCATATCTTGACCCTTTCGAAAAATTATAAACATGAATAAAGTAGTAGGCCGCGTATCTGAAACAGAACGCGATGAAATTCAAGCACTGTTTGAGCGTCGAAACGGGCTCAACGAACTGGCAAAA
The DNA here is from genome assembly GCA_910584365.1 of uncultured Muribaculaceae bacterium. Taxonomy (GTDB): domain Bacteria; phylum Bacteroidota; class Bacteroidia; order Bacteroidales; family Muribaculaceae; genus UBA7173. The sequence continues at coordinate 267,508 of CAJUAF010000002.1, read as the reverse complement.
GTTCTAACACCCGATAATATAGAGCTATATGAAAAGCTCGTAAAAGACCTCGGCAAGACTGGCTCAGACTTCCAAAATTGGTGGTCAAGAATGGCAGCGAAATACTCGTGGGAGTCCGATGAAAACGGACACTGGGAGATAGATTTTAACACTTGTCTAATCTCATTAATAGTTCCATCATGATTATCTGTATGATTGGCGCAACTGAGATAATTCTCATCTGTGCAGTGATTCTCCTTATATTCGGCGGAAAGAAATTGCCTGAGCTTATGAAAGGCATGGGTAAAGGCGTCAAGAGTTTCAAAGAAGGCATGAACGAGCCGACCGAAGAAGAAATGCAGCGTCGCGTTGATGAAGAAGTACAACGTCGTGTTGAATCTAAAATGAAAGAATCCGGCACACACTCCACGGTAGATTCTGCAAACCATGACTCAAAGTGATAATGGCTCAGGATTGATGACAACGGGAGAGCATCTTGAGGTTTTACGCAAGATGCTTTTCCGAATTATTCTTGTCATATTGATATTGACAATTATAATTTTTTGTTTCAAAAAAGAGACATTTACACTTTTATTGGCTCCGAGAAATTCAGACTTTGCAACTTTTACATTTATTGAGTCTTTACTTGCCAAATTAAATATTCAGAGTCATTTTGCAGACATAGACGTATCTCTTATAAGTACCGAACTTTCTTCTCAATTCATGACTCATATATATGTGTCATGCTTATTAGCGATATTGTTCGTTTCCCCTTATATTTTGTTTGAGTTATTCAAATTTATATCTCCTGCATTGTATGAAAATGAAAAACGATACTCTGTCGCGGTAGCCTGTATTATTTACGCCTTGTTTTTATTGGGTGTATTGATTAGCTATTTTATACTTTTCCCTATATCATTCAGATTCTTAGCGACCTATCAGGTTAATGAATGTGTTATCAATACGATTACTTTGGACTCTTACATATCATCTTTCTCTACCCTTGTATTCCTAACTGGAATACTTTTCCAACTTCCAATTATCATATACATATTAGGAAAAATGGGATGGGTTGATGCTCCATTGTTAAAAAAAATTCGACCATATGCCCTTATTGTGATAATGATTGTGGCAGCAATTATAACCCCTCCTGACATATTTACGCTCTTTCTTGTAACATTCCCTATATACGGACTGTATGAACTAAGCATACTCGTATTGAAAAAATCTGACAAAAAAGATGCGGCAGAATAACCTCAATGGCAATATAATGAAGTTATCAAATCTTTGTCAAGAACAAAAGTGTCAAACTCCCGAGTCAACCAATATACATTAAACCAACAAACCGAGTCAACCTTTATCAGGAACGGACACTTTATCGTCCTCCGGCATGAATTACCGGAGGATTTTTTTGTATGACTGACGGGAAAATCGTAACTTTGTAGCAAAACCTTAACGACACAATTAACCTACATTTACCGATATGTTATCTGCAGAAGACAAAGTCCAGCTGACAGCCCGCGGAGTCAGCGAAGAACAGCTTCTTAGCCAGGTGGAACGGTTCAAGACCGGTTTCCCTTTTCTGAAAATCTATGATTCAGCCCGTCCCGGAGAAGGAATCACAGTGCTTACCCCGCAGCAGGAAGAACAGGCCGTAGCCCGCTGGAACAAATATCTGGCCGACGGCGGAGATGTCTGCAAGTTCGTACCCGCCTCCGGAGCTGCTTCCCGTATGTTCAAGGCGCTTTTCAGCTTCGTCGACGGGTCGGAGGATAAAGCTCCGGAAGGTTCGGATGTCGACCGGCTGCTGAAAGATATCCATAATGTCGCTTTCTTTGACGAACTTGACTCCGTTCTCCGCAAGACTACGGGGAACGGAGTGGATGAACTCCTGGCCGAAGGACGCCAGAAGGATGTGATCCGCGGCATTATTTCCGCCGACGGACTCAATTACGGGAATCTTCCGAAAGGTCTGCTGACATTCCACCGCGCCGACAACGGCACACGCACACCCGTGGAAGAGCAATTGATGGAAGGCGCGCAGTCTGCACGCCAGGCCGACGGCACCGTCAATATGCATCTGACCGTCTCTCCCTCTCACCGCGATGCGTTCAGCCGCAAACTTCAGCAGGCCATCCCGGCGATAGAAGAGCGGATGAACGTCAGAATCAATGTGACCATGTCAGAGCAGAAGCCTTCAACCGACACCGTCGCAGTAAATGAGGATAACACCCTCTTCCGGGAGAACGGCAGTCTTGTCTTCCGTCCCGGCGGTCACGGCGCCCTGATTCAGAATCTCAACGATCTGGACGCTACGGTGGTGTTCATAAAGAATATCGACAATGTTGTGCCCGATTCACGCCGCGGAGCCACCCTCCAGTTCAAGAAAGTAATCGCCGGTTACCTGATGGAACTGCATGACAAGGCCGTTGAATATATCCGCCTGATTGATTCGCGTTCCTACTCCGAAGAACAGCTTGAGGAAATCGCCGGCTTCCTGCGCCGCAATTTCTGCTTCGAGGCGCCCGAACTGGAGACGCTCAAAGGGGAGGATCTCGCGGCATATCTCCGTGCCAAACTCGACCGGCCTATGCGTGTCTGCGGAATGGTACGCAATGAAGGGGAACCGGGCGGAGGTCCGTATATCGCGTTCAACGCCGACGGTTCCCGTTCGCTCCAGATTCTGGAAAGTTCCCAGATTGACCTGAGCAAGGAGGAAAACAAGACCATGATGTCAAAAGCCACCCACTTCAATCCGGTTGACCTGGTATGTTATCTCCGCGACGCGGAGGGAAGAAAATATGACCTTCCGGCCCACGTGGATGCCGAGACAGGCTTCATATCCTCCAAGTCGCTCCACGGCCGCAGTCTGAAAGCCCTGGAACTTCCCGGTCTGTGGAACGGCGCTATGAGCGACTGGAACACCGCATTCGTGGAAGTGCCTATCGAGACGTTCAATCCCGTAAAGACTGTCAACGATCTGCTCCGTCCCCAGCATCAGCTTTAAGGACAGGCGGGGTACTGTGTCAAAATCCAGATTCTGTCAAGCGTTCTGATTTTCGGCAGGATGGACCGTTATGGAACACCATTCATGTTATATCACAGGCGGTATTCCAGGCTGTAAGGCTTCTGGCATACCGCCTGTGTTTTCGTCCGGCTGGAGACGGCTTCCGGAGTGCCCCCTGAGGATGGAACGAGTTGAAAAAGCAAAATCCTGATGTTCGGACTGATTGACTGTAATAATTTTTTTGTTTCCTGCGAGCGGGTTTTCAATCCCGCCCTCTCGGGACGTCCGGTTGTTGTCGCCAGTAATAACGACGGATGCGCGGTAGCGCTCTCCAATGAAGCGAAATCCCTGGGACTGAAAAGAGGGATGCCACTTTTCAAAGTACGCGAACTCCTGCGCCGCAACAATGTAATAACTCTTTCAGGCAATCACAGGCTGTACGGCGATTTATCCGCCCGTGTAATGGCTGCCATCGAAAGCGTGGTGCCCGATATCGAAGTCTATTCCATAGACGAAGCGTTCATTTCGTTTCCGGTTGCAGACATTGCGGCTATTGAGACTACGGCGAGGGAAATCGTTCGCCGTGTGCGCCGCAATGTGGGGATTCCGACATCGCTCGGTGTGGCCCCGACGAAGACCCTGGCGAAAGTTGCGGCCCGTTTTGCGAAGAAATATCCCGGTTACCGGGCTGTGTGCCTTATTGATAACGAGACTCGCCGGCGCAAGGCGCTTGAGCTGACCGAGATAGATGAAATCTGGGGAATCGGTCGCCGGCTCGCCTCCCGTCTGCGTCAAGTCGGTATCCGGAGAGCGATAGATTTCGCAGACCTTACACGGGAAGAAGCCGGAAGGCTGGTCAATGTCATCGGGATGCGTACCTGGGAGGAACTTAACGGGGTAGCCTGTGTGGAACGCGACCCTGAATATCAGGTCAGGAAACAGATCTGCACTACGCGCACGTTTACTCCTTCGGTCACCGGACTCCCCGAGTTGGAGGAAGCGGTTTCCGGATTCATGACTATCGCATCCCGGAAGCTGCGCCGCCAGGGATCGGCAGCCAAAGGGGTCTCTGTCTTTATCCAGACAAATACCTACCGCACGGATATCGAACAATACTATAACAGTGCATACAGTCCGCTGGAAGAACCCACGAACGATCAGATGACACTGATCGGTATGAGCGTAAAGCTGTTGCGTTCTATATACCGGCGTGGGCTCCTGTACCGTCGCGCCGGAGTCTATATTACCGAGACCGTACCCTTGGAAGGGGTACAGCCTGGGCTGTTCGTCTCCCCGGAGGAAAGGGAAAAGAGACGTCGGCTGAACGTGCTTGTCGACCGGCTGAACTCCAACCCTATGTATTTCGACAAACTCCGGATAGCTTCATGCTCGCTTGACCGGCCACGGTTCTCATCCGGTCCGAAACAGGTTTATTCCGATTCCGGAAATATTCCGGATCAAAAGCAGCTTCCGATTCTGTATCCGTTTATTGAAATCCCGAATCATCGCCCGTTCTGACGGATAGCTTTTCTGCTTCGGACGATGATATTCGGGAAAAATGTGTCATGCTGGCTCCAGCATTTCGGGATGTCTTATGATATAGATCATGGTAAAGAGAACGAGGATTGCGGCTGCGTAAAGGATATTCAGAGTCAGGAACCACAACCATGTCAGCCATTTCCTCCACCAGGGTGTCATAGGAAAAGCCTTGAACAGGGTGACGGTCCCGATAATCAGGGCCACGCCGATTTTGACGCACGTGCCGACTGCAGGGCCGATCAGATCCTGCGGCCGGAGAAGATTGTTGTAAATCGAGAAGCAGCATCCCATGTAAATCGCTGCCGTAAGGAATTCATAGAAATTATACCGGCGCCGTCCCTTGTTGCGGTAGGCTACATAGCAGTTTATGGCGATGGAGCAGGCTATCAGAATTTTGAACAGGACATCAGAGGACAGAATCAGATTCAGCAGCCAGTTGCCGGTCTCCTCTTCCGTTTTCCCGCCGGAGTACATACTGAAGAAATCTATGTCGAGGATATGTCCCAGGACAGTATAGATAAATGTTGAGTAGAGAAGCAGCTGTATCACCATAGTGACGGGAGGGGAATACTTGACTCTTTTTCCCCGCAGATATTCCCGGATTACCACCCAGGGATGAATCAGCAGCCCTACGAAGGTACTCCAGAAACCGGGTGTCATACGGGCGAAACTAAGCGCAACCCCTTTCCAGAAAGTTTTCATAGTGATTCGTTGCGGAGTCTGCGCGGGCTGTCCGCACCGGGGACAATAGTTCTCCCGGCAAATGCTTCCACAGTTCAGGCAGGTCGCTGTATCGGTTGTTGTTTCCTGTGCTTTCGGTTCCATTTCAGATAAATAACTGTTCAAAATTGTTTTATGCCGGCACCTCTGATTTGATTGTCAGCATATAGCCGAATCCCCGCTGGTTAATTATCGCTACCGTCGGGTCCTGCCGGAGAGTACGGCGCAATTTGTGGATATAACCGTGGAGGGAGTTTCTGTTGCTCGGGTTATCGTTTCCCCATACGGCACGCATCAGTTCGGAAGCATCGACGGTCTTACCGATATTTGCGGCCAGATGCTCGAGAATCCGGGCTTCAAAATAGGTGAGGGGGATTTCCCGGCCGTCGATGGCCAATATCTGGGTGGCTATCCGGAAGTCATAATTCCCGATTTTGAAACCGACATCCTTGCCGCTGGTACCGGAATTGCTTCGGAGAAGCGCCCTGATTCTTACTATCAGCTCCCGCAGTTCAAACGGCTTTTTGAGATAATCGTTTGCGCCCAGCTCGAATCCCTTTTCGACATCATCGATGGTGCTTTTGGCCGTCAGAAACAACAGCGGAACCTTCGGAGAGATTTTCCGGATTTCCCTGGCCATGGCAAAACCATCCATGCGGGGCATCATAACATCGGCCACCACGATATCCGCTCCTTCGGTTTTGAAGCGCATTAGTCCCTCCCGGCCGTCGGCTGCGGTCGTTACATTGTAACCCTCACCTCTGAGGGTATCGGCGACAATCATCACAAGGTCCTCTTCATCCTCTACAAAAAGTATTTTTCCGTTCATCATTCCTGAATTGTCTGTCCGTCGTTTCTGAAAAATATTGTGAAGCGAGACCCTTCACCTTCCTTGCTTTTCACTCTTATGGACCATCCCATTCTGTCGAGAACGCTTTTCACATAATAAAGTCCTATACCATAGCCACGCACATCCTGACGGTCACCGTGAGGGACCCGGTAGAACCGGTTGAAAAGGTAGGGGATGGCTTTCGGGGGAATTCCGATTCCGTTGTCCGTTACCGATATCTTTTCATTATCATATTTCACCGTTATTTTCACACTGTCATCCGAATACTTGATTGCATTGTCGATAAGATTGTTCAGCACATTGGCCAGATGGCTGCGGTCGGCTTCGACCGATATATCCTCCGGACCTTCCACTGCAATGGCTATTCTCTTGTCGTCTCTCATCTGCTGGGACGCGGCAATCTCCCGGATAAACGGATGTAGACAGACCGTCGTGGGATTCAGGCGCATGGTGCGTTGCCGTTCCATACTCGTGGCAAGGATGTTCTCCACCAGTTCTCCGAGCCGTCTCAACTGCCGGTTGGCAATTCTCAGATACTGTTCTTTCTTTGCCGGATCTCTGTCGGCGTCATAATTAAGCAACGCATCGTTGGCCGAATAAGCAATCGCGATTGGAGTTTTAAGCTCGTGGGTCATATTGCTTACGAAATCGTCTTTCATTTCCTCAAGGGTACGCAGACGGGAAACCGTATGTAACAGATACCAGAAAGCGGCTCCGAACGATATCATAAGCAGGAACACCGTAACGATCACTCCGGACATTTCGGCAAAGATATGCTTGGTCAGCGGAGTTATATAAAGGCGATAGGCCAGGCCTTTCTCCGGATTGAAACAATAGGTGAATTCGTCGTAATCCCCCGTCCTGAATTCGCTGTTGTACTGTACAATTTTCCCGTCCGGTCCGATAATCTCCGTCGCCACGAAGTCAGGATAGATGTACCGTGCATTCAGCTGACGCGTCAGCAGGCTGTCCATTACCCCCAGATTCATTTCAAGATACGGATCAATGACCGAGTGGAACTGCCGTCCCACGATCTGTGCGAACATATTGTTAAAAGATTCTTCCTGGATCGGGAGGGAATCCTCTGCAACGGTACCGTCGGCGTAAGTGGTGGTAGTCTTTAATGTGCCTCCCTCATGCATCCCGGCCGAGATTTCCCCCTGACGGTATTCCTCCCTTTCGCCGGATGCGATCTGGGAGCGTGCCTCGTTACTGGCTCTTTCAGCCCTTACCCACAATTCATCGAGATCAGCGTCGGCCAGCGCCGTCATCACATCCTTCTCGACAGTATCCCGGATAGAACCGTAGAGACTAACAAGATAAAATACATTGCAGCCAAAAATCACCGCAATGACAACAACAAACATGGTGGATATGGTCCTGAACCGTTTCATGACAGCAAAATTAACAAAAATCCACCAAATACCCCCGTTTACTTATCATGATTTAAGACTAAATAAGGGAAGGGATAGCAGACACAGTAAAAATTCGTTGTACATTTGCCGGCAAAAGCTATGATTATGAGAAAGGGATTGCTATTGGTCTCCGTATTTTCAGGGATGGCCGCTGCCGCACAGACGGCGGCGACAGACACCGTCCCTGTCCGCACACTGGAGGAAGTGGTTGTCAGAGGAGAGAAGCCGCAGGTCAGGGGAGAAGACGGCGTCATGACCGTAGACCTCCCTGCGATTGTCAGGGACAAACCGGTGACCAACATCCTTGAGGCGCTGGGGTATCTGCCGGGGGTAACCGACAATAACGGCATGATCGGTCTTGCGGGAGCGTCGGGCGTAACCATAATTCTGAACGGGGAACTGACAGAAATGCCGGTAGAGAATCTCTATCAGCTGCTGTATGCCACTCCGGTGGACCGGCTGAAAAAGGTGGAAATAATGTACTCCGCTCCGGCTCAATATCATGTGGAAGGAGCTGTCGTCAACGTAATTCTCAAAACGCCTGCGCCGCTTGACGGACTGCAGGGACAGGTCCGCGCAGGATATAATCAGGCGCATTACGCTTCTTTCGGTACAGGATTCGCCGCTACATACGCGGTGAAAGACTGGACGTTCGATCTGACCTACGGACTTTCCCGGTCGAAAACCTGGGGAAATGAAGAAACGAGGTCCAATCATCTGCTGGATGGCTCGCGCATCATGATTGAAGACAATATGCGTCGCGTCAGCCGGAACTGGAGTAATACGATTTTCGCCTCAGCCTCCTGGAAGACGTTAAAAGTCATCTATAACGGCCAGATTGTCTCCGATGCCGAAAACCGGAGCCTATCTTCAGGAACTTTCGGGGATTTTACGAACGATTACAGTTATGTATCTCCGCCGGAATATCATAATATAGCCGTGAGATATAAAGCGCCGTTCGGCATGACTGCGGGAGGTGACTATACAAGATATTCTGAAAACCGGCGGCAGTCTCTCTCCAAAGACGGAATACCGGTCCTGGAGTCATCCAACAGACAGTGCATTGACAAGTGGCGCGTATATGTCGACCAGGAGCATACTCTCGGGAAGTGGCAGCTTAATTACGGCGCGGAATACCAGCATTCCGCCGACCACAGTTCCCAGGATTACAGCTTCGGAGCAATCCCAGGTTTCAGAGATGTTCTGCGGGAAAATGTTGCAAGCGGATATGTTGGTATCCGGCGGTCGTTCGACTGGGGACTCTCCTTCAACGCCTCGGCCAAAGAAGAATATTTCCATTCTGCTTACAGAAGCGACTGGCACTTTATTCCACAACTAGGAATTACATATTACAGGACGCCGACGAGCATCTTCCAGATGAACGTCACCGCGCTGCGGGTCTATCCCTCTTACTGGGAACTACACGGAGGGACAAACCACATCAATGATTATTCTTCTGTAACAGGCAATCCGGCGCTTAAGCCCTATATCGACTATTCGGCACAGGCGAGTTATATTCTGCATCAGAAATATGTGGCGACCCTGTATTTTCAGTATGGCGACAAAGCGACGGTGCAGCTGCCCTATCAGTCGCCCGAAGGACTCAATCTGATTTTCCAGACCATAAACACAAATTATAAACGTACCGCAGGGCTCAACCTTTATGCACCTTTCCGAGGGGGCGATATATGGGAGGGAACGGCAACCGTCAATATCTACAACCAGCGGGAGAAAGCCGACCGGTTCCATGACATCAGTTTCGACAATCGCAAATGGGTTTTCTACGGTTCTCTGAACAACACTGTCAGATTCGGCCGGAACAGTCCCGTGTCATTCACTGTGGGAATCGCCTGGCTCTCTCCCTCTTTGCAAGGAATCGCGGACCTGTCGGCAATCTGGAAAATCGACGCCGGCATCAAATGGCAGTTCGGCAACAAACGCTGCTGCGAACTTGACGTGAAGGCTGACGACATTTTCAACCGATGGTCTCCGACCATGACCATCAACAGTGCCGGTCAGGATTACCGGATGAAAGTGCGCGACATGACCCGTAATCTGAAACTGACGTTTGTATGGAGATTCAACGGGTTCAAACCCCGGGAAACGGAAATCGATACATCCCGTTTCGGTACGGGCAAATAGGAAATAAACAGACCAATGAAAGAGATGTGCAGACATTTGATCTCAGCCCTTATTTTCGGCATCGTCGCGTCGTGGTGCGGTATGGATGCAAAGGCTTTCAATCAGGTTGTGGCGGACTCCGTAACCCACGCTCCGTTGCCGAGTGCTTCAGTATTCGACCGGCAGGGCAATGCCATCGGCATAAGCAACTCCAATGGGCGTCTGCCGTTCATTGCCGAAAGCTGCTATCCGATAACAGTCCGTTATCTCGGATTTATAGAGAAGGTAGTTCCCGCAGCGGGATCCGACACTATTTTCCTCCGGGACAACATGGCTCAGCTGCCGGAAGTCACTGTGGAGTCTTCGCGTCACAAGGTATTGCATCTGCTGGCATACATCAGGGAATATTCGACGATGACGACATATACCGACACCGTCTTTCTCTTCCGCGAAAAGATGGTCGACTATATGCTGACGCCTGATCCGAAAGTCCGCTTCCGCGGGTGGTCGACTCCGAGAATAATGGCCTGTCGGTCGTATTACCGCTTTACAAATTCCGAAGGACTCGACAGTGTCGGCGATGTCAGCAACCATCATTTTTCATGGTCGGACTGGGTCGGAGTGGCGCCCTCTGCTGAGATTCCGAAGATATTGGGCGGTTTCGACTGCGGAAGCGACACGCTTCAGGGGAAATACAGTCCAGCTGAAATCTGGACGAAGAACGCATCCCGGGTAACGGTCGATGTAGACATCCTGGCCGACAAAAAGGAAAGGCGATGGGTGCCTGATTTCCGCGGATTCTTCCGGAAAGACCTCGAATTCGATAATTTCAGAATTCGGCTCAGCTATGATAATATCGCGGGAGATTCAGTGACACCAATGGATATTACCGGTTATACGTTCAATATCGAGTCAAACGGCCGGGGACATGAGATGTTCAGGTTCAATCGTGTAAACGAACCTTTCTTCGTCAGTACTTACGGAGAAGTCTATATGACCGACAAAGAATATATCACCGTAAAAGAGGCCCGGAAATGGGAAAAATATAATTTTAACACCAACAAAATCGATATTTATGAGCCAATGGAAGTGCCCCCGCTGCAACCCTCGATACAGCTGCTCGTCGATAGGGTAAACAATGTCGACCGGGAGGGTGTCAGACTTGCCCTTACTCCTGACTCCAGATTAATCGGCCGGGGAGTGGTCCGGCAGAATTTCGGGGACCGGGTCCTCGGCCTGTTGAAGACGATTACCGGCATCCGCAGGTATAAGATGAACCGCAACATGAACCGCCAGTGGAAGGAATTCCGCAAGGAGCAGGTCCGTAAAAACAACCGGGCCGGAGCTGACGGTAAAGACAAGGATGATAACAGGAAATAGATGAGTTGGCGATGAAAGACCGGTTGGCAAAGTATTTTAACATTGGTTAAATACGGTCCGGTTGTGACAGACTTCTGCAGAGTTCCCGTCGACCATACGGTCAAGCGCGTTACAAACGATCTCCCCGCATTGACCGGCTGCGGATGTTATGTAATCCTCCGGGATGGAGGAGACAGCTGTTCCACGCATAGTTTCCGGAATTCGTTTTTTTAGCAACAGCAAGCAGCTTGCAGCGGCGGTCTGGAGAAGAAGAAAGAGAGTGGTTATGATATATGGATTCATGAGAGACAGTTTTGTCAGGCAGCGATGAAGGCCCTATGCCTCCATCGCCCCTGGTGATGTTTATCGTTAGAACTTGTCAGGACAACGCGCCTGAGAGAGCCGGACGGCTGCGGAACTCAGAATCGCGGAGTTTGGCGAAAGCCCGGAGATATTTGCGGACAGACGATACCATTTCCTGTGTCTCCTGGAGCATATTTACATACACGTAAAGAACCGCCATCGCCGAGGTATCTCCGTCGCGCAGTTGGTTGTGCGCTCTGTGGTAGGTGTCGGAGACGATATCCTTTATTTCGTCGCAGTGCTGCCGCAACATACCGATGGTCTCCAGATCGCCGGAACGCATGAGCGCCAGGGTGTCGTTGAAGAGGATGCTGATACGGGTTCTTATCAGCTCACACTCTGTGGCATAACGAGGCGGCAGGGGATGGAAATTGTTTTCCACGTGTTCCTTGCAAACTTCGTTGATTCGCCGGAGATTGTAGAGGATATTCATGCACAGATTGTTGCTGAGATAGAACCATGCGCTTTTCTCGATTGCCATTTCGCGGGGGAGATGGCGCAGACAGATTGTCTCTTTCCGGCGTGCGTTTTTAAGCACGGCTTTCTGTTTGGCCAGGCTCGATTCGGTCTTGCCCAGAGTCCCGGCGTTCTCATGGATGAAAGCCTGCGTGATATCGCGGTATTTTTCTTCCGCGTAGGATAAAAAGGAATATTGCTGTTCGGTTATATACATCTGCAGCAGAGGCCATGTCCGGGATTTGTCCTGAGTCGAGACAATGGTCTGGAAGAGGACATCGCCGTTTTCTGCATCAGTCTTTTTGCCGAAGCGCCGGTTGCTGTGGATGATAAGGAAAATAGTGAGGGCCGCCAGGAGGAACATTACCCAGTGTCCGCCGTAATACATCGCTACGACTATCACTCCGGCACCTATAAAGGCCGCTCCGGCGGTCAGGAACCAGCCACCGATGACGGAGATAACGCCGGTGATACGGAAAACGGCGCTTTCGCGTCCCCAGGCCCGGTCGGCCAGGGAGGTGCCCATTGCCACCATGAAGGTGACGAAAGTAGTGGAGAGGGGAAGTTTGAGAGAAGTGCCGAAGGCGATGAGTGCCCCTGCGAGTACAAGGTTTACCGAGCCGCGGATCAGGTCGAAAGCAGCTCCCTGATCCATTATCGTTTCGTCAATATTGAAACGCTTGTTTAACCAGCGGCGCACACGCAGCGGAGTAACCCGTCGCACCCAGGCAAGAAAAGAGAGCGTCCACCGGACAAGGCGGCGTCCGATACGCGAAGTGCCGAACATCTCATCGTCCCCCTGCTGGGAGCCGAGACCTATTTCGGTTTTGGTGACGTTTTTAGCTTTTTTGGAGGTGGCGAGCGATACAACCATGATCACTCCGGCTCCTATGAGAAAATATATCGGCGTATTGGCCGGACCGTTGAGAGATCCCATAAGGAACCCTGCTGCATCTCCGCCTCCGTTGGCGACATAATCCTGGTAGGAGGCAAGACCACTCAGAGGTACGCCGATAAAGTTCACAAGGTCGTTTCCGGCGAAAGCCATCGCAAGGGCGAAAGTTCCGAGCAGAACGATTACCTTGAGTACATTTACCCGGCATATATGGAGAAGCTGCATAAGGAGAGTGAAGAATCCTAGACAGCCGAGGATTATCGTGCCTGTATGTTCTTTAATCCATGTCTTGACCTCGGGAGTCATGAATGTAAGATCTTTCGCCCCCTTGATAAGCAGGAAATAAACTATCGCGGTAGCGCAGACACCTCCGAAGATTCCGATTTTCCACTTGAGATTGCTCTTGTAATTGAAAGAGAAAATCATGCGCGACAGGAACTGGACAATTGTCCCGAAGAAAAATGCTATCGCCACCGACAGGAAAATACCGAGAATGACCGACAGGGCTTTCTCCGTGTTCAGCAGGTCATCGAAGCCCAGCCCGATACCTCCGGCCATTTTGATGAGCGCTACCACGAAGGTGGCTCCGAGGAGTTCAAAGACCATCGACACCGTAGTGGATGTCGGCAGCCCCAGTGAATTGAAGATGTCAAGCAGGATGATGTCAGTGACCATCACCGCCATAAAGATGCAGATGAGTTCGTAGAACGAGAAATGTTCAGGACGGAAGATGCCGTGGCGGGCTATATCCATCATCCCGTTACTCATCGCGGCCCCGATAAATACGCCGATTGACGCTACAATCAGCACCCGCTTGAACGATGCCGCTTTTGATCCGATCGCCGAATTCAGAAAATTGACGGCGTCGTTACTCACTCCCACCGACAGGTCGAACACGGCCAGCAGGAACAGAAAAATCACTACACAAAGAAACAGTATTTCCATTGTTTTCTCAATTACTTTTTACAATGCAAAATAATCGAGAAAATGTTTCATGAATATTTCAAAATCCTTAATATTATATTAAGAGGGTGTTTCATAACAACCGTTAAGAATCCCCATCAAAAATGCCTCTGCTAAAGGAGAGGGCATTTCTAAATTGTTTATTTGTTGACAATTAAAAGAAAGGATTTAGAAATGTACACCTCTGATTTAACAGAAGCACAGAAAGCTTTCATAAAAGAAACAATTCCAATGGATAATTGGACGAGCAAACATGATTTTTTTCTTGTCTTTGATGCGGTTTTATACGTGGACAAGACCGGCTGTCAATGGCGTAATCTTCCACATGACTTCCCGGCATGGCAGACCGTATATTACTATTTCCGTGTATGGAGTGCCATCGGCGAATTCAAGGAGTTGCTTGACAGCCTTGTCGCACAAGTGCGGTTTCAGGAAGGTCAGGCTCCGGAACCAAGTGTCGCGGTTGTCGATGCCCAAAGTGTGCGGGCTGCCTCATATCCCTCACCGAAAGGTTTTGATGGCAACAAGAAAGTCAAGGGAATTAAACGGCAGATTGCAGTTTACAAGAACGGACATCTACTTGATGTCAAGACAACTACCGCTAACATACATGACTCCAAAGGCGGTCTGATGCTTCTGGCTTTACTTGCTGCCTCGCACCCGGCCATCAAGAAGATTCTTGCAGACAGAGACTATCGCGGAGATTTGATTGAACTTGTGAGAAATGCTTTTGGCATGAACGTGGAAATCACTTTGTCGGGTTCTTCTGACGGAAAGTTCATTCCCGCAAAAGGCAGATGGGTAGCGGAGCGCTCTATCTCTTGGCTTGACAACTTCCGACGATTATGCAGAAATTATGAGGATACATTGGAGGTCGCACGACAGATGGTTATCATTGCAGGAATGGCAATGCTCTTGAACAGGCTTCCTGCAAATTAACAATCGTTATGAAACACCCTCTAAGTATTACGGTTTGCATTGTTCAGTCTATTCTGGTAACTATTTTGAAAATTCAGTCTGTTAAACGTGGGATTGACAAAGAACGATAAGTTGATTCTGTCGCTCACGCCCGATGTGGCACATCAGATTGTCTTGCCAAGTTCGTAGGCTTCCTGGAGATACGGCGAACCTTCGATACCACCTTTGCGTCCTATCCCGATAGCTTTGACGCTTCCGCGTTCAGTGGGGTCGGGAAGACATATTACAAATCCTCGGAAAGCGAATATCGCCGTTTCGGCCGTGGCTTCGTCGTTGTCAGCGCAGGCGGTTATATAATAAAATTCCTTTCCCGCCAGCCCCTTGTTATGATAACAACGGTCCATCAGGGTTTTAAGTTGACCATCGATATTCATATAATAGACCGGACTGGAGAGAACGATAATGTCGGCGGCTGACATTTTCTGAACCAGCATCGGAGCCTGGTCCCCTTCGGTCAGGACTGTGTCGGGATTGACGCTATGTTCCTCATGGAAGAAATCTATCTTGTAGTCGTCGAGAAAGATTTTCTCCACGCGGCCCCCGGCTTCCGTGGCTCCTTTGACGAATTCATCGCAGAGCAAATCGGTATTGCCTCCCCGGCGTGGGCTGGCCGAGATAACAAGCACCGACTTATGGGTCTTGTCAACGGTGGAGGTTTCCGAGAACGGGATATTATAGACCGGTAATCCGTTGGATTCCGGTTGGGTCGGCTCTCCGGTTTGCGCTTCATGGCCGCATGATACCGCGAACAGAGCGAGCGGACCAAGCAGAAGACTTGTGAATATAGATTTTTTTGGCATAATATATTGGAATTAAGTAATTGTTGCGGATAATAATGATATAATTTCGCGCTTGCCATCCTCCGGCGTTAGCCGGCTTTGAGCCGGTATTCATTAGGAGTCATACCGGTTACTTTTTTGAAAACGCGGGTCAGATGATGGGGATATTTGAATCCGAGTTCGTAGGCAATCTCGCTTACATTCATTTCGTTTTCGGCAATCAGTTCTTTAGCGCGGTCGATTACATAAAGCTGGATATATTCCTGAGCTGTCTTGCCGAGTTCCTTTTTGATAAGGTCTCCGAAATAATTGGGGGAGAGGCAGGCTTCCCGGGCACACATCTGGACCGTGGGGAGTCCCTGTTCCCTGGCATTGCCCGACTCGAACCAGTCGTGGACCGTTTTCTCGAAGCGGCTCAGGATTCCGCGGTTATGGACTTCGCGGGTTATGAACTGACGGTCATAAAAGCTGGTGCAATAGTTCAGGATCGTCTCAATCGTGGAGGCGATGATTTGCTTGGTATGTTTGTCTATGGCGTGTTCAAGTTCGGCGCCTATCTCCCGGAAGCAGTTCAGTATAATCTGCTTTTCGCGCTCCGACGTATGCAGGGCTTCGTTGGAGTCGTATGAAAAGAAGTTGTAATCCTTGATCCTGCGTGCCAGGGGTGTCCCGTAAAGGCTATCGGGATGAAACATCAGTACCAGCCCGCGAGGATTCGGTGTCTCCCCTCCGTCATCGACGCCGGCAATCTGTCCCGGGGAAACGAATAGCAGAGTCCCTTCCTGATAGTCATATTTGCTTCGCCCGTACTGGATGGTGCCGCAGGCCAGTTCCTTATAGAATATACAGTAGAATCCGAATTCCTTCCGGCAATGACGGATGTTTTTCAGTTTTGAAAGATCAGTCATGGACACGAGCGGATGAAGTGTCTCCGCTCCCAGGATCCGGTTATATTTTTCGATTGTGTCGAGTCTGATTATGTTGTCAGGCATAATATGGTTTATTTATTCTGCAAAATTATCATATCCGCCGCTTACAAGCAATACCCCCGCGGGGATATCCGTAAGATTGGTTAGTGATTCGGTAAAATGTGTTAGATGCTGAGCCATAGGGCGATAAGTTCAGCAAAATAGGTTATTTCATCAGTAAAATGTGTATTTCGCAAATTAAAGTGCCGACGTAATTTTGCGGTGTAAACGAAATCAGAAATGGAAATCATGAAAGCGATCACCCGAATCCTGGTCTGCGGAACCGCAGTGATAGCCGGCATTTTCACCGGCCATGCACGCGACTTAGTGCCGACCGGCAAGACAAAAACACTCGTGGCATATTTTTCGGCCACAGGCAATACCCGCGCCGTGGCCACCTCCGTGGATCGCTCTCTGACCGTTCCTTTGGATAAAGGCATATACATTGTCAGTGTCAACTCCACGGGGCTAAGTATCGGGATGCCTCGGCCGGTATGGAACTTGTATCCGTTCCCCTGCTGATGATTGCCGGGGGAGCCGCCGATACGTTCTATATGACCGAACAGTGCTTCCGGAAAGCTACCGGCACTTCCGACAAGGAACTGTTCCTTGTTCCCGGAGCCTCTCATATCAAGACATATTATGTTCCTGAATACGTTGGACAGATAAAGGATAATTTGACCACTTTCTTTAATTCCAGGCTGTAAGCAGTGATGCCTGCCCCGGAATTCCGCCTCCGGCGCCATATTGATGAAAAAAACTGTAATAAAACCGCTAAAACTGAAATACAACTGCAAGCACCAATCTGAATCTCACACAAGCAATGGACGGTGAGCCGACACTTCCGATTTCCGGGAAAACGGCTCGCCGTCCTGTTTTATAGATATAGTTAAGGTCTGCATCGGAATTTTCGGACTAACATCATCAGTACAAAAAGGAGGGGCCGACAGCGCGGTTAAAGCTGTCGGCCCCTCCGTATAGGATGCCACATCAAAGGATGCGATGAAACTCCGAATGACAGGATTTGAGGTCTCGCAAGCCTTTGTAATCCGCCTGGCAGTAATCCCGAAAGATAAGCTGCTCTCTTCCGGAGAAGAGACGGGGCCCGCCATTGGATTGCGAGGATGTCTCGGCATTTCATAAAAATTTGATGAGTTTCCCAATCAACTTTGGTGTGGCAAATATCTTTGGCCTTCCTTATTGAGGCAAATATCGTCAAATAATATTAAAATTGCATAAATGACGCCGAAAGCTAACCGATTTGAATTTTAAAGCAAAACTTTATAATTTTTACCATATTATAAAGCCGACTTCCCGTCGATAGCCTCCCGGGAGAGATTCTCTTATCTCTTCGTTCATTTTTATAACGCAAAATTAAGGCAAATCGTTGAAATATGCAATAGCCGGAGCAAATTTTTTTATGACCTTTGCAACCAAATCCGTTATTCCGACGTCAAACTCAACGAAAGTCAACGCCCCGAGGGGGCCAGTCACATTTATGATTACATTAAAAGATATCAACAAGACATATCCGGGAGCAGTTCCTCTCCATGTACTGAAGGGAATCAATCTCCATGTCGACAAAGGAGAGCTTGTCTCCATAATGGGGGCTTCCGGATCGGGCAAGTCAACTCTGCTCAACATCCTGGGAATCCTTGACAATTATGATTCGGGTGAATACCGTCTGGACGGCAAGCTCATCAGGAATCTGTCCGAGAATGACGCCGCGCAATACCGTAACCGCATGATCGGATTCGTTTTTCAGTCGTTCAATCTTATCAGTTATAAGAACGCTGTCGAAAACGTGGCTCTGCCGCTTTTCTACCAGGGTGTGTCGCGCCGCAAAAGGAATGTCCTCGCCATGGAGCAGCTCGATAAGATGGGGCTTGCCGACAGGGCCCACCATCTGCCCGGAGAACTCTCCGGCGGACAGAAACAGCGCGTGGCAATCGCGCGGGCGATGATCACCAATCCCGCCATTATTCTGGCCGACGAACCTACAGGTGCCCTTGATTCCTCGACATCCCGCGATGTGATGGCGCTGTTCAAGCAGCTCAACCGCGAGGAGGGGAAGACTATCGTCATCGTCACCCATGATCCCGGCGTCGGAGAACAATGTAACCGCATCATCCGGATATCCGACGGTCTGATTGTACCTGATAATTCACCTCTGGCCGCTGCCGGTGCCGATAACCGTATCTGTCGAGCCGATGTTTGACCTTACCAACGAAATCCTTCAGACCATGCGCAACAATAAGTTGCGCACCGCCCTGACAGGCCTGGCCGTCGCCTGGGGTATTTTCATGCTGATCACGCTTGTCAGCGTAGCCAACGGTCTGACAGCATCTTTCAGGGAGAACATGATGCGCGCCGACAACCAGAAAATCTCCGTATGGGGAGGTGTCACCACTACTCCCTATCACGGCTACCGCGAAGGACGACGCATAAACCTAAAGAACAATGATATCCGGAATATCCAGCGGACCCAGGGAGCCGATGTGACGGCAGTGACATCCGAAATATACGGTACGGCAGCCAATATATCAACCAACACTACCTTCGTGGATGCCAGCTATACCGGCGTCTTCCCCTCTACCGTTGACCAGGAACGGCTCGACATGGTCCAGGGACGCTTCATCTCGGACAACGATATGAAAACCCGTGCCAAAGTAATGGTGCTTCCGGTTGAATATGCCCAGCAGCTTTTCCCTCCCGAGGGGAATAACGCGGTGGGGCAGCGGGTCAGCTGCGGCGGACTTTCCTACCTGATAATAGGAGTCTACAAAGGACGCTGGCACCGCACGGTCTACATCCCTTACACTACTGCCCGGGAGTTCACCGAGGATAAAGACAAACTTGGCCAGATGTCGGTAATCCTCAAAGGAGTCTCTTCCGAGGAGGAAGCCGAAGGGATTGAGAAGGATATACGCCGCACACTGGCGTCCACTCATGATTTCGATCCCGACGACGAGTCAGCCGTATGGGTATGGAACGGAGTAAAGGATGCCCTTACCGTACAGGGAGCCATGGGGATTCTTAACGTCGGAGTCTGGACGCTCGGACTGCTGACTCTTCTGAGCGGTATTATCGGAATCAGCAACATCATGTTTGTATCTGTAAAAGAGCGTACTCATGAAATCGGAATCCGCAGGGCCATCGGGGCGCGTCCGCGTCAGATTCTCACGCAGATTCTTATGGAATCCGTGGTGATAACAACTCTGTTCGGCTATATAGGAATCGTTCTGGGAACAGGGCTTACGGAACTGCTTTCCAGCCTCGATTCCAGCGGCGATTTCCTCGGCTATGCCCATGTGAATCTCGGGATAGCCTTCCAGGTGACGGTAGTGCTGATAGTCGCCGGGGCGCTGGCCGGACTTTTCCCGGCTCTGAGAGCATTGAAAGTGAAGCCGGTGGAAGCCTTGCGCGACGAATAATTATCAGATTAAGACGAATAACTATCATATTACGCAGTTGCTAAAATTTCGTAAAGTGAAAATTCCATTCTTTGACATAGACAACTGGAAGGAAATCGGCGCCACGCTGGCGCGAAACAAGACGCGTACCTTTCTGACCGCATTCGGTATTTTCTGGGGAGTCTTCATGCTGGCGTGTCTTATGGGAGGGGCCCGGGGTGCCGAGGACCTGCTGCGGCGCAATTTCGCCGGATTCGCCACCAACAGCGCCATACTGTTCCCGGGGAAGACCACTATACCTTACCAGGGACACGCCAAAGGGCGCCGATGGAGTCTCGACATGACCGACCTGGAACGCCTGCAGGTGCTTCTTCCGCAATTGAAGACGGTGACCCCTCAGTCATCTTCGTCCAATATAAGTTTCCGCAACGGGCGTTACACCTATTCGGGACAGATATGGGGTGTGCGCGCGGGGTTTACGGATGTGATGACGCCTGCGATAGAATCCGGCCGCTTCATCAACGACGCAGACGAACGGTTCATGCGCAAGGTTGCGGTTGTCGGCAAGAAAGTCGCCAACGAACTTTTCCCGGGAGTAACCGATCCGGTGGGGCGGGAAATCCTTGTGAACGGAGTCGCATATCGCATTGTCGGTATCGCCTATCAGAACAATGAGATTCAGATGGGAGACAGAATTGACAACGTTGTCATTATGCCTCTGAAAACCTTCCAGAACGCTTTCAATAAAGGGGATCTGATTGATGGAATCATGATGGTCGGATACGATACGGCGGATTTCACCGCACTCGAGCCCAAGATACGCCGGATTCTCTATTCCCGCCATAAAGTAGCCCCCGACGATACCAGCGCGATGTGGTATATGAATATTTCCGAGGAGTTCGCGAAAGTTGACGCCCTGTTCATGGGGGTATCTTTTCTGGCTCTTTTCATCGGACTGTCAACACTGATTGCAGGAATCATCGGCATAGGCAACATTATGTGGGTAATCGTCAAGGAGCGCACCCAGGAAATCGGAATCCGCAGGGCCATCGGAGCGCGCCCCTCCGACATCATCGTCCAGATACTGTCCGAAGGAGTGACCCTGACGGCCATCGCCGGTATGGCGGGGATCTCGCTTGCCTGTGTGGTGCTGGGAGTGACCGCGGCGATGACCGCCAACGAAATTTCCACTCCGCGTTTTCAGATGAATCTCGGCCATGCGGTAACGATTATGGTTACCTTCGTGGTACTGGGGACCCTGGCAGGACTGATACCGGCCATCAAGGCAATGAAAATAAAGCCCATCGAGGCTCTCAACGACAAATAACAATAACAGCAGCATACATCTTCAGAACTTATGAAAAAGTTTTTCAGAATCCTGATGTGGATTATCATCGCCGCCATTTTCGCCGGCACCTTTGTCTACCTTTTCCTTAATTCAAAGGGGAAAGAGACCACTTACGAACTTGTCAGTCCGCGTCAGATGACCGTGGAACGGACCACTGTCCTGACGGGCAATATCGAACCCCGGGATGAAATCGAAATCAAGCCCCAGATTTCCGGAATCATCAGTGAAATCCTTGTGGAACCGGGCGACCACGTAAACAACGGCGACATAATCGCCAAAATCAAGGTTATTCCCGAAGCAACACAGCTATCTTCGGCTGAAAACCGCATCCGCGTCGCCAAGATTTCCCTGGAACAGGCCCGGCAGACATACGAACGCACCAAAGCGCTTTTCGACAAGAAATATGAGAGCCGCGAGAAATACGAGACTGATCTGGCCGCCTATCGCCAGGCCCAGCAGGAACTCGAGCAGGCCAACGACCAGCTGCGCATCGTCCGCGACGGGGTGTCTTCTTTCGATACGCAGGGTTCCAACACGCTGGTACGCGCTACGGTAACAGGACTTGTACTGGAGGTTCCGGTGAAGGTCGGAAGCTCGGTAATCCAGTCGAATACTTTCAACGACGGTACCACCATTGCGAAAATCGCCGATATGACGGACATAATCTTCAAGGGGAAAATCGACGAGACTGAAGTGGATCTGCTCTCCGAGGGGATGAGTGTACGGATTTCCGTGGGTGCTATACAAGGGTCTGACTATCCCGCCGTAATCGAGAAAATCGCCCCCATCGCGACAGACGACAACGGCACCAATACTTTCGAGGTAAAAGCGGCCCTCAGTTCCGGCGACACTTCAAAACTGCGTGCCGGCTACAGCGCGAATGCCACGGTGATTCTCGAGAAGGCCGAAGATATCCTGGCCATTCCGGAAAGAGTTATCGATTATGCCAACGATTCCTCCTTTGTATATGTCCTCAAAAGTGAGAAACCTCAGACGTTCGACCGCGTGGCGATAAAGACCGGAATATCCAATGGCATTGACGTACAGCTTCTTGAACCTTCATCCATCACAGCCGACACCCGGCTGCGCGGCGACAAGGAGAACAAAAATGCCCCCAAACCCACCGATAACTGACAATCACCGTAATTCACAGCACAAAACGATGAACAAATATATAATCACTTGTCTGGGGCTGGTCCTCGGGACCCACGCCGCAATGGCCGATGACGCCTGGTCGCTGCAGCAGTGTGTCGACTATGCTCTTGCCAACAATATTTCAGTCAGAAGCAGCGCCCTCCAGGCTGAAAACGCCGACCTGGATGTGACCGCGGCCAAAGATGCGTTCCTTCCGACCGTCTCGGCCAGCGCCTCCGAAGGATTCAACTTCGGTCGTGGACTTACCTCGGAAAATATCTACGCCAACCGTAATACCTCAAATTTCCAGTGGGGCCTGTCGATGTCGGTTCCTCTTTTCCAGGGTCTCTCGGACGTAAGACAGCTGAAAGTTGCCCGCTCAACCCTGCGCCGGTATCTGCTGGAACATGAGGTAGCCCGCGAGGATGTCACTCTGAACGTCATCGCCCAGTATCTCCAGGTGCTTTATTCCCGGGAAATTACCGGGAGCGCACGGGCACAGCTGGAATATTCCACCTACGAAGTGGAACGTCAGCGGGCGCTGGTGGATGCCGGGAAAGTGGCTGAAGCCAGTCTCTATGATGCCGAAGCCCAGCAGGCTCAGGACCGCCTCCAGGTAATCACCTCCGAGAACGACGAACGGGTCGCTCTCGTAAATCTTGCCAATCTTCTCCAGCTGAAAAGCGCTGACGGGTTCGATGTTCTCCCGCTGGAGGAAGAAGATCCGGAAATTCCCGGACCGGACATCGTTTACAGCCGCGCCACGGAACACAACAGTTCGATACTGGCCGCACGGCAGAGCATCCAGGTAGCGCGGGACAATATTTCCCTGGCCAAAACCGGTTATATTCCACGCCTGAATTTCGACGCTTCCATAGGATCAAGCTATTATACTGTCTCGGGACTGACGAATGAACCCTTCGGAGGACAGATGCGAAACAATTTCTCGACTTACCTGGGATTCCGTCTTACCGTACCAATCTTCGACGCGTTCTCGACCCGTAACAATATAAGGAAAGCCCGGTTGCAGGAAACTTCGGCTTCTCTGGAACTCGACCGCCGCGAGAGCGAGCTTTATAAATCCATCCAGCTTGCCTATACCCAAGCTACCGGTGCCAGGGAGAAGTATATCGCTTCCGGCCAGACGCTTGAGAAGACGCGCCTGAGTTTTGAGGCTGTACGCGAGAAATACAACCTCGGCCGAGCCACACCCGTTGAATTCGAGCAAGCCAAGACGAATCTTTTCAAAGTGGAAGTCTCCCGGATATCGGCCCGGTTCGAATATCTGCTCCGAACCCGCATCCTCCGGTTCTACGAAACCAACCGCCTCTGAATCGTGGCCGGAAAACAAATTTTCGCCCTCCTGCGGTTACGGCATTTTGCCGGACTCAAGGAGGGCGAAAATTTTTATAATGGTATATTTCCCCGCCAGGGGCGATTCGACGGAAGATTATTTCTTATCTTCCGTTATCTGAGCGTTGTCGGCGGCCTCGGCTGCTTCAGCGGCTTCGTCCTGGGCGATTTCCTTGTCCTTGAACTCGGTGACGCCGGCGGCTACAAGCTGATTGTACCAGGAGAAGAGTTTGCGGATGTCGGTGGTATAGACGCGCTCCTCGTCATACTCGGGCAGAATTGTCTGGAAGTATGCACGCACGGCGGCATCGTTGCCGATGGCCTTGACATCGATTTCCTTTCCGTCGTTTGCTTCCTTTACCTTTTCAAGCACGTCTGCCAGAGGTATGTCGGAATCGTTTGTCGTATATATGGAAATATCTCCCAGGGATACGACTTTGTCGGAGGCGTAAGCCGGAGTTCTGCGTCCGGTCGCGATATTCTCCACTATCAGCATATTTTTTCCCTGGCTCACCAGACGGAAAAGTCCGGGCTTACCCGAAATAGAAAGAATTCTCTTAAGCATGAGTATTTCTTTAATGAATAAGTTTATAGTCGGATTCTTAAAAAGCAGGACTGGGTCCCTTTTCTTATAACAACTGGACTACAAAGTTAGTTAACTCACGCTGTTTTTCCAAATTTTACCCAGGAATCGGCAAATTTTATTGAAAAATTGTTAACTTTGCAAATGAATCGGACTTAATGCACCCTGAATTTGTTTCAATACTAATCGCGGAAAGGTGATTATCTTTCAGATAAATCCGTTCAAATTTAACTCAAATAAATATCGAAAATGAAAGCATTAAAGACATTATGCCTCGGAATCGTGGCTGCCGGGATGTTGCTCACCGGCTGTAACTCAATGACGAATACCGGTAAAGGCGCTCTCATCGGCGGTGGCGGCGGTGGCGCCCTCGGAGCCGGTATCGGCGCTTTGATCGGCGGCGGCAAGGGCGCTGCCATTGGTTCCGCAGTCGGCGCTGCCGTAGGTGCGGGTGCAGGTGCGCTCATCGGAAACAAGATGGACAAGCAGGCCAAAGAACTTGAGGCCCAGCTCAAGGACGCGCAGGTTGAGCGCGTGGAAGACCAGAACGGTGTTGCTGCCATCAAGGTTACTTTCCCCGGCGGAATCCTCTTCCCCACAAACGGAACAACTCTCAGCGCAAGCGCTCAGACCGAACTCGCTCAGTTCGCCGCATCGCTGAAGCAGAATCCCGAGACCAACGTTCAGATTTTCGGCTTTACCGACAATACCGGTTCTATGGCCGCCAATACCAAAGTAGCCAACGGCCGCGCGCTGTCCGTAGAACGTTTCCTGGTCGACAGTGGTATTTCTCCCACACGTCTGTCCAATCAGGGTATTCCTATGGCTGACTATGTTGCCTCCAACGATACCGCAGCCGGACGCGCCCAAAACCGCCGTGTCGAAATCTACATCACTGCCAACCAGCAGATGATTCAGCAGGCTGAGGCCGGTACCCTCCAGTAAATCTGCATCAAACCATAAAACAAAGGAGCGACTTCCACACCCGGGAGTCGCTCCTTTGTTTTACGGTTATATTTATATCCCGGCTATATGTATATTGCTGACTACAAATCCCTGAGAAGAATAACCTCCGCTCCCTCCGGAATCTCGTCATGGGAGAGAGTGCAGCGGCCGCAGACTATCGTCACCGGAATACCGAGTGCCATAGCCTTACGGATAATGGTTCCTGTCACTTTCCCTCCGAAAGACTGGCGATCGAAACAGCCTTCTCCGGTATATATCCGGTCGGGATGCAACGTCTCGATCTGATTCCCGAGAAGAGTTTCCGCCCCCGCCAGCAAACGCGTGTTATCCAGGAGCGACAGCGCGAACCCGAGGCCACCTCCGGCTCCGTGAAAATGCCCGGTGCGGGAGAGGGGAGAGGCCACCTTTCCCCAGAGAGAAAAAGCCTCCGCCAGCATCGGGAGTTCGGATTCCCTAACTCCTTTCTGGAGGGCGAACGATAGTGCCGACAATGCCGGAGGGGCTGCGACCAGCGGGACATCGACATCCACAAGGCCTGTGATGCGGATATCAGCCGGAAGTGTTGCCGGTTCGATACGGGTGATTCCGGATAGCCGGCGTGGAGTCATGCGTGTACAAAGTCTGCCCTCTCTGTCATAAAACCGGAAGCCCAGTCCTTGCAGGAAGCCGCTTCCTCCGTCGGTGGTCATCGTGCCTCCGACACCGATGAAAATCTCTTTCATACCCCCGTCAATCAGCTGACTGACAAGTCTCCCCAACGGATAACTTGAAGCATCAAGCGGTGAATAGGTCCTATTGCCATCAATTGCCGCACGTCCGATGACAGCAGAGGAATCGATGGCGGCTGTCCTTTCGCCGGCATAATATTTCCAGACACAATCCTCACCCGAAGGACCTATGCCGTCGCAGACAACCGGGTTGAGATTACGCCGCAACGCCACGATGCCGGCTGTACCTTCTCCACCGTCGGCCATAGGAAACAGCTTTCTTTCCTCCCGGGGGAACTTTACGGCAACTTTTTCCGAGATTACTCGGGCAATTTCCTCCGCGGAAAAAGTGCCTTTGAATTTGTCGGGGGCTATAAGAATCATTCCGCCTCCTCTCCGTCATCCAGAAACGGGAGCGACAGACGTTCAGCCTGGGCGATGCGGCGATTGCGCCAGCATTTACGGCATACGGCCATGTAGCGCTCGTCCCCGCCGATTTCTACCTGCTCTCCTTCGGTGATGATGTCGCCGTTGGGATCTATACGGGCATTTACGATTGTTTTGTGGCCGCAGGTGCAGGTCGACTTTATTTCGTCGATAGTGTCCGCTATCTCGAAAAGGCGTCTCGAACCCTCGAAAAGATGTGTCTGGAAATCGGTCCGCAATCCGTAGCATATCACGTTTGAACCGAAATCATCGACAATCATCGAAAGCTGGTCAATCTGCCGGGCACTCAGGAACTGGGCCTCGTCAACCAGAAACCAGTCGACTACCTCGTTGATTTCCTTGAAATATTTTTTCGCGAACTCATAGAGGTTTGTCTCCGGATAGATCCATTTACATTCACGTTCAATACCGATTCTCGACCGGATTACGCTCTTGTTTTCGCGGGTGTCGATGGCCGGTTTCATACATAGATACCGGATTTTCCGTTCCTCGAAATTATAAGCGGTGGTAAGCAGCAGGGCGGTCTTGGCCGAACCCATGGTGCCGTATCGGAAATATAGTTTACCTTTTCGGTGCATGACAGTACGTTAGAAGAAAAATAATATTCGGATGGAAAAATTCCGATGCGAAATTAGGCATAATATTTGGATGAATTGCACGGAAAGAGGGGAAAGTTTTCAACATTTTTCGTAACTTTGCATAAATCTTAGATGAAGAATATGATTGAAAAGGAAAGCCGTGTCGCTGACTGCGGAATGTTGTTTGACGACTGGGACAGGGAACATCTGTGGCATCCCTATACCTCGACACTGAATCCTCTCCCTACATATAAGGTTATATCTGCGAGCGGCAACCGGCTTAAATTGGCCGACGGCCGCGAACTTATCGACGGAATGTCATCCTGGTGGTGTGCCTGTCACGGCTACAACCATCCGGTTCTCAACGAAGCTGTCAGACGTCAGCTCGAAAAAATGAGCCATGTGATGTTCGGCGGGATAACCCACGAACCGGCCATCGAGCTTGGCAAAAGGTTGCTGGAAATGGCGCCCCCGTCGATGCACAATATATTCTATGCAGATTCCGGCTCGGTTTCGGTGGAAGTAGCCATGAAGATGGCTGTCCAGGCGGCCGTAAGCCGTTCAGGCTCCCATGACAAAACAAACTTCGCAACCATCCGTTCCGGCTACCACGGAGATACATGGAACGCCATGAGCGTCTGCGACCCGGTCACCGGGATGCACTCGGCTTTCGGTTCGGCGCTTCCTGTGCGCTACTTTGTGCCGCAACCCCGCTCACGCTTCGACGGGGAATGGAATCCGGAGGATATCGAACCGCTCGCAGGACTGCTTGCCGAAAAATCCGGCGAAATAGCCGCAGTGATTCTCGAGCCGGTGGTCCAGGGTGCGGGCGGAATGTGGTTCTACCATCCCGAATATCTCCGCCAGGCAAGAAAACTCTGCGACAAGTATGGTGTATGGCTGATTTTCGACGAAATCGCTACCGGATTCTGGCGTACAGGACGCTGCTTTGCCTGGGAACACGCCGGAGTGGAACCCGACATAATGTGCGTAGGCAAGGGGCTGACGGGCGGATATATGACTATGGCCGCCGTGCTGACCACCCGCGAAGTGGCTGACACCATCTCGCGCGGAGAGGCCGGAGTCATGATGCACGGCCCTACTTTCATGGGCAATCCACTGGCCTGCAGCGTGGCGATAGCATCGCTTGACCTTCTGCGCGGTCAGGATATGGGCGCTCTTGTCGGCGATATGGAACAGCGGATAAAGGAGTATCTTGCTCCGGCCCGTAGCCTGGAATGCGTCACCGACGTGCGCGTTCTCGGCTCCATCGGCGTTGTTGAAGTGGACCGTCCGGTGGATGTCGGTATATTCCAGAAAGAATGTGTGGCCCGTGGCATCTGGATACGTCCTTTCGGAAGAAACGTTTACATCATGCCTCCGTATATCACCCCTGACGAAGACCTCCGCACTCTCTGCCGTGAAATGATAGCGACAGTCAGGACCGTCTGCTGTCAAAACAGTCTGTAAGTTTGTTATTGTAGGAAACACCCGACAATTATGGATTTTTCAGAAAGACTCGACAATCTCCGCCGTGAAGGGAATTTCCGCGAGATTCCGCGAATGACCTCCGGAGACATAATAGATTTCTCCACCAACGATTATCTCGGACTCGGGAGCAATCCCGATATCCAGGCCGCTTTCTTTGCCGATCCGGCATCCCTGCAGGTCCCGATGACATCGTCGGCGGCCCGTCTGCTGGCACCGCGCCAGATTGAATACGACAACCTGGAGGTTGCCTTGCGTCTGCTCTATTCACGGCGCAGGGGTGACGATACCGGGGCGCTCCTGTTCAATTCTGGATATCATGCGAACACGGGACTGATTCCGGCCCTCGCATCCGGCAACGACACCATGATACTGGCAGACCGCCTGGTCCATGCCTCGATTATCGACGGCATCATATTGTCGAAAGCCAAATTTGCCCGTTTCAGGCACAATGACACCGCTCATCTGCGGGAACTGCTCGAGAAACACTCCGGAGAATTCCGCAATATACTTGTCATCGTTGAAAGCGTATATTCGATGGACGGTGACCGCGCCGACATTGAAGCTCTCCTGGGACTTCGGCGGGAGTTCCCCAATGTGGCGCTGTATGTCGACGAGGCCCATGCTTTCGGCGTGCTTGGTCCGCGCGGACTGGGACTTGTGGCCGATTCCTCTGCTCCGTGGGAGGTAGATGTCGTAGTTGGCACTTTCGGTAAGGCAGCCGCATCGATGGGAGCGTTTGCCATAACCGACTCCGTCACCCGCGACTACCTAATCAATTCCTCGCGCAGCTTTATCTTCTCTACGGCGTTGCCTCCGATGCAGGTAGCCTGGAGCCGCTTCACACTCTCGAAACTGCTCTACGGAAACACCCAGCGCGAGCATCTTTCCCATCTCGCCGGAGAACTCAACCGAGTCCTGCGCCAGTTCTCGGTAATTCCCATTGAAGAATCACATATCCAGCCCCTTGTAATCGGCGATCCCAAAGAGGCTGTCGACCTCTCCAACCGCCTGCTGACCCTCTACGGTATCAAGGCGCTTCCAATCCGGAAGCCTACCGTTCCTGCCGGCACCGAACGTCTGCGATTCTCTCTCTCGGCGGCAATGAGCATGGATGACATAGCGGTGCTTGACAGGGCGCTGCGCGACCTGCTCCCAATCCTAAACCGTTGATTAATCCGATGAATACAGTCCTGCTTCCGTGTGACAGCCCCCGGGGTATCATTCTCCTGTTCCTGGGATGGGGAACGGGCTTGAAGCCTTTCCTGCATCTGAGAAAACCGGGTTATGATATTCTGCTTATAAACGACTACCGGGATTTTTCGCCCGAAAATCTTGAAAGCCGCCTCCGGGCAATCCGGGACGATAGATTCAGGGACACGGGAGAGGAATATGCCGAGACGATAGTGATAGCATGGTCTTTCGGAGTCAGAGCGGCGCACGATTTTCTCCGGTCTACACGTTGGAACGTCACCCTGCGCCTGGCCGTCAACGGAACTCTTTCCCATATCGACGCCAAAAGGGGAATACCTCCGGAAATTTTCAACGGGACACTGGAGAATCTTTCCTCTCCGACGCTGAAGAAATTCCGGCTGCGGTGTGTCGGAAACATGGCCGCATATAAGAAACTGTTTCCTGAGGTGGAATCGGAGAATATCGACAGTCTGAAGGAGGAACTCCGCTGGTTTGCCTCTTTGGATTTGGTTGCAGATACCTCACTGTGGGATAAAGCGATTATCGGCCTTGATGACCATATCTTTCCGCCGGACAATCAAATGCTTGCCTGGGAAGGGACGGACATATATCCACTCGGAGCGACAGCTCATTTCCCTGATTTCGGAAAGATCATCACTGAATTTGTGGCCGACAAAAGGCGCGTGGCCGATAAATTCGGCTGTACCCGCAGGAACTATACGCGCAACGCGGATGCTCAGAAACTGACCGCGCAAAGCTTGTTCGAGTACCTGTGGCAAACGGCCGGGAAAAGACTGACTGAAAACCGACGCACACTGACAGTGCTGGAGGCGGGACACGGCGACGGCACTTTTACACGCCGGTATTTTCCCGATCTGTCCCCGTTCATCAAGAAACTGGTCCTGGCGGATATCAGTCAGGACGCATATCTGCCGTCAGCAGGGGGATGCGACGAAGGGGAAAGAGGAATCGGGCTTCAAACGGTTGTCGGAGATGTGGAATCCGGGGAATTCGCTTCAAGATGGCTTACTGAAGAAACATACGACATGATTCTCTCGGCCTCTATGTTGCAATGGCTGAATTCCCCTTCGGCTTTCCTCGGGAAATGCTGTCGGGCACTCCGTTCCGGCGGTGTGATAGCCATCGCATATTATGGAGAAGGAACTCTGACTGAACTTATCGCCGCCGGAGGGAGCGGTCTGAAATATCCCTCGATGAGACGGATGACGGATATCGCCCGGAAAGCAGGCCTGGATGTCGAAATTGCGGAAAGCGAAGATATTGTTCTTGAGTTCGACTCCGCGATGGATGCACTCCGACATCTGAAGCTTACCGGTGTCAATGCCCTACCGAAGGATTCCTCTCCGGCAGATACGCGAAGGATCATAAGGGATTGGCCCCTTGACACACAAGGAAAAGCTACTCTCACTTTCAGACCAGTATATCTCATCATCACAAAAAATCGTAAAGAGCTTACAAAATCATGAAATATTTTGTCTCAGGAATACATACCGATGCCGGAAAATCCTACTGTACGGGCTGGTACGCCCGTCAACTGATGGATAACGGGGAATCGGTCATCACTCAGAAATTCATCCAGACCGGCAACACGGGTATGTCGGAGGATATCGAGGTTCACCGACGTCTGATGGGTATCGGCTATCTGCCGGAAGATCTGGACCACACTACCGCTCCGCTGATTTTTACACATCCGTGTTCCCCTCAGCTTGCCGCCCGCATTGACAACCGGGAAATAGACCCGTGCGTCATTGATGAAGCGTCTGACAGGCTGGAGAAGAAATATGACGTGGTGTTGGTCGAAGGGGCCGGCGGACTCATGGTGCCGATTACCGATGAGTTCCTGACAATCGATTACGTCGCTTCGCGCCGTCTTCCTCTGATTATGGTTGTAAATTCCTCGCTCGGTTCTATAAATCATGCCATCCTGTCGTTCGAAGCTATCGCAAGCCGTGGAATAGCGATGCCGATTGTGCTGTATAATAGTTATTTCGACAACGATCCTTTGATTGCTGAAGATACATACGGTTTTATCAGTCGCTACCTGTCCCGGAATTTTACCGACACACGACTTATTGAAGTTCCGTCCTTGTAAGAGTAAACGCCGGATTTATGAGAAGTCTGTTGTTCCTATTTCTTGTGCTGCTGATTGCGGGATGTTCCTCTCCCGATAAGGGGCATGACCGCGGACTCGATGAAGCCGAGGCGTTGATTCCGTCGGCTCCGGCCGAGGCAATGGAACGGCTCAACCGATATGATGTGGCCGAATTCGGGGATTCCGCGACTATGGCCCGATGGGCTTTGTTGTATTCCGAAGCTATGGTCGCCAACCGCATAACCGCTCCGACCGACACTATTATCAATATCGCGATAGACTATTACGGCCGCGAAAACCGTTCTGCAGAACTGGAACAGGCTGTCAGACTGAAGACGATGATAGCTTCCGGAGAAAGGGATGAACTGGCTTCCGCGCTGTATATTCAGAAAGAGAAGGAATTCATGCTTTACAAAGCCCGTGAGCGTCAGCGCCAGTATCTTCTCGGAGGACTGTTTCTGCTGATTGTCACCCTCTCGGTCATTTCCGTACAGCGCTATAAACTGAAACTGAAAGATGCGCAAAACGAAGCCCTTATTGCCGAAGCATCCGGGCTCAGGGACGGATTGACACATCACCGCTCGGAGTGTTCGGCCCTTCATTCCAAACTTGCTGATGTTCTCAGCAACCGATTCCGCATCATCGATGAACTTTGTGGCACTTATTATGAATCCCAGGGAACGAAGACGGAACGTAAGGCGATCGCCGAGGCTGTTAAACTCCGGATCGAGGAACTGAAATCCGATGACGGAATCTTCGTAGAGATGGAGAAGTGTGTCAACGACTGTCGCGACGGTCTCCTCCGGCAATTAAAAGAACAGTGGCCGGAAATCAAGCCGGAAGATTACAGGATGATGATCTATCTTGCCTGCAATCTTTCAAACCGCACAATCGCGTTGCTGATAGGAGAAAATATGAACGTGGTCTATAAACGGAAATCCCGTCTGAAAGCACGCATTCAGAGCGCCGGATTTCCGTCGACGTCACTGTTCATGTCGGTTTTCTGAAGATTCCCGCATCCGGTCAGACTTTATCAGTTGGTCAAAACATAAATCGCTGACTATTAGTCACATATAAGTACCGCAGTCAGACTATTTATTTGGATCGCAACCGGAATCGGCAGTAACTTTGCATCAGAAAATAAATCAATTATTATCATGATGCGAAAAGTTTTTATCACGCTTGCGATTCTCTTTTTAGTACTTCCCGCTGCGGCACAGGACCGGACAGAACCTACAGATTCTCTCGAGTGCCAGTTACAGGAAATCGTGGTTACAGCCAACAATCCTGTGACGACTCTCCGGGGAAATACCCTTGTTTCCACCATCTCCGGTTCTGCCTTACAGAATCTCGGGACGGCCCTGGATGTCCTTTCACAGCTCCCCCTGATAAAGGTGGAAGATAACGCCGTATCTGTGCAGGGAAAAGGGACGACCGAGATTTTTATTGACGGACGCCCTATGCGCGAGGGGGAAGAACTTATTCAGTTGCGCTCAGACAATATCCGGAAAGTGGAGCTTGTCATGGCTCCCGGAGCGAAATATGCCAGTACTACGGATGCGGTAATCCGGATCACCACCCGACACAATTTTGCCGAAGGATTATCCGTTCTGGAGAGAGGAGAAGTGACGGCCAGGCGTAAATGGTCGGCAAACGAATTGCTCGATCTGAATTATCGCCACGGACCCTGGGATTTTTTCTTCGCCGGCACTGTTGCCCGCAATAACAGTCTGATAAAGGGGAAGACAATAAACACCCTGGTCTATGACGGGGAGAAAACTTCAGTCGGAGGTTCGCAGCATAATTCATATCCTGCCACGACGGGTACACTGAAAGGAGGCTTAAATTATACCTCCGGGCCTCACTCGTTCGGAGCCTATTACCGCTTCAATCCGGAGAAGGGGGATTTTTCAAACCACGGCACTGAATGGTTGAATACGGAATCCCCGCTGCAACACGATATCACGCGCTCGATCAGCTCCAGGTCTCATCTTGTCTCTCTGTACTGGGAAAGCCTTTTCAGCGAAAAATACCTGCTTCATTTCGACGGGGATTACCGTAATTCCCATACCGACAGCGATGTCGCCACGACTTATCCTTCCGGAACGGTCGACAATGTGAATTCGGCCGACACCCGTAATTCTTCCCTTTGGGCCGGGAAACTTTATATGGAATTTCCGCTCTTGGGAGGTGAATTTACGGTAGGGACGCAGGATTCGTACACCAGTACAAGTCTCGATTACAGGATGCTGAATCAGGCCATCAGCAGCTATATCCCGTCTTCGCTGACGGATGTCCGTCAGGTCTCGGCGGCCGCTTTCGCGTCCTGGACGCGCACGTTCGGCAATCTGGATCTCTCAGCCGGTCTGAGATATGAATATACGGATTTTCTATTCAAGACCGACGGACTCAAGGATCCAGGTCTGAGTCGCACGGACAATCTTCTGACGCCGGATCTCTCGGTCGGATATTCCTTTAGTGAAAAAGCCAGGATAAGTTTAAGCTACAAGACCGCGACCCTGAGACCTCCGTATGCCCAGCTGACCGGAAGCCTCTATTATGTGGGACGCCACGAAATCGAAGGTGGCAATCCCACACTTAAGGACGAACATTTCCATAACTTCCAGATTTTCGGAATGTACGGCGACTTCATGGTTCAGGGGGATTTTACCCGGAGCATAGATACGTATGGTTCCGTAAAGCGCCTCTATCCGGCCGATAACCTGCAATTGCTTCTCCAGCCAGTCAATATGGATGTATCTTCACTGGACTTTTATCTTATCTGGGGCAGACGCATACGCGCCTGGAACCCGGAGATCACACTCGGGGCACATAAACAGTGGCTCGAACTTTACGGGACATCCTATAACCGACCGATCTTCTCCTATTATTTTATGAATACGCTGTCATTGCCATACGAGATATTGATTACTGTGAACATGAGCGGACAGACCTCAGGCGACATTCACACCAACCGGTTCGGCGCCACCTGGTTCACCATGGACGCATCCGTTGCCAGATCTTTCTTCAACAAAGCCCTTCAGCTAAAACTGTCGGCCACGGATATCTTCAATACAGCGAACAATGACTGGACAATGAATACCTGCGGAGTATTCATGCGTAAGACGCAGACTTACGACCGGCGGGGCATCTCGCTGTCGCTTACCTGGCGATTCCATCCCCGCAAAAGCAATTACAAAGGGAATTCCGCAGCCGAATCTGAACTCCGGCGCCTCTGATGACGTCACCGCAGGTTTACAACCGTAATGCCGGCTCCTCCGAAACGGACATCTTCATCGGCATAGGAGACTACGCCGGGCAAAGTCTCGAGGTTCTGGCGTATTGCCTGACGCAGTGCGCCGGTACCCGTGCCGTGGAGAATTCTGACAGGGGACTGCTGGAACTGGATTGCGTCATCCATAAAATATGTGACGGCCTGGAGGGCTTCGTCGGCTCTCATGCCGCGGACATCGATTTCCGGTTTAAACGAAAGCTGGCGGTCGCGCAGTGAATCCGTGGTGGAACGGCTCAGGAAAGAGGCCGACCGGGCTCCGCTCTGAGGCTTGGCGATTGTACGGGTCAGACGGGCAACCTTGACTGTTGTCTTCAGCATCCCGAAAGAGCATACGGCATTGTTGCCCGCAATCTCCAGGATGGTGCCCACTGTACCACCTCCGTCAAGTTTGACGAAATCGCCTGCTTCCAGAGGACGCTGTTTCTCGGAAGAAACCGTCGGTCGGGACTGCTGAGGCTGCTTGCGGGCCGGTGCCTTGTCGAGAAGCCGGTTACCCTTTTCAGCTTTTCCGGCGTGGGAGGCCGAGAGTTCCTGTTTCTCTTTGGAAAGTTTCTCGCGGGCCTGGCGTGTACGTTCCTTGTCTGCCTGCGATTCCCGGATTTCCCGGATGGTGCGCTCTATGGCCGCATTGGATGAATCGAGGATTTTGCGGGCCTCGTCCCTCGCCTCGGCGATAATCTCCCGACGTTGGGTGCGAAGTTTTTCGGCGTCTTCCTCGTATCCGGCCAGCGTCTGTTCGAGCTGTTTTTCCTTCTTACGGATTTCCAGACGCTTGTTCTCCCAATAGCGCCGGTCGCGGGCTATGTCGAGCAGATACTTGTCGAGATTGACATAATCCGACCCCGCTATTTCGCGGGCCGACTCGATAACCTGCTGCGGCAATCCGGCGGTGCGGGCGATTTCCAGCGCAAAACTGCTCCCGGGAGAGCCGATGGCCAGGCGGAACAGCGGGCGCAGATGCTGGCGGTCATACAGCATCGACCCGTTAATCAGTCCTTCGGTATCGCGGGCAAAAAGTTTCAGATTCTGAAAATGGGTGGTTATGACTCCCCACATTCCTTTCCCGTTGAGTTCGGCGAGAATAGCCTGAGCTATGGCCCCGCCGATCTGCGGCTCCGTGCCTGCTCCGAACTCGTCGATGAGCATCAGGGAGGTATCACGGCCCATTTTTATGAACTGCTTCATGTGGGACAGGTGGGAAGAGTAGGTGGAAAGATCGTCGAGAATCGACTGATCGTCCCCTATGTCTATAAAAAGATCCTCGAATATACCCATGCGCGAGTTCTCGTAAAGAGGGGGTAATACTCCGCATTGGGCCATGTACTGGAGAACCCCAACCGTTTTCAGGCATACTGATTTTCCTCCGGCATTAGGTCCGGAGATAACCAGTATCCGGTCTTTGGGAGTCAGACGTATGTCAAGTGGGACTGTTTCCTTCCCTTTGGCCTTGAGTGAAAGGAAAAGGACAGGATGGACGGCATGATACCATTCCAGTTCGGGCCCCTCGGCAAGACGGGGAAGGTTACCCCCCGTCTCGATGGCATACAGAGCTTTCGCGCGGACGAAATCGAACCAGCCAAGCACCTCACTGTTTTCGAGAAGGGAGGGAATATCGGGACGGAGCAGAGTGGTCAGAGCAGTCAGAATACGGGCTATTTCGCGCTGTTCGTCAAGCTGTAGCTGACGCTGGCGGTTGTTGACTTCCACAACTTCGGCCGGCTCGATGAAATATGTTTTACCGGAAGCAGACTGGTCATGGACGATTCCGGGAATTTTCCGTTTGTTCATCGGCGGAACTGGCAATACAAGGCGCCCGTCCCGCACCGAAGGGGATGCGTCGGCTTCCAGCACACCTTCTTCGACGGCTTTGGCCATTATACGGCGCAGGATAGCATTGGCGGTTCCCGAAATGCGGCGCAGTTCGGCACGAATCGAGGACAGTTCAGGCGACGCGTTATCGCGGACATTGCCGTAAGGGTCGATGATTTTCTCCATCTCCCGCGCCAGAGAGGGCAATGGCTGAAGGCGCGAGGCCATCGCGCTGATTTCCGGATAGGGTAGAGAGGCGCTCGCGTCCTCCTCAGAATCGCGGGAACAGAAAAAGGCGCTGACTTCCCGCGCGGTATTGAGACTCCTGGAAACCGACAGAAATTCGGCAGACGTCAGGAATGCACCCTGCACACGGGCGCGCGCAAGCAGGTCGGCAATCTCGGGAATGACTCCAAGCGAAAATCCCGTTTCCGGCGCGAGCGCGTTCTTCATTTCATCAACCGAACGCAATGCGGAGGAGATTCCGTCATAGGTGGTCATGAACGTCATCTGCGCCACAGCCCTTTCCCCTGCGGGAGAGGAACATAGCTCTGTCAGCCGTTTTCTTACCGCCGAAAAGCCTGTCTTATATTCAAAGGTGTCAGGATATATCATAAATTTTTATGGCAAAATTACGAATTTCGCCGGACATCTCCAACCATTTAGGTTTAAGACTTGTTATAATATCACAAAGCAAAAAGGTCAATAACTGTTTCAAAATCCATATTATTATGAAAGCCTTATCAATTAATTTCTGGGGACAGACCAAGAATTGGTGGATTGTCCTCATCGTAGGGATTCTCTTAGTCCTGGGCGGCTTCGCATACTGGTTCTGGCCGGCAGCCGGATTCGCCGTAGCATCTCAGATTTTCGGATGGCTCCTCGTCCTGGTCGGTATCGTCCAGCTCTGCGTGGCCGCCGGAGTCAATCGGCCCCGCGGATGGGGATGGTGGATAGCCGGAGGTGTCATCGATATGTTCGTCGGCTTTATGCTTGTAAGATCGGTCATCCTCTCCGAAATCGTCTTCCCGTATTTCCTTGCGATTGTATTCATCTTCTGGGGCATAGCCTCGATTATCGCATCAGTATCCGGACGTCATAACTCCTACTGGTGGATGTATCTCATCAACGGCATCCTGCTCCTGCTCATCGGTTTCTTCTTCCTTGAAGCCGGCTGGCTGCAGAACATGATGATGGTATCGTTCCTGACCGCTCTTTCCTTCATCTACTGGGGATTCACCATCGCGATGACTTCCTACGACATGAAGCCGGCAAAACAGAACTGACGCCGCTTGAGAGGGATATTCCGATGGTCCGTTTGCCAATCAGATAAACGAAAAGGCGATTGCCGAAAGACACACCGCTAAAGGCGGATAACAGCGGGCATGGATTTAAAGTTTTTTAACTCCATGCCCGCTGTCGTTATTTGTAGTAGCCGAAGGATTTGTTTACCTTTGTAAAAATAACGCGGCACCGATTAAACTTCCGGGCCGCTGAAATGTCTTTATTATAAAGGCTGTGCAGCGGAATCCGATTTCCGGCAAGCCTCTGTTTACTAACATGATTGCGGAACGCAGTCGATAAGGGATATCAGACATGACAATGCTAAAGAACACCTCCCGGATTCTGGTCGCTTCGGCGCTCTTCTGCCTGTCGGCGGGAGTCGTGTCGGCCCAGAGTTATTACGATGACGATTTATATTACGATGCTTCGAAGGCGCCCAAAAAGCCCAAGACGGAAAAGAAGGCGCCTGCCGCACCATCTTATGGCAACGGCGCTTATCAGGCCGCACAGAGCGGCGCCGGAATGACGGCGCAGCCCTCTGCGCTGTATTATTACGACGGAGCCGACTATGTCCCCTGGGACAACGTAGGGCAGTATAGCGCCGCCGACACCTATATTCCGACAGGCGGCTCAACCCGCGATGTCGACGAATATAACCGCCGCACACCGGCGACCACTTCTGTCGAGACTCCTGATTCCATAACTCTTCAGGAGTTCGAGGATATGTCAGCCACAAGAAATCTCGCACGTTTTGACAATTCGGGAGTAGCCAGGCAGGCACTTTCCGAGTATGACAACGGAGAATACAATTATGCCGGCGGATACGAAAACGGTTACAGCGAAGGTTATAATTCCGGCTACAATGCAGCCGTCAGCAACAGCTCCAATCTGAGCATCAGTTTCGGATTGGGTTATCCCTACGGTTACTACAACGGGTGGGGATGGCCTGACTATTCCTGGAACAATTACTACTGGAACTATTATCCCTACTCCTGGGGATGGGATCCTTACTGGAACTGGAGCTGGGGATGGACCTCTCCCTCGTGGGGTTGGGGTTGGGGATGGGGTTATCCCCATTATTATCCCGGCTACTGGGGTGGAGGATGGGCTTATTACCGTCCGTCGGCTCCCGCCGGACACCGTCCGCGCGGAGGCACGAACTACGGATACTCCAACAACCGCGGCAGCTACGGACGTGACAGCCATTACGGAACTTCCGCCGGAAATACCGTGCGACCCGGCTATCGTCCCCCCGCCTACGGTGGTTCGTCCTCGGCAGGAGGATATTACGGTGGCTCCGCGTCCGGACGCAACTCCCATTTCGGCAATTCCGGCTATACTCCGGCCGGCTCCTCGTCGGGCCATCGCTACGGAAGTTCCTCGTCCGGTTCCTATCGTCCCTCCGGCACAACTTCCGGAAGCAACCGCGGAAACTTCGGGGCAGGACAATCCCAGCGTAACAGCAATTATAATTACAACAGCGGTTCCAACCGTTCGTCGGGTTCCTATAATCCCGGTTCAAACCGTTCGTCGGGCAGTTTCGGCGGAGGTCGTTCAGGGGGCGGTTACTCCGGTGGCGGACGCTCCGGCGGTGGCGGCGGTCACAGAAGCCGTTGAATATAACTCGATTATTTAACTCCACGTATCAACTCTGTAAATTATGAAGAAACTCATCATACCGGCCTTAGCGTTGCTTCCGGCAGCGATGGCCACGGCTCAAAGTCCAGTCGACGCTATGGCTCTGTCGCAGACAGAGCTTAGAGGAACCGCCCGCTTCATGTCGATGGGAGGCGCCTTTACCGCTCTCGGAGCTGACCTCTCCACCCTGGGACAGAATCCGGCGGGTATCGGCGTATACCGTGGAAGCGATGTCGGCATCACTTTCGGCATTGACATCAATTCCAACAAAACCGGATGGGACGGAGGAAACAATACCCAGAACAAGACGCTCTTCAATGTCAACAACGCCGGCTACGTCGGTACGATGGCTTTCGGCGACAATGACCAGAACACGGTTTCCTGGGGCTTTTCCTACAACCGGCTGATGCGCTTCAACCGCACTTACACCGGAGGGTTAAGTCCGATGAATTCCTCCCTTACAAACTACATTGCAGGAATTACCAACGGCGTGGATCCCTCGTTGCTCTGGAAAACCGACTCCGACGGGAAACAGCTTTACCCCTATGACAACTGGGACGCCGATGCCCCCGACTGGATGAGTATCCTTTTCTATAATTCCGGAATGATCAATCCCGAGACGTTCGAGGAAAACGGCCACATATATGAAACGGATCAATACCGCGGTATGTGGCAACACGGCGGAGTCGACGGTCTGGGCAACCGCGTCAATCCCTCGTCGGGAAGCGCAAACTTCACTGTGCAGGAAAAGGGCCATGTAGACGAATACGACATCAACGTAGGCGGAAGCGTGATGAACATCCTTTACTGGGGTATCGGTGTCGGCATAACCGATCTTGATTTCGAGCAGAGCTATTATTACGGAGAGCAGATTGACCGCGCCCTGGTTCCCGCATCTCCGGCCGGCTATCAGCTGGGAACCGCCAACCGCTCCGATCTTTATTCTTTCAAAAAGGTTTCCGGAACGGGTGCGAACTTTAAGGTCGGCGTCATTGTGAAGCCTGTCAATGAATTCCGCGTCGGTGTGGCTGTCCATACTCCCACTTACTATTCCCTTTCGTCTTCAAGCATCGGGGATACGTCGTTCAATTTCTCGCCTAATTTCAGCGGCAGCGAGCAAACTCCCTGGGATGATTACAACTTCAAGCTGAACACTCCCTGGAAGTTTATGGCCGGTGTGGCCGGTGTCATCGGCGGCCGCGGTATCATCAGCCTAGACTACCAGTATGACGCCTATGGCGACATGAAGCTGAAGAATGCCAACGGCGACGACATGATCGGCAACAACAATAATATCGGTAAATATTACAAGGGAACCAACACAATCAGGGTCGGCGCTGAATTCCGTGTCACCCCCCAGTTCTCCCTCCGCGCCGGATACAATTATGTCTCCACTTCCTCCAAGACTGAATTCGAGAACGCCAACAGTCAGTCGGCCAACGGTGTTCCTGCCGGACAGAATACAACGGCGATGAACATTTCCACGGCCGGGTTCAATCCGTCGTACACCGTCGGCCATGACACCCAGAGCGTTTCCTTCGGCCTGGGCTACAAGACAGGCGGTTTCTATTTTGACATGGCATACGTTTACAAACATCAGACGGCTACTTTCAATGCTTTCACACCTTTTGTAGATTACGATCTGGCCTGGGCTACGGCTCCGTCGGCGAAACTGACAGACAACCGCTCGCAGATCGTGGCAACAATCGGTTACCGGTTCTGATATAATCTCCCGCTGTCAATACTGATTGGTGGACAACAAAGAAATAGACCTCGACAATCCTGAATTTCAGGATATCTGGAAGTTGGTTTCCTATACCCGTCAGTCGGTTTTCATGACCGGCAAAGCGGGAACCGGGAAATCAACTTTCCTGCGATATATAGTAGAGAACACAACGAAGAAAACCGTCGTACTCGCTCCTACGGGAATAGCCGCCGTCAATGCCGGGGGTGTCACACTTCATTCCTTCTTCCACATCCCTTTCAAGCCCCTGCTTCCCGATGACCCGGAACTGAGCATGAAGAATTTGCGTCAGAGACTGCGCCATTCGGCCCAGCAACAGAAGCTCATCCGCGAGCTGGAGCTGGTGGTGATTGATGAAGTATCGATGGTGAGAGCCGACATCATAGATTTTGTCGACAAGGTCCTCAGGCTATATTCAGGACGCTGGCGCGAGCCTTTCGGCGGCAAACAACTGCTGCTTGTCGGCGATGTATTCCAGCTCGAGCCGGTGGTGACATCGGATATGCGGGATATTTTCCGCAACCTTTACCCGAATATGTTTTTCTTTTCAGCCAGAGTTTTCCGGGAATTCGCACTGGTTCCGATAGAACTCCGGAAGGTCTACCGGCAGACTGACACGGAGTTCATCGAGATGCTTGACAGGATGCGCCTCGGCGCCACCACCCCCGATGACCTGCGGCGCGTCAACGACCGGCTGATTCCTCAGGCCGCCAATGACAAAGAGGAGGATTTCACTGTAACCCTGGCTCCGAAACGCGATACGGTGGATGCCATAAATTCCTCCCGGCTGGCAAGCCTGAAGCGTAAGCTCCACACCTACCGCGGAGTCATCCGCGACAAGTTTCCCGAGAACTCACTGCCGGCTCCGCTGGAACTTGAACTTAAAGTCGGAGCGCAGGTTGTCTTTGTGCGCAACGACCCTGAGAAACGGTGGGTCAACGGGACTGTCGGTAAAATCCATTCGGCATCCGAGAACAATCTGGAAGTCACTCTGGAAGGGGGTAACACATATGTCGTCAACCGGGAGATATGGGAAAACGTAGCCTACCGTTATGACCCGGAATCCAAAAAAGTCGAAGAGGAGATTTTGGGGACGTTCACACAATATCCCCTCCGGCTGGCATGGGCACTGACCATCCATAAAAGCCAGGGACTTACATTTCCCCGCGTAATAATAGATATGCAGGGGGGATCGTTCGCCGCCGGACAGGCTTACGTT
The DNA here is from genome assembly GCA_910584365.1 of uncultured Muribaculaceae bacterium. Lineage (GTDB taxonomy): Bacteria > Bacteroidota > Bacteroidia > Bacteroidales > Muribaculaceae > UBA7173. Next base: position 224,803 of record CAJUAF010000002.1, on the reverse strand, counting down.
GCCATGTCGAGATGCCAGTCGCTCGAAGGTCTTATGCTGAGGACGAAAATCAATTCCTATGATTTCTTTGTCAATCCCGCCATCCGTTCGTTCAGCGGGATGTTCAACAATCCGGCCCTGCTGACTGCTGCGATGACACAGGCCAAGGCCGACGATTGCTTTCACCGGGCCGCAAAGGCTTTCGATACCGGAGATTTTTCCGCCGCCGTAGATCTGTTTACCCAGGGACTGTACGCACGCGATGAACTGAGTAATCCGCTTGTCAACCGACTGCTCAAACGTAAACTTTATAGTCTCGGGAGCGCCACAGACCGCATTGTCCGGCTGGAGGCGCAACTTCGGGCAAACGACGAGAAATTCCATAAGCTGGCACGCGAATATATCGCGATGGGGATGGATTGCCTCTCGGATGAGAATTACGGAGCGGCGATCGCCAATTTCGACAAGGCGTTTGACATAGCTCCCGATTTGAGCGAGGCACTTCGGCTGAAAGGGGAAGCGGCGATGGATGGCGGTGATTATGTTGCAGCCGCCGAAACCTTTTCGGAGCTGTTGCGTAAGAATCCCGAAGATTTCGATGCCTTGTTTGCCGTAGGCCGTCTGCATTGCGTTCTTGCCTCCGACGGGAGCGACAGGGACGAGAATTATTACAAGGCTCTGAATTACCTTATGGCAGCGGAGGAAATCAATCCGGAGTCAGCGGTGCTTCATGACCGCCTGGCTACTGTCCACGACGCCCTCGGCGACAGCGATGAGGCCGACCGCCACCGCAAGATCGCCCGCAGACTGCGCCGGCGCTGACCCACGTCCTGAACTTTTCAGCTGTTACTGCGTTAGATTAGTAGAATTCGACCATGGCGCTTTTTCCTGCGCCGATTATTCACTAACCACTTAAAACGCTTTGACAATGAAATACACCCAGCCCCAGTTACCCTACGCCAATGACGCGCTTGAGCCGGTTATCTCCCGCAGAACCGTCGACTTCCATTACGGGAAGCACGAGAAGACCTATATCGACAATCTAAACGCACTGCTGGAAGGAACCGAGTTCGAGGAACTGCCTCTCGAGGAGATTATCCGCGACTCGAAGGGCGCGATGTTCAACAACGCTTCCCAGGCATGGAACCATATATTCTACTTCTTCTCCTTCTCTCCTGACGGCGGCGGAGAACCTGAAGGCGACCTCCGTCAGGCAATCGACAAACAGTTCGGCTCCTTCGACAATTTCAAAAAGGAATTCGTCGATGCCGGAGTGAAGCTTTTCGGGTCCGGATGGGTATGGCTTTCCCGGGACAATGACGGAAAGCTCTTCATCACCCAGGAATCCAACGCCGGCAATCCCATAACCCAGGGACTCACCCCGATTCTGACATTCGACGTATGGGAACACGCCTATTATCTCGACTATCAGAACCGGCGCAAAGACGCCCTTGAACGCCTTTGGGACATTATTGACTGGCCCATCGTGGAAGGGCGTTACTGACCCCTGTGCGGCAGCATAAGTCAGCACCCGGTCAGACATGACGGCTAACTTAGAGTATTTAAGTTTAAAGACATTTATTTAAACGAATTTAACGCTGTCAGCCACAACTTCAATACTGTTTCTATCGTTTTAGTATAAAGAACATAGAACAATCGAAACAGCAACATACAGACAGCAAGCATTTGAGATAGATTAGAAAAATCGAAAAGAGTGACATAGCACTTAATTGTAAGCATAATGTGATGAATGGAGAGTGAGGCAGTCGTGATGACCCCCTCACTTTTTTTATGGGGAATTTTGACGATACGCGGGAATTTCGTACCTTTGTCAGGTAAAGGCCGCCCCACGAAAATGAGGAAACCGGCCGTCAGTCAAGAAAAAGTTTTTACCAATATACGCAAATGAAATTTACAGTAGCAAGCCGCGCGTTATACTCGACATTGTCGGGGGTAAGCAAGACTATCAACTCCAAGAATACGCTGACGGTTCTCGACAACTTCCTGCTGGAAGTCGATGCCGAGAAAGAGCAGCTGACAGTAACCGCTTCCGATACCGAGAACACCCTGGTTGCCCGTCTGGGAATCAGCAATGTCGATGAATCCGGGCGCTTTCTGGCAAATGCCAAACGTCTCTGCGATATCGGCAAGGAGCTTCCGGCGGTTGACGTGGAGATTTCCGTCGACCTGGATTCGCTTGCTATGCAGATTGATTTCCCCGGCGGCAAGTTCGACCTCGTGGCGCTGGACGCCGACCAGTATCCCGTCAGCAGTGATCCGCTGAAAGAGATAGCCGCCGGCGATGAGTCGCCCGTCGAACTCCCCCTGCCCGCAGGCATGATTGTCTCCGGAATCGAAAACACCCTGTTCGCCGTGGCTACCGACCAGATCCGTCCGCAGCTTCTCGGCATACTCTGGGACATCAAAAAAGACGGCATTATCTTCGTGGCTACCGATACCCGCAAGCTCGTCAAATACGCCAACAAGACCGCAGCGCCCGGAATCGAGCGTCGCCTTATCCTTCCGGTAAAACCCTCCGTGCTTCTCAAGCAGCTCCTGGCCAAAGAGGAGGAAGTCAAGGTTGTGCTTACCGAGAAATCCGCCACTTTCACAACCGAACGCATCACTCTGAGCTGCCGTCTCATCAAAGGAAATTTCCCGCCGTATGAGCGCGTCATCCCTGAGAACAATCCTTACGTGGCCACTTTCGACCGCGAATCGATTCTTACGGCTGTACGTCGCGTAAGCGTCTGCGCCGACCCGGCCCACGGCCTGATGAAGTTCCGCTTCTCCCACGGTCTTCTGGAAATAAAGGTCGATGACACCAGTCACTCCACTTTCGCCGTAGAGGAAATTCCCTGCGATTATAACGGACGCGATCTTGTGATAGGTTTCTCCGCCGGCTATCTCATTGAGATTTTCAACACTCTTTCCACCGAAAATATTCTCATGAAGATAGCGGATCCCTCACGTCCCGGAGTGTTCGTGCCAGAAGAGAATCCCGAAAATACCGAGCTGGTCATCATCCTCATGCCGATGACAGTGCAGGAATTCTAACCCTCACAGCAAAGACCATCTCCGATAATGAAACTGAACCTTTCAAGGCCGATAATATTCTTCGACCTGGAAACGACCGGTACCGACATCATGCGTGACCGCATCGTCGAGATTTCGATGATAAAGGTGATGCCTGACGGCTCCGATATACAGCGCACGGTAAGAGTGAATCCCGGTTGTCCCATTCCGGCAGAGGCAACAGCCATACATCATATCACCGACGCCGATGTGGCCGACAAGCCTGCCTTCCGAGAGATAGCTCCGGCTTTGGCCGAGAGCTTCGCCGGATGCGATATAGCCGGCTTCAACTCCAATCGCTTCGATATTCCGCTGCTGGCCGAAGAGTTCGCCCGTGCCGGAATCGATTTCGATTTTTCCGCGGCCCGCTTTGTGGATGTCCAGACGATTTTCCACAAACGGGAACAGCGCACCCTTTCAGCCGCCTACCGTTTCTACTGCTCCAAGGAGCTGGAAGAGGCCCATTCGGCAAATGCCGATACAAGGGCGACTTACGAGGTATTGATGGCCCAGCTCGACCATTACGGCGATCTCCCCAACGACATAGCTCTCCTGGCGGAATATTCCACCCAGAACCGCAATGTCGATCTTATGGGGCGCCTGATTTACGATGATCTTCACCGTGAGGTCATCAATTTCGGGAAATACAAGGGGCAGCTGGCCGCCGACGTCCTGCGCCGTGATCCGGGATATTTCAGCTGGATACAGCAGGGAGAGTTTCCCTCGAACACGAAGCGGGCTTTTATGGCGATAAAGCTGCGGGCCGCCCATAAGTCGTAAGACAGGAATATATACGTATTATTTACGCCACACTGATGGACAGTTCTCTTAAAGGCAAACATATCGTTCTTGGAATAACCGGAGGGATAGCGGCTTACAAGTCCGCTATTCTTCTACGTCTGATGGTGAAGGCCGGAGCCGAAGTGCAGGTTGTTATGACCCCTTCCGCGAAGGAGTTCATAACTCCGGTGACACTCTCTGCGCTGAGTGGCAAACCGGTTGTGAGCGAGTTTTTTACCGCCAACACCGGCGAATGGCACAGCCATGTGGACCTCGGCTTATGGGCCGACGCGATGGTTATAGCGCCTGCAACCGCCTGCACCATTGGCAAAATGGCCAACGGTGTGGCCGACAATATGCTTGTCACCACCTATCTTTCAGCAAAGGCCCCGGTTTTCGTCGCTCCGGCTATGGATCTCGACATGATGGCCCATCCGTCCACTACCGCCAATCTCTGCAAACTCCGTTCCTACGGCAATCATATCATAGAACCGGCGGCTGGGGAACTGGCCTCGCATCTTATTGGCAAAGGACGCATGGAGGAGCCGGAAAATATCGTAAGAGTACTGGAGGGATTCTTTGCCGGTCAGGCTCCCGGAAATTCCGGCGAAACGACAAAGAAAAGTCCGCTGGCCGGGAAAAACGTTATGGTGACAGCCGGTCCGACCCGCGAGAAAATCGATCCCGTCAGGTATATCTCCAACTATTCCACCGGGAAAATGGGCTATGCGATAGCCGACGAACTCGCCTCGCGCGGAGCGAACGTTACGATTGTATCCGGGCCTGTGGAAGTAGTACCGCAGACTACCGGCATCGAGGTCCTCAGCGTGGAATCCGGACGGGAAATGGCCGCGCGGTGTGAGGAACTGTTCCCGCGGACCGATATAGCCGTGATGTGTGCGGCCGTGGCGGACTATACCGTAGAACATCCTTCGGCAACCAAAATCAAGCGCGAGGGTAATGAGCCCCCCCGTCTGGAGCTGGTGAAGAACCCCGACATAGCCCGGGCCCTCGGCGAGGCGAAGAAAGAGGGGCAGCTGCTGATAGGCTTTGCGCTGGAGACCGACAACGAGGAACACAACGCCGAACTCAAACTCCGGCGCAAGAATCTCGACATGATTGTCATGAATTCCCTGCGAGACAAAGGAGCCGGATTCGGCACGGACACCAATAAGGTGACCGTTTATACCCCCGGGGGCGAGCCTCAGGAATTCCCGATGAAGAGCAAACGGGAGGTCGCATCGGACCTCGCCGACTTAATTGAAAAGAAACTTAAAGGAAACATTTGAAAGCCATGGTAGCTGGAATCAGGTATATTGTTGTGACACTTGCGGTTCTGCTGGCGGCCTGTCTGCACAGGAGCGCCGCACAGGAACTTAACTGTCAGGTCGAAATCAACACTGACCAGATTCAGGCCACCAACAAAAGCGTTTTCGAGACCCTGAAGGAGGCGATTACGGAGTATCTCAACACGAACCACTTCACAAATCTCCAGTACGCCACCAATGAGAAGATTGACTGCCGGTTCTTCCTGACAATCAAGGAATACACCGACAATAAGATGGTCGGGGACCTTCAGGTACAGGTCTCCCGTCCGGTTTACAACACCAGCTATACCACGACCCTGCTGAATTTCAAAGACAACAAAATCGAATTTGAATATCAGGAGGGGGAACCGCTGACGTTCAGCCTGACGACCATGGAGAGTCAGCTGACGGCAATCCTGAATTTCTACGCCTACCTGTTCATTGCGGTGGACAGCGATTCTTTCGCGCCCAACGGCGGACAGATGATGTTCGACCAGCTGGCCCAGATAGTGCAGATGGCGCAGTCGTCGGGTGAAAACGGATGGAAAGCTTTCGAGGACAAACGCAACCGCTCGGCGGTGCTTGCCGCTTTCACCGACCCGTCCACATCCGTATTGCGCAGTATGCTTTACGACTATCACCGCAAGGGACTGGACGAAATGGCCCTGTCTCCCGACAAGGGGAGAGCCTCGATTACCGCCTCTCTTGAAGGGCTGACGAAAATAATGGATGCGGACGCGATGTCGGTCGCCCTGGCGATCTTCAAAGATGCCAAACTCGACGAACTTGTCAACATCTATACGAAAGCCTCCCAGTCGGAACGCGACAAAGTGGTGGAAATCCTGTCGCCGATTTATCCTACGGAAATGAAGCGGATTAATATGATTAAGGCCGGAACGAACAAATGATAGAGACATTACATATTTCCAACTACGCACTGATTGACCGGGTGGACATAACGTTTCATCCGGGCTTCAATATTATCACCGGCGAGACCGGAGCCGGAAAATCTATCATGCTCGGCGCCTTGTCTCTGTTGCTCGGCGGAAGGGCCGATTCCAAAGCAGTCCGCGACCCGAAGATGAAGTCAGTGACTGAAGCGGTATTTTCCGTCCGGGGTTACGGATCCCTGGAAAATATCTGCAAGGAGAACGACATCGACTGGGATGACGAGCATATAATCCTGCGGCGCGAAATCTCGCCCGGGGGGCGCTCCCGGGCGTTTGTCAACGACACCCCGGTCACCGTCAGCGTACTCCAGCAGATCGCCCTCCAGCTCGTCGACATCCATTCCCAGCATCAGAATCTGCTGCTGGTCTCTCCTCCCTATCAGCTCCGGGTCATCGACTCGCTCGCCGGCAATGAAGAACGTCTGAAGAAATTCTCGGAGATTTTCGGGCGTTACCGCCATGCGGTAAAACAGTTCCAGCTTACACGTCGCAATATCGAGCAGGCCCGCGAAGAGGAGGAATATCTCCGCTACCAGTATCAGCAGCTGCAGGAAGCCCAGCTCGAAGAGGGAGAACAGGAGGACCTGGAAAGAGAGAGGGAAGTGCTGATAAACATTGCCGATATAAAAGAATCTCTGGCTACGGTGCTTCGGACGCTTGGCGACGGCGAGGAGAACGTAGATTCCCTCCTGAAATCCGCTTCTGACGAAGCCGATTCGCTGACAGACCTGCTCGAAGGGACCGAAGGTATTCCCGAACGCCTCCATGCGATGAGAGTGGAGTGTCAGGACATTTACCAGACTTTCGCCGAGGCGGACCGACAGCTCGGTGCCGACCCGCGCCAGCTTGAAGCGGTCGAGGAGCGCCTGAATATGATTTACGACCTGGAAAGACGCCACAAAGTCGACAGCGTCGGCGAACTGATAGCGTTGCGCGACAGTATCAGTCAGCGTCTCCGGTCCATTGACCTCGGAGATGAATCCCTCCATTCCCTGCAGATAGCAGCCAAAAGAGCTAAGAAAGAAGCCCTTGACATGGCCCGGGAAATATCGGCTGTACGGCGCAAGACTGCCGAGGAGTTTGGAAAAATCCTGAAAGAACGGGCCCTCCCGTTAGGGATGAAAAACCTTCAGGTGGAAATTGCGGTCAAGGAGACCGAATTGACATCGACGGGAATCGACTTCATCGAGTTTCTGTTCGCGTTCAACAAGAACCAGCAGCCGATGCCGGTAGGCAGTACCGCATCGGGAGGTGAGATATCCCGTCTGATGCTTTCCATCAAATCCATTGTAGCTGATAAGATGCAGCTTCCTTCGATAATTTTCGACGAAGTGGATACTGGAGTGTCCGGCGATGTTGCCAACCGGATGGGGGAGATGATGCACGATATCGCCTCCAATATCCAGGTAATGGCCATCACACATCTGCCACAGGTAGCCGCGCAGGGGAACGCCCACTATAAAGTTTTCAAGGAAGATACCGAAACCTCCACCGTAACCCGTATCTGCGAACTTACTCCTGAAGAGCGCGTTGACGAACTTGCGGTCATGCTGTCCGGTTCATCGGTAAATGAGGCCGCCCGGGCCAACGCCCGCTCGTTGCTCGGACTGGGGAAGTAAGAGTCAATCAGAAAAAAACAGCTTATGCTTGAGAAAAACGAATATATTTTTGGCCTGAGAGCCGTAATTGAGGCTATCGAGGCCGGGAAAGACATCGACAAGGTGCTGGTACGGAAAGATCTTTCCGGAGAACTGGCGAAGGATTTTTTTGAGGTCGCCCGGCGCTACGGCATTGTGTTACAGCGCGTCCCGGCAGAGCGGATAGACCGCATCACCCGCAAGAACCACCAGGGAGTGCTGGCTATTCTTTCCGCCGTCACATACCATTCGCTGGACAACCTGGTTCCGCAACTTTATGAGGAAGGGAAACTCCCGTTTATCGTCCTGCTGGACGGCGTTACCGATGTCAGGAATTTCGGTGCGATTGCCCGGACCTGCGAATGCGCCGGCGTGGATGCCATAGTAATTCCGGAAAGAGGTGGAGTAGGCGTCAACGGAGATGCGATGAAAACCTCCGCCGGTGCCCTGAACTATCTTCCTGTCTGTCGCGAGAAATCGATTTTGTCGGCGGTGAAATTCCTGAAAGACAACGGTTATAAGATTGTGTCGGCAACCGAAAAGGGTGCCCGCAATTATACCGAGGGAGACTATACCGGTCCCGTAGCGATTGTTATGGGGGCCGAAGATGTCGGGATTTCTCCCGAGATTCTCCGTGTGTCTGACACCCTGGCTGCTATTCCGCAGTTGGGAAACATCGGTTCGCTGAATGTTTCCGTAGCTGCCGGAGTAATGATCTATGAAGTTGTACGTCAGCGTCTTGCCTCCGGACAATCTTTATCCTGAACCAATCTGTATCATCACATTTCCGCTTATGAAAAGAATTCTGGCAGCAGTTCTTGCCTGCGCCTCGCTGTGTCCGGCCTACGCCGAAGAGAAAACCGAAGAAAAAATCGACCGGATTCCTAAAATCCACGGAGTATTCCGTGGCCGTTATGAAGGAGAATGGCCTGATTATCAGCAACGCTTCCAGGTGCGTAACGCCCGCGTTTCGCTGGAAGGGGCGGTGCTTCCCGGCCTTACCTATTATTTCCGGGCCGATATATCCGACAGAGGAAAGATGAAATTCCTGGATGGCTACGCCAACTGGAACTTCGCCCGTGGATTCGCAGTCAGGGCCGGCCAGTTCCGCGTGCCTTTCGGAGTTGACGCTTTCCGTGGTCCTGGGAGCTATATTTTCGCCAACAGAGCATTTCTGGTCAAAAATATGGCAAATGTACGTCAGGTCGGAGTGCAGTTGGGATACACTTTCCCGAAATTCCCACTCCAGCTTCAGGCCGGAGTATTTAACTCTAAACCGATTGGTGACCATGAAGTCTGGCAGGATGCCATGGACTTCGCCGCCAAAGCTACCTTGCGGATAGGTAACGTGACAGTGGCCCCCAGCTTCCTTACAATGAAGCCGTATGCTGCCCGCACGAATCATGCCGACATATCTGTCAGCTGGAAATGGGAAAGATGGCTGCTCGAAGGTGAATACCAGTATATGCACTATTGCAATGATATGTATCGCGACGTAAACGGCTGGACCGCTTTCGCCTCGTACACACTGCCGGTAAACTTCGGACGCTTCAATGAATGGAATTTTCACGGACGCTTCGACGGGATGACGGATTTCTCAACCGGTCAGCCCGATGCTGACGGTCATCTGAAAACCGATGCTCCGTCGCGCCGCCGTATCACTGTCGGGACATCGCTGGCTTTTGTCCAGAAACCAGTACGCGCCGAAATCCTGCTTGATTATGAGAAATTTTTCTATAACAACGGTGTAACGGCTCCCCGCGGTTCCGGCGACAAAATCGTAGCCGAGCTGATTGTCAAATTCTGACACCGGCGGTCTTATCAGGATGATTTATAATGGCAACACTGCTCGGTCATATATTAGGTATCGTCATATTGATTCTCGGCGTTATTCTTGTCGCGGGCATCATATATGTAGCCTTGACTTTCGACTTCAAGGCCCCGTTTTTCACAACCGAAATCACGATAAAAACGAAATCGGAGGAAAAGCGCAAAGGATTTACTTCGTCGCCCGATAAGATGCGAAGGAATTAAGACCTGGTTTAAAAATCGATGCGAACGTCAGGAAAGGAGTACGCGCATCCGGCAGTTGCGGCAGTCAAACTCCAGCCTGAGTCTGGAGTTGCCTGATGTAAGGAAAAGGGGAGAAGGAAGCGTTTTTCCTTCTCCGGCTTTTTTGAGGCAGGCACCCAGTTCGCGGCGCAGACAATAACGGGTTTCCATAATACGCCGGTCAGCGGCAATGCCTTTCGGTATATCGGTTTCCAGTGCCTGCGGCAACTTTTCAGCCGCTATTCCGGATAGTTCCGAATAAAACTCCGCAGCAAGATGGTTCGCGATATTGTCATGGCGCGACACGACGTAGCCTTTCGGCAATGAAATTTTATCGGCCGGTCTACCGGGCTTCTCACTCCGATACGCGCACACACGGGCCACATCCAGCATGGCCACTCCGCGCCGGCGCAAAGAGGCAAGCGCGGAAGCTGGGATAAAACTGTCACCGGCAGCATCCTCGATGTCAGAAGCCCGGTAGACGGTATCGCCGAGTTTTTCAAGCTCTTTCCGGCGGCGCTCAGTCTGGGAGGAACGTGCCTGCTGATATTCCACTGCGTCTGCTACCGTAACTTCCATTCCGTCTTCTGATTTCAGATTCAGCACAAGCTGTCCCGGCACCCAATACAATTTCATGAAGAGTTCGATACGGCGTACAGCCGTATTTCCCGCCAGCAAATCGCCCCGGGATTTATCGGAGTTGCGGTACAATGTTGTCCCGGGCCGGGGATTGACAGCCGTGGCCGGGAAGAGCCGCTCTCCATCCACACGATTAAGACGGAACCCGATGAATTCCCCGTCCGGGGAGAAAAAGCCCAGGCCATCACCGTTTGAAAGGGCAGTCTTCAAATCCGCCACAATGCATTTTCCCGCCACTTTTTTAACTCGCCCTACCGGGAGTCCTACCCATTTCGGGGAATCGAACGTAGCCAGGGAATTTTTTTTCGGTGTTGCATCCGTGAAAAAATAATCTGTGAATCCGCGGTTGAAGCTTTCCGCCGGATCCGCATTAAAGGTTACTGCAGAACGGCCGACCGAACTGCGGCAATACCGGTCGGGACAGGCGGCAATAACAGCATCCAGCTTACGCCGGTAGGCTGCCACCACGTTCTTGACATATGCCATATCTTTCAGACGCCCTTCAATTTTCAGAGAAGATGCGCCGGCTTCAAGCAATTCTTCAAGATTTCCGAGCCGGTTCATGTCGCGCAGCGACAACAGATGCTTCCCGCTGATTATCTTATTGCCATGCTCGTCCTCAAGATCAAACTTGTAACGGCATATCTGGGCGCACTCCCCGCGATTGGCACTGCGCCCTGTCAGGGCCGCACTGGCCTGACAGTCGCCGCTGAAACTTACGCATAAAGCTCCATGCACGAACACCTCCAGGTCTGCATCGACCTCCCGATGAATCTCACTTATCTCCTCGCGGGTCAGTTCTCTGGCCAGAACTATGCGTGTAAATCCGCAGTCATGCAAAAACCGGGCTTTCGCGGGAGTGCGCGTATCGCATTGGGTAGACGCGTGCAATGCAATCGGCGGACGATGCATACGGGTCAGCGCGAGGTCCTGGACGATGACTGCATCCACCCCCGCACGCCACAGGTCCCAGACAAGCGCATGGGCCTCATTCAGCTCGTGGTCAAAAATGATGGTATTGACGGTCACATACAGTCGCGCGTTAAACTGATGGGCATAACGGGCTACGCGCCCGATGTCGTCAAGCGAGTTCCCGGCCTGGGATCGGGCCCCGAACGACGGAGCGCCCATATACACCGCGTCGGCGCCGTGGTCGATGGCTGCCATCGCCGTCAGGGCATCGCGGGCAGGAGCAAGCAGCTCTATCGGTCTGGGATATATTTCAGGGATGTTTTCATTCATAATCGGAAATCAAAATTACGAAATTTAGCCGAACAGTGCAAGAAAACAGTGCGAGGGGTATTGCGGATTCAGATAATTATGTCTAATTTTGTATTAACAGAATTGTTAATCATTTCAGTTAAATAAAAATGTCAATATGAGCGACCACGACAAATCTCCACGCGATACCGAGACTCTTATCCTGCAAGCCGCTGAAAAAGAGTTTTTTGAAAAAGGGTACTCCGGCGCCAAAACAACCGCCATCGCCGAGGCAGCCGGTGTGACCCACGCCATGCTCCACTATTATTTCCGGACCAAAGACAAACTTTTCGAAAAAATCGTCTCAGACAAAATCAGCAATCTCGGAGAGATACTCCTCGGGGCTGTCTGTAATGCGGATCTTCCGTTGAAAGAACGCATCCGCCTGGGTATCGAGCGTCACTTCGACTTTCTGGCTGCCAATCCCGGACTCCCCCGATTCATAATCAACGAACTTGCTGTTCATCCTGAACGCATAAGTCAGATTCGCGCCACACTTCTCGCTATGGCGGCGGAGGTGCTTCCTGGCATTCAGAAGGAACTTGACAGCCTCCCGGGATGCAAGGTGGACGCCATGATGCTTCTGGCTGACATTATCTCCCTGAACGTCTTCCCATTCGCCGGGGCTCCGATGCTGAAAGCCGTTACGGCAAATATCTATGAAGATTACGATTCATTTCTTGAAATGCGCAAACAAGAGAACGTAAGGACAATACTGGCAAAACTTAATCTTTAATCCTGTATGACATTTCGAATACCAATCAAAAAGATTATTCTTGCTGGGCTTTTTCAAATAGCAGGAGCAGCCCTGACAGCACAGGTAACGCTAGAAGAGTGTGTCGGCATGGCGCAGGAAAACTATCCCCTGGTAAGAAAATATAACCTGCTGCAACAGACAGAAGAAATAGAATTGTCCGACATCAACAAAGGATGGCTTCCGCAGATTGGCGTCTACGGGCAGGGCACTTTTCAGAACGCCGTGCCAGGTTTTCCCGATGCTCTCTCCGGCATATTGGATCGGTTGGGGGCGCAAGTCAAAGGACTCGGGAAATTCCAGTATAAAGCCGGCGTCGAAATCAGCCAGACAATATGGGACGGCGGAGAATCCAAATCCCGACGGGAAGTCTCCCGAACAACCGACGATCAGCGGAAAGCATCCCTGGACGTGGAACTCTACTCGGTCCGGGAACGGATTGAGAATCTGTTTTTCAGTATTCTCCTGATCGAAGAGCAGATCAAACAGGCCGAACAGATGCAGACACTGCTGCAAAGCAATCTGTCGAGGATGAAAGTCATGAAGGAGAACGGCACAGCAATGCAATGTGACGTGGATATGATGGAGGCGCAGTGTCTGACTGTCGCCCAACAGATTGTCATGGCCAAAGGCAATTCACAAGCCTACCGCCGGATGCTGGGGGTGTTCACCGGGACTGATATGGAAAGTGAGCTGCTGAAGAAACCATCCGGAGCTATCCCGGCCGATATGAACGTAAACCGTCCGGAACTCTCCCTGCTTGACGCCCGCAGACAGGCCAACGAGGCCCTGGAAGGGACTGTCAGGGCCTCTCTGATGCCGCGCATCGGGTTCTTCGCCCAAGGATATTACGGTTACCCCGGTCTCGACTATTTCAAAAGCATGATGAACCGAGAGATGTCGCTGAATCTGCTTGCCGGAATTAAAATGTCATGGAGCATAGGCTCTCTATATACCAGAGACAACCGTCTCCGCGAGTTACGGTTGTCAGCCGATGAAATATCGGTGGACCGCGACATATTCCTGTTCAACACAGAAATGCAGACCCGGTCGCAGCTGACCCGCATACGGACACTTGAAGATCTCATAAAGGAAGACAGCCGCATAGTCGAACTCCGCGGCAACGTCAGAAAAGCAGCCGAAGCCCAGCTTGACAACGGGGTCATAGACGCTACGGCTGTTATACCTAATTTTCAATTCATTAGCAACCGTTATCAACTATCCTCATACAAGAGGACTTAGAGGGTAACGGTTGTTTCATTGGTAACACGTCCTATCAAACATTAACGCTAACTTTGGGTACTTTTTTGGGTACCCGCTTTTTCTTCTTCTTCCGGGTTGGAACGATTGGCATCGAAAGAATTAAAGCGTTCCATATTTTCCGCCTTTGCCGCGTTCACAATTTTAATATAAGGCTTCATAGCCTTATAGTCGCTGTGTCCTGTCCATTCCATAATAACGGGCGCGGGAATACCGAGCCGCAGGGCATTAACTATAAAAGTACGTCGCCCGGCGTGAGTAGTTAAAACGGAATACTTAGGCACGACAACCTCCGAACGTTCACTGCCAATATAGGAAACGATATTAACGGGTTCATCTATCCCAGCTTCTTGCGCCGCGTCGTGAAGGTTCTCGTTCATTTTGACATTACTAATAACGGGCAACGCCTTATCGTTGGGAAGCCCTACGCCGTCGTATTTGTCAAGGATAGCAAGGGCGTATTTATTCAGTTCTATATGAAGCCGCGCCGTCGTCTTTTTTGTAACGATAGACATATACGGCGGCGTTTGTTCCCGGTGGATATCGGAAACGCGGAGTTTTGCGACGTCCGAATAACGAAGCCCGGTAAAGCAACAGAAGCAGAAGACATCGCGCACCGCCGGGAACGAAGGCTTATTAGCCGGAAAGTCATAATTAAGGAAGTGTAGCAATTCTTCCCATTCTAAATATATAACTTCTTTGCAGTCCAAACCCTTAAAGCGGGGGCGGTATTGAAGATGAGCCAGGCCGGAGTAATAGCCGTTCGCCGCAGCCCAACGCAAGAACCAACGAAGGAAGCCCACGTTTTTAGCCACGGTAGTATTAAGTTGTTTTACGGTAGTTTGGAGATAGGCGACGAAGCCCGCGAAGTCAGACTTATCAAACCCTTCTAAGTTATATTTGTGTTTCTTATTATAGTCAGTAAGATGTTTTTTTAGGCTACTGAATTTTGTGTAGGTAGACTTAGACCAATTATTAGTTATACCCATTTCCCCGGTAAACAAGTCGAAGACCTCAAAGAACCCTAACGGCTTTTGTTCCGGCTTCGCTTCTTCGGGTTTGGCACGTCCGGCGGCAAGGTCAAACGCCGCCTTAAATTCCGCGACCGAAGGCGGCCGCTTATTGTCAAGTTCAAACCGGGTTAAGACTTCTTCAATAAGCCCGGACAGGGATATAACGCCGCGATTGATAGCCCCGGCTGTTTCGCCGTGGCTATTCTTATTTCCCAATTTGACGCAGTTATTAACCGGATCCCATTTTGAAGGAGCAATAACGAAGCCGGAACGGATATCGCACCGAAGACCGGCCCACGATACCCGAAGCCTTATGCCGACTTCTTCCGCTACGTCCTTCCCTTTGTTATTGGGTTTGATGTGCAGCCCTATATTTATTTTGAACTTCATACGGTAAGCATATTTCCGCGCCCGGTAAGCAGCCATTTAGCCGAAACGGGATAGTTAGCCGTAAGATAGTGGGCGGCTTCCAATTCGATGCCCTTATAGCGTGGCGTATAGCCCGGCTTCGGAGTAACGCCATAACCTAACCTAAGTTCCCTATAACGGGGCGCACTTAACCCGTGAAGGGTGCAGAACGCCTCAAGGGAAGCCACCTTATTGAGTTCAACAAGACGCTCCATCGCCAAGAAGAAACGCCGGGAAATTTCCGCCCTAACAGGGCAAGACGTCCTAACTAAACGTGGCATATCCCGGCGGCTTTTGCGTTTGACAGGATAGCGTTATATTCCGCTTCGTCGATAGTTATAATTTCCTTTCCTTCCAAGTAGGCGGCTTCTAAGGCGTCGAAAACGTGGCGGGGGATAAACGGGTATAATTCCCGATTGGAATAGAGGGTATTTATTGCAACTTCCATATAGCTGAGTTATTTTTTCCGAATTTTGCGTTTAACGGCGTTCGCGGGTAAAATGGTAGGAATTACCACCCCGGAAATTAAAGCGCGAATTTGGGGCATTTCTGCGCGTTTTATGGGTATCACTTTAATACGGGGTTGAAATACCTGCTTAACTGAGTTTATCGCGTTTATATATAATAAGGTGTAGCCAAAATTTCAGTAAAGCGGCACGACTTCCCCGAAGACTACCCGACAGCGGCAGAGGTGGCATCGTCGGCCCGGTGGACATCGGCTTTTTTAGTAAGTTCCGTAAGCCTTTCGATAGTCCGCTGTTGGCTTTCGATTATTGAGAGAAGCCGGGCTTTTTCATTTTGGGCGTCGTCCAAGAGTTTAAGAAGGACTTCCGACGGGGCTACTTCGGGCTTCTTTTCTTCTTCGGGCTGATACATATCGCCATCCCCAAGCATCAGCCAAATAGGGTTAAGATGTGGAAATTGTATGGTAATTTGTTGTAGAGTGTCCGGCATTATAGATTTACGGATACTTTGGATGTAGGCAGAACCCACCCCTACACGCCTACAAAATTCGCGTTCGCTAATTCCTTCGGCTTTTATAAAGCGTTTAAGTCGCTCTTTTACTGTTTCTTCCATTCGTTGAACGGGCTATTATGTTAATAATTCTTAAAATTTGCCGATTTGTATGGCAAACACTTGCACGGTGTATGGCAAAGTATTAACTTTGCGCTGTGTAAGGATTTCAGGTGCAAAGTTACTAAAATTCCGAACACGAAGCAATGACAAAAAATACTTAAATACAAGTTATATGGACTTCACGACAGCACAGATTAACAGGAACTTCCTAATTAAGGTTAGCGGAGTGAACGGCGACGGCGAACGCCTTAACACCCTCGTAGGCGTTTCGGGCCTTCTTCGCTTGATTGGCGAAAAGTTGGCTAACAGCCTTCTAATTCGTGCCTTCAAGTGTATGCTTGACAAGTGCGTATGCAAACTTCGCCGAGGCTTAAAAATTACCTTTTATTCAAAATAAGCGTACAGACGTATGGCAATACAGACGATAAAAGCAAAGGCCCGCGTAAAAGTGTCTACCGACTTCGGCTATTGGTGCCTCGCCGAGATACGCGGACTTAAAGAAGGCACGGAATTAGAAGGCCGGTATAACCCGGTAAACAAAGCGTTCGACTTCACATGGAACGGCAACGACGCGATGCTGTGGATAGGTCAGAACGGCGAACTAATACAGGACAACAACTAACACCATACAACTATGAGCATGAACGACAACCGGGGCTGTAGCGTTTGCCCCGCCGGAAGTGAGAACTACGAAATATACACTACCCGCCTTCGCGGGAAAAGGGTTAAGCGCGTACAATACGACTACCGAACCCCGGACGGGGAACTTTTTGCTACGGTAGCGTCGAGCCTTACCGAGTGCAGACACCGCCGCGACGAGTGGCTCAGTAAACGGGAAGCCGCAGCGGGTAAGGGCTAATTTGTCTGCTGCCGTATCACTTTAATACGATTAACTTCAAACTTCATACCCAAAAATATGACATTGATAGCGACAACAAACACGACCTTCCGGGGCTTCCGTTCCGGGTTAGACCAAGTAAAATCGGGCGACCTTCGCGCTTGCGTGGCTGACCT
Organism: uncultured Muribaculaceae bacterium; assembly: GCA_910584365.1. GTDB lineage: Bacteria > Bacteroidota > Bacteroidia > Bacteroidales > Muribaculaceae > UBA7173. Next base: position 207,598 of record CAJUAF010000002.1, on the reverse strand, counting down.
TTGGAAGGCATTGGGAATCAATAACCGCAATTCCTTCTATTGCTACCGCGACGGAAAGCAGGAACCGAAGGCAAGCCAGGCCGCCGCAGTTACGGAAGTATTTGCCAAGTACGGAGTAACGGAAAATATTTGGGGGCCATGCGACTAAACGCCGAACTAAGCCCACGCGAAGGCGAGATAGCCGAACTATTGGCATGGGGCGCGAGCAAGAAGGAAGTAGCCGACAGGCTGTTTATTTCCGCCCGCACGGTTGAGAACACCGCCCGGAACATATACCAAAAGTTAGGCATACAAAAGGCTACGGAACTTTGCGTATGGTGGTTCTGCACCAAGTGCGGCGTACCCGTCAGCTTAGACCCGCTTAAACGCGCCTTCATAGCGGTAATTCTCCTGTTCGCCTTCGTTCCGCGTGAGTTCGTTTGCTTCGACGACAACTTTACGCCCCGGACACCAAGAACCGCCCGAACGACAAGAGTACAACGCCCCGGACGCCGGAGCGAGGAAGAAACAGACTTTAACGACTTCTTTACCCCAATAGTATGAAAGAAAGAATCTTAACAAAACTTTTCGGCAAGACCGAAAACGGCGAACGCTACACGTTCGGGCAGTGGCTTATTTACGTTTGGTTTGCCCTTTCCCTTTGCATATTGGGGATGACAGCCGACGACGCGCCCCTGTGGTGGTTAGGGTTATGGCTTGCAAGTTTCGCAGCCGCCGGACACTACCTAAAAAAACTTCCATTACCCGAAGACCCCGAAAAAGACCTTTACGACGATGAAGAAGAATAACCCCAACACCCGAATAATAGACCTTACACTCGGCGAATTGTTGGACGCCGTGGAAGAAAGGGTAAAGGCGACCTTAGCCGGGAAGCCCCAGGCCGACGACAAGAAAAAACGCTACGTCTACGGGCTTAAAGGTTTGGCTAAACTTTTCGGCTGCAGCAAGACGACGGCGAGCCGTATCAAGACTTCCGGGAAGATTGACAAGGCAATTACGCAGATAGGCGCACTGCTTATCATAGACGCGGACTTAGCCCTGTCCTTAGCCGGGAAACAGGAAGCAACAGACAACACCCAAAAATAACAGCTATATGAGTAAACAACTAAGAATTAAAAGCCTTACCCTCGTCAACTTCAAGGGTATGCGCAACGTAACCGTAGACTTCGGCGACGGAGTTACCGCGATAAGCGGACGGAACGGCACAGGGAAGACCACAATCGCGGACGGCTTCGCGTGGCTTCTTTGGGGCAAGGACAGCGAAGGCAACAGCGACACGAAGTTTGGCATCAAGACCAACGACGAGAACGGGAACTACATACCCGACCTCGAACACGAAGTAAGCGGATCCTTCGACGCCATAGACACCGAAACAGGCGAAACCGCAGCCGTAGAACTACGCCGCGTCTACGTCGAGGAATGGCAGACCCCGAAGAGAAGCACTGAACGCATCCTCAAAGGACACCACACCGACTATTTTTATAACGGGGTGCCTTTGAAGACAAAGACCGAGTACGACGCGAAGGTAGCCGCCCTCATTCCCGAAGACCTGTTTAAGGTCATTACCGACCCCTACTACTTCCTTACGCTTCATTGGAAGGCACAACGCGAATACTTGCTACGAATGGCCGGCACCATTTCCGACAGCGATATAGCCGCCAACCGCGCAGAGTTCGCCGAACTTCTACGCCGAGTTACGGGCAAGTCGATGGAAGAATACAAGAAGGAGATAGCCGCCCGTCGTGCCAAGATTGAAGCGCAGCTTGAAAAGATACCGACCCGCAAAGACGAGGTAACGCGCAATACCCCGGTAGCCCCGGACTACGCCGCGCTTGAAGCGGAGAAGACGCAGATACAGGCAGACCTCGCGGACATAGACGCCGCCGCTACGTCGGCCGCCGAAGCCAACCGCGTAGCCTACGAACGCGCCGCCCGAATACAGGGCGAAATCAACGCCAAGCGTACCGCGCAGAACCAAGCACTTTACAACGCGAAGGAAGCCGCCCGTAAAGCCGCCTACGAAGCCAACCGCGCAGCCGACGACGCCGCCCGCGACCTCGCCCAAGTGGAGCAGTCCGAAGCGAACGAAACCAACTACTACAACCGGGAGAAGGCCGTAATTACGGCGTCCATTGCCACCGAGAAACGCCGCAAGGAAGAAGCCGAACGGGAAGTAGCCGCGCTTCGTACCCGTTGGGATGCCGTCAATAATGAGCAGTTCCAAGAAAAAACCTACCAAGCCGCCGGCCCGCTTCTTTGCCCTATCTTCGGGCATCAGTGCGCCGACCCGTCGGCAGTTAGCCGCCATCAGTGCGACGCAGTGGCCGCCGCCGAAGCCTTCAAAAAACGCCAAGACGACGAACGCGCCGCCTTCTACGCCAACCAAACCGCCCGGCTTGATGCTATGGACGTCGAGGGCCAGGAACTAAACAAGCGTATAGCACAGCACGATGCCGAAATAGCCCGGCTTACACAGGACGCCGCCACACTCGACACCAAACACGCCCAGGCCGTACAGGACTACGCCGCCAAGAAGGAAGCGTTAAAGAAGGTCATCGCCGACAACCCCCGCGTAAGCACCGACCCCCAAATAGCCCCGCAGACGCTCCCCGGTTGGGTAGCCCTTCAACAGGAAATAGACCGACTTACCGCCGAACTTCCCGCAGCCACCGCCTCGGCTTACGGCATAGAAACCGCCTACCCATCGGCAAAGAAGACGCAGCTTAACGCCCGTCTGTCGGAGATAGACCAAAAGTTAGGGCTTCGTTCCACCATTGAAGCCAACGAACGCCGGATAGTGGAACTTGACAAGGAAGCCGCTACGTTGGCACAGGAGAAGGCAGGGCTTCAAATCGAAGAAGACCTTATAGACGACTTCGTAAAAGACCGTATGGCGGAAGTAGAACGCCGCGTTAACGGGCTATTCGACGGCGTGGAGTTCCGAATGTACAAGAACTTAGTTAACGGGGAGAAGGAACCCGACTGCGTGGCATACATTGGCGGCGTTCGCTACCAAGACAAGAACCACGCCGGGCAGATTAACGCAGGCCTCGCCGTGATTAACGCCCTTTGCGCCTTCCACGGCGTAACCGCGCCTATCTTCGTCGATAACGCCGAAAGCGTCAACACCTTCATCCCGGTAAACAGCCAACTAATAACGCTGTCCGTGAGTACCGAAGACAGCCTACAAGTCAACCACTATTAACCCCTCACAGCTATATGTGTAAGACCCCCGAACTTCCGGCTACCATAGTGGCAGCACAGGAAAAATTTGAAGTTGCACTACGCGACGCTTCGGCGATTGACATCGTGAACAACTTCGGCGCAGCGTTCAACGCGGCGCGAGTAATAACGCTTCTTCGTGAAGCATTGACCGACGAAGTAATGGCGCGGGTATTCATGCCTTTGATGAACACAAAGGTAGGCTTCCGCACCGACCGCGACGGCAAGCCCGACAAGCAAGGCCGGGTAAAGCCCCTCTACGACGTTCCCACCGTCCGCGACGCGATAATAGACGCCGCAATAATTGGGCTTCTTCCGACCGGGAACCAGTTTAACATCATTTCCGGCACGATGTATCCGACGAAGGAAGGCTATACCGTCCTTCTTAAAAAGATAGGCGCGAAGTACGTTATCGACGTTCAGCAAGACCGCAGCCAAAACCCCGCCTTCGCGGAGTTCCCCTGCAAAATAACCTATTCCTACAACGGGGAGAAAAACAGCCTTACAATTAACGCCACCGTCCGCCGCGACCAATACAGCAGTAACGACCAACTGCGCGGCAAGGCGGAACGACGCGCTAAGAAAGCCCTCTACGAATACCTTACGGGAACGGACTACGGCGAAGCCGACGAAACGAGCAGCCGTCCTAACGCGGTAATAGATACCGTCGCCGTGGAAATTTCCGAGAAGGGCAACGCCGGCCCCGCTATTGGCTTCGACGACGCCGAAGTAGCCACCGTAGAGGAAGCAAGCGCACCCGCAGCAGCTCCCGAACCCGTGGCAGCACAGGCCGCCGCCCCGGTTCAACCCGCAGAAGTTCAGCCCCAGGCCGCCCCGCAGACGGCCCCGGCATACAACGCACCAAGAAAGCCCAATTTCTAATGGTTCTTAGTGTTTTAGGCTCAAGCAGCAGCGGCAACGCCTACGTTTTGCAAAACGTGGGCGAAGCCCTGCTCATTGAAGCCGGGGTAAACTTCAAGAAGGTAGTAGCCGCGTTGGAAGGCAATATTTCCAAAGTGGTAGGCTGTCTTATATCCCACGAACACGGCGACCACGCCGGGCGAATTAACGAGGTATTGAACGCCGTTATTCCCGTCTACGCCACCCGTGGAACGATAGACGCCGCAAAGATAACGAGCGAGTGGAAGCCGCGAGTATTGGAACACGACGGCGAAGGCTACAAGGTTCAGACCCTCGGACGCTTCAAGGTTATACCGTTCGCCACCAAGCACGACTGCGCCGAACCCGTAGGCTTCTACATTTGGCACCCGGAAACGGGCGGCATATTGTTCGCTACCGATACCTACTACCTTCCCAACACCTTCAAAGGCTTAAACAACGTCCTTATAGAATGCAACTACGACCCGGAAATATTAGACCGAAACGTAGAGGAAGGCCGACTAATTCCCGCCCTTCGGGAGCGAGTGAGAGAAAGCCACCTAAGTATAGACACCTGTATAGGCGCACTTAAAGCCAACGACTTGAAGGCGGTAAATAACATCGTCCTAATACACCTGTCAAGCGGCAACGGCGACCCCGTAGGCTTCAAGGATAAGGTTTACAGGGCGACCGGGAAGCGGGTACACATTGCCGCCCCCGGACTTACTATCAACTTCAATAAAACGCCCTTCTAACCATGATAAAAGGCTTTAATTCCGAAACCGCGCCGCTTACGGAGCAAGAGGAAACCGTAATACTTCCCCTCGTCCTTCAAGGGCTAAGAACCAAGATAGGCAAAGCGAACGCAGTAACGAACCGTACCATCGTGCAGCGGCTAAACATAGCCGGACACACGACCTCAGAACCCCGGATAAGGAAAATTATAAACCATATCCGAATGACCGACTTACTACCGGGGCTTATAGCCACGTCCGGCGGCTACTTCTTAGCGACTTCGGAAGCGGAGTTATTGGACTACGAACAAAGCCTTATAGGACGCGAGGACGCTATAAAACAAGTTCGGTTAGCGATAGCCCGCCAACGGCGGATCCTATACAACGACGCAAACCGACCCGACAAAGATAAACCCGAAATATTCTAACAACCAATTAACAATTTACACAAATGAAGAAAATAGCATTATTCCGAAAGTACGGCGAATCCGCCGACTTCGTAGCCCGCTTCGACAGCGTGGAAGAAGCAAGCGACGCCGTGAAGGAAATCATCAACGAAGACGAAGACGCTAACGTATTCGACTTCTACACCGAAGAACAGGAGTACACCGACATCTGCGAGCGCGTGAAGTCCTACGCCGACGCTTGCGCCGTCTTAGGCGTAGGCAAGATGGACGAGAAGGCTATGAAGGCTTGCAGCTTCCGCCCCGACGAGATAGCCCGCCGTAAGTTGGAAACCATCACGGAAGCCCTTAACGAAGGTTGGCGGCCCGATTGGAGCAACACCGACGAACCCAAGTATTACCCCTGGTTCTACATCAAGCCGGACGCAGGGAAGGACGCCGAAGTGAAACCAAGCGGCGCGTCTGCCGGGCTTGCGAACGCGTCTCCGCACCACGCGGCTTCGAATACGAATGCGTACCTCGGCTCCCGGCTTTGCTTCCACGAACGCCGTACCGCCGCCTACGCAGGCGACACGTTCCGCGACCTATACGCCCAAATCTTAGTAGAAAAATTCTAACCTCACACCCAACATGACAAAGAAAGAATTAGCGGCGAAAGTCGCCGCAGCTTGCGCCGGAACACCGGCCCACGGCATTAACGCCACCGTAACGGAAGAAGTGATAACAGCCACCCTCGGCGTAATTAAGGACGTCGTTTATTGCGGCGGAGAAGTAACCCTGCGCGGCTTCGGCACCTTCGGACACAAGAACCGAAAAGCCAAGATAGCCCGGAACATCAGCACGGGCGAAGCCGTCCACGTTCCCGTCCACGTTCCCGCCCGCGCCGTCGTCAGCTTCAAACCGGCCAAAGACTTCAACGTAGCACAGGACTAAGATGGAAGCACAGGAAAGAATCGAAACCCGGAAGGACGAAATACGCTACCGCACGAACGACACCCGCCGGATGGTTGGCAAGTTCTTCGCGTCGAACGTCTTTAAGACGTGGTACGAAGAAGTATTAGACAGCGACACCGGGGAAGTTATAAGCATTGAACGGAACGACTTGCTTTTTGAGGTTGGCAAGTACATAGACGAGGAAACCGCCCAAAGCATATCCTTCCACATTCAATGCGGCGATATTACCGACGTCGAAGTAAGCAACCAACGCCGAATAGCCCGCCCCGACAAGCGTTACAGCCTTCTGCCCTTCAAGGCTACGGCCGTCATAGGGAACAAACGTAAAAGTTTCATTTTACAGGCACAGAGCGCGACCCTCGCTATTGAAGTCGTAACGGACTTCATAGAACTAAACTTTACTTCCCGTTTCGTGGTGGATAGCGTCAAGGCGATGCCCGGCTGCATAATTCTAAACGACCGCTTCCGCCGCGCCGTCGAGGAAGTGGAAGGCGGCAACGAAGCCGGAGAAGAAACCCCGGACGGAGAGGAAGCCCGCGACGATACGAAGTATTACCGTATTGAAGCGGACATCGTAGCCAAGCGCGAAGACGACGAAGACGAGCCGCGCCCGTCGTCCTACGACTTCATTGTTAAGACCCGCGACATCGACACCGCGAAGGCGGTAATAACGGCGTGGCTTAACACGCAGCTCAAGAAGGAAGCCGAGAAGGAAGGACGCGAAATTACAGCCTTTGAAGTTTCGCTTACGTCCGCGTCGCCCTTCAACCTTAACGCGATTATACCCTACGCCTTCTGCGCCGCCTACAAGGAAGTGGAGAAGATAGAAGTAAAACCCTAATAACAACCGGGGGCGCGTCGCCTTACCCAGTAACGCGCCCCCATTAAACCAACCGCTATGAGCCAAGACAGCATAGTAATTTTTCGTTCCTACATAGACGCGATAGCCGAGCTTCCGGCGGAACTTTATAAGGAAGTTTCGCGGGTACTTTACGCCTACGCCTTCGACGGAATAGAGCCGGGCGACGAGGCAAGCCCGACGGCCCGCGCCTTATTCATAGCGTTAAAGTCGCAGATAGATTTTAACGTAGCGAGGTACGAACGCGCTGTTAGGAACGGCAGCAAGGGCGGCGCACCCAAAGGCACCCGTAACAACCCCAACGGAAGGCGCGGGAAAAGAACTAACCAAGAACTAACCGAAACTAACCAAGAACTAACCAACCCCGAAAAATTAGTTATTTCGGACGTTTCGGGCGTCGAAGCCGTGGAAATTTTGCCGGAAGGCGAAGAAGAAAATACGCCAAATTTGCCAAAAATTCGCCAAAAAGGGTTTGTTAAAACTAACCAAGAACTAACCCAAAACAAACCGAGAACTAACCAAGACGGCGAAAAAGAACTAACTGACGCCAAAGAACTAACCTTAATCAGTAATCAGTTATCTATAAATAATTATGTTGTTGTAGATAACGCGCACGAGGTTTGTTTTTTGGATAAGTTCTTTGCACCCGAAAACCAATATAGTTTAGACGTCCTTTGTATGCAGAACAGCACGGACGTAGAAACCTTAAAGCAATACGCCAACGAAATAATAGCCGAGTGGCAGCTGCGCGGCGTGGAACATACCGACTACAAGGACGCCGCCCAGCACTTAATAAATCATCTTCGCCGGAAGTTTGAAGCCGACCGCCGCAGGGCCAGGGAAGACGCCGCCGCGCCCAAAAGCCGCCGACAGGCAAGACAAGACCTAATGCAGGGGGCCGCCGAACGCATGGCCCGCGCAATAAAGAGCGACGGATCCGCCGCAAGTCCTTCCACCGCCGGAGATACCGAACCCTTCTAATTCTAAAATTCAGCGATATGGAAATGTTACCTTCAAACCGCCGCCCGGACAATTCCGGGGCATTGGCTAAGACAGACCCCCGCGCCTTAGCCGTCCGTCAGCAGTACGGCGACCTTCCGCAGCTTTGCAAGACGTTCGGGGTATCGGCACAGAGATACTGCGCCAAGAACGTGGAAAAGGCGGTACGTTCCGGCGTTCCTACCTTCGCCGTCATAGTGAGAACCTACGGGGAAGACGGCGTAGCCGGGCTTATTGGCTTGCACATTACCGAAGCAATTCTACGGATGGGAGAAGACCAAGACGTAGACGAATACGACGTAGACTTTATAGCCCACGCCATTTGTGAAAGTGAACGCTTCCGGCTTTTGTCGATGGCTTCTATTCTTCGTTTCTTCCACCTTTTGAAGTGTGGCGAGTTCGACATCTACGGCAAGGTAACGCCCCGTAAAGTGTTAGAAGCCTTCCGCAAATACGCCATAGACCAACAGGCGAAGGAAAACCGAATAGCCTACGAGATGGAGAAGGAACGACAGGAACAGGAGCGCGAGGAAGCCCGGCGGAATGCCGTACCGTGGGAAGTTTGGGCGGAAAGTCAAGGCATAGACCCCTCAATAGGCTTCCACGGGTGGATGGCGCAGAAGTTCAAGGAAACGACCGAATACGGGAGGAAGAAGACTACCGCCCTTCTTTTCGTGGAAGTCTTAGAAAGCCTCGTAAGAATAATAACCTTCATAGCCGACTATATGAAAAGCGAGAAGCAGGCCAAACCCAAATAACACCGTGAGAGCCACGGAAACGCCCCAAATTCCGCGCTTCGACCCTTTGGTGTGTAGTTGAAGGGCAGCAAGGAATAAACCGCCTACAAAGCAAAATAAACAACCATTTCACAATGCAGAAAAAGAAAATATATATTTCAGGCCAAATCAGCGGCTTAACGCGCCCGGAATACGTCGCCAACTTCTTAGAGGCGGCCCGGCTTCTTAACGCACAGGGCTACGACGTGGTAAACCCGCTGTTCAACGGCGTAGACCGTTCCCAACCGTGGCACGAACACATGAAGGCGGATATTAAGTTATTGCTTGATTGTGAAGCGATTTATATGCTTCCTAATTGGGAAGTCAGTAACGGGGCGACCTTAGAACGAGAGATAGCGAAGGCGTTAGGGCTTACAATAGTCTACGAACGTCAGCCCAAGCACCGGGATATTAAACACGCCATTTATACGGCTATGTCCGTACCCTTCAAAGTCATTGCGGCGGACAGCCGGGAGCGTTGGCACGTATTCGCCCGGATGATATATGCCCACCATTGCAAAAAACGCGGAGTAACAACGCAGGAGATAGCCGAGGAAACGCGCCACGACACCTCGACAATTCACTACTATTTACGCCGCTACGAAAGCGAATACAAATATACGCGAGAGTTCCGCGCAGCCGCCGAAAAAGTGGCTACGCTATTGAGTAAAAAATTAACTACGCCTTCGGACGTATCACTATAAGACGAAATGAACGAAAAAGGTATAACCGTCCTTAGCCTGTTCGACGGGATGAGTTGCGGTAGAATTGCCCTACGGGAAGCCGGAATCAAGGTAAACAAATACTTTGCTTCCGAGATAGACAAACACGCCATTAAGCAGACACAGCACAATTTCCCGGACACCGTGCAGCTCGGAAGTGTTACAGGAGTACGCGCCGCCGACCTTCCCCACATAGACCTACTTATAGGCGGTTCGCCCTGTCAAGGGTTCAGTTTCGCCGGGAAGCAGTTAAATTTTAACGACCCCCGAAGCGTCCTTTTCTTTGAATACGTCCGTATCCTTCGGGAGATACAGGAGTATAACCCCGGCGTTCTTTTCCTACTTGAAAACGTCCGTATGCGCCGGGAGTGCGAACAGGTCATAACCGAGCAATTAGGGTTAGAACCCGTCGTAATAAATTCCGCCTTAGTTTCGGCACAAAACCGCGTCCGGCTTTATTGGACTAATATACGGACACGGGAAGAAGCAAACCTTTTCGACACGAAGGTATTTACCGACATTCCACAGCCGGAAGACCGGGGCATCTTCATACGGGATATTTTAGAAGACGACGTACCCGAAAGTTTCCAATATAGCGAAGCCCGGAAGCGAAAACTTTTAGGACACCGCAAACGCCAACAGGAGAAGGGCAATAACTTCGGCTTCCACCCGCGCCGGCCGGACGAAAAAAGCAATACTTTACGGGTTGGCGGACGTTGGCACGACGACAGCGTAATAATCCCAGGCCCGCGCTGCGTGGCAGTCCGGGGAAGGTTCAACCCGGACACGGAAAGCAACGGGCGACAGCCATACCAACAAAACCGGGTTTATTCCGTCGATGGCATAAGCCCCGCCCTTTGTTCAGCCCACGCCGGACACGCCCCGACCATTCTAACCGCCGACGAGGTTCTACGATGCTTTACCCCTACGGAATGCGCCCGGCTACAAACTATTCCCGATTGGTACGAATGGAAGTGCAGTAAAACCCAAATATACCAGATGCTCGGCAACGGGTGGACGGTAGAAGTAATAAAACATATTTTCTCATCATAAACACCGAAAAATTATGAAGATTAAAGACAAATTCGCGGCGTCGCTTCGCCGTTGGGCCTCCAAGTTAAGCCCGGAAACATACCCTTACCGTCCCGACTTAGGGCTGCTTCTTCCTTCGTCCTTCGGGGAAAGATACTACAAAATTCGCCGTTTAGGAATGGCTTACGATATTTCCCCGAAAGAGGAAGCCCACGCCCTCGAAGCAGAAAAGAACGGCTACCCCGACGCGGTTAGGCGTATGCGGAAAGAATACGAAGAACGCATAGCCCACGGCATTGTAGCCCGCCTTTGGGAAGACGGCGTAGTAGAATATAACGCGGAACGAAACCCGAAAACCGGGATACTTAGAATCGTCGGCTTCCTCTACGTCGGAATAAAAGACAACGATACTAACCCCTTAAAAGCATAACAGCATGAAGAAGAAGTTAGCCGCACTTTTGCGCCGTTGGGCCTACGCCCTGCACCCCGAAACGCCCGCGACCCTTCCACCGGGCTACCAAGTGGCTAAATTAGTTAGCTGCGAGAACTTCCCGCTTGAAGACGGCACGATGCCATCCCCGGAAATTCACAGCCTTATAAGGGGCGGACTTGAAACCGACGTATTGGAGCAAGTCATGCAAGGCGACTACATAAGAAGCCGCGCCGACATTGCCCCCGTACCGGGCGGCTTGATAGAATACGAAGCAAGCCTTTACGTCGGCTTCATACCCAAGAAAAAAATAACCATAACCCCCAACAAAACCAAAGAACTATGTTAAAAGTAGAATTTGTCGGACACATAGGATCCGACGCGGAAATTAAGGACTTCAACGGGAAGCGTTACATCGTCTTCAACGTAGCGACTTCCGAGCGTTTCAAGGACGCGCAGGGCAACCCGGTAAGCCGGACGACGTGGGTAAGTTGTCTAAAACCCGGCGACGGCGCGGTAGTCAACTACCTCAAGAAGGGAACACAGGTTTACTGCCGTGGCAACCTTACCGTAAAGACCTACACAGGACGGAACGGCGTAGAAGCCGGGATAAATTGCACCGTTTCCGAGTTGGAACTGCTCGGAAGCCGACAGGACGCACAGCAGAACCAACAGCCCGGCGCAGCTTCCCAGGCCTACGGCGCGGGCAACTACGGAATGCCCCCCGGCGGCTACCCCGCGTTTGGCCCCGGAAGCGACGAAGCACCATACTAACGATGTCCGAAGCAAGAACAAACGAAGTTAAAGGCGTGGGGTACGTCGTCGTATGGTTTGAGAACTACACGGCGACACCCTTACGCGCTTTTTTCAGTCCGGGCGCGGCGTGGGAGTTCCGAAAAATGATTGAGAACTACACGAAGCCCGACAAGGAACGCCGGATAAAAGCACTTGCAGCATCCTACGACCCCGGAAAGGTTTATAATTACCCGGAACCTACCAACTTCGGAATAGCCAAACTTAAAACGATACCAAATGGATATTAAAGAACATTATCCCGACCGAACCGTAACGCTTCTTCCGGGCGACGAGATAACGGCGACGTACATAAAGCCGAAGAACGACCCATTTAGCCCGACGACACTAAAACGCCTATTCGGGTGGACTAACGGACAACGCTATATAGGCCGCGTCCGTGAAGAAGCACCCCGCCGGGGAGTATGCCCGGAAGGTAGGTTAGTCGTGGACTTATATACGAACGACAAGCGTAGGAAGTTCCAATGTACCCACGTCGTCTATAACATTGAATTGCAGATAGCGAAAGGCGAACTTACCGACCTTTGCTATAAGCCGAACCCAAGCCCCTCGTTATTTGACGATGAACGCTAAACAATTTTTCGACAAGGTAGTAGAACTTCGAGCGACGCAACGCGAATACTTCCGAACCCGTATGCCGGAAGTTCTACGAAAGTCGAAGGCGATAGAAGCCGAGATAGACCGCGAAATAAAGCGGGTGCAGCAGATAGAAAAAGACCGGGCAAGAGCCGAAGCCGAACGACAGCAAGGCTCGTTATTTCCCGATAGTTAAGAACCGATAAAAACAGCCAAGAATGGAAGAAAAAGAAAAAACTTGCGCTACTTGCACCTTCTTCAATAGACGAATAGACGACTTCGGCTATTGCGTGAATAAGAACGCAAGTATATACGTCGCAGACACGACCGCAGACGCCCCCGCCTGTCGTTTGCATACCCCCATAGAAAAAACCATAGACCCCCGCGCCTGTCGAGTACCTACCGACGACGATAAACCCGAACCCAAAGAAGAACTATGGCACTAATAACGAAGAATTGCGAATATTGCGGCCGGCCCTTCCAAACCGATACCCGAAATTTAGCGCGGGGTTGGGGAAAGTGCTGCAGTAAGTCCTGCGCCGCTTCCCTTCGTGAGAGGTCAACCGCCCAAATAGGAACGGCGACGAAGCCCCGCCTTACCTACGACGAATTGGTAGCAAGAGCCAACGCCGAGCCGACGAAGGCGAAGCCCCGGCACATAGAAAGCCACCTACAAAGGAACTGCTTTACCTGGTTCCGGCTTCAATACCCACGCCTTCGGCTATTGCTTTTCGCCGTACCTAACGGCGGCTTCCGCAATAAACGGGAAGCCGGGATAATGAAGGCGGAAGGCGTTACGGCGGGCGTGGCGGACGTGATACTATTGAAGCCTTCCGGCGGCTACGCTTCCCTTTGCGTCGAGTTCAAGACCGAGGACGGCACACAGAGAGCCACGCAGAAGGAATGGCAGAAGGCCGCTGAAGGCGCGGGTAACAAATACGTCATAGTCCGCAGCTTCGACGCCTTCAAGGAAGAAATAGAAACCTACCTAAGCGCGAAATAGCCGCCGACTTGAAGTTTTAACGAAGTGTTTTAGGCTTTGTCGTATCACTCTAATACGACAAAGCCTTTAACTTTGCACATAGAAACCAACGCACCCATGAAACCGAAACAAGCAATAGAAAAAGTCGCCGCCTTCATTAAGTGGCTGGCCTTCGACAAGAAGTTACACTACTTCGCCGGGCTGATTATAGCCGGAGTTCTTACGAACTTTTTGCCCGTCCTTATTGCCGTGGCTATCGCCGTAGCCGTCGGCATTCAAAAGAAGTCTACGACCGCGTAACCAAGAAGGGAACGCCGGAATTTGCCGACTTCTTATGGACGACCGCCGGGGCTATAACGTGGCTTATTCTATACTAAGCCGTTTCGGGCATCGTTTGGGCGTGGATAAATTAGGCTTCTACACATCCATATAGCTGAAAGCAACGGCGACAGCCGAAGCGGGAAAGGGCGCGGCGACCAAACCGCGCCTTTTCTTCAATAAAGACACAGGAACAATGAGCAGAAGAAAGACCAAACCCAAGCCCCTCGCCGGGTTGGTGCAAAGCATCGTAGTCAAACTTAGCGACATCGTACCGAACAAAGGGCAAATTCCGGGCGTACCCAAGAACCCGCGCCAAATGAAGGACGACGTTAAGTTTAGGAAGTTGAAGGCGTCGATACAGGACGACCCGGAAATGCTTGCACTTCGTGAAGTCCTGATATACCAATATAACGGGCTTAACGTGATTATAGGCGGTAATATGCGTTACCGCGCCCTCAAGGAATTGGGCTATACGGAAACAATAGCGAAGGTCATACCCCCGGAAACACCGCCGGAGAAGTTACGCGCTATTGTGATTAAGGATAACGTATCCTTCGGCGATTGGGATATGGACGACTTAGCCAACGAATGGGAGTTAGACGAGTTAGACCATTGGGGCGTAGACCTTCCCGACGTCGATACGGGCAAGAACGAGAACGACGCCGAAGAAGACGACTACGACGTAGCCGGGAACCTTCCCAAGAAGCCGAAAGCCCGTTACGGCGACGTCTACCGATTGGGGAACCACCGCCTTATCTGCGGCGACAGCACAAGCCCGGAAGTATTGGATATCCTTATAGGCGAAGGGAAGGTAGACTTACTTCTAACCGACCCGCCCTATAACGTGGACTATTCAAGCAAGAACGAGGCTCTAAACGCCGCCGACAAAGGGAACCGGGTACAAAAGGACATCGCCAACGACAAGATGGACGACGGCGCGTTTTTGGACTTCCTTACGGCAGCTTTTGAGAACGCCAACCGCTACCTCAAGAAGGGCGGCGCGTTCTACATTTGGCACGCCGGAACGGAAGGGCTTAACTTCAAATTGGCGGTAAAGTCCGTCGGTTGGGAGTTGAAGCAAATACTTATATGGGTCAAGAACAATATGGTATTAGGGCGACAGGACTACCAATGGAAGCACGAACCCTGCTTATACGGTTGGAAGCCCGGCGCGTCGCACTTCTTCGTAAACCGCCGCGACCTTCTTACGGTAACGGAAGACCCAGGCCCGGACATAGACGCGATGACGAAGGATGAACTTAAAACCCTTCTTCGTTCGCTATTGGGCGAAGCGACACCTACGACCGTCATACACGAAGACAAGCCGCTACGTTCCGCCGACCACCCGACGATGAAGCCTATAAAACTTATGGGCCGCGCAATTAAGAACAGCACCCGCCCCGGCGAAGTCGTCTTAGACCTATTCGGCGGAAGTGGCAGCACCTTAATGGCGGCCGAGCAGTTGGCGCGTTCGTGCTATACCGTGGAATTAGACCCCGCCTACATAGACGTGATTATAAAGCGTTGGGAAGAATACACGGGCGACAAAGCCGAACTATTAGGCAACTTCGCCCCGGACGAGGACGCCCCGGAACGCGAATAAGGGAACAGAGAGGATAGCAACCAATATCAGAGAGAAACGATGGCAAACGAACAAAACCTTATACCCTTCAAGAAGGGGCAAAGCGGAAACCCGAAAGGGCGGCCCAAAAGCCGCGTACCCGAACAGCTCGTAAAGATATTCGGGAGCAAGGCTCGCGCCAAGAAGTTTTACAGCCTTTCCGCCGTGGAGATAGACGAATGGGAAGCCGCTATACTTACCTTCAACGCCAACGACTTGAAACTATTGGCGAAGTGGGAAGACGCGCCCGCCTATCCCAAAGGGTTGGCTATTGCCGTCCTTTCCGATATGAAGGCGGGCAAGACCACGACGTTAGACAAGTTGCGCGAACGTCAGTACGGGAAGCCCACACAGCGAATGGAAGTAACAGGGAAGGACGGAGGCGACTTGATACCGGCCCGGACGCTTACGAAGGAAGAAGCCGCCGACCTTCTTAAAAGCCTTAACGAGAAGTATTAAATGGGGTTTTGCCGCGACATAGATATAATTAAAACGTGGGTTCTACAAGGAACCCTCAACTTTACGCGCTTCTTTTTCAAGGAAAAGTATAAGCGTAAATTTGTCGTAGGCAAGCACCACGAAAAAATAGCCGAAGTCTTAGACAAGGTTCTCAAGGGCGAAATAACCCGGCTTATAATAAACACTGCACCGCGCTACGGTAAGACGGAGTTAGCCGTTAAGTCCTTCATCGCGGAAGGCTTCGCCATAAACCCGAAGGCGAAGTTTATACACCTCAGTTATTCGGACGACTTAGCCCGCGACAATTCGCGCGGAGTACAGGAGATTCTGCGCGAACCGTCGTATAGGCGTTTATTCCCGGACACGATGCCGACGAGCGTAAACACCCGTAAATGGTTCACGAAGGCGGGCGGCGGACTTTACGCCGTTTCGTCGGCGGGCCAGGTAACAGGCTTCGGCGCGGGTTTGGTGGATAAGGACGAGGAAGAAGAATTAGGCGACGAAGTAGCCGCTATTACTTCCGAAGCCGGGGAGTTCGGCGGCGCGATAGTCATCGACGACCCGATAAAGCCGGACGACGCCCGAAGCGAGTTAGTCCGCGAGAAGGTAAACCAAAAGTTTGAAACAACCATCCGAAACCGCGTTAACAGCCGAAAAACGCCGATAATTATAATTATGCAGCGTTTGGACGAAGACGACCTTTGCGGCTACCTTCAAAAGTTGGAGCCGGACGAATGGTCGGTTTTAAGCCTTCCCGTTATTGAGGTGGACGAAAAAGGCGACGAACACCCGTTATGGCCCTTCAAACATACACTAACCGAACTTCACGAATTAGAGGACAAGGCCCCGTGGGTTTTTGAAACGCAGTATATGCAGAACCCGCGCCCGCTTACCGGGTTGATGTACGAACGGGAGTTTAAGACCTACGAAGTATTGCCTATTACAAAGCAGCACAAAGTTAAAGCCTACGTCGATACCGCCGACACGGGCGACGACTACCTATGCTGTATTGTCTACGTCGAAACGGAAATAGGCAACTTCATTTTAGACGTGTACTATACCCAGGCCGCAATGGAAACGACCGAGCCGGAAACGGCGCGTATCCTTACGAAGTGGGAAGTAGAGGAAGCAATAATAGAGAGTAACAACGGCGGGCGCGGCTTCGCCCGGAAGGTAGAAGAAAACTGCCGGATATTGGGAAACCGCCGCACCGTTGTACGCTGGTTCCACCAAGGCGAAAACAAGGATATACGAATATTCAGCCACTCAAACGAGGTGCAGAACCTTACGCACTTCCCGAAGGAGTGGGCGCACTTATGGCCGAAGTTTCACAAGGCTATAACCCAATACAAGAAGCAGGGAACAAACACCCACGACGACGCGCCGGACGCTCTAACGGGAACGGTGGAGAAACGCCCCGACGGGAAGCAAAGTATTTCAAGATTAAAACAAATTTTCTAACCCCCATAAACCCCAATAGATTATGCCACCTATTGACGAATTGCTAAAAGCGGGCGACTATTCAGCCGCCATCAGCGAACTGAGGAACGGGCGACTTACCCCGCTTCCCAATTCCGAGCAGTACGCGGCCCAATACGACCCGAAACTGCACGACATTAACGACCCCCGGAAACGCCCGGACAAACTCGTAGTCATTGACAAGGATAGCGAGGAATACGGGGAAGTAAAGAACATCAACGTAAACGCCGAGCTTACCACGGAACAGGGGTTTAGAATTGAACCCGTAGCCCGTATAGCGTTGGCCCTTCAAAAGTTGATAGTAAAACGCGCCGTCGCCTTCACGTTCGGCAACCCGGTAGCCTACGATGCCGACCCGCAGAACGACGAAGAAAAGACGGTATTAGCCGCGTTAAAGCGCGTCCTTCACGACGTGAAGGAAAAGACGCTTAACCGCCGCGTAGCCCGAAGCCTATACAGCACTACCGAAGTAGCCGAATATTGGTACCCCGTGGAAGGCAACGAGGAACACGACCTTTATGGCTTCACGACAAAGATGAAGTTCCGCGTAGCCCTGTTTAGCCCGGCGTTCGGCGATAGGCTTTACCCGTACTTCGACGATGCCCGCGACCTTATAGCCTTCTCCCGTGAGTTCACGAAGAAGACCGACAACATGACTACGCGCACATTTTTTGAAACCTATACGAAGGACGCGCACTACTTATGGGCAGCGGAAGGCACGACCGTAGGCGCGGCAAAGAATTGGGAGTTAGTCGAAGGCTACCCCAAGAAGTTGACGTTAGGCAAAATTCCCATTGTCTACGGAAGCCAACCCGCCGTAGAGTGGGAAGACGTGGAGAGCCTTATCGACCGTTTGGAAAAATTACTTTCCAACTTTGCCGATACGAACGACTACCACGCAAGCCCGAAAATCTTTGTAGAAGGCAAAATATTGGGCTTCGCAAGGAAGGGAGAAGCCGGGGCCATTATAGAAGGCGAGGAAGGCGCGAAAGCAACCTACCTATCATGGGCACAAGCCCCGGAAAGCGTGAAGTTAGAGATAGAAACGCTCCTACGCCTAATATACGCCATTACTCAAACGCCCGACATTTCCTTTGAGAGCGTAAAGGGAATAGGCGCGGTAAGCGGCATCGCCCTGCAGCTTCTATTTATGGACGCACATTTGAAGGTGCAGGACAAAATGGAAGTATTCGACGACTACCTGACCCGGCGCGCTAACATATTGTTAGCGTACCTCGGCGCGGCTAACGTGAAGTCTAAGGCGGCCGCCCGTCGTCTTATCGTTACGCCCCGGATAACGCCCTACATCATTGAGGACGAACAGGCGAAAATAAATACGCTTCAAACAGCCAACGGCGGCAAGCCCGTAGCAAGTCAGAAAGCCACCGTTCGCCGTTTGGGTTGGGCGGAAGACCCGGACGCAGAACTGGCCGAGATACACGCCGACGAAGACAGGGAAAACGCCCATTACGAAGGCGAACCGACCTATTAACCCCCATTTTGCCTGCCGACGTATTAAAGTAATACGTTTTGGGCGCGCCTAAGCGCGTTAAAACGCTCCGGCTAAGGAAACTATAACCTAACGCGCTTATCGCGCTTAGACGCGAAATTTAACAAAAATAACTTTATGCCCGATTATACTGAAAACCGCCTTATAGTCCGACTTCGTGGCTTCGACGCACAGCACTACGCCCGGACTACGCGCTACGCCCGTCAAGTGGAACGGCTGTATAACACGGCTTGCAGCGAGATAGCAGCAGCCGCCGGACGTATAGATATACCCGAAGACGGGGTATTTAGTTTCGACGACTTCCCGGCGACACGAAGACAGGCGCAGGGGATATTAAACCGTTTGGCTAAAAGAGTGGAAGCCGTGATAGAAACAGGAACGCGGACGGAGTGGCAAGCGGCCTGCGACAAAAGCGACACGTTCCTAAGTTCCATCCTTCGCACTTCACGCCTAAGCCCGGAAGAAGCGGCCCAATACCAGGCCCGGAACTTAGAAGCCTTACAAGCCTTCCAACAGCGCAAGGCCGGCGGGTTGGGGCTTAGTCAGCGCGTATGGAAATACACGGAAGAATTTAAGACGGCGGTAGAATTGGGTATAGACGTCGCCGTAGGAGAAGGACGAAGCGCGGGGCAGCTCTCCCGCGACCTTCGCCAATACTTGCAGAACCCGGACAAACTATTTAGGCGCGTCCGCGACAAGGGCGGCAACCTTCGACTAAGTAAGGCGGCGTCGATGTACCACCCCGGACAAGGCGTTTACAGGAGTTCCGCCAAGAACGCCGAGCGTTTGGCGCGTACCGAGGTAAACATGGCCTACCGCGAAGCCGAATACCTACGATGGCAACAGCTTGATTTTGTCGTAGGCTTCCGCGTGATGTTGAGTAATAACCACACGACGACCGACAGCAAGGGGAAGAAGGTACCGCTTACCGACATTTGCGACGAGTTGGCGGGCGACTACCCCAAGACCTTCAAATTTTTGGGCTGGCACCCACAATGCCGCTGCGTCGTCGTGCCTATTATGTCCGACTACGACGAATACAACGACGACCGCGCCAACCGCTTGAAGGCGATAGTTCGCGGGAAGACATATAAAAGCCTTCCTTCCCGGCGTACCGTCCGCGACGTACCCGCCGCCTTCCGTTCCCATATTGAAGCGATAGCGGAACGCGCTAAGGGTTGGAAGTCGATGCCGTATTACATACGCGACAACTTCAAGAAGGGCGTTATTTCCGGCGGCCTTCTTCCTACCATTCCGCAGAAGGCGCAGATGCCGGGCACCACGGCAAAGCCGCCCGAACCCTGCACGGACTACGACAGCGAGATAGCCAATTTTAAGAAGTGGGCCTATTCCTTCGGCTTAGACGTTTCGCGGTTGGATCCATTGAGGACAGCGGGCGACCGCGCCGGACTAAACGCCGAAGTAAAACGGCTTCAAGAGGAACGACTAAACAGGATGTCGGAATGGTTAGCCGCCCGTAGCGAAGTGGACGACTTCGCCGACAAAGCCGTAGGGTTCCCGGACATAGTGAAGGAAATTAAAGACGCCCTTACCGCCAACGAGATAAGGACGACCAACTATTACGGTGACTGCATTAGCCGCCTAAAAGCCTTCTTCGCGTCGCTTCCGGGCAAGTTGTCAGCCGCAAAAGCGAAGAAGGGCAGCTATTCCGCGAATATGCCTACCGAGTTGCGGAAGGGCGGTAAGTGGCTTCGTGGCGACGACTACGAATATAGCCGGGAGTTCTTCGACTTGATAGACCCGAAAAAGCCGATACCGCTAACCATACACAAGAAAAACGGAAACGACAGTTACCACAGCGCGTTAAAAGGCGTGGTATTGGATATGGGCGGAACGCGCAGCTCACAAAGTCCATATTACCGCCGCGCCCTTATTTACCATGAGTTCGGCCACGGTATAGACTACCAACGAGGATTAAGGCACAGCAAGGAAGTAAAAGACCTCCGCGACAAACAAATAGCCCGGCTTCGTGAAAAGGTGGAAACGACGGTAACTAAACGTAAATGGGACCCGGATAAAAAGGCGTTCGTAACGGAAACGAAAAAGACCAAGTTAATGAAGGCTAAGGTACTTTCCGAACGATTAGACCGACTTTATAGGAAAATATACAGCATGGATGACGCTACGTTTACGAAACGAGGCATAACGAAACATGACGTAATAGAACAAATAGCCGCCGTTCAAGATACACTAAAAAGCCTTATAGTTTCCGTGGGTTGGGGTCATTCTACCTCATACTTCAAGGGAGCCGGAAAAAGCGAAGCGGAATACCTCGCCCATTGCTTTGAAAACGCATTTATAGGAAACCGCGTATTCCAAAAGTATTTACCTACGGAATACGCGGAAATGATAGCGTTTATTAGAAGTCTTAAATAAGCGGAACGAGGTATAAGCCGCCGTCCATAATAGAACCTACGAACTTCGCGCCCGTGGGTTCTTTTTCGTTATTGCCGGGATAGACAGAAAGAAGCCGGGCTTTTCCTTCCAAGCATTGCCGGAGAATAGCCCCGTTCTTTTCGGCGTCCGGCTCGGCATATTCAAGAAGCCGCACGACGTCTATATCTTCCGCCGGGGCGTCTGAGTTAAGGAAGCCTTCGACAAGGGCGTTATCGGGAACGACGGTAACGGGCTGTTTGCCCTTCGTGGTATTGATACGCGGTATTTTCATAGCCTTAGTTATTTTGAGTGGAACGGAGCATAAGCCGAAGGAATAAAATCTATTCCGAAGGTATTGCTTTCGGGGTTGAAGTCATAGCCGATACAGGCGGCCCCGGCTAAAACGTCCGGCTTCCCGTTCAGTTCATCGGAAGGAAGCGGCGCACCTTCGACGGGTGGGAACAGTTCGGTAACAACCCGGTCAAGTCTACGGAGCGCATCACGCCGGGCGCGTCCGTGGGAGTTCTTAACGTCGCACAGGGCAATAGTAACGCGCCCTTCGTTGGTGGGAGCGTAACGCGCTACCAAGTCGTCAAGCATAGGCTCGACGGAACGGGATACTTCCGCCATTACTTCCCGGAGTGCCGGGGAATAAGGGAACGGTATAGGCCCGAAGGTGGGCGCGTCAGATATAGGCAACGGCTTAGGCATTTTGTTTATATTTGGCATCAATTTCAACTCCTTTAATACGGCAGTCCACGACGTCGCCGGAAGAAGCGAGGGCGGGCTGTACTTCAACGGCGATCGCTATTTTTACGTCCGTGGCAAACGCCCCGGCGAAGTTCTTAACGGCTTCCGTTATGCTGTGTTCAAATTCCGCCTTCTTCATAAAGAACGCTTCGGCGGGGGTTAATTGTTTTTCTTCCATTGTGGCAAAGTGTTATTTATTCGCCACAAAGTTAGCACAATAACGCGGGGCTTCCAAATCAATACCGACCGCCGGACGGGAATACGATACCCACGGAGTTACAGCCGTAAGCGTATAACGTGGAACGGGCGTAACTAATTGTTACCAACCGAAAAAGTCAATAGCAAAAACTACTCAAACGTATTACTTTGGTATGTCGTCCCTCTTCCGGGCTTCTTCAAGTATTCGCGTAGCACGTTCAAGACCGCCCAATTTTACGCGGGTACAAGCGACACGCCCGTAGATGTCGGCTAATTCCTTCGCCCGCGCTTCGGCTTCCCGCTGTGCCTTCTTCCGCATACGCCGGGGCTTCGTCAGCAGGGCGACCACAATAAACAGGAACGAGCCGCCAACAAGAACCCCAGCGAATATAAGCGCAGCTTCCATCATCGCCCGGCGTTCCTAAACGTCAGCCCTTCGACTATTAACGTACCTAACCCAAAGTCCGGGCGTTCCGGGTCAGTAGAAGACAGGCGGGAACAAACCCCGATAGAAGGCACATCTGTAGCCCCGCCGCCCGAAGGAAGCGTAAAGTTCGCCGGGGTAAGATAACCGACAAAACGCCCCGTAACGTAGTAGCTACGATTTTCTTTTAACGCGATAGCCTTCTCTTTGGGCAGCTTTGCGAATACTTGAAAGCCGACCTCGTAGGCGTCCGAAATTGTAGGCCGGCTTCCCTTGTTGAGGTAGTCGCTATAAGCGAACTTAACAACGTAGTCCGTTCCGTTCGGATAAGGCAGCATCATTTCGTAGGTTAGTGGTAAGTCCGAGATACACGCCAACGAATCAGCAGACGCCAACGCAGAAAAGGCGTCGGCCAGTTCCTTAGCCCCTTCGTCCTTAGTTAGCGAATTGTTCAGTAGGTTAGGATGGCTTTTAACGAAGTCGTCAAAGAACGGCTTTAACGCCGCCGTCCGCTGTTGTGGAGTTTCAGCATTGACAGCCACGGAATCCTCGTTAGAGGGCGAACCGCCGCCCGAAGTCGAGCCAACACACCCGGCGACGACCAAAGACAGGGGAAGCAGATAAAGCAACTTCTTCATAAAATTAGTAACTTTGTAGCCACCGCCCGAAGTAGCCGGGTTATACGCACGAAAAAGCGCGGACTATATAGGTTTGAGTATTTGCGGCATCGCCAAACGCCTAACGAAAACAAACCGTATAGCCGCGCTTAGTCTGTATATCGTGGTATGGATATACGACGCCACGCGCTTAGGTTCATTCTTCGTAATTTGGTAATTTGGCGATTTTCAAATACTAAGAACCTATCGCTTCTTCGATAGTAGCCGGATTTTTCCCCGGACTACGCTACAAAGTTACGCCAAATTTTTCACAATTCGCACATTAAACCCTAACAAAGTGTATGGCAAGCACGGAAGCCGTAGGAAGTTTCGGCGAAGTGTTTGCCTTCCTATTATTGAACCCGTATTAAAGTAATACGCTAACTTTGCCATTGATTAAGTAACCCTACAAATTTTTTATGGACGAATTACAATTAGCAATTTTAGCACTACTGCAAAGCAAGTTTGCGGGCGTGAGAAAAGACGGTTTGCAGCAGTTGGCCGCTGTCATCAGCGTACAGGTAGCAAACGAAGAAGAAGCGAACGAAGTCGTAGGTAAACTTACCGCCGACAAAGTTAGCAAGTTCGTAACGGATTGGCGCAAAACCACCGACGCCGAAATCGCCAAAGCCAACAAGACCCACGAAGACGGCCTTAGACGTAAGTACGACTTCAAGGAGAAGGAAGCACCCGGCGACCCGAAGCCCGGAGAAGAAACGCCGCCCACGGGTGGAGCATTGACCGCCGAGGCTATCCGCGCTATTATACGCGAGGAAACCAAGAGTATCCGCGAAGGCTACGACGGCCTACGCGCCGAGAAGACCACAGCCACCCGCCGCGAACAATTTGTAGCAAGGTTGGACGCCGCCAAGATTGAAGGCAAGCAACGCGATATGCTGTTACGCAGCTTCGACCGCGCCGCTACCACCTTCAAGGACGACGAAGACTTTAACGGCTACTTAACCGAGATGCAGGGCGACATCGACGCCTTAGCACAGGAGCAGAGCGACAACGAGCTGCGCAACCACGAAAAGCCCATCTTTGGAGCCGTGAACAAAGACGGTATTAGCGCGGGCGTCGCAGACTACATCGCTTCGCAGCAGAGTTCAGCAAGTCCGACCCTTACCGGGAAGGAGATTTAACAACCCCCTAAAACGACACGAAAATGGGATTTATGCGATACCAACGCAAACAGGACGAGCGTACAGCCCACGCCTGTATCAACAATTTGGCGGATATTCCTAACGGTGTAACCGTAGTCGTTGCAGACCTTATCCCCGGCGTTCCCCTTCGTGAAGGCGCGATTATTGCGCCGGACGAAGCGGGCTTTTACCACCTCGTCAAAACCGCCGAAGTTGTAGAAGCAGCCACCGCCACCGCTACCGACTATAAGGTAGCAAAAGGCCATCACTTTAAGGTAGGCGACTTCGTGATGTTCAAGACCGGGGCCAAGTCTTACGCTATTACAGCCATCGACACCACCCCGGCCACATTCGACACCATAACCGTAGGAACGACCCTCGGCGCGGCTATTCCCGTCGGCGGAACGCTTACCCAGGCCAAAGCCGAAAGCGCGACCGTTTCCGCCTACAAATATCCGCCTTTTGCCGCTTGCGGCGATAGTTACCCCGTGGAAGCCCTTACCAATACCCCGGTAGTGGCCGTAACCTTCGGGCAGTTCCGCGCCGCCCTATGTCCGCCCCTCAGCGACGATATTAAGGCCGCGCTTCCTACCCTTAAATTCATTTAACATTAACCCCACAGCAGAAAGTTATGATACCTACTTTAATGCAGGGGCTTAACGAGAAGGACATGGCGGGCGTAGTAAAGACCTACGACCTTAAACCGTTCTACTACCCAACCCTTTTCCCGTTGAAGGAGAATTACTCCTTAACGTGGAAAGCGTTGGAAACCCGCGTAGGCTTAAAGATAGCCGCCGACCTCGTAGCCCGTGGCGCACGAATTGACAAAAAGACCCGCGAGGCAATAGCCCGTATTCAGGGCGATATCCCCAAAATTGCCATAAAGCGCACCAAGAACGAAGACGAGCTGGACGAGTACGACCTTATGATAGCCCGTACTTCGCAGAACCCCGACCTTCGCGCACTTGTGGAAGCGTGGGCGGAAGACACTAAGTTTTGTTGGGATGGCGTAGCCGCCCGTTTGGAGTGGATAGCGTTGCAGTCCATTTCCCTCGGCAAAATTACGCTTACCAACGAAAACAACACTTCGGTACTTACCGAATACGACGTGGACTACCTTATCCCCGCCGAACAAAAGTTAGGCTTCCAAACCGGATCCGCATCGTGGGCTAATTCTTCTTCCGCCCGTCCTATTACCAAAGACTTCAAGGCGGTATGCAAGAAGGCGAAGAAAAAGGGCGTAACCCTTAAATACGCCTTTATGAATACGGAAACCTTCGCCGAGTTCACGGAAACGGAAGAAGTGCAGAAAACCTGTGCTTCCTTCGCAGCCAACGCCCTCGGCGTACAGCAGACACCGAGCCTCGAACAGGTAAACAACGCCCTTCGCGGACTTTCCTACCTTTACGGACTTCAAATAATCGTTATCGACCAAGACATTACAATCGAACTTAGCGACGGTAGCCGCCCGTTCAGCGGCAACCCATTCGCTACGAACGTGGTAATGTTCAGCGCGTCTAAGGTTTTGGGCCATACCTATTGGAAACGCCCGGCAGACCTTAACGTAAAGGGTTCAGTAGCCATTAAGACACTTAACGGTCATACCCTTATCAAGAAGTTCGCTAACGAAGAGCCGTTAGAGGAAGTTACGATGGGCATCGCTAACGCCTTTCCCGCGTGGGAAACGTCCTCCGACTCGTGGCTTATGTCCACCGACGCGAATACGTGGAACCACTAACCCTAACAGCCGGGGAGCCTTCCGGGGCTTCCGTTGGGCTTCCCGGCTAAAACCTTCCGAATATGACCTACAAAGAATGGCTTAACCGCACCGTAGCCCGCTTCGGCATTAGCAACGCCGACGCGGAACTGATATTAGCCAACCAAGTCGGGATAATTCCCGACCCGGACGCCGACGTAGACGTAAGGGTAGCCAAAACCGCCCTTTGCAAAGAGTTCGGCTCTATTATCCCGTTGGCGAACGTCAGCGAAGGCGGCTATTCTGTAACGTGGAATTGGGAAGCTATAAAGTTTTGGTATAACCAAACCTGCGGCGAAATAGGGCTAACCCCCGCCAACGCGCCGAAGGTAAGAAACCGAAGCCGACTATGGTAGCAGTTCAAGAGATTATAAACCACCAATACCCTCACTTCCTTTACGTCCGCCAAAGCGACGCGGAAGCGACGCAGGACGCTAACGGCAGTTGGCAGACTACGGGCGCGGCGTGGAAATTGTGGGCTTCATGCCGGGAGGAAACGAACGGTAAAGGCACACAGGTACAGGCGGCGAACGGCCGGTTTATAACCTTCGCTTCCCTTATACAACTTCCGGCGGGAACGCCCCGCGTAACGGAAGGCGTAGAGGTAGCGGCGGCAGACCGCGAACTAACGCCGGACGAGCTTACCGACGCCAAGTTACAGGAAGCCCGAACGGAAGGCATAGTTAGAGTTATTGGCGAATGCTTGAAATTCGATAACGGGCGACTTCATTGTAGGCTATGGGTATAACAGCAAACTTCAAGGGCAGCTTAGACGAAACCTTTAAGGCGTTCCTCTCCGAAGTGGAAAGGCAGATAATAGAAAGCCTTTGCCGCGTAGGAGAAGAAGCCGTAAAGTTGGCGAAGCTGATACCCCCGGAGCGCGGTTTTCACGACCAAACGGGAAACCTACGCTCGTCTATTGGCTACGTCGTCGTCAAGGACGGCAAGCCCGTAAATGTTTCCTTCGGAGCAGTCAAGGGCGGCCACGCGGGAGTTAACGAAGGGCAGCGTTTAGCCCTTCAAGTTGGAAGCCGTCAGACCGACGGCTACGCCTTAGTCGTGGTAGCGGGTATGAACTACGCCGTTCACGTCGAGAGCAAAGGCCGCGACGTCCTGACTTCCGCCGAGAAGTATGCCGAAAAACAAATAGCCAAAGAGTTAGCCGACTTAGTAACAAACGTTCAAAACGCCTTTAAGTAGTGAAGCATTGCAGCAGCATAGACACCGACGACATCCTCTACAAGATAGTCAAGGAAGCCGTTACTTCCGGGAAGGTCAAAATTTCCGGGGGCGTATTCGTGCAGGGCGAACGCCCGGACGACAGCGAAGCCGAGGACATAGTAATAAACACTATAACCGTAACAGGCGAAAAACCGCAAACAGGCACCTCAAACGTAAATATCTTCGCCCCCGACAAGAAGGTAAAGATACACGGACGGGAACAGCGCAAAGCCGACCGGGAACGCTTACGCATGATTGGCGACGCCCTGTTTGCACACTTAGACGCGCAGAACGTGGACGACTTAGAATATTGGATAGAGAGCGACACGACAATAAAAGAAATTGAGGTAAAGCAGCACTACCGCAATTTGAGAATAAGCTGGAATATACATTAACCCAATAACCCCGAACCCTATGGTAATAACATTAGGACTATCCAAAATTTTGGGTAAGGAAGGCGAGCCGACCACGGCGAACTTTACCGAAACGGGCTACACACCCTACGGACTTACCTACCAAGACACCGCCAAGATGTCGCAGGAAGACGGAGAGGAAACGGAGTTTTACGCCTAGGAAGAAGACGACCCCATCGAAACCATCGAAAAACTCGGTAAAGTTGTCTTCAACTTTTCGATTATGAACCCCGACCTTAACACCCTTAAACGACTTTTCGGCGGCGAAATCGCTACGAATATTTGGGCTTACCCCGACGTAGCGGCGAACGTCGAAGAATCGCTTATCATTCTTCCGCGTAAGGGCTTGAAGTTCCAGGTTCCCCGCGCCAAGATTAAGGCGAAGTTCAACGGCGAATTTTCCAAGAAGGGCCTGCTTCTTCTTGAAGTAACCGCCACCGTGATGAAGCCGAACACGTCAAGCCTTAAAAAACTTTACGTCGGCTACGTCAACCCGCCTGCCGGGAGCTAAGAAGACGACCCACAACCACCAACCCGGACGGCCCCGCTACATAGTTCCGGGGCCGTCTTAACATTTACAACCAATGACACAGGACGAAAAATTAGAAGCCCTTACCCGTGAGCAGACCGAACTGCGGAAGATGATAGGCGAAGGCGTTACGTTCGACGTGGAGATAACGCACTACACCCGGAAGCCCGGCTTTTGGGGCTTCTTCCGTCGGCGTGATAAGGTAACGGAAACGAAGGTTTACACCATCAAAGAACCGACCTTAGCCACCTTAGACCGCCTTAGCCTTCTTTGGCTTCAAATGGAGATAGACGAAACCAAGTTAGGCGACGACGACTACCTACGCACCGCCCGCGCCTTAGCCAACAAGGAAGCCAAGCAGCTCGCCGAAGTCGTGGCTACCGCAGTATTGGGCGAAGACTACTATATAGCGACCTTCGACGGCACGACCTACCGCCGGAAGGAAGACCGCAAGGCACTACGCGACCTTACCCGGCTTTTCTTCCATACGCTTAAACCGTCCGAGTTGCTGACGTTGGCTATTATCATAACGAACGTAAGCAACTTAGGGGATTTTGTGAACTCTATGCGGTTGATGAGCGCAACGCGAACAAGCGAACCGGAAGCGACTCGTATAGAGCAACAGGGTTAAAAAGTCCACACGGCCGCCGGGGTTCCGTTTGCGCACACTTCGGCTGGACGTTGGACTACCTTCTCCACGGGATAGCGTGGGGAGCAGTACAACGAATGTTAATAGACGCGCCCGGCGTCGAGGAAAAGGGCAAAAGCGGAAGCAGTTCCGGCGGCGACACCACGGAAATAGCCCTTACCGACGAGAACGCGGCGGAAGTAATGGACTTAATAAACCGAATTAACCGATGAATATACAAGGCGGCGGGCTGTCGTTTGAAATTTCCGGCACCAACAAACAACTCCTTAGCGTTCTTAACGAAAGTAAGAAGGCTATACAGGAGTTTCAAGGCGCGGCGGTATTAGGTGGAAAGGAGATGGACGGAGCGTTTAACCGCGCCGCCCAAGCCATTGACAAAGCCTTTGCCAACATAGACGTAATAGTAGACACCAACAAGGCTGCTATTAGAGAGTTGGAAGACGAATATAAACGCCTCGGCGTGGAAGCGTCTAAGGCACTTTCCGCCGGGAATAAGGAAGAAGCCACAGCCCTTCAAGCAAAGCAAGCCCAAATAAGGGAAGAAATAAACCTACGCCAACAGGTAATAGACGAAACCGGGAAGCAGGCCGACGCCCTTCTGCGTGAGGAACAGCAGTTAAAGAAGGCACAGCAAGCCGCCGAGCAGAACGCCAACGCGCACACTTCATTAAGGATGCAGCTCCGCAACGTCCGGGAGCAATTAGCGCAGATGGAGGAAGCCGGACTACGCGGAACGGACACCTTCAAGAAACTACAACAGGAAGCCGGACGACTTGCCAACGCCATAGGCGATGCGCAGACCCAGGCCCGAATATTTAGCCACGATAACGCCGGGCTACAAGGAATGATAGCCGGACTTAGCGGCGTGGCCGGAGCGTTCAGCGCGGCACAAGGCGCGGTAGCACTTTTCGCCGGAGAGAACGAAAACCTTCAAAAAATCATGTTGAAGGTTCAGGCCCTTATGTCCATAACGATGGGCTTGCAGCAAGTCGCCAACGCCTTAAACAAGGATAGCGCGTTTATGTTGGTAACGGTAGCCAAAGCAAAGGAATTTTTAGCCGTGGCAACTAACAAACTTTCCGTAGCGTTGGGAATTTCCACCGTAGCCGCCAAAGCGTTGATGGCTACTTTAACCCTCGGCCTTTCCGTCGCCATTACCGCCGCTATTGCCCTGTGGGATAAGTTCAGCGGTTCAACGAAGGAAGCCGCCAAAAGCACGGAAGCCGCCCGTAAGATGTTCGACGACTACCACAAGACAATGGCGGGCAAGTCCGCTGACCTCGTGGGAAAGTACGCCAAACTACGCGACGAATACAGCAAGTTAAAGACAGCCTCCGAGAAGCAACAATGGATAAAAGACAACGCTACCGAGTTCGACAATTTGGGGCTGTCAGTTAACAACCTTACGGACGCCGACCGCGTATTTGTCAGCAACACCAAGAATGTAATTAAGGCGTTAGAACTTCGCGCCAAAGCGTTAGCCCTTCAAGAACTACAAATGAAGGCTTACGAAGAATATTACAACCAAGTAATTAACGCAGACCAAACCGTAGCCGGGGGCGGCTACTACCATCACTTCAAAGCCGGAACTTATTCTACCGACGCCTACGGCAACCTTCCCGACGAGTGGAAGAAGGCCGGAGTTACAATGGAAGAAGCCGGGTACGAGTGGGGCGGCGGACAAAGCGGTATGGGCTTTTTGAAACCGACACAAACTGCCATAGACAAAATTAACGCCTACCGAATAAAGCAGGCCCGCAGTACAAACCAAAGGATCCATAGCGAAGCCAAAGCGGAATTAGACAAGACCACGGGCTACGTTAAGCGAGAATTAGAACTAACCGAACAGGAGTTAAAGACCCTTAACGTACTTCGCGCCGGGGGCAATAATACCCCGCCGAAAAATCCTCCTTCCCACGATAAGAAGGAAACCGACGAATACGCCGAGCAGTTACAGACCCGAAAAGGGCTTTACGAAAAATATTTGAAGTGGATAACGAGCAGCGACGAAACCGTTAGGAACGCCGCCGCTTCCGAGTTCGCTCCCCTGTTGGCGGAAGGTAGCAGTTATTTAGATTATTTGGAACGTCAGCGCGACGCCATATCCACAAAGACTTCCAAGACAGCCGCCGACCTTCGCAACCTTACGACCCTTAACAACGAGATAGCCAACGCCACCCGCGAATCGGTTATTTCCGCCTTCGACGCGCAGCTACAACAGGAGTTAGCCCAGTGCAAGACCATAGGCGAGATGTTAGCCACCATAGAACGCCGTCGTTCCGAACTTTCCGGGGATAATTCCGACGTGGATAACGCGAAGGCGGAAATCCTTAACACCGCCGAAGCCGACACCAAAGAACAGGCGCGACAGGAAACTAAGGCCCTGCTTAACGAATATGCCGCCTATCTTCAAGAAAAAATAGACTTTGAAGAAAGTTACGCCCGGAATAAAGAACTACTTACACGCCGCGCCGCCCAAGCGTCCACGGACGCCGAACGCCGCGTAGCCGAAGCCGCCTTAGCCGCACTTGAAGCCAAGCGCGAGGAATACGCCAAGCGTAGCGGAAACGAGCAGTACGACGCCCTGTTAGAGGAATACCAAACCTATCAGCAACAGGAAACCGCGATACTTGAAAAGTACGCGGCCCAACGTGCATTAGCCGAACAGCAGGGCAACGCCGACATGATAGCGGCGATTAACACCAAGCAGCAAACCGAACTTTCCAAGTTGGCGGCCCAACGCCTTATGGCTTCTGAAAGTTGGGGGCAGTTGTTCGGCGACATTTCCCGGCTGTCAACGACGACTATTAACAGGCTTTTGAACGACATAAACAGCCGGAAAATTAACTTTTCGGCGCAGTTCAACCCGTCCGACCTTAAAGCCATCAACGACCAATTACAGAAGGCTAAAAACGAGTTGCAGACCCGTAACCCGTTCCTGGCCCTACGTCAGAGCCTAAGCGAGCTTCGCGCCGCTATGAAGGCGGAACGCCTGTTAGACAGCGACGACCCCTTTGTAAAGTCCTTAGAGGAAAAGAAGAAGCAATACGCCGACTATACTGACGCGATAAACAGCAGCGACGCCACCTTAGCCGGGGCCGCTAAACAAGCCTTCGCCGACCTATTGGCGGAAGGTAGTAGTTACGTCGATATGCTACGCCGTAAAATTGCCACCCTTAACGGGCTTAAGATTAAGGGCGAACTTACCATAGAAGGGCAGAAGCAGCTCGACATCTTGAACGCCGCCCTTAACAAGGAACAGGGCACCGCCAAGAGCGTAGGCGCAGCGTTTAAGGAACACTTCGCCGATATAGGTAGTAGTATTTCCTTCGTTTCGTCGTGCTTCGGAAGCGTCGTAAGCGGAATAAAGAAGATGGGCATCAGTATGGACGAGGAAACGGAAGCCATATTAGGCGACATAGGCGGAATGTTGGACGGAGCCTCGCAGTTGTCGCAGGGTATAGCCACCGCCAACCCGTTAGGCATTATTCAAGGTTCTATCGGCTTTTTGTCGTCCGCCTTTTCCCTTTTCAACAGCCGCGATCGCAAAGCCGAGAAGTCCATCAAGAAACACGAAGAAGCCGTTACCCGGTTGGGCCGGGCCTATACAGCATTGGAACACGCCGTAGACAACGCCCTCGGCGAAACCGTCTACCAAAACCAAAACGCCCTAATTGCTAACCTTCGCCAACAGCAAAACGAAATTTACGGTATGATTAACGACGAGAAATCGAAGAAGCATACCGATTGGGGTAAGGTTGAGGAATATCAAGAGCGCATAGCCGACGCCAACCGCCAAATAGAAGACATCATAAGCGAGATAACCAAGAGTATAACGCAGACTTCCGCCGGGGAGTTGGCGAACCAACTCAAAGACGCACTTATGGACGCCTTCGAGAGTGGCGAGGACGCCGCCAAAGCCTTCGGCGACATTGCTAACGACGTTCTTAAAAACGCCGTCGCCAACGCCCTAAAACTTCAATTTTTGGAGAAGCCGCTGCAACAGGCAATTAAGCAGCTTCAAAAAGATATGGGCTTTGACGAGGAAGGAAACGGCAGCTTCGACGGGCTTACCCCGGAGGAACAGGCACGTTTTAAGGAGGCCGTAGCCGCAGCCGGGGCCAACTTCAAGAACGCGATGGAAATGTATAAAGACCTATTCGCGGAATTGGACGACAGCGACCCGACGAGCCTAAGCGGAGCGATTAAGGGAGCAAGCCAAGAAAGCATAGACCTATTAGCCGGACAAACCAACGCAGTACGACAAAACCAAGTCGTATCTATTGAAATATTCCGGCAGCAGTTAACCCGCCTTACAAGTATGGATAACCGCTTAGGAAATATAGCCGCTTCCCTTCTTAGCATACTTAGCCGCTTAGGAATAGACGACGAAGAAGACTTACGCTCTCAAGGAATAACCGATTAACCCCCATACACAATGGAACTAAACCAATTAAAGAAGGCATTAGCCGCCGAAGCGAAAGCCAAAGGCATTTGTTCGGAGTGGTACGACTTCATCTTAAAGGCCACGTCGAAAGAACGCCTTATAACCCTTTTCATCAAGGGCCAGGACTTCTGCGAAGAAAATAACTACCCTTCGCCGGAACTTCGGGCGGAGTTCGCCGACATACGCGCCCGCTTCGGCGTCTATTGTGCCGACGACAAGGTAACGGCTAAAAGTCTACGAAATGTTATCGCCTTCGACCGGGCTACCGGGAAGGCGGAATATAGTAACTTCGATGCCGCCACCGTTTCGGCGCGTGGCGAAAGCGAGATAACCATCACGGCAAAAGATAACGCCTTTGTCGTCGTCAGCATTTCCGGCGGCGCGAAGGTGGAAGTAATAGCAAGCGACAACGCACGGGTAAGCGTCATCCTTCACGGCGGAGAGTGCAGAACCCAGGCCACGGAGCAAGCGACCATAAAAACAACCGACAAACGAAAGTAATATGGCATTAGAACAGAACTTAATATTAAACCTTCCCTTCGACGAAGCGGACGGTTCTACCGTAGCCTACGACTTCGCGGCTAACCGCCACGACGCCGAAATAACGGGCTGTCCTTTCGTGGCGGGCAAACAGGGCAACTGCATACGCTTCCCCGGCGAAGGCTACGCGGAAGTTTCGGCGAACGTGATACCCCTAAGCGGCAACTTTACTATTTTGGCGTGGGTCAAGGTGAACGAATACGCCGACGGAGTAACCGGCCGCCGAATAGGTATGTTCTGCAATACCGACCAATTAGAAGGAAGCCGCATAATTTGGATAGACGTTATCCCGGAAAGTTGGGGCTTCATAACCATCAAGAAGGCGGGCAATACCGTAACGCTTTACTTAGACACGCAGCGCGTAAGTAGCGTTACCCTTCCCGGAACGCTTACCGGGTTGGCCCTTATTCAAGACGTCTACGGCACCGAATACGCCTACGCGGATGTGGACGAAGTGAAGGTTTATAACGTCGCCCTTTCGGACAACGATATAGCCGAGAGCCTTAACAATGTTTCGCAACTTGAATACTACCTTAGTGGGGTCAACTTCCGCGACCTCGGTATAAGGGTGGAAAGTTCTACGGGCGTCTTAGACCAACCGAAGTTAAAAATGGCGGCTTCGATTGATTGGCCCGACTACCACGGCAAAGTAGTAGACCTGTCAAACAAGCGATACGAGGAACGCGAAATAACGCTTAATTGCTGGTGCAAGGCTTCGGGTAAAATAGACTTCGTGGAGCGAATGAACCGACTTTACGAACTTCTACAAGCCGACGGAACCGCCCGGCTTATGATAAGCATCCACCCGACGAAGCCGCTACTTTACGAAGTCTACGCTTCCGACGGCGTAGCCCCGTCTAAGCGTTGGCACGACGACAAGATGATAGGCACTTTTAGCCTTAAACTACGCGAACCCGACCCCGTGAAGCGCGTAGTTCGCCACCAACGAATAAATTACGCGAGCCGCGAAGTTACCATAGCCCTGAAGACCGACAAAGTAGTTACGGTTTATTGGGGCGACGGGAGCGTTAGCGAAGACATCTACGGCGACTATACCGGGACTAAGACGCTAAAACACACCTACGCCGAAAACGGCGTTTACTACGTCATTGTCGCCGGAGTAGTCGAGGAAATAACCGACTTTTCCACCAACGGCATCATCGTATGGAACAGATTATAATCCACCACGCGGACGGAAGCGAAACGCCGCTTTTCAGCCGTAAGAACGTCAGCGGAATCAGTAAGGCGACCCA
The DNA here is from genome assembly GCA_910584365.1 of uncultured Muribaculaceae bacterium. Lineage (GTDB taxonomy): Bacteria > Bacteroidota > Bacteroidia > Bacteroidales > Muribaculaceae > UBA7173. The sequence continues at coordinate 172,451 of CAJUAF010000002.1, read as the reverse complement.
AAAAACCGCCTTACTTTCCGACGACGCGGTAACTATTGGCGTTTCGTCAGCCGTACCCCTTCCCGTCGGCATAGGCGACCGTATAGAAGTCTACGGGCGCATCTACAAGGCGAACCAACTGCCGCAGCCCACGAAAAACGGGCAACGGCGCTTTGAGTACGACATCACGTTTGAAGGCCTGCAGTACGATTTAATAGACGCCCAATATAAGCTGCCCCCGGACGCTTACGGCGACACCTATTACAGCGACCTACGCGGACATTTGACCGTATTAGTATGGAACGCCAACCGCGTACAGCCGAATAAGTGGCATTTAGGCGACTGCCCGGCGACAGGAGCGACCGCCTACAAAAACATAAATACGGCAAGCCGGAACTGCCTACAAGTCCTTCAAGACATTTGTAGCGAATGGGGCGTAGAATTTGAGATAACGCCCGGCGACGGCTTCAATACAATCAACATTAAGGAGAAGGCCGGAATTACCCACCCGTTTACACTTCGTTACGGGCGAGGTAAAGGGCTTTACAGCCTTAAACGTACCAACGTCAACAACGCCGGGATAACTACCCGCCTTTTCGTCTACGGGAGCCAGGATAACCTCGGACGGAACTACGGGCATACGCGCCTGTGCCTTCCCGATACCGACCGCCTTACTTCATACTTAGAGGACGCCACCGCGAAAGCGAAGTACGGCACGAAGGAAAACGAAAAGATATACGACATTAAGCCGGAGCGCGTCGGCAAGGTAACAGCACTCGGCCCGGACGAAATAACCTTTTCGGACACCACGCAGGGGGATAACGCCATGTTCGACCTTAACGCCAAAGGATCCGACGGAAGCACCCTTTACCTATTGGGCGACGTAGCCGCAAAAGTCAAATTCCAAACCGGGCAGTTGGCGGGCTACGAATTTGACATACACTCCTACGACCACGCTACCCGAACCTTCGTACTTAAACGCTTCACGGACGAAAACGGTATGGTATTCCCGTCCGCTACGGCCGGAGCCTTCCAAATTAGCGTTAACGACGAGTATATAATTACCGAGATACAACTGCCCCAAAGTTATATAATCGCCGCCCAAAACAAACTTTTAGAAGCGGCAAACAAGGACTTCCCGGCTATGACCCAGCCACAAGTAAGTTATAAACTTACCATAGCGGAAGACTTCTTTACGGCTATGTTTGGGCGCGAGGTGGAAACCGAAATTTTGCACGTCGGCGACTATATTAACGTCGAGGACGAGGACATCGGCGTAAGCAAGGCGGTACGAATTGTTAGGATAGAACGCAACCTATTGAAGCGGCACTCCTACGACATTACCCTAAGCGACACCGTAACGAAGTCTACTACCGTCCGCGTCCTTAACGAGATTGAGGACATTAACGAAGTTATAACCATAAACAAGTTAGCAGACCCCGCGAAGGCCCGCCGCCGTTGGCTTGCGACCCAAGAGCTGCTAAACATGGTTTTTGACCCGGAAGGCGACTATTACAGCGAGAAAATAAAGCCCCTTTCGATTGAAACGCAAATGTTGAGCGTTGGCGCGAAGTCTACCCAGTTCACGCTCCAAAACATTACGTTCCAACCGAACTATAACAAGAACCCGAACACGCTTTATGTTTCAAACGGGCGGCTTATTCATTACGCCATAGAAGAAACTATAAGGACGTGGGTATTATCGTCGGCGACCTATTCCGGGCTTAATCCGTCGGCCGCCTACTTCATTTACGCCAAATGTTCCACCACGGGCGGGGGCGGACAAATTATCCTTTCCACGCAGGCCATAAAGGTGGAACAGGAAGCCGGATATTACAACTTCCTTATAGGAGTTCTTAACAGCGTCGTAACCGACGCCGGGGGCAAGAACCCCGGCCGATTGGTAAGCCTTACCTACGGAAGCACGACTATAAACGGGCGTTTCCTTCGTACCGGGCGAATAGAGAGCAGCGGCGGCGGTAAGTGTTACTTCGATTTGGATAACGACGAGATAGGCGGCGTTATTCGCTTCGTCGGCATAGACGGCAAATACCACGACCTTACAGACGTACAGGAGAAGACCGACGAACTTAAAGACTACATCAACAACACGCTGCCCGGCATATTGGGCGACCTTCAAGGGCAGTTAGACGGAGTTATAGAACAATGGTTTTACGAAGTGGATCCTTCGCCGTTGAATACCGCGCCGTTAGCCGAAGCAAACGAACCCGCTAAGGAATGGGCGGAAGCAGACACAGCCGCCGGGAATAACAACGAGAAGGAAAAGCACCTCGGCGACCTTTACTATAACACCACGTCCGGCAAGGTTTGGCGATACGTCAAAGGCTTAGTTTCCCCGCGCCCCGGAGCAGCGCGAGGACTGCGCTACTATTGGCAAGAACTTGAAGACACCGAGTTAGCCCAAGCGTTAGCGTTGGCACAGGACGCCCTCGACGCCGCCAACGATAAGGCTAAAATTTTCGTTTCCACGCCTTACACCCCTTATCACGTCGGCGATTTGTGGGTACAGGGAAGCACGGGCGACATACTACGCTGTAAAACGGAACGTCTTACCGGGGCCTTCAATTCCGGCGATTGGGAGAAGGCAAGCAAGTACACCGACAACTCGGCGTTAACGAACTTCATAAATAATAACTTTCTTCCTACCGTCAACGACATAGAAGGACAAATAGACGGGAAAATAGAAAGTTGGTTTCAGACTACGGACCCGTCTACCGCGTGGACTACGACCGCCGAAAGACGTAAGCACGTCGGCGATATGTGGTATAATGGTTCTACGCATACGTTAAAGCGTTATTCCGAAACGACATATAGCTATACTAACGGACAAACAGGATTAACAGAAACGGGGTATGGTCATTATTGGACTACTATACAAGACCAAAAAGCAATAGACGCCTACGAAGCCGCCAACAACGCACAGGACACAGCCGACCGCAAAAGGCAAGTATTCGTAAGCACACCTTACGGGCCTTACGACATTGGCGACCTGTGGCTACGTTCGTGGACGGATAGCACAGGCGTAGCCCGTAAAGACCTATACCGCGCTATTGCCGCCCGTGCCTCCGGCTACAACGCGAACGATTGGGCGGAAGCCACCTTTTACGACAACACCCAAGTAACCATCGACAAGGGTATTATTACCGCCGGAACGGTGCAGCTTGCTAACGGCAATTCCCAAAGTATTGTAGCCGGAATTACCGGGGGCGAAAACGAAGCCGCGAACGAAACGGAAGCCCGGAAGGTCAGAATTTGGGCGGGTGCAAGTAAGACGAATCGCTTTACCGCGCCCTTCCGCGTCCTTCAAGACGGTACTATTTATGCTACAAAAGCATTTATAGAAGGGGTTATTACGGCTATTGCGGGTAAAATTGCTAATTGGGAGATTGACGGCAACTATATACAATCAATTCTATCCTCCGAAGAAATAGCACAAGGCAAAACGCCAGCAATTCGTCTAAATTCTGACCCCGGAGAAATCCTTTGTGGCGACTCGGTTGTATTGGACGATACCGGGTTAAATATGTTTTCGGGCGGCTATACTAAATTGAAAATATATAACGGAAGCGTCGGCGACTATTCCGACTATATTCTAAAAAGCGCGGCTAATATAGCGGAAAGAAAAAGCCTAAACACAAGGGTATATATTCCCGGCGGAGGTATTCAGAACCCGATGAGCGTAGCCGCCCTTAAAATGTCGTGTTTGTTGGGCTTTATGGACAAAGGCTCACATATTTCCGTAGATAATTTCGGCTTTTCGCTTACAGCCCCTTCGGGGATGAAAAGCAATACGGGGAAGCCGAATATAACGGTTAATCCGCCCTGCGCCTTCCTACGCATAAAGCGCGATGGTATAGTAGTTAAAACCTATTCTTTAACACAATCGGGCACGTTAACGGCAGGAACATACAGAAATTTTCAGGCCAACGGCGGAACGTTCTATATTTCCGCAGGAGATGAAGGAATCTATTCGCTTGAATTTGAAACCAACAATCTAAAATGTTGGTGCGAAAAGACAGGCGAAACCGAAGACTTCACAATAAGCGGTTATATAAACGGCTCATTCCTACGCGGCAATTACGAACGGACTATTTTAGGGAACGACGGACTTTTAGCCGGGTGGAAGAACGGCGCGATGCTCATGAGTAACGACCTGTTTATAGTTCAGTTCGGGAATTTTGGAATAAAGGTCAATACTTCGGGATTCCAAGTCAAAACGAGGAATAAACAATATTGGCACGACCTAAACGACTGAAACACGCCGCTATATAGTGTTTTGCTACCCCGGACTTCACGGCTACCGGGGTAACAAACACTTCACGGATATTTAGCGACGTATTAAAGTGATACGATAATAACGTAATTTTGCATACACCAAAAACGCAGTAAAATGACAAACAGGAACGGCGATGTAGTAAGCGCACAAGTTTCGGTAATTGGCCCGGTCAACTTAGACGGCGGCAACTTCCGAAAAGATACCCCCTTTTGCGTCAAGAACGACGGAGAAGCTGCGGTAGTGCTTGAAGTGAACCTTTGGGGGATGCCCGAAGGCGAATTTATTGCCACGCGCTTTGAAACGGGCTGGAACCCCGAAATAGTCCGAGAGATAAAAACAACAAGTCAGAAAACCGCCCTTCTTTGGGGCTACTAATACACCAACAAACTATGGGTTTAATTATAGCAGCGGGCAACACTAAGCCCGCGTTCCCCTACGATTATTACTACGGCGTCCGCATAAAGACGACCGTAGCCGCTACCACATTGGAGCGAATAGGACGCCCGGAGTTACACACGTCGCTCCCGGTTCAGTCCAAGATGCGCCGCTGTGTGCTTCGTGATAACGGAACGGTAGCCTACTACCTTCACGCCACCGACAGCACCAAGCGCGACACCGGGGCCGCCGCCAACCTTACCGGGGCGGACGGTCAAGTAATGGTAGAAATTCCCAAGCACTACCGTAAGTTTGAGTTCGACGGAACCGACCTTATAGCCCTTATTTCCGAGTACCCGCTGCCCGGCTTCCACGAAGTACCACTTATGTACCGAAGTGCATACGAAGCCACGGTAGACCGTACCGTAGCGGCTACGCCTAAGTTGGCGTCCGTCGTCAACACTACCGCCGCCTTCCGTGGGGGCAACAATAACACAGCCTACGACGGAACCTACCGCAGCTTCCTCGGACTTCCGGCTACGGGAATATCCCTTACCAACTTCCGCAACTATGCCCGTAACCGTGGAACCGCCGGGCTTAACGGCAAGGGGTGGAACTGCGACCTATACGCCGCGCAGTTGGCAACCTATTGGCTTTTCGTCATTGAGTACGCCAACCTTAACTGCCAGGCCGCATTTAACGCACAGCCGGACGCCAACGGCTACAAGCAGGGCGGCCTCGGCCCCGGCGTTACGGAAATTTCATCCGGGAATTGGAACACCTATAACGGCTACTACCCGTTCGTTCCCTGCGGTACTACCAATTCGCTCGGTAACGCTTCCGGCGTCGTCGATTATACCATAAACAACGGCGCGGGCATTACCTACACCGCCCACGTTCCGAGTTACCGAGGAATAGAAAACCCCTTCGGCCACATTTGGAGTTGGACGGACGGCTGTAAGTGTGAGATACAGAGCGAAGCCGACGGCGGCCTGTCGAAGTTCTACGTTTGCAACGACCCGGCGAAGTTCCAAGACAGCAGCTACAACGGCTACGACTACCGGGGCAACTTACCCCGTTCGGAAGGCTACGTTAAGCGCATCATGGCGGGCGAGTACGGCGAGAATATGCCCGTAGAGGTGGGCGGCGGTTCTACTACCTACTTCGCGGACTACTTCTATACCAATATACCGACGTCCGGCACAGCCATGCGCGGCGTTTTGTTCGGCGGGCGCGCGTACAGCGGCGCGTCTGCCGGGCTTGCGGGCGCGGATACGAGCGGCGCGGCTTCGACTACGGTTGCGGGCATCGGCTCCCGGCTTTGCTTTATACCCGCAGCGTAACCCGAACCCCTTACGACAACGAAAACCCGTTAACACGCCCCAACCGCCGCGCCCCGTCTATTCGGCGGTTGGGGTCAATATCAGACCAATAAAATGAGCAACGAAACAAACCCCACACAGGACGACGGAACACTCGCCTTCTTGAACATTCCGCAGGACGAAAATAACAAGCACTTCAACTGCCACGAAACGACGCAGCAGAAGTTAATTAACCTTTCCTTCTACGTTCTTGACTTCATCGACGGAGTTAAGACGAAGTTCGGGGCAGAACGCTTCTTAGTGAAGATAAAGCACCCGGACAATAGCCCCGACAAGCCGGGCCAGGAGGAAAAGTTCTTTACCAATTCGACCGAAATAAAGTACGTCCTTCGTGAGATTAAGAAGCGTAACGCCTTCCCGCGAAAAGTAACTATGCGAGCTTCGGGAACGCGCTACTACTTTGAATAAAACGAATTGGGTTGTTTGCCTACGGGCGTTTTGTTCGGCGGGAACGCGAACAACGGCGCGAATGCCGGGCTTGCGAACGCGAATACGAACAACGCGGCTTCGAATACGAATGCGAACATCGGCTCCCGGAATTACTGATAACCTTAGAAATAAGGGCAACATACTTAGAATGGCAAAGACCCCGCCCCACGGCGAAAAATAGTAATTATTAATGGCTTTTGGTAGGCTTCCGCCGAAGAACGCCAAGTAATCAGCAAAGCAAAGAAGTGAAACGACACGGCAACCTATACGGAGAGTTCAGCAGCGCGGACAATATAGACCGAGCCGCCCGGATGTCGGACAAATACAAGCCCGAAAACACGGGCGTAATTTGTTCTTTGCTTGAACGCGACGAGTTCCAACCGTCGCCAACTTACAACGTAACCATCAATGACGGGAAGGAACGGCTTCTTACCATAGTTCCCGAATTTCCCGATAAGATAATACACCGCGCCCTGCTTTTGACCCTTCGCCCGATTTGGGATAAGGTATTTATTTCCGATAGTTACTGCAGCATAAGAGGACGCGGGCAACTTCCGGCGGCGTTTAAGATGCGCCGTTACATACAGGAAGCCCGGAAGGGCGGCCCTGTGTATTGTCTTAAACTTGATATACGAAAGTTCTACCCGACAATAAAGCACGATGTCTTAAAAGGTATAGTCCGAAGGAGCATTAAGGACAAACGTATCCTTAGCGTATTGGACGCCATAATAGACAGCGAGGAAGGCGTTATGTTGGGCAGTCCTATAAGCCCGTACTTATCGAACCTTTATATAACTTACCTTTGTCATTACTTGAAGGAGAAGAAGGGCGTTAAGTGGCTTATAAATTACGCCGACGATTTTGGCATACTTTCCAACGACAAAGAGTTTTTGCACCGTTTGTTAGCGGACATCGAAGACTACACTAACGTAGAACTACGGATAGAAGTAAAGCGGAATAAACAAATTTTCCCGGTAGCCTTAGACAGCAGCGACAAGCACGGCCGGGGCATTGACTTTTTAGGCTTCGTCTTTTACCTGAACGAAACACGGATAAGGAAAGGAATAAAGCGAAGCCTTTGCCGGAAAATTGCCAAGTTGAGGAAAGCCAAGCACCCTATATCACGGGAAGACTTCTTACAGGCTATTGCGCCGTGGAGGGGTTGGCTAAAATACAGCGATAGCCAATACCTTATTAACAAACTTAATAAAATAAGCCCGTATGAAATCAAATTCAGACGTTAGACCGTTGGCTATTCAGCCACTCGGTAACGGCGCGTACTACTACAACTACAACATCGTGGAGCGCGTCGAGGATGTGGAACCCCAGGCCGCCGCAGACGACGCCGAAGGCGTGGACGTGGCAGACACCACGCCGCAGACCCGCACGACCTACGACTGCGACACGGTGCAGCTGTGGGGAACGCCCAACTACAAGGACATAACCCGCGCCGTCATTCGCGCCGAAGTTTCCGAAACGGAAGAGTTCGGACTGATTAACGACTACAACGCCGCCCGCGCCGGACTTCTTGACGACGACGAGGCAGAGAAGGCCGAAGCCGCCTATACCGCACACCTTCACAGGGTAGCCGAAATCAAGGCTATGGTTAAGGCAGACCTCGGCGGCAACGACTAACCCAACCCGCAAAAGCAACAATGACAGAAGACTATTTTAGCCACCTTCTCCCGTCGATAGGCGGAGCGTTGGCGGACTTCTACGACAGCCTTACCCCGTGGCTTCTATTCGGCCTCGCCCTTATTATTGCCGACCTTCGTTTCGGCATTAAGAAGGCGGCCAAGCGGGGCGAGGAAATACGAGGTTCGACAGCGTGGCGGCGAACCATTAACAAAATGGCCGACTACTTCTGCTGGGTAACATTAGCCGGACTTTGCGGGCGTTCCGTCGGCGTCGTCTTAGGTATTCCCGCCGTTTCGATGGCCCTACTTTTAATAATTTACGGCATTGAGATATCAAGCTGCCTTAATAATTATTTTGAGTACAAGGGCATAAAGAAACGCTTCAACTTCTTTAAGTTGATAGGACGTAAAGAGATTGACGACGCACTCGAAGACATTCCCGACAAGCCCGGCACTAAGCCGACAGCAGAAACCAAGATAGAAGAATAAACCAACAACCAACCATTAACACATGGCAAATTTAGGAATTTTAGCCCCGTTCATTTTGTCGCACGAAGGCGGCTATGTGAACGACCCCCACGACCGGGGCGGGGCAACCAACAAAGGCGTAACCATTGCCACATGGCGACAAGTAGGCTACGACAAGGACGGCGACGGCGACATCGACGTAGACGACCTCAAGAAGATAACCGACACCGACGCAATAGAGCGCGTTATGCGTCCGCACTATTGGAACAGGTGGAAAGCCGACCGCATAGCGTCGCAGTCCGTGGCTAACATTGTCGTCGATTGGGTATGGGCGTCCGGCAAGCACGGAATTACGAAAGTTCAGAAACTTCTCGGCGTTAAGGTGGACGGCATTGTAGGCGAAAAGACCTTAGCCGCCATCAACGCGCAGAACCCCCGCGCCCTGTTCGACAAGATTAAGGCCGCCCGCGTCGCCTTCATTGAAGGCATAGTAGCCGCCAACCCTTCGAAAAGGCGATTTAGGAACGGCTGGCTTAAAAGGCTTAACCGTATCAAGTACGGAAGCCTTACTTACAACAGCATACCCGAAAAAACCGTAACCTTCCCCGACGTATGAACCGAGTAGCCCAAATTCTTATAGTCGTTCTTGCGTTGCTTGCTTCCGCCTGTTCGACGAGCCGGAAGACGGTAGCGACCAACACAGAGGCCGAAGCGCAGCTTACGGCGACGACCGAGCAACAGCACCACGCCGGATCCATTGAAAAGGCGGCAGTAATTACCAACGTAACGACCGACGAACGCCGGAACGTGGTAATAGACTTCGCAACGGTGGAGTTTTACCCCGGCGGCGTTCCGTCCGTACCTTCTGACAGCACTGCCGCCCCGGATTGGCTTAACACTATAATCGCGGCCGCCGCTTCCGAGGAAGGGCAGAAGGCGAAGCCCCCTAACGTAAAGGGCGTAACCAAAGGCCGGGCGGTATTGAACGGGGAAAAGAACGAGCAGACCCGCACCGAAGCCCAGGCCGAGAAGGAGGCGACCGAAGACAGCGCAATAAAACAAGACGTCAAAGCCAACAATAAGGAAGCGACCGAAACCAAGACCGAGGAAAAGCCGAAGTTCACTATTTGGGATTGGCTATATTTGGCAGTCGTCGGCGCGTTCGGTATATACTCAATAATTTGGGGCGTGAAGACAGCGATAAAGATGCACCGCGCCGCCAAGAACCATTAAAAGAGAGCCGGGAGCCGGGCGGGGGCTTCCGGCTTCATTATTGGCACCCGGATATAAGAAAAATACCCGAAAAAGTCCGTTTTTGGGTACTTATTCGGGTACTTATTCGCTAAAACATTGATTTCCAATGTTAGAAGCGGAGAGGAAGGATCTTCTCTCGAAAATCACTGACGAGAATCAGGCCCGACTGACGGCCATATATCACGAAATACAACTGACACAGACAATCTACCAATTAAAATACACCCTTAACCGATGAAAAATATAACTTTCTTTATGACGGCAACCTTATTGCTTACCTCCTGTCGGCAGAACCCGGAATATGACGCTACCGGAATTTTCGAGGCGACAACCATAACAGTCTCCGCCGAAACCAGTGGTAAAATTCTGTCGCTTGACATCGCCGAAGGTGACAGTATCCTGGCCGGAGAGCGCATAGGGGTGGTAGATACAGCCCTGCTTGTACTCCAGTACAGACAGTTGTCAAGTTCCCAGTCATCCGCCGAACAGTCATCGCCGGAGATAGCCGTCCAGGCAGCAGCCTTGCGTGCGCAAATCAGTCATCAGCAACACGAATGTGAGCGCATATCCCGTCTTCTTGCAGCAGGAGCAGCCACCCGGAAACAGAGCGACGACGCAAACGCCCAGTTGAAAATACTCCGCGGTCAACTCGAAGGACTTCTGTCGACCCTGGGGAAAAGCCGCAGTTCGATTTCGGAGAACGCGCTGGCCCTCCAGTATCAGAAAGAACAGATTGAGGAGCAGATTTCAAAAAGTATAATTCTCGCACCGATGACCGGAACCGTATTGCTGAAATATGCCGAACCCGGAGAGTTCGCAACGCCTGGACGGCCGCTTTTCAAGATGGCTGACCTGGATAATATCTATCTCCGGAGCTACTTCACGGCATCGCAGCTTGCCGATATAAAGATAGGCCAGGATGTAACCGTCATAGCCGATTTCGGAGGAGATAACCGGTTTGAATATCCCGGAAAAATAACATGGATAGCTCAGGAAAGCGAGTTTACTCCGAAATCAATACAAACCGAAGATTCGCGGGATAATCTTGTCTACGCAGTGAAAATCGCTGTAAAAAATGACGGACGCCTGAAACTCGGACAATACGGAGAAGTCCGGCTATGAGCGACGCTATCGTAACGGAAGGTATTTCCAAAAAATACGGGAATATCACTGCACTGGACGGAGTGACCCTCTCCGTACCCTCCGGTATGCTGTTCGGTCTGATCGGGCCGGACGGAGCCGGAAAAACCACTCTGTATAAAATTCTGTCGACTCTGCTTCTTCCCGACAATGGCGCCGCGACCATCAACGGGATGGACATCCGGCGGGATTACCGTAAAATCCGGGCGTCCATCGGATATATGCCCGAAAGGTTCTCTCTCTATCCCGATCTGACGGTGAGCGAGAATCTTAAGTTCTTCGCCTCGCTTTACGGTGTCGGAATCCGGGACAATTTTGACCTCATTGCTCCGGTTTTCTCACAACTCGCAAAGTTTCCCGACCGTCGTGCCGGTGCGTTGTCCGGAGGGATGAAACAGAAACTCGCGTTGAGCTGCGCCCTGATCCATCGTCCGAAAGTACTGCTTCTTGACGAACCGACCACCGGCGTGGACGCCGTATCGCGCAACGAATTCTGGGCCATGCTCTCCACGCTCAGAGAGAAAGGGATAACAATACTTGTCTCCACCTCCTATATGGACGAAGCCCAGCGATGCGAACGGATTGCCATGATTGACCGGGGACGGATCCTTGAAGTCAACACACCCGGCCGGCTGGCCGCCGGTCTAGGCCGAAACTTCTACAATGCTTCCGCGCGGGAAATGTACCCTCTTCTGCAGGCACTCCGCACTTTCCCCGAAGTAAAGAACTGCTATACGTTCGGAGCGACACTCCACGTGGTTACCGCTGACGGATTCGATGCCGCCTCCACTGTCAGACGTCTTGAGACTATGGGACTCACCGATGTGAAAATATATCCCGCCACAGGCACCGTAGAAGATTTATTTATAAAACTTGCGGAAAATGGATGAAAACGCTGTAATATCTGTTAAAGACCTTACAAAACGGTTCGGCAGCTTCACCGCCGTTGACCGTATAAGTTTCGAGGTCCGCCAAGGAGAAATTTTTGGCTTTCTCGGAGCCAACGGAGCCGGAAAGACAACCGCCATACGTATGCTCTGCGGACTGAGTCGTCCTACATCCGGAAGCGGCCAAGTGGCGGGCTACGATATCACCTCCCAGCCCGAAGAAATCAAAAGGCGCATCGGATATATGAGTCAGAAATTCTCGCTGTATGAAGACCTGACCGTAACGGAAAACCTGACACTTTTCGCTACCATCTACGGGATGGACCGCAAACTTACAGGACCGCGAATAGGGGAGGTGTCCGCAACCCTGGGCATGGACGGAATGATGAACACCCTGGCCCGGGATATACCTGTCGGATGGAAACAGAAGCTGGCTTTCGCGGCGACGACTATCCATCGTCCGGAGATCGTGTTTCTTGACGAGCCGACGGGAGGAGTGGACCCTCTGACGCGCCGTAAATTCTGGGAAATCATATACCGGGCTTCTTCGGAAGGAATGACGGTATTCGTCACTACCCATTACCTTGACGAAGCGGAATACTGCAACCGCATCTCAATAATGGTCGACGGACACATAGAGGCTCTCGACAGTCCTGCCCGGCTTAAAAAAAGATACGGCGCCCAGACCATCGATGAAGTATTCAGAATAGTAGCCAAAGACGCAAGGAGAGGAGATTGAAATCATGTCGATATTCAGATCAATGATAAGGAAAGAGGCGCTCCATCTGCTGCGTGATTTCCGTACACTGACGATAGTGCTGATTATGCCGCTTGTGCTGCTGCTCCTGTTCGGTTTCGCGATTTCCACAGAAGTCAACGATATCAGGATTGTAGCGGTTGTCGACCGGCATACGGACGAGACCCGAAACCTACTCGAAGACTTCCGGGCAAACTCATACTTTACCTTGCTGGGAGCCGTAGAATACCGGGAAGTGGAGCCGATACTGAGAAGCGGGAAGGCCGATGCCGCCGTAATACTGAGATACAGCGGCAATGAACTCCGCAGTCAGATAATAGTCGACGCGGCCAACACGAATACGGCCCAGACAGCCACGGCGTATATCGAGAACATCCTCGGAGACAGGGGCGCGGCACTCCCCGTATTGACCCGCACACTCTATAATCCGCAGCTCAACAGCGCATATAATTTTGTGCCCGGAATCATGGGGATGATTTTCATCCTTATCTGTGCCATGATGACTTCCGTTTCGATTGTCCGGGAGAAGGAATCAGGAACGATGGACCTTCTGCTGGTGTCTCCGGTGCGACCGCGAACGATCATTCTGGGAAAACTGATTCCCTATTTCGTGCTGTCGTGTGTTATCCTGGCACTTATGTTGCTGCTGAGCTATACGGTACTGGATATTCCGTTGTCGGAAAGTGTGTTCAATGTAATCTGGATAACATTGCTCTACATTATTCTGTCCCTTGGATTCGGACTGCTGATTTCCGCACTTGTCTCGAACCAGGTAACCGCCCTGCTTGTCTCGGGAGTGCTTCTGATGCTGCCGGTGATAATGCTCTCGGGAATGATATTTCCGATTGAGAATATGCCGTTGCCATTGCAATGGCTGTCATGTATCATCCCGGCGCGGTGGTACATCTCGGCAATGCGGACTCTTATGATCCAGCAACTTCCGGCTTCATACATACTGACGGAAATCATTATCCTCGCGACAATGGCGACCGCGGTACTGACGCTTGCGATAAAGAAACTCAATTCTGAAAACTGATATTCCGGTCATGAATCCACGTATTCTCCAGATATTGCTCAAAAAGGAGGTAAAGCTGATGAAACGCAATCCCTTTATTCCGCGCATCATCATCGCTATGCCCGTAATGGTCATGCTCCTGCTCCCGCTGGTGGCCAATCTCGAAGTAAGGAACGTAGGGGCGGCGGTAGTCGACAACGACTGTACTGAACTGTCCCGACGAATTGTAGCCGACATGGACGCCTCGGAATACCTGTCGGTCGCAGAGTGCGGCTTCGCCTACCATGAGGCGCTTCAGGCGGTAGAAACCGGTCGGGCGGATGCTATCGTCGTTATCCCGTCCCATTATTCCAAAGATCTTGTCAACGGACTAAGACCGAAGATTGAAATCGAAGCCAACGGAGTGAACGCCACCAAAGGGATGTTAGGTTCCCGCTATGCGGCCCAGTCGGTAGGGGCTACCCTGATGCAATGGCAGTCGCAGGAGGGGATTACACTGCCGGAAGCAAACATCAGTGTGATGAACTATTTCAATCCGACGCTCGATTTCCGCAATTATATGATACCGGCCCTGATGGTTGTGCTGATCATAATAATCTGCGGATTCCTTCCCACACTGAATCTTGTCAGCGAGAAAGAAGCCGGGACAATCGAGGCCATGAACGTTACCCCGGTCGGCAAATTCACTTTCGTGCTTTCAAAACTGATTCCCTACTGGATTGTAGGTATCCTGGTAGTGACCGTAGGGATGACAATAGGATGGCTTGTCTACGGGCTTGTCCCGGCAGGAAACATAGCCGAGGTGTATCTTGCCGCGATACTGTTCAGTTTTGTAATGTCGGGACTCGGGGTCTCCATCGCCAATAGATCCGCCACCATCCTTCAGAGTATATTCATGATGTTCGCCTTTATCATGATTTTCCAGCTCATGGGAGGACTTTTTACCCCGATTGCCTCCATGCCCGGATGGGCACAGAATATCACCTATCTCATCCCTCCGCGTTATTTTATTGAGATAATGCGCGCCGTCTACCTTAAGGGAGCTACGGTCCAAGAACTCTGGATTCAGTATTCGATGCTCGCCGTCTTCGCCGCGGTGCTATGCTCTGTGGCTGCCCTGACATACAGGAAACGTTACTGACCCTATTTTTTCAAAGGGCTGTCAAAAATTAAAGAAATGACCGAGGTATTTCCGCAGATATTTCGTACTTTTGCAATAGAATTCAACACTAACCGACGTAAACATCTGAATATCTATGGACTTATTTGTCAGACTTACCGCACGGGCAAAAGACAATACCCGCAGAATAGTGCTTCCCGAAGGAGACGAGACCCGCAATATCACGGCCGCAGACAATATCCTGGCTGACGGACTGGCGGACATCATCCTCCTGGGTAAGCGGCATGACATAGAGACGAAAGCCGAAGAGCTTGGACTCCGACATATTTCGCAGGCTACGATTGTAGAGCCTGACGACCCTGCTGTACTGGACAAGTATGCTCCTCTCCTGTATGAACTCCGCAAGAAGAAAGGGATGACCCCTGAAGAGGCGCGCCGCAAGGCAGCCGATGTGCTTTATCTCGGGGCACTTATGGTCAAGGCCGGAGATGCCGACGGCATGGTATCAGGAGCCATCCATTCCACCGGCGATGTACTGCGCGCCGCGTTCCAGGTAATCAAGACCGCTCCCGGCATCGACACTGTTTCCGGCGCGTTCCTTATGCTTCTTCCCGACCATCTGCCTTACGGCGAGAACGGCATTCTTGTGTTCGCCGACTGCGCCGTGGTGCCTGAACCCGATGCACGCCAGCTGGCCCAGATTGCTGTCTGCACAGCCAACACCGCCAAGACCGTCGCCGGTATTGATCCGCGTGTTGCCATCCTCTCTTTCTCGACCAAAGGGAGCGCCAAGCACGAACGGGTCGACAAGGTCATCGAGGCGACCCGTATCGCCCATGAAATGGATCCCGACCTGCAGATTGACGGTGAACTTCAGACCGATGCCGCAATTGTTCCCACTGTCGGCGCCCTCAAGGCTCCCGGAAGTGAAATTGCCGGCAAAGCCAATGTCCTTGTCTTCCCGTCGCTGGAAGTGGGCAACATCGCCTACAAACTTGTCCAGCGTCTGGCCGGCGTAGAAGCCGTCGGCCCCCTGCTCCAGGGCCTTGCCGCTCCTGTCAGCGACCTCTCCCGCGGTTGCTCGGCAAGTGATATCTACAAGACTATCGTAATGACTGCAAACCAGTCCATCAAATAACCTCTGAAACATAACAGCAAGAAACACGAATCCAACATGAAAATCTTAGTGCTTAACTGCGGCAGCAGTTCTGTTAAATACAAACTTATCGATACCTCAGATGACAAAGTAATGGCCGAAGGCGGCGTGGAAAAAATCGGGCTTCCCGACGGCTTTCTCAAATATAAACTGGCCGACGGCTCGAAGGCTATCCGTGAACTCGGTCTTGTCGACCACAAAGGTGCGGTAAAAGCTGTCCTTGATATCCTGACCGATCCCGAACTGGGATGCATCCGCAGTTACAGTGAAATCGACGCCGTAGGTCACCGCGTAGTCCACGGTGCCGAGAAGTTCTCCAAGAGCGTACTGCTTACCGACGAGGTCCTCCAGCAGATTCGTGACTGCTACGACCTTGCGCCGCTCCATAATCCGGCCAATGTGACCGGTATCGAAGCTGTGGAGGAAATCCTTCCCGGTATAAAACAGGTAGGGGTTTTCGACACGGCCTTCCATCAGACCATGCCGGCCAAATCCTATATGTACGCTCTTCCTTACCGTTTCTACAAGGAAGACGGCGTGCGCCGCTACGGATTCCACGGAACAAGCCACCGCTATGTTTCTGCCCGTGTCTGCGAAATTCTCGGAGTCGATATCGCCACACAGAAGATCATCACCTGCCACGTCGGCAACGGCGGCTCGATTACAGCAGTCCTTTACGGCAAGAGCGTGGACACTTCGATGGGTCTTACACCGACCGAAGGCCTCATGATGGGCACTCGTGTCGGCGATGTTGATCCCGGAGCGCTGACCTACCTGATGAAGAA
Organism: uncultured Muribaculaceae bacterium; assembly: GCA_910584365.1. Taxonomy (GTDB): domain Bacteria; phylum Bacteroidota; class Bacteroidia; order Bacteroidales; family Muribaculaceae; genus UBA7173. Next base: position 155,770 of record CAJUAF010000002.1, on the reverse strand, counting down.
ACACAATCTTTCGGCCGATGACCTTCAGAAGATTATCAATAAGGAGAGCGGTGTACTCGGAGTCAGCGGCATCTCCTCTGATATGCGCGAGATAGAATCCGCCGACAAAGCCGGCAATGAATCCGCCCACCTGGCCCTGGAAATGTATGAACAGCGCATCATCAAATATATCGGCGCATACGCCGCCGAGATGGGGGGCGTTGACATCATCGTCTTCACCGGAGGTGTAGGCGAGAACCAGACGGGCCTGCGCGCCAATGTGTGCCGCCCCCTCGGCTTCATGGGAGTGACACTCGACGAACCGCTCAACGCCGTCACCCGTGGTACCGAAACCGTAATTTCGACGGAAACATCCAAAGTGAAGGTCGTTGTCGTACCTACCGACGAGGAGCTGATGATTGCCCGCGACACCGAAGCCATCGTCAATGCTCTCTGAACTCAAACCATCGTTTATGCTTGATTTCATAACCTGGAACGTCGACCCTGTAATGCTGAAGATCGGCGGACTAACCGTCCGCTGGTACGGCATGATGTTCGTAATCGGCTTCATGCTCGGCTATAAGATCGTAGAGAAGATGTTCAAGCGCGAAGGCGCTCCCGAAAGCTGGCTGAGCATCCTGCTGATCTATGTCATCGTAGCTACGATAGTGGGCGCACGCCTGGGACACGTGTTCTTTTATGCGTGGGACTACTATTCCCAGCATCCCATTGAGATTCTATACACATGGGAAGGAGGTCTTGCCAGCCACGGAGGAACCATCGGACTGATGATTGCGGTGATTCTCTTTTCAATATTCACCACGAAGCGGACACCGTTCTGGACTTACGACCGACTGGTGATAGCCATTGCCCTTGTAGGTGCGCTGATTCGTATCGGTAACCTCATGAACCACGAGATTTACGGTCATCCGACCGATCTCCCGTGGGGCTTCCGGTTCATAACAAACCTCGGGCCGTGGATGGCCGGAGTGCAGGAGCCGGTCTATTCCCTGCCGTCTCATCCCACGCAAATCTACGAGGCACTGTGTTATCTGGGACTCTTCGCGCTACTGATGTGGATGTACTGGAAGAAAAATGCCGGAGAACGGCCCGGATTGATTTTCGGAATTTTCTTCATCGTTCTGTTCGGCACACGTTTCCTTATCGAGTTCATCAAGAATCCCCAGGAAGATTTTGAAATCGGCATGACCTTGAATATGGGTCAGTGGCTATCCATCCCGTTCATACTTATGGGTATCGCTTTTGTGATTTACAGTATGCGGGTACCGCGCCTGAAAATCAGCTATCCCAACCGTTTCCCTGACGAAGAGACCGGGAAAAAGAATTCCGGAAAGCGGTAATGCGGAAAGAAGATAACTCCTTTATATAATAAAACGATAGCCGGCTTTGAATTTGGCCGGCTATCGTTTTTATTTCTGGAAGAAGACAAACCCGCATATCGGGACAGAAAAAATCTGATTACTTTGCGGGAGGACAGATATGGCGGCGGAAGAACCAGATTCCGGCGGCGGTTACTGCAAAGCTGCCGACGACTAACAGGATTTCAGAGGCAGAGGCTGGAGCTGCGCCTAAGGATTCCACAGGATTTCCGGCAGGATCGGTCGAGTTTGCGGAACAATAAGCGGCAATTACGACCACCGTATTATTAAATATATGAACTATCACAGGGAGCCAGAGCGAGCCGGACCACCAGAGAAGATATCCTAAAAACGCACCTAAAAGCATACGGGGAACGAAACCGAACAGCTGGAAATGGAAAGCACTGAAAATAAATGCCACCAGCCATATCGCCAGATGTTTGTTCATGCGGCTCATTCCGAGAATACGCTGCAGGGCTCCCCGGAAGAAAAGTTCCTCGCTGAATCCCGCGAGAACACCGACAATCAGTACGGAGACTATAAGCGAGGGGATGGAGGCGCCGGTCATCAGCAGTTCGACGGTGGCGTTGGCTCCTTCTTCGAGCTGTCGGAAAAACATTTCGGCACCGGCCATCGATTCGGGGAGATGCCAGTTCTTATTCCATTCGATAATCCAGTTCATCGCCGGGACTGAACAGATTAATATTACCAGCGCCGCCAGAACGGATTTCCAGCGGGGGAAGGTATCTACGGCAAGCAACCGGGCCGGGAGGCGCGTCACGACCATCGCCGTGCCAACAGCCGGAAGAATAAATATCAGAAGATCCTGAATCACCGCGGCGATTCTTACGGCAGCCTCGGGCCGGCTTACCAGCCGGGGCAGGAAGGGGAGAAGAACTCCTGCCACAACAAGACAGAAAAGGAATAGACAGCCAAGCAGCCCCAGGGCTGTCATCGGCCGGGGGAGACGAAACTCACGTCCTTGTGCGGGCGTATTCGGAAGACTGTTTTGCATAATCTTTAAAATCGTTGGTTTCGGACAATTATATTTTTAAGGATATATATTATTCATTATAGATTCTAAGCGCTATTAATATCTGAGATAAAAATCTTCTACCAGCGCGGCATACTCCCGGGTAGGAATACCCTTCCCGTCTTTCAATGCCAGCGTCTCCGTAAAGGCAGTTACGGCGGGGGACAGCACCAGTTCAGCCAGAATTCGCTTGGGCGCCCTGGCGGGAGTAGTGGAGACCCTGACAAGGCGTTTAATCGAAAAACGGCTGAGCGCCGCTTCGAATTTCAGGGTGTCTTCCCGGTCGGCTGGGAGTATCAGTGACAATATCCCGGCGGCAGACAGAAATTCCGCGGCGCGGGCAATCAGTGTTTTCAGAGTAAGGGACTCATCATGACGGGCCAGCGAGCGGTTCCGGTCAGGAGCCAGCGCTCCGTTGTCGAAAAAGGGAGGATTACTTACAATCAGATCGAAACGGCCTTCAGATGGATCATATATATTAAAATCAGCTTCGACGGCGTTCAGCCTGTCGGCCCACGGGGAATCGCGAAAATTCAGAGTAGCCTCTTCCACCGCTTCCCGACTGATATCGATACCAGTAATTTCCGCTTCGGGAAAACGCTGGGCAACCATCAGGGCAATAAGTCCGGTACCGCAGCCGACGTCAAGAATTCTGCGAGGACTTGTGTGGTCGCCAGATGCGCACCAGGCGCCAAGAAGCACCCCGTCGGTACCTACTTTCATTGCGCTCCGATGATTTCTGACATCGAAACGCTTGAAATGAAAAACTGTTTCTCTTCCCGGATTTCTCATAAGCGGTACAAAATTAACGAAAAAAGCTGTGACAGCAACCTAAGGGGCCGAAAATTTGTTTATTCCTTGAAGTTTTGTTAATTTTGAAAAAAATTATAGTCATGATTGTCAATTCCGCAAGATTCGTCATAAGCAACACATCGTCCAAAGGCTGCCCGCAGGAAGCGCGCCACGAATTCGCCTTCATCGGTCGTTCCAACGTCGGGAAATCCTCGCTCATAAATATGCTGACAGGCCAGAAAGGGCTTGCCATGACTTCATCCACTCCGGGCAAGACATTGCTGATAAACCATTTCCTGATTAATGACGAATGGTATCTGGTCGACCTGCCCGGCTACGGCTATGCGCGCCGCAGCAAAGAAGGGAGGGCCGAGATAGCCCGAATCATAAAGGACTACATACTTAACCGCAGCCAGATGACCTGTCTCTTCCTTCTGATAGACGGGCGTCATCTGCCTCAGAAAATCGACATGGAATTCATGCGGTGGCTCGGAGAGAACGGAGTGCCGTTCTGCATCGTTTTCACCAAACTCGACAAAATGTCATCCACGGCGGCAAAGAAAGTGACCGGTGACTATTGCGCCCAGCTGCTTGAAGAATGGGAAGAGTTGCCCCCAGTCTTCAAAAGCAGTTCGGTAGACAGGCGTGGTCGCAATGAGATCCTGGATTATATCGAACAGCTTGTCAAACTTCCGCTGGAGAATAGCAGCGACGCGGAATAAACCATCGGACATCGCCATCTGTTTATAATGTATAATAACATTTAAACAGAACTGTAATGAATCTTGATGATTTAAAAAATCTCGCCTCCGGAGAAAAGCTCTCAGGCCTGGGCGAAAAGATAAGCGATATCAAAGAGAAAGTTGGCGATGTGGCCCATACTGCGGCGGAAAAGGCAGAGGAAATCGGTAAAAAAGTAAATATCGACGCTGTCAGAAACCTGGCGGACAATATCAGCCACGGAGCCCGGAAAGTCGAGCAGGCTGTCGACAATTTCCCTGGCGCGGCAATTGATAAAGCTGACAAAGACAAGGTTACTCCCGACCTGGTAAAAGAACGTACCACCACACTGAACAATAATCCCCGCAATCACGAGAATGCATAAGACTGCCTATGTAGTCCGAAAAAGCAGGCGATGTGTCGAATTTCGAAATTTCGGCACATCGCTTGCTTTTTCGCCGGAATGGCTAAAGTGCTGTCATAATGTTTTCACCAGCGGTTATAATGAATGACCGACGGATTCCATTTGTCTTTAGGCTGATGTTCTTTCGCAGGATATCCGACGGGAACTACTGCCAGGGGAATTATATTAGCCGGCAGTCCGAGGCGCTCGGAGACCGCCTTTACTCGTTCTTCGGTAGGATAGACACCCGTCCAGACAGCACCGAGTCCGAGCGCATTTGCGGCCAGGAGTAGGTTTTCGGTCGAAGCCGAGACATCCTGAATCCAATAGGCCCTTTCGGCTTCAAAAGTACGCTCCATATCGCCGCAGGTAACGATAGCCAGGGGGGCATGGCGAAGCATTTTCGCGTAAGGAAGAACCTCTGCCAGTGAATCGAGCGCTTCACGGGTATCAAGAACCACGTAAGCCCAGGGCTGTTTGTTTACAGCAGTAGGAGCGGCCATTGCGGCACGGAGAAGAATCTCGACCGTATCCGGAGAGATTTTACGATCGGGGGCATATTCTCTGACACTTGTGCGCGACATGATGTTTTCAATTGCGGAATTGGCTGCATCGTTTGCGGAAGCGTTCCCGTTTACGTCCCGGTTTTCTTTTGATGAACAGGAGGTCATAGTAATAATAACCGCCGCTAAGGCGGCTCCGAGTTTTAATTTGATCATTCTTTTTACTGTATAATGAAATTAAACAAACGGGACTGCCAAAGGTTCATCCTCTGACAGCCCCGTTCTTTATGCAAGCTATTAAAAAGGTTGCGGAATTATTTACCCTGGTGTTCGTATTTCAGAGTGAGGGTAGGCTGGTCGCAGACTTCAGCAGGGCCGAAATACTGGATAGGACCGGGATACATATAGCTTGTGTTTACAGACCAGTCATCGCGTTTGGCGGCAAATTTCTGGAAAGGCGCGCCATCAAGGCGTACAAGCGCTTTCTGAATAACGGGCTTCATCTTGCCGTGGCGACGCTCCATGTTCATCATCATGGTGATGGGAATACCGCCGGCGATCCACTGTACGGAAGGTTTGGTAAGATTGCGTACCGACGACATATAACCTGTCACTCCGGCTTTCACCAGGCAGGCTGCGTTGTAGCCGAGAGCGTAGCAGTAGTCGGCATCAAAGTTGGAGGGGTCAGCGCAACGTCCTTCATAGCCGAAGAAATGATGGAGTGCGGAGAACTTGCCGTTGTATTTGCCTTCGGATGCCCACTGGGCCAGGCGCTTGCCTACCATTTCCGAGAGAAGTTTCTCGGTCTCGATAAGGGAAACCTGTACGTTGCCGTGGGGGTCGCGGTCGAGACTCAGCTGACGGGCCACGCCGGCGGGAAGCGACTCATAGACTGCGGCATTGTCGGCAGACAGATGGCTGATGATATATTCGCGCTGGTTTTCGGGAGCGACACCGGCGAATTCCTCGGCGTTCTTGGCCAGGAGGTCGTTGAGTTCGGCGATAAGACGCTTTACAGCGGGGATAAATTCGATAAGACCCTCAGGAATCAGCACGGTGCCGAAGTTCATGCCGTTGGCGGCGCGCTTGGCTACGATGTCGGCGATGTAGTCGACAACATCCTGGAGCGACATATCCTTTTCCTCCACTTCCTCGGAGATGATGCAGATGTTGGGCTGGGTCTGAAGGGCACATTCCAGGGCGATATGGCTTGCGGAGCGGCCCATCAGTTTGATGAAATGCCAGTATTTCTTGGCCGAGTTACAGTCGCGCTGGATATTGCCGATAACTTCGGAATAAACCTTAGTGGCGGTGTCGAAACCGAAAGAGGTCTCGATCACGTCATTCTTGAGGTCACCGTCGATGGTCTTGGGGCAGCCGAGAACCTGCACGCCGGCATTGATGGACTTGTAATATTCGGCAAGCACCGCGGCGTTGGTGTTGGAGTCGTCACCGCCGATGATTACCAGAGCGGAAATATTGAGTTCCTTGAGGATTTCAAGACCTTTGTCGAACTGTTCTTTTGTCTCGAGCTTTGTGCGGCCGGAACCGATTATATCGAAGCCGCCTGTATTGCGGAATTCGTCGATAATAGCGGAAGTCAGTTCAACATACTGATGGTCAACGAAGCCGCCGGGGCCCATAAGGAAGCCATAAAGACGGGATTCCTTGTTAATCTTCCTGATACCGTCGAAAAGACCGCTGATCACGTTGTGGCCGCCGGGGGCCTGACCTCCGGAGAGGATTACGCCGACGTTTACGGGCTTGGAAGCCGAGGGAGTTGGGTTTTTCTCGAATTTGAGTTCGGGCAGACCGTAGGTGTTGGGGAACAGGTTCTTGATTTCCTCCTGGTCAGCCACGGACTGGGTGGGATGACCTTCCACGGCTTTAACCGCACCGGTCAGCACGATGGGGAGCTTGGGCTGGTAAGCAGCACGTGCTTTCTGCAAAGCGCTTTTTTTCATTGATTTTTGAAATATCAGTTGAGTTTATTGTCTTTCGATGGATTATCGAAGTCCGGACGGACTTCTTTCGCTACAAAGTTACAAAATAATATGCAATTCTAATTGTTAAATTTATCTAACCGGGCTTACCTCCGGCAAGGGCTACCACGCGGCGCGCATCCCTGATATACCGGGCCGCGGCGTACGCGACTCTTTCGGGAGTCATAGAGATTATTTCCCTGAACTGACGGGAAAACCGCCCGGACGGGAGTCCGTTGCTTTCCATCAGCTCCGCATAGCCCGAAATATAGAACGGGGAGTCCAGGATGCCAGCCATCGACGATATAAGGACGTTTCTGACTGTCTCCATCTCTTCCTCACCGGGAGGAACAGACGCAAGGCGTCCGATTTCTCTATCGGTTTCCTCAAGAACCGCCCGGGAATAAGCGTTGTCACATTCGCAGGCTATTACCACACAGGAGCCTTCCGGAAGATCCGTCAGGACGGCGCTGATACCGTAGGTGTACCCTTTGTCCTCCCGGATATTACTCATCAATCTGCTTCCGAAATAACCTCCGAGCGCCGCTACGGCAAATCTCAGCGCCTCATAATCGGGATGGTCCGGCGACACCGTAGGAATCTGTATCCGGACTCCGGTCTGGAGGGAGTCGGGCATATCCTTTGTAAGAATGAGATTTTCCGAAAGAGCCGGGGGCATTATGACGCGGCGTTCACCTTTCCCGGTTCCGAAAGGTATGCGTTCCAGCGAAGCGGACAGCGTCTCCAACAGCTCCCCGGAAACACGTCCGGAAACAAATACCACCGGAGGCACCGCACGCAGAATCGCATCGTAAACCTCGATGACAGCTTCCCGTGAAGTCGCCCCGATACTTTCCGCCGTTATCTCACGCGCCATCGGATGTCCGGGTCCGTAGAACCCTCTGCGGGCAAGCACCGTGGCCTGATAGGCAGGCTTCCTGGTAGCCATCTCCTTTTCGGAGGCAGTCTTGTTACGCAGGCTGAGAAAACTTTCTTCGGGGAAGGTGGCGTCTCCGATAACCGATGCAAGCACGGGAAGCACACGCGGAGCGGCTGAGTTCAGCGTCTGCATTACCAGCAGCGTTGAGTGCAGGGCGGATGTCGTTCTGAGCCACGCTCCGTTCTCCTCCAGGAGATCATTGATTTCCTTACCGCTCATGCCGGCACATCCTTCCGCAAGCAGATTCACCATAAGGCCGACAGCTTCAGGAGAATCCGTGTCAAGTACTCCCTGAGGCCACATCAATGCTATCCGGCATACTTCTTCCTCCCCTGAGTCGAGTACTTTCATCCGGATTCCATTGTCAAGCCTGTATTCCCGGAAAGGGGGAAGCGACAGATCCGGGAAACCGGTTACCGGAGGGGGCATACGCCTGTCCGGCGTGATAACAGTGTCTTTCATCACTATTATCCGTTGAGAGATTCAAGATAGAGCCGGGCCGCCTCGAGATCTGCGGGAGTATCGATGCCGATAGTGGCGCAGTCCGTCATGGCTACTCTGATATCATAACCGTTCTGCAGCCATCTGAGCTGCTCCAGGGATTCGGCCAGTTCAAGCGACGACTGAGGGAGCCTGGTAATTTCCCGGAGCGTCGGGATACGGAATGCGTACATCCCGATATGAGTGAGATATTTCCCCCGGGCGGCCCACTTTGCTGGTTCCACCCCTCTGATATATGGAATCACCGAGCGGCTGAAAAGAAGAGCATTGCTTTCATCGTCGACCACTACCTTTGGTTTATTGGGGTTGGCCAAATCCTCATAATTTCCGGTAGACGGAAAGGGGAGGGCCAGAGTAGCGATTCTTGTGGACGGATGGTCAAAACAACCCATTATCTGACGTATCTGATCAGGAGAGACAAAAGGCTCGTCTCCCTGAATATTGATAACTACATCTGCCTGGCTCCCGAGGTTATCGTAAGCCTCCAGGCAACGGTCGGTGCCGCTACGATGTTCGGAAGAGGTCATTACCGCCTGACCGCCGAACGATTTTACGGCATTGAATATTCTTTCATCATCCGTGGCGACAGCCACTTCAGGAAGCACCGAGGCAACCTTGCGGTAAACGTGTTCGATAACCGGTTTTCCGCCGAGATCAGCCAGGGGCTTCCCCTCGAAACGGGTCGACGCGTAACGGGCCGGGATGATTCCGATAAAACTGAGATCCATTTTTATCTGATTATATATGTAGGACTTTCGGATTAACGTAATAATGGTTCAGCGTCCTAAGGATGCGAGGGCTGTCTTGATAAATCCGACAGGATCTTCCGCCTCCAGCACTTCGGAAGAAAGCTCCACCCCCGCCATCCCGGAGGCGATTACCGAAGGGAGCATTACAATGGGGAAATTTCCCGAGGCGACCGGATGCATTGCTATTTCAGCCTCCCTCACTTCCTTGCTGAAATCGGCGTAAAATTCCAGCGGATCTGCGTCTGCCGGAGCAGGAACCACCATATAATCTATATCAAGGCCTTTCAGTTCCAATGCCTGACGCGTCGTCTGACACGAAACTCCCACAATGGCGTGCGGACCAAGTTTCTCGCGGGCCGCGATAGCCTCTCCGCGCGTCCATGAGGTAAGATGAAGACCGTGGATTCTCAGTTCGTCGACCAGATCGGCATTGTCGTCGAGGACAAGAATAGCCCCGGCACTTTCACATCCGGGCATCAGGGATTTCACCGTCTCGCGGTCAGGGGAACCGGTCAGCCGAATCCACTTGCATCCTCCATCGAGGGCCATGCCAACCTCTTCGGCAATTCCGTAACGGGAAGATTCACTCGTAGCAAACTGCAACATATTTCAAGTTATTTATAAGCTATCTTACTGTTTTATCTGCAAGTCAGTCAACAAAATTAATCCGAATTATCAATTGACCGACTTAAGACCTGCAAATTTCGACATTATTGCTGAATAATACAACGGCAAAGGCGAAAAATTCACTGCCGCTTAGCTCCGGTTTGGAAAAAACTCACTATATTTGCAGCCGAAAAAGAAGTAAACCAACACAAAGTTATGGCTGAAACAATCGAAGCTGACAAGTCCGCGGAATCGAAAGGACTTAGTTTTGTAGAACAGATAATTGTCGACGACCTCAAGGCCGGCGCTAATTCGGGACGCCTTCAGACCCGTTTTCCGCCCGAACCCAACGGTTATCTCCATATAGGCCATGCCAAAGCCATCTGCATGGATTTCGGAGCCGCCGAGAAATTCGGGGGCAAGTGCTTCCTGAGATTCGACGACACCAATCCCATCAAGGAAGATACCGAATACGTGGACGCTATCCGCGAGGACATCCACTGGCTCGGCTTTGACTGGGGCGAAAACGAACGCTATGCTTCCGATTACTTCCCGCAGCTTTATGATCTGGCCGTGCGCATGATTAAAGAAGGTAAAGCATACGTCGACGACCAGACATCCGAGGAGATCGCTGCCCAGAAAGGGACTCCGACGACTCCCGGTACCGACAGCCCTTACAGAAACCGTTCGGTGGAGGAGAATCTCGACCTGTTCGAACGGATGAACAAGGGAGAGTTCGAGGAAGGCGCCAGGGTACTTCGCGCCAAAATCGACATGGCTTCCTCCAATATGCACTTCCGCGACCCGATTATGTACCGCATAATCAAGACGCCGCATCACCGCACAGGTACTACATGGAAGGTATATCCCATGTATGACTTCGCCCACGGTCAGAGCGACTTCTTCGAAGGAGTGACCCATTCGATCTGTACTCTCGAGTTCGTGCCTCACCGGCCGCTCTACGACTACTTCGTGGATTTCCTGACCGACGGCACCTACCGCCCGCGCCAGATTGAGTTCAACAGGCTCAACCTGACCTATACGGTAATGAGCAAGCGCAAACTGCTCCAGCTTGTCAAGGAAGGTCTTGTGGCCGGATGGGACGATCCCCGTATGCCGACTATCTCCGGTATGCGCCGCCGCGGATTCACCGCCAAAGCCATACGCAATTTCATAGACCGTATCGGTTATACGAAAATAGAGGAAGCGATGATTTCCGTGTCGCTGCTCGAACACGCCGTCCGCGAAGACCTCAATGCCATCGCCACCCGTTGCATGGCCGTGATGAATCCGCTGAAAGTGGTCCTCACCAACTACCCCGAGGGACAGGTGGAGACCGTAGAGATGGAAAACAATCCCGAAGACGCTGCGGCAGGAACCCACAAGATGCCTTTCTCGCGGGAGATTTACATCGAGCGTGATGATTTCATGGAGAATCCCCCCAAGAAATTCTTCCGTCTCGCTCCCGGTGCGGAAGTACGCCTCAAGGGTGCGTACATCATCAAGTGCGAGGAGGTCATCAAGGATGCGGAGGGCAACATAACCGAACTCCGCTGCACCTACGATCCAGAAAGCCGCAGCGGACTCCCCGGAGCAAACCGGAAAGTCAAAGGAACACTGCACTGGGTATCGGCCCCCCACGCCGTAGACGCCACCGCACGTATCTACGACCGCCTCTTCAATGTCGAGAACCCATCGGCCGAAGAAGGGGATTTCCGCGACCTGCTCAATCCGGATTCACTGACTCTGACGGAAGGCATCAAGATAGAGCCTTTCATCGCCGAAAATGCCCGTCCTGGAGAAAAGTTCCAGTTCCAGCGCATAGGCTATTTTACTCCTGACCCCGATTCCACTCCCGGCAATCTTATTTTCAACCGCACGATTGCCCTGAAAGACAGCTGGGAGAAGGCACAGAAGAAAAATGTATAACGACGATCAGCAGAAAAACGAAGAAGATTATATGCGCTCTCTCTATCTCCGCTTCCGGGCGGAGGTAGAGAGTGGTGCTGTTATAGAGTATTACGAACTCAACGAATTGCTCGACATCTACGATTACGCCCAGGATGAAGGGGACGTAATGGTACAGATGTTCGTATTCCTGACGGCCTCCCGCCTCTACCCGCGGAACCATGATTTCGATGAACGCATGGGATTTTTTCTGTCGTATATCTCTCAGCCGGCGGCCGAGGATATGCTGATGCGTACCGGCAGAGAGGATTCGGCGCTATGGGATGTACTCAGAATGGGCCTCAAATGCTATCCTGAAGGGGACCCCGAGCCATATCTCAAGGAGATTCTTGAGAAATATGACTCGCTCGACTGCGAGACAGTGCTGAAAATCGTGGATCTGCTCCGCGATATGAACCGGCCTGAATTGCTGACGAAATATTACGGACGCCTCACGTATCTTGCCGAAGAGCCGAACGGCCTCGCTTTCGAGATTGCCGATATCCTCAAGGACCAGGAAGAGATGAAGGAGGATGCACGCCGTATTGCCGAGGATCTGACAAAGCTGGAACCGTTCAATATAGAGGCGTGGCTGCTGCTGGCACGCATCGAGTTCAGCCTGGAACATCCGGAAGAGGCTCTCGCTGCGGTGGACTATGCCGTGGCCATAGATCCCGAGCATAAAAACGCCCGGCTGACACGGGCCGTGATCATGGTTGTGTTGCCGGCGAAACGACAGGAGGCCATCGGACTTCTGAAACAAGCCGTAGAGGAAGACCCGTCGAACATGATAGCCGCCGAGGGCCTGGCGGAAGCCTATACACGCGACGGCAACAAAGAAGCCGCCTGTGGCATCTACAAGGATATCTACGGAACTGGTATATATACGTCGGATCCCCTCCTGGCTATCATGGAACTGGAACCGGACAATCTCGAAGAATACCTGGACTTCTGTCTCCGGCAGAGGGAGTGCGACGAAAAGGAATGGCAACAGAAAGCCTACAATCTGATAGACAAGGGTAAACTGCAGCTTGCCGTCAGGATACTCGATTATTACTACCGGAAATTCGGCTTCAGAGAGCGTCAGAATTTCTTTCTCTACTGCCTGTACGACGCAGGACGCTTCGAGCGTTTCATCGAAGTGTTTATCGAACTGTCGACCGCTCCCGACGGTCCTTGCCGGCGACCGGGATTTTTCACTCCGACCGACTATCTCCTGCTGGCGGCCGCATATCTGCGCATCGGTCATTTCGACGAGGCCATACAGCTGTGCCGCGCGATCTGTGCGCGCAAAGAACAGCCCCGCGACATAGAGGAAACCCTCAGATGGCGGGGCATAACGCTTACGGCCAAACTTATCGAGTCACTGGCCTCAGTAAAACCCGACGCAGACGGGAAAGTTCCGGATTATACCGCTTTCGACCCGCTGACATCCTCCGTATTCGCCTGAAAGGCGGGCAAACGACGCAGCCAGACACCTGGCAGAACCTCCGGCATCCGGAACTGCACCCGGAGAATAACGGGCGCCGAAAGGAAATCAGATATACGGGTTCCACCGCATTTCGTCGGCGATAGTGGTGGCCGGACCGTGACCGGGATATACTTTGGTCGTCGGGGGGAGTTCCAGTATCTTTTTATGTATGCTTGTAATCAGAGTGGCGTAGTCGCCTCCCGGAAGATCGGTGCGCCCGATACTGTTGCGGAACAGGACATCCCCCGACAGCAGGAATCCGGATTCCGGGACATAATAAAGAAGACTTCCCGCGGAGTGTCCGGGAGCATGGAGAGCCATTACCGGTTCATTTCCCAGACGCAGGATTTCCCCTTCGTCGACAAACCGGTCGATTACGATGGGGGAGAGTTCCATCGGCAGATGAAACATTTTGGCCTGTTCGAGACGCCTTTGGCCGAGATATTCGTCAGCTTTGCTGGCATAGATCGGAGCGCCATATGCCTTCCCGGCATAATCGATTCCGAAAGTATGGTCTATATGAAGATGGGTCAGAAGGATGGCCCTGATATCCAGGTTTTCCGCCCGGACAAAACTGTCGAGAGTGTTTTCTTCGGATTGATCCGACATTCCGGGATCCACGAGGGCAGCCTGGCGCGTGGCCGCATCCCAGATAATATACGTGTTTTCTCCGAAGAGATTGAATTCAAAACGCTTGATATTCATTATTGAAACAATTTCAGGTAATATTTCTTTACAGAGAACAAACAGACGCCTATAAAGGTTTATAGATTAATTTTTTTGTCTCAAAAAACGATTCGGAAAAATAATCTGACAGAGGTACCTCGATAGTCTCCCCACCGGCAGCCTCGACCTCTTCGGCCAGATCGCCCCCTTTCAGACATATCAGTCCATTATGAAGGGGATTGATACAGCGCGAAGAAATATTGCGCTTCGCAAGTGGCGCCAGAGCTTCCAGGCGCATTACAGCCCGGGAAACCACATAGTCAAACCGCCGGTGACATTCTCCGGCATCTCCGTGCTGGAAGGTGACATTGCCAAGGCCGACAGCCTGGGCTATCTCCCGGGCCACTCTGACTTTCTTTCCGATACGGTCGATAAGATGAAAGCTGCAGTCGGGCCACATAATGGCCAGCGGGATTCCGGGGAAACCTCCTCCGCAGCCGAAATCGAGAAACTCCGTGGCGGCGACGGGGGTCATAAACCGGGCGATTGCAAGCGAGTGAAGAATATGGCGGGTATAGATATTGTCGATATCTTTTCTGGAAATCACATTGATTTTCTCATTCCAGTCGGCGTAAAGCGCTCCGAGCGCGGCGAACTGGGAACGTTGCGTCGCGGTCAGCTCCGGGAAATACCGGAGGATAATTTCATACCCCTGGACTCCCGCGGGGGAGTCGGAAACGATTGTCGAATTATTCATGACGCAAAGTTACGGAAAATCCGCGCGGGTGCAAAAGATTTAGAGATTTTTGGATATGTCGAAAAAAATTGCCAACTTTGCAAATTGTAAAAGTATGTGTGCCCCATTAAACTCTCCAAGCAGCCGAAATGACGCAGGCCGCCGTCTGTACGGGACTGTCGCCCGAGGCTTTAATCTCAAGTTTAACCACCATGTCTGAACAGGCAGGCACACCGATTTTGTTATGCAGTTTACAGCAAATCAAATAGCCGCGATGGTCGGCGGAAAAGTTGAAGGTGACGGTTCGGTTACTGTCTCCGCTTTTGCAAAAATCGAAGAAGGTCATCCCGGCGCCCTGTCGTTTCTGGCCAATCCCAGATATGACCATTACATCTACGAGAGCAAGTCGTCGGTAATCCTTGTAAAGGACGATTTCAAGCTCGAACATCCGGTGGAAGCGACTCTTATCCGTGTCGCCGATCCTTACGCCACCATAGCTTCCCTTCTCGATATCGCCGCCCAGGCAATGGAACCCCGTCATGAGGGAATCGAACAGCCCTGCTTCATAGCCGAAGGTGTGGAAATTCCTGAAGACGCCTATATAGGCGCATTCGCCTACATAGGCAAAGGCGCCCGCATCGGCAAAGGCGCGAAGATTTTTCCCCAGGCTTACGTAGGGGAGAACGTCGAGATAGGCGAGGGGTCTGTTCTCAAGCCCGGAGTCAAGGTCTATCACAACTGCAGGATAGGCGACCGGTGTGTGATTCATTCGGGATGCGTCATCGGCGCCGACGGTTTCGGCTTCGCGCCCACCGACAACGGATACAAAAAAATCCCTCAGCTTGGCAACGTGGTAATAGAAGACGATGTGGAAATCGGCGCCAACACAACGATTGACCGTGCCATGATGGGCTCCACCCTCATCGGACGCGGGACTAAACTTGACAATCTCATCCAGATAGCCCATAACTGCCGTGTCGGCCAGGACACGGTCATGGCTGCCCAGGTCGGCATAGCCGGCTCAACCAAAGTAGGGAGCCGCTGTATGTTCGGCGGCCAGGTAGGCCTGGCAGGCCACATCACCGTCGGCGACCGCGTGCAGCTCGGCGCCCAGGCGGGAGTAGCGGGAAATGTTCCCGACGATGCCCGCATCATAGGCTCGCCGGCCATTGACGTGAAGCAGTTTGCCCGCATGGTGGTATATCAGAAAAATCTGGGCGACCTTTTCGACCGAGTGAAAAAACTTGAAAAAATCAGCAACCAACGATAATGAAACAGTTAACTCTTAACGGCGAATTCTCCGTAAAGGGAAAAGGCCTGCATACCGGACTGGAGATAGAGGCTACATTCCTCCCCGCTCCCGAAAACCATGGTTACAAAATCCAGCGCCTTGACCTGGAGGGAGAGCCCGTAATAGACGCTCTCGCAGAATATGTCACCGACACGGCCCGCGGCACAGTGCTTGCCAAAGGGGACGTCAGGGTTTCCACAGTCGAACACGCGCTGGCAGCCCTTTATGCCGCCGGGGTGGACAACTGCCTCATAAAAGTGACCGGTCCAGAGATTCCCATCCTCGACGGCAGCGCGAGAATATTCAGCGAGAATATCGAGCGCGTTGGCGTCGTCAGGCAGGCGGCCGATAAGAACTTCTATGTCGTAAAACGTAAAATCGAGGTCCGCGACCCCGAGACCGGCGCACACCTGACTGTGCTTCCCGACAGCGATTTCTCAATCGACGTGATGATTTCCTACGATTCGCCCGTCCTGGCCAACCAGTTCGCCCGACTGGAAAATATGTCGCTGTTCAACAAGGAAATCAGCGGAAGCCGCACTTTCGTTTTCGTGCGTGAAATCGAGCCGCTTCTCCATGCCAACCTCATCAAGGGGGGCGACCTCGACAACGCCATAGTGATCTACGACAAGGAGATGACCCAGGAGAACCTCGACCACATCTCCGACCTCATGGGTGTCGAACACAAACAGGTCAGCCAGCTGGGCTACATCAACAACCGTCCGCTGGAATTCGAGAACGAACCCGCCCGCCACAAGCTGCTTGACGTGCTGGGAGACATAGCCCTTATCGGACGCCCCCTGAAGGGACGTATCATCGCCTGTCGTCCGGGACACAAGATCAACACCACTTTCGCAAAACAGATCCGCAAGGAAATCCAGCGCCAGGAACTTCAGGCGCCCACCTACAATCCTTCCGCTGCACCGCTGATGGATATCAACGCCATCCGCGAACATCTGCCTCACCGCTATCCGATGCTCCTTGTGGACAAGATTATCGAGATGGGGGAGAGCTACATAGTCGGCGTCAAGAACGTTACCGTCAACGAGCCTTTCTTCCAGGGACACTTCCCCCAGGAACCGGTGATGCCCGGCGTACTGCTTGTCGAAGCCATGGCCCAGACAGGCGGACTGCTGGTTCTCGGCACTCTCGAAGACCCCGAAAAATATTCTACCTACTTCATGAAAATTGACAATGTGAAGTTCCGTCAGAAAGTCGTTCCCGGCGATACACTGCTGTTCCATGTCTCTTTCCTCACCCCCCTGCGCCGCGGCTGCGCCCTGATGAAAGGCGTAGCGTTCGTAGGCGACAGAATCGTATGCGAGTGTGAGTTCATGGCCCAGATTGTCAAGAATAAATAAAACTCTCTCTGAATAATGAAACAACCGTTCGCATATATCCACCCGGCTGCCAAGATTCACCCCAGTGTAGTGATCGACCCGTTTGTCACCATCGACCAGAATGTAGAAATCGGCGAAGGGACCCACATCGGAAGCAACGTCACCATCATGGAAGGGGCCAGAATCGGACGCCACTGCAACATTTTTCCCGGCGCCGTGATTTCCGGGATTCCCCAGGACCTCAAATTCAAGGGAGAGGATACGGTGGCGATTATCGGCGACAACACCACTATACGCGAGTGTGTCACCGTCAACCGCGGCACCGCAGCCAAAGACAAGACCGTAGTGGGTAACAACTGCCTTATCATGGCTTATTCCCACGTAGCCCATGACTGTCTGGTCGGCAACAATGTAATCATCTCCAACGCCTCTCAGCTTGCCGGAGAAGTGCAGGTAGATGACTTCGCGGTTATCGGCGGAGGAACACTGATACATCAGTTTACCCATATCGGCTCGCACGTGATGATTCAGGGCGGATCCAGAATCAACAAGGATATTCCTCCTTTCGTAAAAGCCGGCCGCGACCCGATTGCCTATACGGGTATCAACTCCATCGGCCTGCGCCGCCGCGACTTCTCAAACGACCAGATCCGTGAGATACAGGAAATATACCGTTACCTGTATCTGTCGCGCCTGAACGTGACCGACGCCGTAGACCGCATCGAAGCGGAGCTGCCGGCTACCAAAGAACGCGACGAAATCATAGAGTTCATCCGCAATTCCAAACGCGGTATTGTCCGCGGCTACGTATAGTATCACACATAAAGCCACGCGCCGCGTAAACGCATTCCCAGCCTCTGTAAAGCACGAAATCCCGGATTCCGATATGGTTTCCGGGATTCGTGTTTTACAGAGCTTAACAGAAGATTAAACGGGGTTCCTGAATAAAAACAATCCTGTCGCCGCGTCCGAATGAAGGATGAAGCACACGGGGGAGCCGTCCCGGCGTCAGGAGTCGGGCAGGAAAGACTGAAATGAATTGTCGGAATAGAACACTACGATGTTTGTAATCTTTTTGCGGGAATCAGGAGAAATCGAGATACTGCCGTTGGATGCGGCGGTATAAGAACGGCCTGCCGAAGGCGCATCGGCGCGTCCGAGGGTCCGGGTAATGTCGCTGGCTGTATCATTCCTCCGCGCTTCATCGACAGCGATATCCGACAGGCGCCCTTCCGGAGCAAATTCCCTGGGTCGTCCGGCATCAGTGAGCCCCCTGGAGGAGAGATTGTCGGAAGTAGTATCGAAAGAGATATTTGTCTTGGGAGTCTCGCGTTCGAAATCTCCGGCCAAAGGATAGGGCGTGACAGCTTCGGCAAAATTATTGCTGTCATCGCCGAATTTCGGCGTTTCAAAGAGGGAGTCTTCCATCATTGATTTTTCCGGGTCATCCGGAGCCATCGGAGCAACAGATCTCAGAGGTTCCATATTATCCTTATTCAGAGGATTCTGCATCTGAACATCAACCGAAACCGGGGCATTTTGAGGCTCTGAGATTTTAATATTCGGCTGCGTCTCCATCTCTCCCTCGCCAAACATCAGCCATAAGATGGATAACGAGGGGTAGCCGTTATGGATCTTATTGATTATCTCATCGGAGATTCTTTTGTTGCGTCCATTCATCAGCTGAGACATAGTCGGACGGGGAATTCCGCAAGTATCGGCAAACTGAGAGATAGTCAGCTTGCGCGAATCCATGAAAAATTTAAGACGATGAACCAAATCCATAATTCAGGGGCATTAAAGCTCGTAAATTGTTCAGAAAAATCAAGATGCCAGATTACTGGTGACTATAAAACCTGCATGATTTCAAATCGTAAACTATGACAGGCAAAATAGTCAGTTATTTTGACACTGCAAATATAAAAATAAAAATTGAGAAACGCAAATTTTTATCTGTGAAATCAAAATTCATCATTTGAAATTCTAAATTCGACCATTAATTACATCGGGGAATAGCCTGATTCTAATTACAATCGCAAATTACGACAAAATATTCCCAAATTAAAATTTGCAAACCTATTGACTGATGCAAATCAAGCTATTCAAGTATTGTAATTTTTGTTTATAAACAGCAAGAACTGAAACCTCCGTTTCTGAAGATAGATTTACAGTTGGAATCGCATTTTACGTTCCGGCATTTAAAGTGGATTTTAGATATAATTTATAGTGCGGGTGGAGAAGAAGCGCTTATAAATCCCATACATTTAAAGATGGGCTGATTCGCCGATTAGGCAACATTTAGCACAACTTATACTTTAAATTAAATTCATACTTTCCATGAGTTTCAACTTGTTACATTATATGAAAACAAATGTTAACACAAAAATTTCATTAGAATTCAACATTGACAATCGCCGAAATTACAATCGGCAATTTTTCAATTCCGAATTTGCAAACAACAAAGGGATTAGAAAAATATAATTGAAGTGTGTGAAACGTAAATAGCGATATACAAACACAAATTATCCTATTTACATCTGTAAAAACAAGGATTACATCCCATAATTTAAGTTTGTTAATCAGACGGTGGGTGTGTAAATCTCATCATCGTATTCCCTATTTGCAATTTATAATCACCAACATTTTAAAATATTTCCGAACGTAAATTCCGGATAAAGGTCTCTTTTGATTATAAGAATTTACGTTCCGCCACTCTTTGCGAAGTTCCGGGATTACAGAGCGTAAACTAACACTCCTTTTATCCCGAAAATCTCCATATTTACGACCGGAGAGGCTGTCGTTCATTAATATAACACTCTCAGCAGCTCAAATAGTTGAGTTACGACGATATTTTTAACATTTAAACTGTTGAAAAATATTATTTTAGCACTTCAAAGGAGGACCTGTTCCGCATCACGGGATTTTTTAACGGAAAAATGCAAAACTTATCCCTCAAGTATAATTTCGCGCAGAATAGCATCCGCAGTCAGCCAATGCCGTTCGGGAATAATAAAAGACTCTCCCCGACGGATAACATGGCCTGACGCGATTGCCGGCGCGATATTTGTCATCAGCCGTTCAAGAAACTCTGTTCCCCATCGTCGTCCGACAAGCGGAGCGGAGAGTCCTGCGGCTGTTCTCAGAGAAGTGATAATGTAATCGTTGACGCGGTTTATCTCGTTTTCTTCTTCAGTGACGGATGCGGAGACACCGGTCTTTATTCGCCGCAGATATTCCCGCATATCGGCCGGATTATAACGCCGGTAGAATCCGTCGAAACTATGGGCGCTGCACCCCAGACCAAGATACGGCGTAAGGTTCCAGTAAGATGAATTATGACGGGCTTCCAGTCCGGGCAAAGCGAAATTGGAAATCTCATAATGACGGTATCCGTGGTGGCGTCCCGCATCCGCCAGAAGATGATACATATCCGTGGCGAGCGTTTCATCCGCTTCCGTCACCTCCCCTTTCTGTAGCCGGGCATACAGCCGTGTGTCGGGCTCGTAGGACAGCAGATAAGCCGAAAAATGAGGGGGCCGGAAAGCAAGCAGCGCGTCAAGTTGCAGTCGCCAGCTTTCACACGACTGGCCCGGCAGTCCATAAATAAGGTCAGCGGAATAGTTGATTCCGGAATCCCTCAGAACCGTGAGGGCGCTCATGGATGCATCGGGTGTATGCAGCCTGCTGATTTCCGCCAGCTGCGCGGCGTCAAACGCCTGGATGCCGATACTTATTCTGTCGACACCGCAGCCGCGTAACCGGGAGATGCCTTCGGGGGTTATATCCTCCGGATTGGCTTCCACTGTAAATTCATCCACGACGGCCATCCCGCCGCGCAAAGCGACCTCCTCATTATGCGTTTCCACAAGTTCCCGGATCCTTCCGAGCAGGCCGGGCAACAAATCACCGGGAAGAGCCGTCGGAGTACCTCCGCCAGTGTAAACGGTTGAAAAAGGCTCCCGGATTTCCCGATGCCTGAGCCGGAATTCTTCCACAAGGGCGTCGCAGTATGCAGCCGCCAGCGCCGGTGCTTTCAAAGGCATCGAATAAAAGTCGCAATACGCGCATTTGCTGCGGCAAAACGGAATATGTATATAAAGACCGGCCATGACACTTTCCGACATTAAATTGGTTTTACAAAACGCTCACACGGATTTCTTACGGCATAAATCGGAAAATTTGCAGAACCGGCACGCATGAGTCCCCTCAACCGCCGAAAACGGAATCTCCGGATTGAAAAAATCGTGCAGGACATCCAGCATCAGGTCGTTGAACTCCACGACATACTCGCGGTAATCCTCTATGGGAATCTTCCTGCCGCGTCCTCCGTCGGGGTTGAATTCTGTTATCCTCAACGGAGTGAAAGGGGTCGTGGCAACTTTCCGCAGAGAATAAATCCATGGCTGTACCGGTTCGTCCAGGCCCTGCGACTGCGTCAGAGCCTGACAGTAGAGAAACAGCTGCATCATCGCCTTGGCACGGTATTTTGATCCGCGGTCACAGAACATATCCTTAATCTCGATGATTTCCGTCGGATCCTCTCCGGTCTTATAATCGATGACACGCAGCACGGAGGAGCCGTCCCTGCGGAATAAACGGTCTACTCTGTCTATGGAATATTTGAAATTAATCTCTTCCGAACCGGACTGACCTTTGATTGCGAGTCTCATCGGAATCCCGTATTCTCCATGCAGAAATATGAATCCCCCGGCCTCGATTTCCCGGCGCAGGGTCAGCATGACATATTTCCTCATCAGTTCTCCGAAAATCTCGGCATCCCCCTTGAGTTCCGTAAGATTGTCGTCTCCAAGGAAATTATAATGCCGGTTTATACGGCGGACAATCGCCTTGCGGATTTCCGTCTCCCGCCCCATCAGAGCCTCAAGCGCCTGACGGGTAAATTTTCCCGCCGGGAGCGACTGGCGTCCCATGGTGTACAGGTCCTCGAGAACGCCGTGGAGAATCGTACCGAAAGTACTCTGGTCCATGAAGTCGTTGAAATCATCCTCCCGTTTGTAGCCCGCAATATACGACAGATAGAACGACAGCGGACAGTTAATATACGTATTCAGGGCGCTCGCCGAGAGATACAGGGGATTTTCCCGACTGCGGTAACGTTCCAGCCGAGCGAGGATTTCCGGAGTTTTTCGGACTTCCAGATGTATGTCGGCTACCGGATTCATTCTATAACCCAATACGCGGGAAGAGAGTCCCCGGGGCCGGTAGAGATGGATCAGCTGGCTGAGATAACGCGACATCTGGCCTGCGCCCACCCCCTGGGTTCTGGCGTCGTAAATCAGAAATACGCGGCGCGCCCGGGAAATCATCCGGTAGAAATGATATGCGTAAATACTTTCCTGATGTTCCTGAGTGGCCATCCCGTAGGCGCTGCGCAGATGGGGCGGTATAAAGGATTTCTGATAATGTCTGCGGGGGAATATCCGCTCGTTCATCGAAGGGACAATCACATTCTCGAAATCGAGGGCGCGTGCCTCGAGAACACCCATAACCTGCAGTCCGTTCAACGGACGCCCCTCGAAACTGACGGTCTCCCCGCCGGTTATCCTCTCCATGAGATGGAACAGTGTGGAGTCCGCGAGGAAAATATCCTCCTTCCCCATATAACACGCCGTCAGGGACCGCAGACGGCCGACAGCCCTCAGATAGGCGCGCACAAGCATCCGGTCAACGATTGCGCCGGACTGCACCGTAAGATCCTCCCCCAGATTGTGGCCGTCGATATCGAATCTTTCATCCGTATCTTCCCCACCGTTTTTTTCAGAGCTTTCCGAAGCTACCTTCCAGCAGTCGAGCAGCCACCTGAAAAGCCTTTCGAAATATCCGAAAACCTCGTCGGCCGAACCGGAGTCTTCTACATAGCGGAACACGGTCGCCAGCTCCGGATATGTCAGGGCTATGTATGGAGCCTCGATATTGTACCGGCGGTTGATGTTGATGTCATAGACAAGCCGGTTACATTCCCGGGGGAAAGTCTGCCTCATCAGCGGATGGGTCATTACCTTTATGACATCCTCATAAAAAAACGTCGGTACGATCCCCCGGCTCTTGCGGGAACGCAGATGCATCGAGACGATGTTCCGCACCAGGGAAGCAACCTGACTGTCGCGCAGACGGTAGCCCATCGTAAGATTCACCGGTGAAATCCTTTCGGGCAACGCCGACAGAATCCCCTGCGCCAGCGATTCCTGGGGCAGAATAACCGCCGTCTTCCGGAGCATATCGGGGTGGAAGGCGGCCGGATAAAGAGTTCCTACTATCGCACCTGCCAGTTTCGTCTGTCCCACGGTGGAGGCAACTCCCGTAATCTCTATTTTCGGAAAACCTTCGACCGGCTCCACGCAGTCATACAGCGGGGGAAACTTTTTCACATACCTGTCAAGCAACACTGCCGTCGGATTTCCCTCCAGGGCGAATGCCGGCGAGGCATTGTCGAAATAGAAATCGGCGAAGGCGTAGTTGTCATACAGCTCTTCTCCAGGTTTTTCTTTGAGCAGTGAGAAAATTGTCTCCTCGACTTTTGTGAGCATATTGAAACCTACGAAAACGTAGCGCCGGTAAGGGAAGCCGCTCCTGGGTGTGGAGCGGATATGACTGCAAGCTTCGGCATAAGCCATCCCGGAATAATACAGTCCGGCTTTCCGCAGCCGCTGGCGGAAATTGTCATAAACCTCCAGCATCACCTGCCAGAGGCGGAAGAATTCCACGGCCTTTCCCCGGGACGAATCATCTTCGGAGTCCTCCTCCGGATCATCTCCGGAATGAATTATATGGTTCCAGAACGAATCCCCGAACTCCGGGATCCGGTCGATATGCCAGTGGCGTCTGATTTCCTCAAGCACTTCCGGGCTGACATAATTTGCCGAGATTTCCCTGTACCGTTCCAGATTCGGGAACAGTTCCGCAGGATCGACCATGTACATATCCACGTCATTGAAATCTCCAAGCAGCATATCAGCCCACCGCTGGAACCGGTTGAAATCGACAAGCTCCGCGATCGCGCGAGCATGGCTGTCGGCTCCGGCATGGCGGTATATCACCTCCCTGTAAGCCTGATAAAGGATGAAAATCATCTCCATGCGTTCCCCCTTGACCCCCGTGGTCATCCCTTCCACGAAATCGGAAATTGTGACAGAAGCTGGATGGGGCGTCCTGACACCAAGTTCGCGCGAAGCACGGGCGAAAGCGTGGTGGAAGAATACGGCGCTTCGTTTGTTAGGGAAAACAAAACAACAGTCGATGATGTTTTCCGGCTCATTGCGCAGATAAGCCTCTGCGATGCTGTATAGAAACGGTTTCATATAGCTGGATCGGCTCCGCGGCGGTAAAAAATGTTTCAGAGTTTCAGGAGAAGAATCACTTTCACGGCCACATCGAAAAATATTATTTTCCCGTTGCCGTTGGCGGCGATATCCTCGCGGGCCTTGGTAAAGACCGAAGTAAGCTGCTCCACATTCCTCTCATTTATGAAGGGGGAAAAATTCCGGCTGAACGCCTGTTCTTTCAGGGTCTGGTAATTCAATCCGGCGATACGCATATTGGCGATGAAATTCTCCCTTACCTGACGCTGGCAGTAATCGCAGAATCGGGCGGACTGTTCGCGGCCGAGTGCGGAAATCTCCTGACTCCATTTCTTCAACAGTCCGATTTTACGCTGGTAGGCAAGCCGCATCAGCTGTTGGAAAAATTCCAGGAAAAGATTGTTCTCGTCATCTTTGGCCATATTTTTTTCGGCCAGTGTGATGCTTCCGGAGGCATTGTGGGCCAGCGCCATAGCCTCTGCGGACTCCAGGTTGTAGCGTTCCTGAAGATACCGCGCTATTTCGGCGTCGGCGAACCGTTTCACCTCCACGCGCTGCAGACGGGAATATATCGTGGGGAGAATCTCCCCGGGATTATCCGATACGAAAACAAGCGCCACCCCGGGAAGAGGTTCCTCGATCAGTTTCAGCAGCTTGTTGGCGCACTGGGTATTCATTTTCTCAGGGAGCCACATCATCACCACCTTGCATCCGGCGGCATGGGAAGTGAAGGATAATTTCCTGATAATTTCCTGCGATTCATCGACATAGAAGACCGGCTGACCGTTCGGATTTCCCAGCATCTTCTGCCACAAGGCAAAATTCATATACGGATCGGCTGTCATAAACTCGCGCCAGCGGTCGATAAAATCATCGCTGAGGGCGCCCCCCGCGGATTTCAGTACCGGAAAGGAATAGATTGTATCTATATGATTGAACGACTGATGCTGGATACAGGAGGGACACACTCCGCAGGAATCGCCTCCGCGGCGGTCGGTACAATGAAGGTATTGCACAGCAGCCCGGACAAGGGCGAATTTGCCGGTCCCGGCCGGTCCCTCAAGCACAAGTGCATGGGGCATCCTGCCGTTGTCGATCATCGCCCGGAGGCGTTCCTTAACGTTTTCATGGCCGGGAATATCCTGGAATTTCATGGGCAGGCGGTTTGAAGCTTATTACAGACGGGGTATTTCAGCGATAGGGAGCAATCCGTTGACGATAGCGAAGATTGTCAGGCCGGCCGGAGAATGAATCTGGAGTTTGTTCCCGATGTTACGGCGGTGGGTGGCCACGGTGTGGACCGACAGATACAACTTTTGGGCAATCTCTTTATTGGTAAGACCTTTGGCGATATGGCATATTATTTCTTTCTCGCGTTCGGAGAGCGACTTGAGCTTCTCTTCGTCTGAAGAGTTGCCGCCGTCGGCGTTTTCGCCACCGGACTCCGGTCCGTCCACCGGGTCTGTGGCGGATGTGTCCTCGCTGTCGTTCATCTCCATCCTGACCTTGGCTTCCAGTTCTGCCACGGCCGGAATAAAAATCATATCCTCTACCTGGCAGTGAGAATGAAGATCCTGCTCGCAGGTTATGATATCGAAAAGGGCTGAGTTCAGAAGGTCAATATCCTTTTCAGGATAATAACGGACGATGATGTCCTTCAGCTCTTTGAGTTTTGGCGCGATATGAGTGTGTCCCCTGGCGTAAGACTCTATGGCGAAATTCTGATCCGCATTTCCCTCCAGGAGCGATTCCACATAGGGAAAAATGTGGTCGTTTTCCACCTCCATGTGGTTTCTTACTTCCGCCGCGTAGTCGTCATACAGCCTGAGAATCAGGAAGCCAAGCGAATCGACATCCGAACAGTCCAGCACTTCCAGGAGCTTGCGCCGTATCATCGGAAGCTGGAAGTCCAGGAAAAAACTATGGGCTTTCTTAAGATAGCTCATCAGGGTTTCCAGGCTTATGTTATCGCAGGAATACGGGAGCCCTGAGATAAAGTTGGCGATGGAAAGGAATGTGGCCGTATCGACCTGTTGTTCGGCGCATACTTCTCCGACGGTCTTGTCTCCGAATCCCAGGGAAATCCCGAATCTGCTGAGAGCCATCAGCAGCAAAGAATTGTCGGAAATGAGCGACCTCATGATCTGCCCGGCGGTGTACGGCTTCCTGCGGTTATTCATTTTTCGCTATTGGTCTGAAAAAATTTACAATGCTCCATCTTCCGATGAAATATCACCCTCAAAATTAATAAAAAAACGACTATAAAGCAAATATTTTATTCTTCAGAACAAAATGTCGGAACGCGATTTTTTTACTTGATTCGGATTTTTGTAGATAAAAATTGCGCTGATTCAAAAAAAATAATTACCTTTGCACTCTAAAATGGACAATTTCAAACAATCTGAATTTTAGTTATGAAGTTTGACCCCGTGAATCTCGATATGATTTTTGAGACAAGCTGGGAGGTTTGTAATAAAATTGGAGGAATATATACGGTTTTATCTACAAAAGCCCAGAATCTCCAGAATCTCTACAAGGACAAGGTCGTTTTCATTGGTCCGGATGTATGGTCCGAAGAAAATTCCTCTCCTTATTTCACAGAGGTGCCGTCGCTATTGAAACCCTGGCGCGAGAAAGCTGTTCTCCCCCAGGGTGTGGCCGTCAGAATAGGCCGCTGGAACATCCCCGGGAAGCCGATAGTGATATTGGTGGACTTCAAGGGAATGTTCGCTCTCAAGGACTATTATTATGGTGAGATGTGGCAGCGCTACGGCGTCGACTCCCTCCATGCCTACGGGGATTACGACGAAGCCTGCGCCTTTTCCCTTGCGGCAGGAGCCGTTATCGAAAGCATCTGCAACTACAAGCGCCTGCGCCACAAAAATGTCCTGGCTCATTTCGACGAGTGGACCACAGGTATGGGACTCCTTTATATAAAATGGAAAGTTCCTTATGTAGGAACGCTTTTCACCACCCACGCCACATCCATCGGCCGCAGCATCTGCGGCAACGGCAAACCCCTTTACGATTATCTTCCCGCCTACAACGGCGACCAGATGGCCCGGGAACTCAACATGGAGTCGAAGCACTCCCTGGAGAAAGCCGCAGCCCACGCCGCCGACTGCTTCACTACGGTCAGCGATGTCACCGCCGCCGAATGTGAACAGCTGCTGGAACGCCGCCCCGACATTGTCACCCCCAACGGCTTCCCCGCAGACTGGGCGCCGACGAAACTGCGTCAGAAACGCGCCCGCAGCGCCGCCCGCGAGGCGATGCTGAACATAGGCTCGAAACTTACCGGACGGACGCTCCCGGAAGACACCTTTATTATAGCCACCTCCGGACGTTGCGAATTCCGCAACAAGGGAATCGATGTTTTCCTTGACGCCGCCTCCCGGCTCTCAGGCATGAACCCCAGCCGGAACCTGCTCCTGTATATCCTGGTGCCGGCATGGTCGAAAGCTCCCCGCGCCGATCTCTCCAAGGCGCTCGCTTCGGAAGGGAACAACGGCGCGTTGCCCGAACCGGTGATTACCCACGAACTTAACAATCCCGGAGAGGATGCCATCCTTAACCGTATCCGGCAGCTCGGATTCCCCGCCACCCAGGCCGGAGAGAACTCCATGGTACAGGTCGTATATGTGCCTTGCTATCTCAACGGTGACGACGGCATCATGAACATGACCTATTATGATATGCTGGCCGGAATGGATCTTACCGTCTTTCCGTCGTATTACGAACCGTGGGGCTACACTCCGTTGGAAAGCGTTGCTTTCGGCGTTCCTACGGTCACAACGTCCCTTTCCGGATTCGGACAGTGGGTTCTGTCGACCGGTAAGAACGGCTTCGCCGAAAGCGGCGTAGTTGTCATCCCCCGCAACGACTCCAATTATCATGAAGTGGTAGAGCAGGTCGCCTCTAATATGATGGCGCTCTCCCAGGCCGCTCCTGAAGTTCTCGCTTCGGATTCGGCAGCTGCCCGCGCGACCGCCGACAAGGCGGAGTGGGACTACTTCATCACCTATTATATAGAAGCATTCCGGATCGCGCTGAGCGCTTCCGACAAACGTCGGGACGAGCCTCAGGCATGATTCTTCCGGATTGATTCGGTATATTCTGATGAGGATTACATTCATCTAAAATAATCACACAACCTATAATTTCACTACATGAAACTTCAAGTCAGCAACACTAATGCCCCCGTTTGGCGCGACATTACTGTTAAATCCGACCTCCCCTCGAAGCTCAAGTCCCTTGAGGAGATTGCCAAGAACCTCTGGTGGGTATGGAACAGCGAAGCAAAGTCTCTCTTCCATGACCTGGACCGCGACCTCTGGCATTCCACCGGCGAAAATCCTGTGATGCTCCTCCAGCAGCTCACATCCGAACGCCTCGAAGAGGTCATCGCCGACAAAAAGATGATGGAGCGCATCGCTCATGTCTATGAGATGTTCAAGGACTATATGTCCAAACCGATGCGCACCGACCTTCCCAAAGTAGCATACTTCTCTATGGAGTATGGTCTGTGCAACGCTCTGAAAATCTATTCGGGCGGTCTCGGCGTACTGGCCGGAGACTATATAAAGGAGGCTTCCGACTCCTGCGTTCCCATGACGGCTGTCGGTTTCCTCTACCGCTTCGGCTACTTTGCCCAGACTCTTTCCGTAGACGGACAGCAGATTGCCAACTACGAACCCCAGAACTTCAACCAGCTCCCCATCGAGCAGGTAATGGAAGAATCCGGCCGTCCCATGATTCTGGAAGTGCCTTATCACGACCGAATCATTTACAGCCATGTATGGCGCGTGAACGTAGGCCGCATGAATCTCTACCTGATGGACACCGATTTCGAGATGAACTCCGAATTCGACCGTCCCATTACCCACAAGCTTTATGGCGGTGACTGGGAAAACCGTATCAAGCAGGAATATCTTCTCGGTATCGGCGGTGTGCTGATGCTTAAGAAACTCGGAATCAAGAGTGACCTCTTCCACTGCAACGAAGGACACGCCGCCCTGCTGAACCTCCAGCGTCTTGTAGACTACGTGCAGGAACAGCACCTCGACTTCCAGGTTGCCCTCGAGCTGGTACGCGCTTCCAGCCTCTATACCGTCCACACCCCCGTTCCCGCCGGACACGACTACTTCGACGAAGGACTCTTCGGAAAATACATGGGCGGTTTCCCCGCCAAGCTCGGTATCTCCTGGAACGACCTGATGAACATGGGCCGCGAGAACCCCAATACCAACGAGCGCTTCTCCATGAGCGTCTTCGCCCTCAACACCTGCCAGGAAGCCAACGGCGTAAGCTGGCTCCACGGCGAGGTTTCCAAGAAGATGTTCGCCGGAATCTGGAAAGGCTACAACTGGCGTGAAAGCCATGTAGGCTATGTCACCAACGGCGTTCATATGCCGACCTGGGCCGCTTCCGAGTGGAAATCCTTCTATGGCGACAAACTCGGCGAGGCCGTATTCGAAGACGCCTCCAATCCTGAAAACTGGAAAGGCATCCTCAAATGCACCGACCAGGAAATCTGGAACAAGCGTATGGAGATGAAGAACAAGTTCATCAACTTCGTAAAGAAAGATTTCAAGGCCAAATGGCTCGCCAACCAGGGAGACCCCTCCTCAGTTATGAAGATTGTCGACAAAATCAACCCCAACGCACTGATTATCGGCTTTGCCCGCCGCTTCGCCACCTACAAGCGCGCTCATCTTCTCTTCACCGACCTGGAGCGTCTGTCGAAGATCGTCAACAACGAGCAGTTCCCTGTACAGTTCGTCTTCTCCGGCAAAGCCCATCCCGCCGACGGCGCAGGTCAGGGTCTTATCAAGCGTATCATCGAGATTTCGCGTATGCCCGAGTTCCTCGGCAAGATTATTTTCCTCGAGGATTACAACATGATCGTGGCCAAGCGCCTGGTTTCCGGCGTGGATATCTGGCTCAACACCCCGACCCGTCCTCTCGAGGCTTCCGGTACTTCCGGTGAAAAAGCCGAGATGAACGGTGTGCTGAACTTCTCGGTGCTTGACGGATGGTGGTACGAAGGCTATCGCTTCGCCGAAGATGCCGGCTGGGCGCTTACCGACAAACGCACCTACACCGACCAGTCCCAGCAGGACAAGCTCGATGCCGCCACTATATACTCCATGCTCGAGAACGAAATCGTTCCCCTCTACTACGCCAAGAACTCCAAAGGCTACTCTCCCGAGTGGGTTCAGTACATCAAGCGCTCCATCGCCAAGATTGCTCCCCACTTCACCATGAAGCGTATGATCAACGACTACATCGACCGCTTCTATCTCAAGGAAGCAGCCCGCACCGAGAAACTCCAGGCCAACAACTTCGCCCAGGCCAAGGAAATCGCCGCATGGAAGGAGAAAGTGGCCGCCGCATGGGACGGCATCAAGGTGTTCGATGTCGAGACTTCCGACCTGGCCAACTCCACCACCGGCACCGACTACTCTGTACGCGCTATCGTCGACACCAACGGCCTTGGTCGTGACCTCGGCCTGGAAATGGTTGTCTACAAGACCATGGACGGCGAAGAGCAGTTCGTCGGCACCCAGAAGTTCGATGTCATCAAGGAGGAAGGCAATGTGCTGACCTACCAGTTACACTCGAAACTCAAAGATCCCGGAGTCTTCCGCTACGGTTACCGTCTGTACCCCATCAATCCGGCGCTGCCTCACCGCCAGGACTTCGCCTATACCCGCTGGATCTGATCCTAACGCTCCGGGCTGAGTAAAATCGTCCGGCTCGCGCCAGATTACTTATAACAACGTACCCCGCAATGTCCTTCATGGACGCTGCGGGGTACGTGATTTATTGTTTAGTAGGAAGTTATTTGCCGAGCAATTCCACGAGCTGTTCGGCGGCGGCTTTGGTGTTGACCTTTTTGATCATATGGGTCAGCCTATGGTCGGCATCGGTTACAAACGTCGTCCTGACGAGTCCCATGTATTCCCGACCGCACATTTTTTTCATCTGCCATACTCCGAAAGCCTCGCACACCTCCCCGGTGACATCCGTCAGCAGGGGGAAAGTCAGGTTATGTTTAGCCGCGAATTTCTGATGGGAAGCCACGGTGTCGCGATTGATGCCGATGATGCTGTAGCCCATCTTTTTCAACTGTTCGTATCCGTCGCGCAGAGAGCAGGCTTCAGCTGTGCATCCCGGAGTATTGTCTTTGGGATAAAAGTAGATTATCAGCGGCTGATGGGCATAATCGCCGGAAGCCGTCACCATGCGGCCTTCCTCATCTATTCCGAGATGATTGGGGATATATTCGCCAATTTCCATAATTGTTTCAGTTATTGGGTTATAAAGTAGAGGTTGTCTTCAGATAGAAACATCTTTCCGGGATTGTTTGTTCAGAAAAATCAGCCGGCAGAAACGCCTCTGAGGACGTTGCTGTCGGCTGATTCTGCGGAACAACGGTTCCGGACACCGTCATTCCGGCGAAAGAGAGATTTTCTTACTTGCCGCCGATTGAATCGGAAACGGTAAGACGGGCACGGCCTTTGGCACGACGACGGGCGAGAACCTTGCGGCCATCGGGGGTCGACATTCTTTCACGGAAACCATGCTTGTTCACTCTCTTGCGGTTGTGAGGCTGATAAGTTCTTTTCATATAGCGCTATAAATTTTGTTGTTTCAACAATTCGAGGTGCAAAATTAACACTTTTCGGCGAATAAACCAAATTTTCCGGCCGAAACCTTTGTCAAAGCCGTTCATGCATTGGCTAAACATCTGTCAGCCACCGCACGACGCGCCAGCACCATCTCCGGGTCAGTCATCCCGTTCAGTAAAGAACCGGGGGAAATTGCACAGAAAGACATCTTCGGCCTCCAGCAGCTTCCTGGACTTTATCAGGTCCGCAAGCAAGATTTCACCCACGACATACCGGAAAGACTCCGAGCGGTATTCCTCGCTGACAGCCAGCCAGGGGAGTCCGTCAAGCAGATTGGTCTGACTAAAGCGGGCATAGATTTTCAGAGGGATATCCGTAGTATATTCGGGGCGGGGAGCGAAAGCCGTCTTTTTGTATTCATAACGATAATCATGACGAAGCGCAGTGATATCACTCAGAAGAGAGGATGCCGTAGGAAGCCCCCCGGCTCCTTTGCCGAACATAAACTGGCGGTCATAGCACTCGCCGCGGATAACAACTCCATTATATTCATCATCGACAGCATAGATGTAGCGGTTTGGGGCGACAAACTCAGGCATGACAAACATTGTGAAAAGATCATCAGAGAGCTTCACCACCTGAGCTACAAGTTTTATCTTCATTCCCTTTTCTCGGGCGTAGAGGATGTCCTCCTGGCCAAGAGTGGGAATACCGTAGACGAATACATCAGCCGGAGCCACATACACTCCTATCGCATGAAGGGTTATTATCACCAACTTGTTCAGGGAATCATTACCGCTGATATCATGAGAGGGATCACTTTCGGCGAATCCGAGTTTCTGGGCTCGTTCCAGGGCGTCAGCGTAATCTTCATTATGGTCGAATACCCTTGAAAGAATATAGTTGGAGGAACCGTTCAGAATTCCTTTTACCTCCAGTAGCAGATCATTGTCGTAATATTCCTCCAGGTTACGGATGACCGGGATAGAACCGCATGAGGAAGCATCGTAGAGAAGCGCTTTCCCCGTCTGGCGCTGGAGTTCCATCAGTTCCGGTAGATGACGCGCAAGCATAGCCTTGTTGCCCGATACCACATCCTTCCCGTTTCTCAGCGCATCGGACACAAGCCGGAAGGAAGTTTCGGGATCATCGATCACTTCGACCACAAGATCGATATCCGGATTACGTGTTATTTCAGTAAATGATATCGTAAGCAGTGACTCCGGCACCCGGATCTCCCTGGGCTTCGTCAGGGACCTGACGCATATTTTCGCGATCCGGGCATGGACATTTCTTGCCTGTTCAATCACTTTATAGAGAGCCTGGCCGACGGTGCCGAACCCTGCAAGACCTATATTAATCTCTTTCATAACAATTTTCAGTTGGTAAAAAACGGGATGAGAATAGCATTGAGCTGCCGATATTCCACAAGAAATCCGTCATGTCCCAGCGGGGAAGTGATTTCC
Organism: uncultured Muribaculaceae bacterium; assembly: GCA_910584365.1. Lineage (GTDB taxonomy): Bacteria > Bacteroidota > Bacteroidia > Bacteroidales > Muribaculaceae > UBA7173. Next base: position 122,313 of record CAJUAF010000002.1, on the reverse strand, counting down.
TCATATACGGAACGTGGAATCATACGGCTTAGTTCTCTCATTTCCGGCGGAGTGAATACAAGGTCGGTGGAAACTCCGACAATCAGGACCTTCGCCTGACGGCCTATTCCGGCGAGGGCACGCTCCACGCCGCCACGGTCGCGGCCTATATCATGAGTGTCAAACGTATCGAGAATCGTCATATAGGAATAAGCATTGAACCGGCGTATCAGTTTATCGCCCTGATGTTGCTGATAAGTACAGGCGCGGTGCCCGGCGGGAAGCCCCGGTAAAACGCAGTCGGCGTCCTCATGGTCCTGCTGGGTCAGATTATACCCTTCGGGACCTCGGTAAGTAAGTAGTCCAAGGGCGCGGGCCGCCCCCATACCGGCCGCTCCGGCGTCCGCGAGGGGAAGTCCGAACGTCTGGTCCGCACGGATTGCCATCCGCTGGGTCTCGTCAATCGCGATTGTCCATGGAGAGGCTTTCGGCGCGGTGGCTATCAGCGCTATCCGGCTGAACCGTTCCGGCTCCATGGCAGCCCATTCCAAAGCCTGGAACCCGCCGACGGAAGCTCCCGCCAGCCCGTAGATACCGTCGATTCCGAGATGCCGCGCCAGCAGACGGTGGGCGTTGACGACATCCCGCATCGTAAGTCTCGGGAAATCCCCGTAAAAGGGGTGTCCTGTCAGAGGGTTGACGCTTAGAGGCCCGGTCGTTCCGTAGCATGACCCGAGAATATTCGCGCAGACGATAAAATATCGGTCCGGATTCAGAAAACCGTCCTCGGCCACTGTGCCGGGCCACCAATCCTCCACGTCGCTGTTGGCCGTAAGAGCATGGCATACCCATACCACATTGTCCCGCGCCTCATTGAGCCTGCCGAAAGTATGATAGGCGATATCAACTTCCCGGAGCGTATCTCCATGCTCCAGCGGGAAGTCTCCGCGGTAATGATAGACAGACGGTGTCATACCTCCAGACCTGTTTTTTCAAACGCCTGCTGGAAATCGTCTATGATGTCCTCCACATCCTCCAGACCGAGGCTGATGCGGAGAAGTGTCGGAGTGACGCCGGCTTTCTCCATATCTCCGGCGCTCAGCTGCTTGTGAGTGGTCGATGCCGGGTGGGTCACCACTGTGACAGAATCTCCGATCATTGTCATGTGGGCACACAGTTGCAGGGCTTCCACAAATTTCACGGTGCTTTCGGTATCTCCCTGGAGTTCGATCGTGAACACACCGGATGAACCATGCCGGAAATATTTCTTCGCGGCCTCATGATACGGGTGTCCCTCGAAGCCGACGAAACTAACTGTTTTCACAAAAGGACTTCCGGCACAGAAGCGGGCCAGCCGCGCTGTCGATTCGACCTGATGACGGACACGCAGGGAGAGAGTCTCCAGTCCGAGACACATCAGATAGCTGTCGAACGGGGACGGGCAAGTGCCGAAATCGCGAAGGCCGTCGACGCGACATTTAACCGCAAAGGCGGCATCGCCGAAAGCGTCACAAAGATTCAGGCCGTGATAACCGTCGGACGGACCGTCGAGCTGCGGAAATTTGCCGTTACGCCAGTTGTAGCGGCCTCCGTCAACGATAACTCCACCCATCGCCGTACCGTGGCCGTTAATCCATTTTGTGGCGGAATCCACCACGATATCCGCCCCCCAGTCGAAAGGATTGCACAGGTAGCCTCCGGCGCCGAAAGTATTGTCGACAACAAGAGGGACATCCGTTTTGCGGGCTACTTCCGCGATCCCTTCAATATCAGGTACAGCACAAGTGGGATTTCCCATCGACTCTATGAATATCGCCTTGGTGTGCCCGTCGCAGAGAGATGCGATTGTCGACGGAGCTTCATCCGGGGCAATACGGACCTCGATTCCGAGTTTCCGCAGGGAGTGACGGAAAAGATTGTAAGTACCTCCGTAAAGGAAAGGAGAGGTCACAATATTGTCTCCTGCCTGGGCCAGCGCCGAGATGACGATAAAGATAGCAGACATACCGGAAGGAGTAGCCACGGCTCCGGTTCCTCCGTAAAGCGAAGCGATTCTTTCCTCGTAGGAAGAAGTGGTCGGATTCTGAAGACGGGTATAAATGTTGCCTGGCTGCGAGAGTTCGAAGAGGTCAGCGGCGTATCCGCAGGTAGGGAACCGGTAGGCGGCCGTCGGCACAATAGCCAGTCCGCGGGCATTTCCCGCGTCTCCGGGATGGAGACCTCCGTGGATCTGGCGTGTGGCAAATCTCAATCTGTTTTTCTGTTGCATTATAAAAAAGAATTAAAAAATCCGGCACCCCGAGATCGGGACGCCGGATTTGAAAAGCTTATATTATGACTGAACATGAAGGCTCTACATCCGGCGTCGTCGGCTGCGCATACACATCATATTCATCATATTGTTCATCATCCTGTTAAACTATCTTATTCAGTTTCGGTCGCAAAGTTAATAATAATTTTCTTACAGCCAAAAGAAAATTGTATAAAATTTGTATATCCACCCCGAATGTCCTATATTTGCACCCCGAAGACATTACTGCACCCTTATACCGTAAGACCATGAACACAATGAAATTCCTGGCCGCGCTTACTCTTGGATCAGCGTTGGCTATAAGCTCGGCCGAAGCCCTTTCCCGGGCCGATTATTCCAAAGTGCTGCCCCTTCCGGCCAGTATCGAAATCCCGGGAGAAGGGATGTTTCGCTTCCAGCCGTCATCAAGGATATGCTATCCGGCCGAAAACAAAGATCTTGAAAACAATGCCCGTATGCTTGCGGAATACCTGCGTGAACTTACCGGATATGAGCCGGAAATAACTTCCGGCGAACACCGCGACGGAGACATTATCCTCTCCCTGGACCCTTCCGTCACAGCTCCCGAGGGTTACAGAATAACTGTGAACTCCCGCAACATCCGGATTTCTTCCGGTACTCCGGCAGGGGGATTTTACGGGATACAGACGCTCCGCAAATCTCTGGACGCCGATGGCCGGAAAGATGGCGAAGCACTCTTCCCGGAAGGAGAAATCCTCGATGCGCCCCGTTTTTCCTACCGCGGCGCTCATCTTGACGTAGCACGGCATTTTTTCCCCCTGGATTCCGTCAAACGTTTCATCGATATCCTTGCCCTGCATAACGTAAACCGGTTTCACTGGCATCTGTCGGATGACCAGGGATGGAGAATCGAAATCAAAAAACGCCCGCTGCTGACCAGCGAAGGCTCCCGCCGGAAAGGGACCTGCATAGGACGGCATCTAAACACATCAGACTCGGTTCCCTATGGTGGATTCTACACTCAGGAAGAGGCAAAGGATCTTGTTGAATATGCGCGGCGGCATTATATAGAGGTAATCCCGGAAATCGATATGCCGGGCCACATGGTGGCCGCCCTGACGGCCTATCCCGAAATCGGATGCAAGGGAGGAGGATATGATGTCTGGCACTCCTGGGGAGTGAACGACGAAGTCCTCTGCGCCGGCAACGACAGCACCTATCGTTTTGTCGACGACGTACTCGGGGAAATCATGGAGATTTTCCCCGGAGAGTATATCCATATAGGTGGAGACGAGTGTCCGAAAACCCGGTGGGAGAAATGTCCCAAATGCCAGGCCAAAGCCGATGCGCTCGGATTACAGACCGATTCCATCAGCACCCGGGAGCAGAAACTCCAGACGGCCTTCATGGCTCATGCCGTAGAGTTTCTTTCCCGCAATGGCCGCAAGGCTATAGGATGGGATGAAATCCTGGAAGGAGGACTGCCACAGGATGCCGCAGTCATGTCCTGGAGAGGAACATCGGGAGCGGCGGAAGCTGCCCGACAGGGACACGACGCTGTGCTGACGCCCGATGAATTCTGCTATTTTAATTATTATCAGTCGCTCGATACTGACAAAGAACCTCTGGCTATCGGAGGATATGTGCCGCTGAAGAAAGTCTATTCTTTCGAACCGGTGGCTGAAGGACTGACTCCCGAACAGGCAAGGCATATCCTTGGCGCACAGTCGAATATCTGGACGGAATATATTCCCGAATTCTGGGGCATCGAGTATATGGAAATGCCCCGCCTGGCAGCCCTGTCGGAAGTGCAGTGGTGCGATCCAGAGAAAAAAGACTTGCAGCGGTTCATCCCGTCGCTTATCCGGCTGATGAAGCATTATGACCTGGCCGGATACCATTACGGCCATCATCTCTACAATCCCGAGATTTCCATGACGCCGACCCCTGGAGAGAAAGGAATGACCGTAACGGTGACAACACTGGCCGACGCGCCGGTACATTACACGCTGGACGGCTCGGAACCGACTTTCGACAGCCCGCTTTACACCGGTCCGTTCAAGATTTCGTCAACGGTGACGGTAAAGGCCGCCGCGTTTCCCGGGGGAGTACGTAGCCGCATCTCGGAAGATTCCCTTAGGGTCCATAAGGCGTTCATGCGTCCGGTAAGTTTCACTGCCGCTCCTAACGTCTACGGCTCCCAGGAAGGAATCAATCTTGCTGTCAACGGACGGCGCGGAACACTGGCTTTCGCCTCCGGACAGTGGCTCGGTTTTTACAAACGGCCCGTGGAAGCGGTCATCGACCTGGAGGAATCTACCGAAGTATCTAAAGTAGGAGTGGGGATTCTTGTCGACGCTCCAAACTGGATTTTCAACGCCCGCGAAATTGAAATAGAAAGTTCACTCGACGGCCAGTCCTACTTCCCCCTTGCCTCGCGCAAATATCCCGAAGTCGACGCAGACATCAAGGAATCCCGGATGCTGGAATTCACTTTCCCGACACAGGAAGCCAGGTATCTGCGCCTGAAAGTCACCCCCGAAAAATCTATTCCGCAGTGGCACGGAGCGCGTGGGGAAGAGGCCCATGTGTTCATCGATGAGATAATTGTGGAATGATTTAGAGACAATTCTTTGGTTTTGTGAGCAAAAAATTGTAATTTTGCACGTCTTTTCGCGGCCAGTCAGCCCTTTAGACATCGTTTTACAGGAAAATAAATCCCAATTCATAAGCAATACGCCGGAAGATGACCGGAATTGCTTCCATCTTAAAACTTTTTATGGCAACAACAGCTGATTTTAAGAACGGTATGTGCCTCGATATCGACGGCAACTATTTCTTTATCGTTGAATTCCTTCATGTAAAGCCCGGAAAAGGCCCGGCTTTCGTGCGTACCAAACTGCGCAACGTCAAGACAGGCCGTATCCTCGACAAGACCTGGAACTCCGGCGTGAAGGTCAACGAAGTGCGCATCGAACGTCGCCCTTACCAGTACTCTTATAAAGATGAAATGGGTTACCATTTCCTCCATACCGAAACCTGGGAAGAAATCATCGTCCCCGGGGAAAGCATCGAAGGTGTGGAATTCCTCAAGGACGGCGATATCGTGGAAGCTATGGTTCATGCCGCTTCCGAAACGGTCCTCACCTGCGAGATGCCCGCCAACGTAGTGCTTGAAATCAAGTACACCGAGCCCGGTATCAAAGGCGATACAGCCACCAACACCCTCAAACCTGCCGAAGTCGAGACCGGCGCCACCGTCCGCGTTCCTCTCTTCTGCAATATCGGCGACAAGATTCGCGTCGACACCCGTTCGGGCGATTATCTCGAACGCGTAAAGGCATAAGAATCCGAATCCGTCCAAAACAATTCACCCCGATCGCATCATTTTGCGGTCGGGGTGAATCGTTTTTATCAGGTTGCTATAACGGGCGAGCAGAGACGAAAATATCAGTCTTCAATTGCTTTGGCATTGCGGTAGCCGGAAACGACTTTCCAGCAAAGAACGGCAATGACGGCACCGACAACCGGGCCAACAACCATAATCCAGAAATCAGGCCATGCGGCGCTGTTCCACAGGGCAGGACCAAAACTACGGGCAGGATTGACTGAGCAGTTGTCAACTGGAATACCGACGATATTTACCAGGCCGAGGGCGAGACCGATAGCAATCCCTGCGAATTTACCGAAACCGCGCTTCTCGTCTGTCGCGCCGAGAACGATCAGTACAAAGAAGAACGTCAGCAGACACTCCGCAAGCAGAGCCATCCCGGCGCTTGCTCCGGGCTGGATGACATTGGTGGCAAGCTGACAGGCTCCATGGCTTCCGTAGGCGGGAGTAGTGCCTCCGAAACTGAATTCAGGAGCCATATTGACAAACCAGTAAAGGAATCCGGCGCCGATGGCAGCGCCAATCAGCTGGGCGATGACATATCCTACGAATTCACCGCCTTTCATACGGCCGCTGAGCCACATCGCCAGCGATACTGCGGGATTGACATGGCATCCAGAGATGTTACCGATGCAATAGACCAGACACAAAAGTACAAGGCCAAAGCATAACCCGATACCCAGACCTCCGATACTCGGACCGGCCAGAACGGCGCTTCCACAGGCTAAGAGTACAAGAAACATAGTTCCGACGCACTCGGCTACAAGTTTTTTCATTTCACTCAATTTAAATTAGTAAAGAAACGTGTGGATTCCGTTACTGCCGAAATCCATATAATATTAAGACGTTTCTGAATATTAAATGGTTTAAGTGAAGACGAAATTTATATTTGTAGTCAGGAGGGGAGATTAAGATACAGATATACAATATAAGCTATATACAGCATTACAAAGCAACAGCCTTCTCCCCGGGTTATTGTGCGCTTGCCGAAAAACCATCCTGCCAGCCACAGCAGCACACTGGCAGCGGCAAGGACAATCAGGTCAACAATATTAATATTTCCGAATTGCAGAGGCATCACCGTAGCCGTACAGCCCAGTACGAAAAAAATATTGAAGATATTTGATCCGATGACATTTCCCAGACAAATGCCCGGAAAGCCTCTCGCGGCAGCCACTGCCGATGTGGCGAGTTCCGGCAAAGAGGTTCCGGCCGCAAGGATAGTCAGGCCGATCAGGCCGTCGGACCATCCCAGGCTGCGGGCCACCCCGGAAGCACCGTCAACAAACCATTGCCCTCCAAACACAAGGCCGGCGAGACCTCCGAAAATAAAACAAAGAGTTTTCCAGAGGGGGAGGGGTTTGGTCCGGGAACCATCCTGCGACACCGGATCGGAAGCGGGAGCCTTTTTCGCTGAAGCGAAAGTATAACGCATGAATACCAGAAAAAACATCAGCAACAGAAGCCCATCGACTCTTGTCAGCTCCATCGAGAAGCCATCCAAAAACGGCGCACACCCCATTACCAGCAATACCACTGATGAGAGAATCACCAGAGGTATCTCATTTACCATGATGCCGGACGTAACTTTGATGGGCTTAATCATCGCGCATATACCGACGATTACCAGGATATTGAAGATGTTGCTGCCTACGATATTTCCTATTGCCATTTCCGTCGACGCATTGACGGCGCTGGTTATCGATACGACAAGTTCCGGTGCGCTCGTCATCATCGACACAATCGTCAGTCCGACAAGAAAATCCGACATCCCCATACGTTTTGCCAGGGCGGCCGCCCCGTCGGTCATATAGTTGGCCCCGCCGAGTATCAGCAGCAACCCGACGATTAAAAGCACAATGTTCAAAGTCATAACTCCGATTAGATTAATTGTTATTACACATACACTCCCTGACAGCTCTTACAGAATTCCTATATGACGGAACATAGCAGCATAATATTCCGCCTTGGCATCCAGTCGCATTGGAAAAGCGCGGGAAGTCGACGGCATACGCCATATCTCCAGTCCGTCAGCCGACGTAACCATCTCGCCCATACGGGGTAGCGGCGTGTTCGTCAGCCCGGCAATCACTCCGGCAGCTTTTTCGCCCGTCGTAGCTATTGACCTGCACTCCGGCATCTGCCTCAGCAATTCATACAGAGGCACGGGAGTCACAATCTCCAGGAATTTGTCGGACGCGTTTCCTTTCAGACGCCTTACTTCCCGGGCGGTATCGTTCAGAGCGATATGTCTCTCCGTCATCAGTTTCTTGATCGCCTCCACGTCGAATCGTTTTTCATCTGGCAGATACAGTGCTTCAGGGTCATTGAGAAAAATCAGTCCGCAGATTTTCCAGAAATCATTTGTCCTGTTGGGATAATAGAATTCCATGCTCCAGCGATGATTCCCCGGAGGAAATGTTCCCATGACAAGCACCTTCGCGCCTTCCGGTATAAAAGGAGGCCACGGATGCCGTTCCAGGGGAAGGTCCTCCTGCGGTTCCGTACACTCCTGGCGCTTCTGATGCTCTTGAAGCGTCGTATGTTTCTGTATCTCCCGGTTTCCGACAGGGGAGTCCTTTTTCTCCATGTTGTTCATTGTCTTCATCTTGTTTAAATCCTATTTTACATAATCACCATTATGTAACAATTGCGGGAGGGCGGACAGATGTGATATTCTGAGGGTCGGTTCACACAGGTTTTCGGTTGAACCTTTAATGTAACATCGCGAGTCAGCGGGAATCCGCTGAGGATGAATATTGCGGCCGTCAGTATCGAGAAGCATTACTGTCAGCCATCCGAGACGATTCGGCCATAGGAAATCCTTTTCGGGGTTGTCGCCGACATATACAAAGCGGGATTCGCCTGGATTCCGGCGCATCATTATATCAAACGGCAGGGAAAAATGTTTGTCTGCTCCCGTAGCTTCCGATATCAGTATATTCTGCTCCGGAATATATTTATCCAGTCCGAGTGCATGGATTTTCAACCGCTGGGTCTGTATGCGTCCGTCAGTTATCATGCCCATCTTGATTCCCCGCTCCGCAAACAGACGAAGGACATCCTCTACGGACTTATCTAAATGAATATCAGGGGTATGTGTGCGATACACCTTTAATATGTCCGGCACCGTCAGCCGTGCGGCGGGATATTCGCTCCCGATGACATCAACAAGTGCATCAAATCCTTTTGCGACTGACTTTTTGCTGTGGATTATATTCAGAAGATAGTCTGCTGAAAACTTAGGGTTCTCAGCAGACGTATTCATCACAGGCCTGTCGGCGGTCGCAACGGTCCCGCAGCGGCGGCCGACATCCTCGGCTACCGCCCTGCAACCGGATTCGACATAATCCGCTTCCTTATATAAGGTGTCGTCAAGGTCAAATATTACCATCATGACAATGTAACAACATGAAGTTGTCAGTTTGTTCACCCGGCAGTGATTTCCTTCAGGACCGCAATGACGGTCATGACATCTTCGTCTGTAAGGGCTGAACCGCTGGGCAAGCACAGGCCCCGGTTGAAAAGCCACTCCCCTACTCCGCTGATTTTCTTTCCCTTGTCGTCAGCGAATATTTTATCTGAAGAATAATAAGGCGCATCCCGGAAGACGGGCTGCATATTCATCGGACGCCATAACAGGCGCGTCTCGATGCCTCTCTCCATGAGAGCTACGCGGATTTCATCGGGTGTCATCGAAATCCTCTCCGGATCAATCAGGATGGTGGTCAGCCAAAAATTGGAACGCTCCCGGCTTGAAGGATTGTCATGAACATGGATGCCGTCGACATCCGCAAGACCGTTTTTATAGAGGTCATGAATCGCACGGCGCCGTTCCACCCTCTCGGGCAATTCCTCTATCTGCGCACAGCCGATTGCGGCCGACACATTGCTCAGCCGATAATTATATCCGATTGTCTCATGATAATAGTAGGGCCGGTTCTCCCTTGCCTGAGTAGCAAGGAAGCGCACTCGGGCGGCATCTTCACCGTTACGGCAGATTAACGCGCCCCCGCCGGAAGTAGTGATAATTTTATTCCCGTTAAAACTCAGAGCGCCGTATTGACCGAAAGTACCGCACTTGCGGCCGTCAAATTCCGAACCGAGTGCTTCGGCCGCGTCTTCGACTACGGGAATTCCGTAGCGACCCGCGATTGCCATCACCATGTCCATGGCTGCCGGCATACCATAAAGATGCACCGGAACGATGGCTGCGGGCAGTTTGCCGGTGACTTTCCTGCGGTCAAGAATCGCCGTTTCAAGAACGTCCGGATCAAGGTTCCATGTAGACAGCTCACTGTCTACAAACACCGGCCGGGCTCCCTGATAGACAATCGGATTGCAACTGGCAGAAAAAGTTAGCGACTGACAGATTACCTCATCCCCCGGCTTGACGCCGGCCATTACCAGCCCCAGATGTATAGCCGCAGTCCCGGCTGACAAAGCAACGGCATTGCCGCTGGAAAGATATGCGTCCAGACGGCGTTCAAACTCATCGACATACGGTCCCAAAGGTACAATCCAGGTAGATTCCACGGCGTTGTCGACGTATTCTTTTTCTCTTCCCGCAAGATGGGGCAACGAAAGTTTTATCATTGCAATGACAAATTAAATATATCAGTCAAACAGTCTTACAAAATTACAGAATTCCCTTCAATCCACCAACTGTTATTTCAAAGTCGTCCCCTCTTTTTCGGTATAATTTACGTGGAACGGCAGTAATACTTTTTTCGTCGACGCTTGAATTTCCCTCATATATAATTAATAATGCTTTTTGCCGTTATATCTAATGAAGTTATCACAACTGTTTTCATGAAATTCAGCAGTCAATTCTTTAAATATAGTCTTCTGACACTACTGTGCGTATGGCTCCCCGCCATTGCCTGCGCACAGGTATCCATCCACGGCAAAGTGACCGATATGGACAGCCAGCCGATGGAATTCGTCACAGTCCGCATCGCCGGAACAGCCCTCGGGACCACTACCGGATTGGATGGCTCTTACCGCATATCAGCCCCCCAGACAGATACTCTGATCGTAGTCTTTTCCTGTATCGGTTATGAAGAACTGCGCCGCCAGCTTATTCATCCTAAAGGGGACCTGGCACTCACAGTCAGGATGAAGACCAAAGACCATGCCCTGACGGAAATCGAGGTAACCGATTTCCGCAAACAGACAGGCCAGATGCAGACAATCGACCGGGATTCCTATAAGTTGGCCGCTGACGCCACCGGAGGCTCCGTTGAATCGATGCTGACCACATTGGCGGGAGTCAACTCCAACAACGAAATGTCGAGCCAGTATTCCGTCCGCGGCGGTACCTACGACGAAAACTCCGTATATATAAATGGTGTGGAGGTATATCGTCCTCAGCTTGTATCGTCCGGCCAGCAGGAAGGACTGTCGGTAATCAATCCCGATATGGTAAGCTCAATCGCGTTCTCGACCGGAGGTTTCGGAGTGGAGTACGGTGACAAAATGTCATCGGCTCTTGATATAACCTACCGGGAACCGGAAGCCCTGGAAGGGTCCCTGGCTCTGTCGCTTATGGGTGGCTCCTTCACCCTGGGACAAAGCAAAGGGAAATTCTCTCAGCTCCACGGAATCCGCTACAAGCGCAATGCCTCCCTTCTGAGTTCTCTGGAATCCAAAGGGGAATATGACCCGAATTTCTTCGATTATCAGACCAACCTGATTTTCAAGTTCAGCAAGAAATGGAAGGCGTCTTTCCTGGGAAATATCTCCATCAACAACTATAAGTTCACTCCGGTGAGCCGCGAGACCAATTTCGGGACATCCACCGATGCAAAATCCTTCAAGGTCTATTTCGACGGAGGTGAGAAAGACCGCTTCGAGACATATTTCGGAGCCTTGAACCTGCAGTATCAGCACTCTCCTTCCGCGTGGTTCAACTTTCTCGCGTCAGGCTATCTCACCAACGAACTTGTAGCCTACGATATTTCCGGCGAATACTGGCTCGATCGTGCCGGCACTACCGGCGAAGGAAATCCGGACAATGCCATCGGCGGAGAACTCGGCGTGGGCCGCTACCACGAACACGCCCGCAACCGTCTGAAAATATCGGTGTTCAGTCTCGGCGTCAGCGGCCATAATTCCATCGGTGGCCACAATCTCTCCTACGGAGTCAATTTCAATCACCAGACTATTATGGAACGCACGCGCGAATGGGAACTGCGCGATTCGGCCGGATACACCCTTCCGACCGACGGCCAGAATATACGCATGATCTACAACCTCACTTCAAATCACGACATATCGACGAACCGCATGGCCTTTTACGTGGCGGACTCATATCGCCTTAACGCCAGCGCCGGTTATTTCGCGTTCAACGGAGGTCTGCGTTTCTCCTACTGTGACTTCAATAAGGAGTTCCTGGTATCTCCCCGTCTGAATGTAGCTTTCATCCCGGAGCGGAACAATTCGCTCACTTTCCGGTTCGCGACCGGCCTGTACTACCAGCAGCCTTTCTATAAGGAATTCCGGCGTCCGGTGGAGGATGCCGCCGGCAATACAGCCATTGAGCTTAACCGGGACATCAAGTCGCAGCAAAGCCTCCATTTCATTCTGGGGGGAGACTATACTTTCCGGGCTATGGGACGCCCCTTCAAATTCTCCGGTGAGGCCTATTACAAGAAACTCAACCGGTTGATTCCTTACGAAATCGACAACCTGAAAGTCGTCTATGACGGTGTCAACTCGTCGGACGGCTACACGATGGGGCTCGATCTCAAACTGTTCGGTCAGTTCGTTCCCGGGACAGATTCCTGGATCAGTTTTTCGCTGATGAAAGCCGTAGAGAATCTCAACGGAGTCTCTGTTCCCCGTCCTACGGACCAACGTTATTCTTTCGCCCTATATTTTACCGATTATTTCCCGAAGTTTCCCAAACTGAAATTCTCGCTGCGAGGTATCTTTTCCGACGGACTTCCGACCACCGCGCCACACTCTTCGCGCGACAAGGGTTATTTCCGCGCTCCTGCATACAAGCGTGTCGATATCGGTCTGAACTACGCCCTCCTCTCTCCTCTCAAGGAGGACGAATCGCCTTTGGGACTCCACCGTTGGTTCAAGAGTATATGGCTGGGGGTAGACGTGTTCAACCTGCTTGATATCTCAAATGTCTCCAGCTATTACTGGGTAACGGATGTGAACAGTATCCAGTACGCGGTGCCGAATTATCTGACACGCCGCCAGTTCAATGTCCGTCTGACGGTAGATTTCTAATCTTACGGGACAATGTCAAAACTCAGGCTCAAAAAGGAACTCCAGGCGCTTGATAAGGAACAGTTAATCCAGTTGGTCCTCGATGCATACGATGCCCGGAGGGAAACCAAAGAATATTTCGAGTTTTTCCTTAACCCGGATATCGGGAAACTGCGAGCGAAATCCGAGATTGCCATATCTAAAGAATTGAACCGGTCCAGGCGCGGGGGATACTGCAAAGCGCGTATTTCCTATATCCGACAGATGATTAAAGATTTCGCTTCCTTCCATCCGGGATTTGAAGAACATCTGGATCTGTTGTTCTATACTGTCTCTTACGCGATGCTTTCGGAACTTCATCTCAACTTCTCCGACACACTCGAGCGCGGAATAGCGTCCTTGCTGCAGCAGATAGTCGACATCGCGGACCTTAACGGCGTCGCGTCCCAGACCATGGAACGCCTCGGGAAACTGCTCGGAAACGAACGCGCGGGGTCGCGATACTTCCGCAATTATCTTGCCGCCGAACTGCAAAAGATACTGACCTCTCCTACACTGAAACACGTAACATAGTTGTTACATCCCTTGTAACAACTATTGCAGCAATGTAACATCCGATTTCTTCAGATTACATCTCCGCAACCGGCATTGGGCAGACAAAATAAATATCCGCCCTTGCAATCTTTACAGAGTTGTAACACGATTTGTAACGCCAGCGCAAGATTTTATACTATTATTTATGTATATATCCGCTTCTATGGCCTGCAATTTAACATTTCTTTCACCAAAATGACTATTTTCTGCCGCAACAATCAACATACATAAAAGGTTTTGAATTCAATATATTATTGGCTACCAATTATTTATCACTATAACATAGCGATGTTACAACCTGGGTTTGCAATTTTGTAACAGAACTGTAAAATTTTAACACTTGTATAATGCATTGATTATCAACACTATATAATTTTTTTGAAAAAATTTTTCAAAAAATTCAAAAAAAGAGTCGAAATAATTTGGTAATTCAAAAATAGTGCGTATCTTTGCATCGTAGTCACAAAGTTGTTACAAAATCATCTCAACAATACACCTTCTAACTATTACAATTATGAGTTCAAAGAATTTCGAATCCAAGCTCCTCAGCCTCCAGAGCAACCTGCTCAACTTCGCGTATCTGCTGACCTCCAACCGCGACGACGCATACGACCTCCTGCAGGATACCACTCTCAAGGCTCTCGACAACGAAGACAAGTACGTTGAAAACGTAAACTTCAAGGGATGGGTCTTCACCATCATGCGCAACATCTTCATCAACAATTACCGCAAGGTAGTGCGCTCCGCCACAATCATCGACCAGACCGAAGACCTCTATCATCTCAACCTTCCCCAGGAATCGGGACTCGACACGCCCGAAGGCTCTATCGCAGCCGGCGAAATCACTGCTGCCATCAATTCCTTCTCCGACGATTACCGTGTCCCCTTCTCCATGCACGTGGCCGGATACAAGTATAACGAAATTGCCGAGAAGATGAATCTTCCCCTCGGCACCGTAAAAAGCCGTATATTCTTCGCCCGCCAGCGTCTCCAGAAGATGCTCAAGGATTACAAGTAATCCGCGGACACTGCAAGCCATTACCTATCTTCTGACACCTTGATGTGTATTGTTTCTCATAATCAAGATTCATGAAGACTTATCAAACAGTCATACAAGAATTTTAAGATTTACTTTGCTCTATTGAAAGGGCTCATAATAGATTAGAAAGCATATAGATAGTAATAACGACACCATAAACCAGATATCACCCCCGACGGGTAATGGCGCCGCAAAAAACGCAAACACCCCGGAAGCCGCTTTTCAGACCGGCTTCCGGGGTGCCCTGTTTTTATGAAGGCGGATATTCCGCCTGCGATTTACCGACAGTTGTCCAGAGTCTTGAACGCCTGGATTCCCTGATGATTGATATTCATGGCTTCGGCCTCGGCCAGGTAACGCTCGCTGTGTGCCTTGTCGCCGAGTCCGGCATAACCGAGAGCCAGCATATAGAGGCAATGGATACGGTTCAGTTCATCGAGACTGCCGTCCCACACCTGCAGATCAGGAAGCGATACTGCGAAATAATCCATCACCACATTCTCATGCAGATGCTGCTTGCCGTAATCCACAAGCCGGTTGAAGTATGCGCGGGCTTTTGTCTCGTTGCCGAGCGCTCTGAAGGCCAGACCGGCATAGAAGATCTTATCGGGTTTGGCATCGTTGTAATACATGGCTGCGGCCGGCTCCGTCGGACCGAGAGTAGCCTGGGTGAAACACCTGACAGCCTCCTTTTCGTTACCCGTAGCCTTATGGCAGATACCGAGCAGATAATAGAAATCATTCTCCTGCGCACCATAGAGCTTTCCTTCACCGAGATGTTCGGGATACACCAGACATTCTTCCAGAAGTTTTATGGCTTCGGCATAGCGTTTTCCGGCGATAGCCTCTTTGGCAAGCTCCACACGTGCCGTCTGATACTGCATAGGCACTTTCCCTTCACCCCCTTCCCAGGGATGGAACTTATGGGAGTCGAGCTTGTGCATGGCTTCGGCATAACGGCCCGTCTGATTCAGCAGGGCAATCTCCTCCAGCACCAGGTCATCGCGCTGCGCTATAAGTTCGGGATATGTCTGGAGAAACGCGAGGCGCCGGTCAAACAGATGCTGGAGTTTCTTGTAGAGCTGATCCAGCTCCATAAGGATACGGGCATCGGTCTTGTCGAGGGAGAAAGCCCGCTCCATACAATCAAGCGCTTTCTGCTTGTCGCCGCGCTTGTTGTAGTACACCAGGGCCAGGTTACGCCAGGTTGTCGGGAACGCGGGATTCAGCTCAGAGGCACGTTCCCAGTAACCCTGCGCAAGGTCATACTGGCGTTTGTCATAGAACAGATTTCCGAGATAGTGGTTGGCGCAGGCGTCTTCGGGATTGAGTTTCAGAGCGGCCTGCAGAGCCAGAATAGCTTCGAGACGATTGGGGAAAACCATATCGGGAGAAGCGGCGCATCCTTCCTCAAACGCCTTTTCTGCTCCGGGGACATCTCCGGCGCGGAGAAGAGTCCATCCCAGATAATAATCTGTCATCGGAGTGACGGCGCCGTCCTTCTTCGCGAGAGCCCAGATCCCTTCGGCTTCAGTCCAGAGTCCGGCTGCGGCATATTCAAGCGCCACCTCGTCATAGTTGTAGGCATTGCCGTGCATCAGTTCCGTTATCCGGTCGGTTTCGCCGAGAGTAAACAGACATCCGTAATTGAACTTGTCAAGACCGAGCGATTCACGACAGAGCGCCTCGGCTTCCTCCTTCCGTCCCATACGCGCAAGGATGGCGGCCTTGAGAGCGCGAGCTTTCGGATTGTGCCAGTTGCGCAGGAGCGACCTGTCGATTTCATAAAGGGCTTCGGCATAATCGCCGCGCAGACAACTGATCTGGGCGCAGGCGAAATATCCGGCATCCTGCCAGGCTCCGTTCCAGGTAGCTTTGTAGAACCGGTCGTAAGCCTCGTCGAAGCGTCCCTGATATTTGAGAGCGAGGCCGAGATTGTAAATCGGTTCTCCGTCGTAGGGATTGGGATTGCGTTTCTGAAGGATTCTGACAGCTTTTTCAAGATATTGGGCGGCCAGTTCAAAGCGCCCTTTCCGGATATACCAGAGGCCCATGGCATTGTTGCAGCGGACATCGTCGGGATCACGCCGCAATCCTTCCTCGTAGTAATCGAGGGGTGAGTAGGTGGCATGGCGGTATTGCTCCAGATGGAGTCCAGTCAGAAACAGTTGCTCCACAGTCTTGATCTGCGACGGCAGCAGGGCGGGTTCCGCAGCATCGGGAATCGGCCGGATTTCGTCAGGTTCGGTGTGCCAGGTCATCACTGCGCGACCCTCTTTCTCGAAGATAACCGTCAGTTCGTCGAAAGGTGTTCCTGCGGTATCGACTGTCTCCTCGAAAATCTCTTCGGGAGAAATGGTTATTTCCTTGCGGAATATATCATTGATGCGGATAACGACAGTCTGGCGGCTCGTCGCGAACACTTTGAGATGCACTTTTCCGCCCTCTACCGGCTCGATATTCATCAGCAAGTCCTTTGTGGCGTTCTTGACGACCCCGAGTTCGCGGTACGGAAGGAAATACTGGGTGAACTCCTTCTCCTCGTATGGCATTAGCCAGGTGAAGTCGGGCTGATTCTCGGTATAGACTCCGGCCATAAGCTCGATATAGGGTCCGTCGTCATCGGTGAGACAGCGGTCCCATGCACGTCCGAAATCGCCGTTACCCCAGGTCCACTGTTTTTTACCCGGCGAAACATGATGGCTTGCCACATGGAGCATCCCCGCCCGGGTGTCACATTCGTAACCTCCTTCGAAATCATACCTGGAATTGACACCCATATATGACGTGGGAACGAAGATGTTCTTGTAGTTGGCGATATCCACTCCGGCCGAGTAATCCATCTTGTAGTAGGTGCCGGTTGCGATGGGAAATGAGCTGACGGCACGCTTGCCGTGGTCGAAGACGGCATTGATGTCGGGCGGGAATACCGAACGATAGTGGTCGTTGACGGCCACGGCAGGATTTGCCCACCAGAGGAAAGTCTGAGGTACATCGGTGCCGTTGTAGAGCTTTCCGTTGATTTCGAGATATGCGCATCCGGGCCGGAGGGTGAAACCGGCGCGTCCTTTCTGATGGAACATTCTTTCGACTTCGTTGACCCACACGGTGACCGAGCCGTCCTCATGTTCTTCTATCGCAGAGTCTACCGGCATATATGTCGAGGGGCGGTGGTGCTGGGGCCAGTTGAATTCGATACCGCCGGAAATCCAGGGACCGGCAAGTCCTACAAGCGCCGGCTTGATGACATGATTGTAATATACGAAATGGCGCTGGCGGATTTTGTCGTATGCCATCTGTACGCGGCCTCCCAGTTCGGGAAGAATCATCACCTTGATGTATTCGTTCTCGATGAAGACGGAGTGCCATTCGTGGTCAGTCTTCTCATTGGAGATAGACTCGATGACCGGATAGGGATAGACGACTCCGCTGGAACCCTGATAGACTCGCTTTTCAAGGAAAATCGGATTTTTCTCGGGCTTTCCTACCTCATAGGTAGGGATAACCACTGTTTCTTTCCATGCTTTGACCATGAGATATAAGGTATTTGTTTGTCTTTATTTGTTGTTGGCAGATTAGTTTCACTCAGAAATCCGTGGACATGATTTGTTCCTGTCCGTCTTTGACCAGTTCTTTTTCCAGTTCCTCGAGGCTCTTTCCTTTTGTCTCCGGCAGACGGGTGACGAAGAAGAGGAATCCGGCCAGGCAGATTGCTGCATAAATCCAGAAAGAGCCGTAGCTTCCGAGCGAACTGTTGAGAAGGGGGAAGGAATAGGTCAGAGAGAAAGAACCTACCCACAGGGCGAAGGTACACGTAGCCACTGCGACAGCTCTGACCCTGTTGGGGAATATTTCAGCGATAAGCACCCAGGTTACGGGACCAAGCGTCATCGCGTAGCAGGCTATTGCGGCAACCACAAGGATAATCATGAAGAATCCGGTCACGTGCATATAATAGCAGGTTCCGAGAACTGCATATATCACCGCCAATCCTCCGGCACCGATAAGCATCAGTTTCTTGCGACCGAGCCGGTCAACGGTATAGATGGCCACGAATGTAAAAATAACATTGGTGATGCCAGTGAGGACAATATTAAACAGCATTTCGCCAAGATCGTATCCGGCATCCGAGAAGATTTCCTGTGCATAATTGAAAATCACGTTTGTTCCGCACCACTGCTGGAAAACAGCGATTACGATTCCCAGGACAAGCAGGAAATGGAAAGGCTTGCTGAAAAGCACTCTCAGTCCTCCCCCCTTTTCTTCGCGTGCTTTGGTTTCGCCGGCCTTGACGGCTGCGATTTCTTTAGCGGCATATTCCGCACCGCCTATGTTAGTAAGTATCAGGCGCGCCTGCTCGGTCTGTTTTTTCATCGTCAGCCATCGCGGACTCTCAGGAATGAAGAAAGCCAGCAGAAGGAAAAGAGCCGCGGGGAAAGCCGCGCTCCAGAACATCCAGCGCCACCCCATCAGTACGTTCCAGGAATCGGCGGCTGGCACCGTGGTCCCTGCCGGCATCGGTTCCGCAATCAGAAAATTGACAATCTGAGCCCCCAGTATGCCAAGCACTATGGTGAGCTGATTGAGCGAGACAAGTTTTCCGCGGATATTGGAAGGGGCCACCTCGGCGATATACATCGGAGACAGCCCGGAAGCGATACCGATAGCGATTCCTCCGATGAAACGGACCACCAGAAAACTGGAGAAACTGTCGAACGCTCCCGTACCGTAGGCGGTCACAAGGAAGATGAAAGCCGAAGTAAGCAAAAGAGGCTTGCGGCCGAGCCGGTCGGCCAGCGAACCCGATACCATCGCGCCGGCAAGACATCCGGCCAGGGCGATACTCATAGCCAGGCCCTGCTGTTCGGGTGAATCGGTTATTCCGAAATATACTTCATAGAAGGGCTTAGCGCCTCCTATGACCACCCAGTCGTAGCCGAAGAGAAGTCCACCCATCGCCGAGACGATGCAGATGAAATAGATGAATCCTTTGTTGAATTTTTCCATGTGTATTATGATTTTTAGTTGTAGTCCGAATCGTTTCCCGGATAGCAATTTACTCCGGAAGTTCCTGAATCAGTTTCACACCGCAAAGTTACAGCTATTAATGTGGCGGTAAAATGGATTATTCTCAAAATAAAATGGACTATTTCACTTTTTCGATTCCACAGGCACATTTATTGGGTGGAATGATGTATCTTTGCATCAAACCATTTAGAAAATGAAGATTAAGTCCGGATTCAATGGAGAACGCTCGTTAGTCCTCCCCCGCGTAATTATAGATGCCATGGAGAATGACCCTATGACAAGTCTTCTCCATATAACCGACATAGGTTATTACCCCAAAGCGCTGCACCATTATCGCCGGCGCGATCCACCTATCGACCAGTATGTATTCATCTATTGTATCGACGGGACGGGGTGGTTTGAACTGAACGGAACAAAATATGAAGTGACGGAAAACCAGTATTTCATACTTCCTCCGGGGGTGCCGCACACGTATGCGGCTTCGGACGACAATCCATGGACCATATACTGGGTACACTTCAAAGGGACACAGGCCAAAAATTTTGTAGCTCCCGATCCCTCGCCGCAGACAATAGCTCCGAGTCTTGACTCCCGTATTACCCACCGCATAAATCTTTTCGAAGAAGTATTCACGACTCTTAATGATTCTTTCGCGATGGAGAATATCCGCTATGCCGTGTCCGCGTTCCATTATTTTCTGGAATCAATGCGCTATTTCAAGCTTTACAGAAGAGTCGGGAATCAGAAACATGATTCCGACGTGATTGAATCGACCGTACATTATCTGGAAGAAAATATCGAACGCCATCTGTCCCTGGAGGAAATTGCCGATTACTCCGGTTTTTCCTCTTCTTATCTTTCGGCTATGTTCAAAAAACGCACGGGATACAGCCCACTGACCTATTTCAATCTGTTGAAAATCCGTAAAGCCTGCGCGCTGCTGGATACTACGGACATGAAAATGAACCAGATCAGTTTTAAGCTCGGTTTTGAGGACCAGTTCTATTTTTCCCGTCTTTTCTCAAAGATAATGGGTATGTCTCCGAAGGCATACCGCAGTCAGCCGAAAGCATGACGGTCCTGCGGATCTTCTCTTTATTCAGAAGCCGGAGGTATGTGTGGCCTATACGTCCTCATTCTGACATTGTTTTGTAGTGGATTCGTATAGTGTGGGCCGGCAGGCAACTTGAATATGGCGGTTTGGATGGATGCCTGCCGACCCACGGAAATATCCTGACGGGGATATTATTGTCCGAGAGAGAATTATCTACTTATTTCCGAGTGATAATTCCGTATTGGTATGGAGAGGTATGTGCTTCATATCCTGGTTATGGATGGATTGAGTTGTCTATTGTTTTTACAAATTTATAACAAAGTTGTTGTTTACAACTGTTAATAGTTCTTAAAAAAGAAGAAAACCCGCCACAATGACGGGTTTTCTTCTTTTAAGTAATTAATGTTGTGGAGATTATCGCAACAATAAATTATTGAAAAATGTTACATTTTTAATACGGAACTTGAGGTTCTGCCACGTTGTGGACGCTCGGTCACTCTATCACCACTTCTTCGGGCGCGACAGAATCAACAGGATGGACGGCTTCCATAACTTCGTCCAGCGGCATAGGGGTCTGTGCGAGACGGTTATAAGTCCTTGTCAATGCCTCCTGAATCTCAACCGAGAGCGCTGACAGATTATCCTGCTGCGTGGGATCGAGCTTTACACCGAGTTTGTCGAAAGCGGATGCCTTCTCGGCCAGCGAATCAAGGTAATTGGCATAGCTTGCCGGGGAGGAGATTGTATCGATTACCGCAGGCTGCGCTTTCAGCGTGGCCACGTATGTCTCATATTCCTCATGACCTCCGCAGGAGCTGAAAATCATGGCGGTAGCGGCGACAGCGAG
This sequence comes from uncultured Muribaculaceae bacterium, assembly GCA_910584365.1. Lineage (GTDB taxonomy): Bacteria > Bacteroidota > Bacteroidia > Bacteroidales > Muribaculaceae > UBA7173. The sequence goes on along the minus strand of CAJUAF010000002.1, from coordinate 100,885 downwards.
ACCGTATATCAGTTTTTTCATCGTTGATTGACTTTTTAATTGTTGGACGGAGATTCCTTGATAAAGGCTACCGATATGGCACCCAGGAAGAGAGATACGCCTGCGATAACCATCATCATATACTGGGGAGCAAGCTGATCGGGGTCGCCGATGGCCGAGAGAATTACTCCGCCAAGCAGAGCGCCGACAATCTGCGGGATGCAGATCGAGCAGTTGAACAGGCCGAGATATGCTCCGATATTACCGCCCTTGAGGGAGTTGGTAAGGATGGTGAACGGCCAGGCCAGCATCGCAGCCCACGCACATCCGATAAGCACGAAGGATACGAACAGCAGATACTGGTCTGTAAAATATCCTGCTGAAATGAAACCGACAGCTCCCAGCACAAGGCTGAGTGCATAGGAGAACTTGCGGCTCTTGAACTGAGGAAGCACGATGGCCCACAGTACGGAGCCTATGGCCTGGATGGCAAACAGAATTCCGACCCAGTTGCCGGCGTCATTGTACTGGGGAGATTCGGTGTTGAGAACCACGGAGGTCTCCAGACGGGCTTCGCGAGGATTCTGCAGAGTCACTTCCGAAGTGCCGTCCACGAACAGCTCGCCTGTCTTGGGATCGTGGGTGTAGATATCAGCCAGGGTGAGCTTCGTCGGTCCCTCCATACGGGAGAGGTAATCTACCAGCGTAAATGAGGATGTGATGACACGGCGGCTGCCGTCAATAATCACGTTCATGCCTCCCGTGGGGATTTCCTTGTTGAATTCGTATGCGCTGATTCCGTCTTTCGAAGCGATAATTCCGTCGCGGGCTACCGGCGAAAGAATTTCCACACCGGGAGTGGGAGCCTGGATGTCAAGACCGCCGGCTTTGATTTCGACAGCTTCAACATTGATGTCTGCCAGCGAGATATTGCGGCCGGCAATGAATTCACCTTCAGCCGTCACAATTCCGGCCACACAGGCTTTGCCGTGGTTGACGGCAACCTTGTCTCCGTCCACGAGGATGTATTTCGCGGAATAAATGTCGGCCGGTTTGCCGTCGGCGCCAAGCTGGGCGATACCGGTGACAGTGGTTGTCTCGGGACAGGAGAATGCGTTTTTGGCTATGGTGCCGTTGGTATAGGTCCACATGAACAGGAAGGCGAACCAGCAGAAGAACTGCACAAGACCTACGGTCCAGAATGTCTTGGGAGCGTTGACAAGCAGCTTGAGAAGGTTGGTTTTCTCCTGTTTGCCGTCAGCTTTCACCTCCGGACCGCCGTTATATTCGCGGTACTGCTCGGGGGGCCATTCCTTTACCTTGACAAGGGTGTAGACTACGCATACAAGCAGGATTGCCGCGCCGAAATAGAAGGAGAACACAACCGTCTGGGGTATGACGCCTGAGGCAGCCGTGTTGCGGAATCCTATCCAGGTCAGCAGGAACGGGAATACATATCCTACGATCGAGCCTGCGTTGCACAGGAAACTCTGAATCGAATATGCAAGGCCTTTCTGCTTTTCGTTTACCATATCGCCGACAAGCATCTTGAACGGCTGCATGGCCATGTTGATGGACGTATCCAGCAGCATAAGAGCAATAAGGCCGATAAGGATGGCAGAGGAGACGGCCAGGCCGAAACTGCCGGCGTTGGGAAGCAGACACATAACGATGACGGCCACCACCGCTCCGAAAATCAGGTATGGCAGACGACGGCCGATGCGGTTCCATGTCTTGTCGGAAGCGGTGCCGACAATCGGCTGGACAACGAGGCCCATCAGGGGAGGCAGAATCCAGAAATAGCTCAAATCATGGGGATCCGCCCCCAGAGTGGCAAAGATGCGGCTTACATTGGCACTTTGCAGCGCATATGCTATCTGCACGCCAAAGAACCCAAAGCTCAGATTCCAAAGTTTCCAAAAACTTAGGTCGGGTTTAGTTTTCATGATAGTTATTTTCGATGAATGTACAGTTAAAAGATTCAGTGTGGGATCAGATAGTCTGGCTGTAAAGCCATGCGATCTCTTCCGGCCAGCGCGAGGGGTCGGGAGTCTCAAGTATCAGGGGGATATCATCCATCCTGGGGTCTCGCATCAGCAGAGTGAAAAACTCTTTCCCCAGCGCCCCTTCTCCAATCGGAGCATGACGGTCTACCCGGGAGCCTACCCCCTTCCTGGAGTCGTTGAGATGCATACCGCGAAGGTAATGGAATCCTACGATATCGCCGAATTCTTTCCACGCGGCGGAGTATCCTTCCGGAGTTGTGAAGTCATATCCGGCCGCCAGGGAATGACAGGTGTCGACACAGACCCCTATACGGCTCTTGTCTTCCACTTTGTCTATGATTTCGGCTAAATGCTCGAAGCGGAATCCCAGGTTGGACCCCTGGCCGGCCGTGGATTCAATCACCGCCGTCACTCCACAGGTCTGCTCAAGAATCCGGTTCAGCGAGTCCGCGATACGGCCCAGACACTCCTGCTCGGAAATTTCGTTCAGATGGGAACCGGGATGAAAATTCAGCATTGTAAGGCCAAGCTGTTCGCAACGCTTCATCTCATCGAGAAAAGCCTCCTGAGACATCTTCAGCTTTGCATTGTCCGGAGAGCCCAGGTTAATCAGAAAACTGTCATGCGGCAGGATGAATTTCGGAAGAAAGCCCAGCTCCTGGCAATTGCGCCGGAACGCCTCGGCATCCGCCCCGGAAATCTCCTTTGACTTCCATCTCGAGGGGTTGCGCGTAAATATGGCGAAGGCTTTCGCTCCAAGCTGCGCGGCATGGACAGGGGCGGAGGCGACTCCTCCGTCGGTAGAGACATGGGCTCCTATATATTTCATTGATATTAATTTCGGTAAAAGTTGCAAAAGACAATTAATCAAGCCTCGACGCAGCCGTATGTCGTTGGATTTCTCCGCTAAAGGAAAATATCCGGCTGACTTCAGTTCGGACTTCGGCCAACAAAGTTACGAAACTTTTTTAATACCGTCTTAATTTTTCAGGCACAAAAAACGGCGGTATGTCAAAATTCAGAAAAATTCAGAATTCTGGCACATCGCCTTGTTTTTCGTCAGGATAGAGAGAGGACTATGATAACGGCTCAGATGGCAGCAGCCTGACAGTGAAGTCCGTTATTCTCCAGGATTAGGCTCTGGTTGGTTACCGCCTCCGCTGGCGGGACGCCCCTTCTGGCTGACATGGAATGTTATGGAGTTTGTCGGAGAGCTGACAGTTATGGATGCATACCTGACGGACTGCTCATTGTTCGGCGTTACAAAAATCTGGAGGGACTGATTTCCGGCACCACCTTTGTAAGCGCTCAGTTCAATCCAGGACACATGACTGTTGGAGGCACGGCTTTCCGGAAAAATCTCGGCTGCCCATTCTCCTGTGGCATTGAACATTACTTTCCCCGGGATAATCGATGCCGGATAGTCCAGCTCGATATTCGCCACTGCTCCGGGAGCCATGGTGACGACAGCGGCCACGGGCTCGTCGTCATCGCCGCAGGCCGGCAATCCTACCGCCATCATGCAGATGGCCAGCAGGGAAAACAGATATTTGATTGGTCTGATCATAATCACAAACAATTAGTTATTAAATTGAAATAAGAACTCAGTCATTGAAGCGCCGACAAAATTACAAAACAATCTCCACTCTGCCAAACTGCTCCGGAGGTTTAACATCTTCCCCGCCGACAAAATTTTAATTTGCTGAATTATCGGAAAATGAGTAACTTTGCAGACTATTTCGTAGAGTTGAATATTTAACGGTTTCCGATGGAACAACCTGATAAACAAGAACTGCTCGACCGACGTTACCTCCGTATGGCTGAAATATGGGCGGAAAACTCTTATTGTCAGCGCCGTAAGGTAGGGGCAATCATCGTTAAGAATTCCATGATCATTTCCGACGGGTTCAACGGTACCCCCTCCGGCTTCGAGAATGTCTGCGAGGACGACAACGGTGTGACCAAGCCTTACGTGCTTCATGCCGAAGCCAATGCGATCACAAAAGTGGCCCGCAGCAACAACTCTTCGGACGGCGCCACGTTATATATTACGGCCTCTCCCTGTGTGGAATGTTCCAAACTGATAATCCAGGCGGGGATCCGGCGTGTTGTATATCATGAACTTTACCGTATCACCGACGGAGTCGATTTGCTCCGGCGCGCGAACGTTGAGTGTGTCCATATCCCCGAATTGTAAGTTATGTCACAGATAAGGAAAATCTCGGTCTGGGTGCCGGTCATTGTAGCGTCAACGTTTATCCTCGGTTTTCTCGCCGGTGATTTCGTCAACCGCGAAAACGGCCCCACGCCCGCCCAGAAAAAATTCCAGACCATCCTGAATATCGTCCGCAACGAATATGTCGACGAGGTCGACCTCGACAGTCTCGTGGAAAAAACGATACCGAGTCTGCTGATGAATCTCGACCCCCACTCGGCCTATATCCCCGCAAGCGATCTCCAGGCAGTCAACGATGACCTGGAAGGATCCTTCAGCGGAGTGGGAATCCAGTTTATGATCGACAACGATACCATCAAGGTTATCGAGGTGATTCCCGGCGGGCCGTCCGAAAAGGTCGGTTTGCTTCCGGGAGACCGCATAGTGAAAGTCGACGGCGAGGATATAGCCGGCATCGGCATCACCAACGAGAAAGTTCTCAGGACTCTCCGCGGCGAGAAAGGCACCAAAGTCAAGCTCGGCATCAAACGCTCTACCTCAAAGAAGACACTCACTTACGAGGTGACCAGGGGCGACATCCCCGTCAATACCGTTGACGCCACCTATATCGCCTCTCCCGGAATCGGCTACATAAAGGTCAATAAGTTCGGCCGCACTACTTACGACGAATTCTTCCAGGGCCTGAGCGACCTGCGCCGCGAAGGTGCCCAGGATTTCATCATCGACCTGCGCGGCAACACCGGCGGCTACATGGAAATCGCTTATCTCATGGCCAATGAATTCCTGGAATCGGGACAGACCATCGTCAGCACCCGCGGACGCGATTTTACATCGACGTCCACGATTACGGCCGACGGCACCGGTTCTTTCCGCGACGCCCAGATTGTGGTGCTGCTCGACGAGTTCTCGGCATCTTCCTCGGAAATTTTCGCCGGGGCGCTCCAGGACAATGACCGCGGTCTGATTATCGGACGCCGCTCTTTCGGCAAAGGACTTATCCAGCGCCAGTCAGTGCTGCCGGACAGTTCGGCCATCCGTCTGACTATCGGTCGTTATTATACCCCTTCGGGACGAAGCATCCAGAAAGATTACTCCAATCTTTCCGTCTATGAACACGATATAATCAACCGCTACAACCGCGGGGAGATGTTCTCGGCTGACTCCATCAAGCTCAACACCGAGCTGAAATTCACTACCCTGAACGGCCGCACCGTCTACGGAGGCGGAGGCATAATGCCTGACATTTTCGTTCCCAACGACACCTCGGGAATCAGTTCCTATTATATAAATGTAGCCAACGCCGGGCTGCTCCAGCGCTTCGCGTTCGATTATGTCGACGACAACCGCGACCTGCTCGCCGAAGCCTCCGATACGGAAAGCCTGCTCAAACTTCTTCCCAACGATGACGCCCTGCTGCGCCAGTTCGTGCTGTTCGCTTCCCGTAACGGTATTCCGGCCCGATGGTATTACATCAACATTTCCCACGATTTGATTGTTAATCAACTGAAAGCTCTCATCGCGCGCGACGCCCTCGGCTACGGAGCCTATTTTGAAATCTCCAACAGCGCCGATGTCAATGTCCTCCGCGCTATCGACGAGCTTCTCAGCGGCAATGCCGCATTCCCGATTATCGCTCCCGAAAGTTCCGCCCCTTCCCCGGGACAGGGCTCCGGGAAGCCAAAAACAGTGAGAAATGAATAAGGAAGATATCCGCAACCGGGTGAAGACCCGGAAAAGTCTGCTGTCCGATGCCGAGAAATCCCTGGCCGCGGCAACTGTGTTCAACCGTCTGGAACAGTCGGCGGCTTTCGCCCTGGCCGAGAAAATTCTCCTTTACCACTCTCTTCCGGACGAACTCTCCACCCGGGAGTTTCTTGACCGGTGGTGCGGACGCAAGCGCTTCTTCCTTCCCCGCGTGAACGGTCTTAACCTGGATATTCTTCCTTACGACCGCTCCCGGATGGCCCTGGGCGCCTTTCATATCGAAGAGCCGCAGGGCAACGAGACCGCGGATATTTCCGAAATAGAGCTGATTGTCGTTCCCGCCGTCGCCTATGACCGCAAGGGAAACCGCGTCGGCCGCGGCAAAGGGTATTACGACCGTCTCCTGGCCGAGACCCGCGCCACCAAAGTAGGGGTAGGCTATGACTTCCAGCTTCTTGAGGAGGAAATTCCGGCCGAACCTCATGATGTGGCGGTCGATATGGTCATTACCGACCGGCGCCGCATCGTCATTCATCACCTTCATTAAATCCCGTACACCTTGATTTCCGTTCAGAACCTCTCGGTAGAATTCAGCGCAAAATCACTTTTCGACAATATCAGCTATGTTATCAACCGCCGCGACCGAATTGCCCTTGTGGGCAAAAACGGGGCGGGGAAGTCGACTATGCTCAAAATCATAGCTGGACTGCAGCATCCTACTTCAGGTCAGGTAGCCGTCCCGCAGGACACCACTATCGGCTATCTTCCCCAGCAGATGAAGCTCGACGACTCCACGACCGTCGTGGAGGAGGTGCGCAAGGCGTTCTCCCATGTGGACAAGATGCAGCAGCGTCTCGACCGCATGAACGCCGAGCTTGCCGGGCGCACCGATTACGAATCCCCCGACTATGCCCGGCTTATCGATGACATAGCCGACCTTTCGGAACGGCTGGCTATGGAGCAGAGCGAGAATATGGAGGCCGAAATGGAGAAGACTCTTATCGGTCTTGGATTCCTGCGCTCGGATTTCAACCGCCTGACCGCGGAGTTTTCTGGAGGATGGCGTATGCGTATCGAGCTTGCCAAGCTCTTGCTCCAGCGGCCCGACGTACTGCTTCTCGACGAGCCCACCAACCATCTTGACATAGAGTCCATCCAGTGGCTCGAACAGTTCCTCGCCACGAAAGCCAACGCCGTGGTGCTGGTCAGTCATGACCGTGCGTTTATCGACAATGTGACAAACCGCACGATCGAGATTTCCTGCGGCAAGATTTACGACTATTCGGTGAATTATTCCAAATTTGTGGAGCTTCGCCGCGAACGGGTCGAACAGCAGATGCGTGCCTACCAGAACCAGCAGAAAGAGATTGCCGACACGGAGGCGTTTATCGAGCGTTTCCGCTATAAGGCCACGAAAGCCGTCCAGGTCCAGAGCCGCATGAAGCAGCTCGCCAAAATCGAACGTATAGAAGTCGACGAGGTCGACACGTCGCATCTGAATCTCCGTTTTCCGCCGGCGCCCCGCTCGGGCGATTATCCGGTGATAGCCGACAACGTAGGGAAAGCCTACGGCGACCATCAGGTTTTCGATCACGCCACGTTTACCATCAAGCGCGGCGAGAAGGTGGCATTTGTCGGCAAGAACGGCGAAGGTAAATCCACCCTGGTGAAATGTATCATGAACGAGATCCCTTTCACCGGCTCCCTGAAAATAGGCCACAATGTCAAAATCGGCTACTTCGCCCAGAACCAGGCGCAGCTGCTTGACGAAGACATAACGGTCTTCGACACCATCGACCGCGTCGCCGTCGGCGACATCCGCACCAAGATCCGCGACATCCTCGGCGCGTTCATGTTCGGCGGAGAAGCGTCCGACAAGAAAGTGAAAGTGCTGTCCGGAGGCGAAAAAACGCGCCTGGCTATGATTCGTCTGCTTCTTGAACCGGTGAATCTGCTGATTCTCGATGAGCCGACCAACCATCTGGATATGGCTACAAAAGACATCCTCAAACAGGCCATAAAGGATTTTACCGGCACAGTCATCGTGGTAAGCCACGACCGCGAATTCCTTGACGGACTGGTCGAGAAGGTCTATGAATTCGGCGGTGGACAGGTCCGCGAGTGTCTCGGCGGCATCTATGAATTCCTCGAGAAAAAGAAGCTGGCCTCCCTGCAGGAACTTGAGCGAAACGCCCCTACCCCCGCGAAAACAGAAAAATCCGCGCCTGCAGCATCCCCCCTCCCTCAGACCTCCGCTGCGACTTCCCCTCAGGCTACGCAGCCCCGTAAGCTGAGTTACGCCGAGCAGCGCGAACGCGACAAAATTCTCCGCAAAGCATCCCGCAAAGTAGAGGAAGCCGAAGCTGAAATCTCGGCTATCGAAGCCGACATCGCCTCAATCGAAGCCGACATCGCCGCCGGCAAAGTAGACGGCGACATCTTCGACCGCCACGCCCGCCGTAACCGCGACCTGGAGACCGCCATGTCCCTCTGGGAACTCGCCTCCCAGGAACTTGACGAACTCCGCGGCCGCCTCGCCTGACCTCCTTCCTACAAAGAATTGCCCCATGAAAGTTTTTTCTGCTGAACTTTCATGGGGCTCCTTATTTCTGTTATAGGTCGCGTATATGCATATCTTCTGTGCTAAGATGCACAGTTAGGTCCTCAGAAATCAAATAACGTATCGAGATTCGTCCAGGTAAGATTGGTAAAGACAATCTCTTTGTCGTTGCATGGGAAATCTCCGGTACCGTAATTATAGATACGCAAGACTCCTGTGGTAAACGACGATGCATTGCGAGCTACATTGCGGATAGTGAACGTACAGTGGATGGCTTCTCCGGCCGCAATACGGGTGGTCAGATCTCCTGTGCCGGAAGCAGAACCAATTTTAGCGTATGTACCCGTATCTTTCGTATATCTGTTCCCTGAATTATCGGCGAAATAGGTGAAATTCGGATGCTGCCAGAGTTTCAGTCCGCTTATGTTCTGACCTGACGTATTGCGGATGAAAAACATCAGAGTGACGTCATCTCCACTTTTATAACATCCGTTGAAAGTTACAGGGAGCCTGGCATCGCAATAGGTTATATACCCACATTGTCCGTAAGGAACAAATTCAGTTACAGTCATACGAACGGGAACCACAATCGACTGAAAAGGTGTCGAGACGGTTATTTCAGCCTTATATTCTCCCGCTGTAAGATTCATGCGGTTTACCCTGAATTCCAGCGAAATCTGCTGTCCGGCCGAGAGGTCTCCTTCAGGCTGTCGGACGGCAAGCCATGTTTCGCTTGTCTTGATCTGATAGTGAACGGGGCGGTCGGTGGTCAGCGACAAGGCAAGTTTTTTTAGATCTGTTGAGAAATCCAGACTGCTTTCTCCTATCGTAATCTGCGGATCTGGTTCAGGGGCCGGAGGAGGTGTAGGACGGTAATCGGGATTGAAATTATCCAGGTCCTCACATTCCAGTCCCGTAAAATCGATATATTTTCCGGCGCAACTCCAGTCTCCTGTGCCGTATGTGTATATCATCAGATGCGCGTCCATAAGACCGGAAGGAACGCCGTTGCCGCCCGGTAATTCATGAAGACATACAATTGTCTCTCCAGCACGCAAAGAGGTCGTCAAATCCCCTGTCCCAGATTGATTTCCCAGGACAGACCACAGACCGCTGTCCTTGTCGTATCTTGAAACGTCATCGGTAAAATATGTGTAGTTAGGATGGGACCACAGTTTGAGTCCGTGGATATCATCGCCATTGTTGGTGATTTTATATTTAAGATTGATATGGCCGTCGCGCTTGTAAAAACCGGCGAAAGTTACCGCCAGCCGGCTGTCGCACGATGTAACTTTCCGCAGACTGCCGAAAGGGACGAATTCCGCAATGTCTATTTTTACCGGGATTTCTTTCCTGACCTTTTCAGTGGAGACTATAAGGGTACAGTCATGGATTCCAGGCTCCAGTCCACGCCGATTGGCATATAGGGTGATCTTGCCTGAAGTACTTTCGGAAACTGTCCCTGAAGTCCGGTCGAGATACAGCCAGTCATGGTCACCGGACACCAGAAGCTCGTATGAAGCTGAAAAATTGGCCGATAAGGCTATGTCGATCCGGTCGGCATCCTGCCGGAAGTTAACAGAATTATCGGTTCCTGACGGCACGGTAACTGTAATCTCAGGCTGCGGTTCCGGTGTGGTCGGATTGTTGGGATTATTAGGTGTCTCCTGCCTGGGAGGTACCGTCGGCTCATCGTTTTTCCCACACGATACAGCAGCTAACACTATTGCCGACAACATCGCATAACCGGCAAATGATTTTAATACTGTTTTAAGGCTTCGCATTGTATTTGTTTTGGATTGGTAAGACAAGGCATCATCTAAGACAGATTTCGGGCATTATCTCTTGGCAAGAGATAATGCCCGAAAATAAGCATTTAAATATCAAGCTATTACATCTGTAATGGGAAGCCATTTGCAAAACTCTCCATAACAGAGTCAGTTCATGTAAAGGGGATTACAGTTTCTACAGGTACGTGGTAAAAAATAGATTCTTTTATATGTGGAGATTAAGAATTTATTCATATCTTTGCAATTGGGATAAGTATCTCTTGCCAAGAGTGGATTTCCGAAATATTTTTTAAGGGCTATTATTATAACAAGCCGACGGCTGGCTTCGAATGCATCCAGCGGTCGGCTTGTTAGATGAAATCTTCTGAGCAGGGAAATATCAGTTACCCATCTCGGAAAGGAACTTGATACGCATCAGGCGGATTTCCTCCTCGGGATAGTCGCTGCCGAGTTCGCGGATGGCTTCGGCAAGGGAGTCAGTCTCCGATTCATGGAAATATTCCAGGATGTCTTCCTGATGGTCATCGTCAATTACTTCGTTGATGAAATAATTGATGTTGATTTTAGTGCCGGAGTAGACGATGGCCTCGATTTCATCGAGCAGTTCCCCGAACTCCATGCACTTGGAATTGGCAAGTTCGTCAAGATCAATCTTTCGGTCGATAGCCTGGATAATCGAAATTTTTATCCGGCTCTTGTTTGCCACCGAACGAACCCGCAGATCTTCGGGACGCTCGATTTCGTTCTCCTCCACATGGGTTTTGATCACCCGGATAAAGTCCTCGCCGTAGCGTTTGGCTTTTCCTGCGCCTACACCGGTGATGTTGGCGAGTTCCTCTATCGTAATGGGATAGGTGGTGGCCATGGCTTCCAACGACGGGTCCTGGAAAATCACGTATGGAGGGAGATTCAGGCGGCGGGCAATTTTCTTCCGGAGATCTTTCAGAATGGAGTACAGCTCAGGGTCGACTGCACACGAAGCCCCGCTCTTGACCACCACTTCCTCCTCTACTTCGTTGAAGTCGTTGTCCTCCACGACTTTGAACGCCACAGGCTTTTTAAGATACTTCTTCCCTTTGTCGGTAAGGCGAATCATACCGAAATTCTCCACGTCCCGTTCCAGGTAGCCGGCGATGGTGGCCTGGCGGATTACTGCGTTGAGATATTTCCGGTCTGTTCCTTGTTCGCAACCGAATACTTCCAGTTCATTGTGCTTGTAGGTCTTCACGTCGGCGGTTTCGCGGCCGGTGATGACGTCGATGATGTGTTCAGCTTTAAATTTCTCTTTCAGTGCCGCGACTGTCTCTATCACGGCGCATAAGTCTTCTTTAGCGTCCACTTGTTTCTTTGGGTTTAGGCAGTTGTCGCAGTTCCCGCAATTGTCTTCGGTGTAGTTCTCGCCGAAATAGTGTAGAAGCGTCTTGCGCCTGCATACCGACGATTCGGCATAACTGGCCGTCTCCTGCAGCAGGTGTTTGCCGATCTCCTGCTCGGCGACCGGTTTCCCCTGCATGAATTTCTCAAGTTTCTTGAGGTCTTTGGCCGAATAAAAAGTAAGGCATGAGCCTTCCCCGCCGTCGCGGCCGGCGCGTCCAGTCTCCTGGTAATATCCCTCCAGGGACTTGGGCATATCATAGTGGATGACGTAGCGCACGTCGGGCTTGTCAATACCCATCCCGAATGCTATCGTGGCCACTATCACATCTATCTGTTCCAGCAGGAAGGCATCCTGATTGGCCGAGCGGGTGGCGGAATCCATCCCGGCATGATATGGGAGCGCCTTGATGTTGTTCACTTTCAGCAGTTCAGCCAGTTCCTCCACTTTTTTGCGGCTCAGGCAATAGATTATACCTGATTTCCCTTCCCTTGACTTTATATATTTGATAATGTCGCGGTCCACGTTGGCCGTCTTGGGGCGGATCTCATAATAGAGATTGGGCCGGTTGAACGACGATTTGTAGACAACGGCATCGTTCATGCCGAGATTCTTCTGAATGTCATGCTGCACTTTCGGAGTGGCCGTCGCCGTCAGGGCTATGACCGGGCGTTGATTGATTTCGTTGATTATCGGCCTTATCCGGCGATATTCGGGACGGAAATCGTGCCCCCACTCCGAAATACAGTGGGCTTCATCCACAGCATAGAACGATATGGGAACTGTCTTTAAAAATTCAATGTTCTCTTCTTTTGTCAGCGATTCCGGAGCAACGTAGAGCAACTTGGTCTTGCCGGAAAGGACATCGGCCTTTACCTGGTCGATAGCCGCGCGGTTAAGCGAGGAGTTCAGGAAATGGGCCACGCCGTCGTCAGCCGAGAAATTCCGCATCGCATCGACCTGGTTCTTCATCAGCGCGATAAGAGGGGAAATCACTATTGCTGTTCCGTCCGTCAGAAGCGACGGAAGCTGATAGCACAGGGATTTTCCGCCCCCGGTAGGCATCAGCACGAATACGTCCTTCCCTTCGAGCAGGGAAAGCATGATGGCCTCCTGGTTGCCTTTGAATTTGTCGAAGCCGAAATGTTGTTTCAGGGCCTGGGCAAGTTGTTGCTTCGTTGTCATGGATATAGATGGTTAGAGAGAAGAATCAGGAGTCTTTGACGACATCCTTGTTGAGTTCAAAATGGGATTGCTGCAGTTTCTCCACAACATAGTCGGCGGTAACCTCGAACTTCTTCGTTTTGCCGGAAGGAAGCTCATACATGGCGTCAATCATCACCGTCTCTACTATGGCGCGAAGACCGCGGGCGCCGAGCTTGTATTCTATCGCCTTGTCCACGATCATGTCGAGAGCCTCGGGAGCAAACGTCAGTTTCACGCCGTCCATGGCGAAAAGTTTCTCATACTGACGGGTGATGGCGTTCTTGGGCTCGGTCAGCACTCTGCGGAGAGCATCGCGGTCCAGCGGGTCCAGGTGGGTCAGAATCGGCAGACGTCCTATGATTTCAGGAATAAGTCCAAACGATTTCAGGTCCTGGGGAGCCACGTAGGCCAGATAATTGTCGCGGTTGACACGCTGGCGGGCGGCATCGGTGGAATAGCCGACGACATGAGTGTTCAGTCGCTGGGCAATCTTGCGCTCGATTCCATCAAAAGCTCCTCCGCAGATGAAAAGGATGTCTTTTGTATCGACAGGAATCATCTTCTGTTCGGGATGCTTGCGCCCTCCCTGGGGGGGAACGTTGACTATCGAACCTTCCAGGAGCTTGAGCAGTCCCTGCTGCACACCTTCGCCCGACACGTCGCGGGTAATCGACGGGTTATCCCCCTTACGGGCGATTTTGTCGATTTCGTCGATGAATACGATACCCTTCTGGGCACGCTCGACATCGTAGTCGGCAACCTGGAGCAGGCGCGTCAAAAGGCTTTCGATATCCTCGCCGACATATCCGGCCTGGGTAAGCACGGTGGCGTCCACGATGGTGAAAGGAACGTCAAGCATCCGGGCGATGGTTTTCGCCAGCAGGGTCTTGCCGGTTCCCGTCGGACCTACAAGGATGATGTTGCTTTTTTCGATATCCACGTCGGCCATCTCCTTGTCTCCGGCGGCCTGGGCCTGGGCGAGACGTTTGTAATGGTTATAGACGGCCACCGACAGATAGCGCTTGGCGCTGTCCTGGCCGATTACATACTGGTCCAGGAACTTGCAGATATCTTTGGGTTTGGGAAGGTCGGCGAGCTTCTTGTCTCCCTCTTTCGTGCCGGGGACACTTTTGCCTGAAGACACGCCTGTGCCGACCTGATGGCGGTATTCCGACAGCAGGTCATGGATCTGGTCAGCACATTCGGCGCAAAGATATATTCCGGGGGTCACTCCGGAAGGTATCATCACCTCCGAAGCCGAGCCCGGTCTTCCGCAGAACGCACACGTTTCAATCTTCTTTTTTGCCATTGAGAAATTAAACCTTTCTAAGTAAAAACTCTATACTTGACAGGTCGGGAAATTATCATTATCCTCCGCCGCTGCTGCGGAACCCGCAAAGGGCTCCGCAGCAGCGCATGGAGGGATTCAATCAGTGTCTGGCTTTGATGAGGACTTCATCGATCATGCCGTAGTTCTTGGCTTCCTCAGCCGTCATCCAGTAGTCTCGGTCGGAATCGCGCTCTACTTTCTCAAGCGACTGGCCGGAGTGGTCGGCGATAATCTGATAGAGTTCTTTCTTCAGCTTGAGAATTTCGCGGGCCGTGATTTCTATATCGGAAGCCTGCCCCTGGGCGCCCCCCATCGGCTGATGAATCATCACCCGGGAGTGACGCAGGGCGAAGCGCTTTCCGGCTGTACCGCTGACAAGCAGCACGGCGGCCATGGAGGCGGCCATGCCGGTACAGATAGTAGCCACGTCGGATGAGATGTACTGCATAGTGTCATAGATGCCCAGTCCGGCATATACGGATCCACCGGGAGAATTGATGTAGATGGAAACATCCTTTCCGGGGTCAGCTGAATCCAGGTAAAGCAGCTGGGCCTGGATAACATTTGCGGTATAGTCGTTCACTTCTGTACCGAGAAAGATAATGCGGTCCATCATCAGGCGGGAGAACACATCCATCTGGGCGACATTAAGCTGACGTTCCTCGATGATTGTGGGGGAAATATAGCTGGAGCGGATGGCCGCGTCGGATGCCGATACATACTGGTCAAGCGCCAGGGAGTTCATTCCCAGGTGCTTCACGGCGTAATTACGGAAATCGTTATTCATATTCTAATTTAATTTCTGATTCTATCGGGTTGATTTTATAATTCAAAGATACAACTTTTTTCTCTGATTTCAACTATAATTACAGAAAAAAATCGGCATCTTCTGCAGAAACATGGCGCCCGGCGCAGAGAAAAACGGCCGGTCTTCCTTCCGCAACAACGCGACAGCGCCGTGTCCCATACTGACACAGCGCTGTTTACGGTATAGCGGACAGGTAGGCAAAGAAGGGTCCGTCCGTTCTTAACGGGGAATTATTCCGCGCCTACGAGTTTCTTGAACTCATCGAGAGAAACAGTCTTGTTCTCGGTCTCTACAAGTGCGCGGAGAGCATTGAAGAGCTTGGTATCGGAAGCCTGCTCATAGAGCTGACGGGCGAACTTCTTGTCTTCGAGCATACGCTTGGCATAGTCGGTGATTACGTCGTCGGTCATGTTGAACATACCGTACTGGGCAAACTGACGCAGAGCCGACCCCTTGGCGAAATTCAGAAGGTCTTCTTCGCTGACCTTGATGTCCTGCTTCTGGGCGATCTGACCTTTGATAAGTTCCCATTTGATGGAGGGGACCATCTTGTCGTATTCCTCGGCAGCCTTTTCGGGGGTCAGTTCGGGATTGCGGGCGGCAAGCCATTTCTTAAGGAAATCGGCGGGAAGCTCGAAGTTGCCGAACTTGTCAATCAGTTCTTTCTGTACATCGATGTTGAACTTGAAGTCGGAATTCTGGACTAGTTCGCGGGCGATAAGCTCCTTGAGGGCTTCCCAGTACTCTTCCTCGGTCTTGATTTCCTTGCCGGAGAATACCTGCTTGTAGTATTCCTCGCCAAGTTCGGCCGGACGGAGAACGATGATTTCGGAGATGGCCATCTCGAAATCGGAGGTAAGGTTTTCGACACGGGCCTTGTCAACGTTCAGCATGGAAGCCAGGGCTACCTTGTTGTCCCCTTCGGCTTTGGCAGGATTGAAGACAACTTTGTCCCCTACCTTCTTGCCGAGGAACTTCTCGGCCTCGGCCTGATCGGCAAAGTGCTGCGGCGACACGATACCGGCCACTACCTGGATGGCATCCTCGGTTGTCAGGACGTTCCCTTCGGCGTCAAGCTGCATGATGGCACCCTTGACGAGGGCGGTCTTCTCCACTTCCTCGCCGGGCACCTGGGCGCCGAAGCGATTGCGCAGGGCCTTGTCCTGTTCGTCGAGCATCTCTTTGGAGACCTCGATGGTATAGAAAGGAACTTTGATATCCTTGTTGACCTCGACATTGATTTCGGGGGCCAGACCTACTTCATACTCGAAAGTATAGTCCTTCTGGGCCATGTCGATGGATTCAACTTTCTTCGGGAGGGGTTCGCCGAGGATGTCGATTTTATTTTCGCGGAGATATTCGATTACCGCCTGGAAAACGACGTCATTGAGGACATGGCTCTTTACGTCGCGGCCGAAGAGGCGGCGGAGGTGTTCGATGGAAACATGGCCTTTGCGGAAACCGGGAATCTGGCGGGTGCGGCCAAGTTCGCGAAGATCGCTGTCGACCTTCTTTGCGTAGTCTGCTTCAACTACCTCAACCTTGATGGTTGCGTCGAGGTCGTTGGTCTTTTCGAGTGTGACTTGCATTTGTGTTGGACTTATGTTGTTTTATATGATTTTTCAAACTGCAAAATTACACCTAAAAATTTTACTTCACAACATCTCTGGCCTCAAAAGTGTTAAAATTTTGTTAATTATCATACGGAGGGAAGCCTTAATGTATATTATGGAGTAATTTTGCAACGAAAGAAAACAAGAAATAAATGAGTATCCTCAAATATAACGATGTCGAAATCCTCCGCAAGGAGCTTGTGGTGCTGAAGCACGTCAGCTTTTCCCTCGAGGAAGGAGAGTTCGCATATCTCATCGGGCGCGTGGGAAGCGGCAAGTCGAGTCTGATGAAATCCATCTATGCCGAGATTCCTGTCTTTACCGGCGAGGCCGAAGTATTCGGCACCCCTCTGGTCGGCATCCGGCGTAAAGAAATCCCGATGCTCCGCCGCAAAATCGGCATCGTCTTCCAGGATTTCCAGCTGCTGACGGACCGCACCGTCTACGAAAATCTGCGTTTTGTCCTCAATGCCACCGGCTGGCGCGATAAAATAGAAATTGACGACCGAATCGAGCAGGTTCTCCGTCAGGTCGGTATGCACACCAAGAGCTATAAGATGCCTCATGAGCTGTCGGGAGGCGAACAACAGCGCATAGTAATCGCCCGCGCCCTCCTGAACCGTCCGAAACTGATCCTTGCCGACGAACCCACCGGAAATCTCGACCCGGAGACCGGACAGCAGATCGTAGACCATCTGCGGGAGATTGCTAGACAGGGGACGGCCGTACTGATGGCCACCCACAATCTGCAGCTTGTCGAGCAGTATCCGGCCCGCGTACTCCGCTGCGGCAACAAACAGCTTGTTTCCGAATAAGTCACACTTACCCCAAATGACCGACAATCATCACTCCTGCAACAATATGAAAGTCCTGAAATTCGGAGGAACCTCCGTAGGTTCGGCCGAACGCATCCGCAATGTGGCCCGACTTATTTCAGGACGCGGACAGAATATCGTGGTCCTCTCGGCTATGTCCGGCACCACCAATACCCTTGTGGAGATTTCCGATTATCTTTACAAACACAACGTCAACGGCGCGAAAGAAATAATCAACGACCTGGAACGTAAGTACCGTCAGGTAGTGGCCCTGCTGTTTACCGATGTGGAAGTCCGTATGGAGGCAGACGAGGAAGTGGCCGCCATTTTCTCGCTGCTGAGGTCCCTGGCGCGCGACAGTTTCACCTCTTTCGAGGAACGCGAGATTCTCGCACAGGGAGAACTCCTCTCGACCAAACTGATGCACCTGTATCTGCGTGAGTCCGGTATCAATTCCGGTTTCCTTCCGGCGCTTGAATATATGCGTACCGACAAGAACGGCGAGGCCGATATGGATTACATCCGCGTTCATCTGCGCGCCCTCCTGGAAGAGAATCCCGATGCGGACCTCTATATAACCCAGGGGTATATCTGCCGCAACGCTTACGGTGAAACCGACAACCTCCGCCGCGGAGGTTCGGATCTTACCGCCTCCCTTATCGGGGCAGCTCTGATGGCGAAGGAAATCGAAATCTGGACGGATATCGACGGGATGCACAACAATGACCCCCGCTTCGTAGAAGGGACAACGCCTGTGGCTGAACTTCATTTCGACGAGGCCGCCGAACTTGCTTACTTCGGCGCAAAGATTCTGCATCCCACCTGCGTTCTCCCCGCTAAAGTCAATAACATCCCGGTAAGACTTCTCAACACCATGGAGCCGTCGGCCCGCGGCACACTTATCCATAATGTCGACACCTCCGGTTCAATCAAAGCCGTAGCGGCCAAAGACGATATCATAGCGATCAAAATCAAATCGTCGCGTATGATGCTCGCTTCGGGATTCATGCACCGTGTTTTCGAGATTTTTGATAACTACAAACGCCCTATCGACATGATTGCCACCAGCGAAGTAGGTGTCTCCGTTACGGTCGACAGTCCTCTCAAGCTGGAACATATCGTCGATGAACTGCGCGAGATCGGCACAGTCACCATCGACCGTGACATGGTGATAATCTGCGTGGTCGGCGACCTTGAATGGCACAACAAGGGATTCGAAGCCGAGGCCCTTGCCGCCCTACATGACATCCCGGTGCGTATGATTTCCTACGGAGGAAGCAACTACAACATTTCTTTCCTTGTCAGCAAGGAGGACAAGATTCCGGCGCTGCGCGCCCTGCAGAAACGACTCTTCGGCAACCATGACAATATCGCCGATTAAAGACTCTAAGACTAAATTACCTTAAAAATATAAATCCTTTTCATGAAGACTCTGAAAACTACGGTTCCCTCCCCTGTCGGAGAAATCACATTATACACCCTGACAAATGCCGGGGGTGCTTCCGTTGTCCTGTCGTCGCTCGGCGCCGGCATCAACGCCATTGTTGTTCCTGACCGCAACGGCACGCTGGCTGATGTAGTTATCGGCTATGAAAACCCTGCAGACTATATCGCCGACGGTCCTTGTGCCGGTAAGACTCCGGGGCGCTATGCAAACCGTATCGCCTGCGGTAAATTCTCCCTGGACGGAAAGGAGTACACGCTTCCGGTCAACAACGGACCTAACCATCTTCACGGCGGTCCCGACGGATTCCAGAACCGGATATGGAACGCCGAGGAACTGGCTCCGGGCAAAATACGTTTCACCCTCGAAAGCGCCGATACCGACGCCGGCTACCCCGGTAATCTTAAAGCCTCTGTAACCTACACATGGGACGATGACAACAATCTGACCGCCGAATATGACGCCATATCCGACGCTCCTACCGTAGTCAATCTTACCAACCACAGTTATTTCAATCTCGCCGGTCACAACGCAGGGCCGCGCAAGGCCATGGACCAGACTCTTCGTCTGATGGCTTCCCGCTGGCTCCCCACCGACGACACTCTTATACCTACCGGAGAGAAAGCGCCCGTAACCGGGACTCCGATGGATTTCCTTGAGGCGCGTCCTGTCGGCGAATCCATTTTTCCCGCCGATGCTGTGCCTTCTACTGAATCCCTGATTTCCGGTTTTGACGCCATCCGCTTTGGAAAAGGTTACGACAATTGCTGGCTTGCTGATTCCTGTTCGGAAGTAGCTCCTATTGCCGTTCTGGCAGATCAGGGATCCGGTCGGAAGCTAACCGTATCCACCGACCAGCCTGCCGTCCAGGTCTATGGCGGGAACTGGGTCGGCGGTGCTCCTGTCGGAAAAGAGGGAGCCTGCTATGAAGACTACTGCGCTGTCGCAATCGAGTGTCAGGGTTGTCCGGATGCCCCCAACCATCCCGAGTTCCCCTCCCAGACCGTCACTCCCTCCACCCCCTACCACCGGGTCATCCGCTTCTCCTTCACCACTGATTGATTTCCTGTTTTCCTTAAAGATATTCCGCCCGGAAGGGTAGACTTCATAAAATAAATGTTAGCGAGGCTGCGGCATCCTGAAGTGTACTTCACAGACGCCGCAGCCTCTTGTTATATTATCCGAAAAGCAGCAACTTACGACTGTTCCACGTAAGTTATCTGAGGAGAGGACTGATACGGAGAGTGTCGGCCGGGGTGAGACCGCAGGATGATAGAGGAAGAGGACGGTTCAGGTCATCGAGATAGACGGGAGGGGCCGGGCTGTAACGGGGAGAGACCAGCGAGAGGGAATCAATGACAAACGGAGAACTGATCCCGGCAAGCTGCATGGCGGTTGGAAACAGAGATTTCTGGGGAGAGATACGTTTCCGGGCATTGCGCTCCAATGCCGCCGCCATCTCGGGATTCCCTGCAATCAGCTCCGGAGAAAGCCAAATGAGAGTCGCCTGGTGGATTTGCCAGTATGTGGGTTTCGGCGAGGCATGAAGGAACCGATGGCGCGTATCATCGAAAATATCTTCTCCGTGATCGGCGGCATACAGTATGGCTCCGCGCACTTTCCGCTGCCGCAGGACATCAATCAGCTCCGAGAGGAACGCATCGGTGTAACGGATGGAATTATCATACGAATTAATCAGTTCAGCCCGTCGGCCGGGAGAGGCGTCAACAGCATTATCCGGTGTGAAGAACGAGAACTCCGCAGGATAACGGTCACGGTAAAGGAAATGAGAACCGTAGGAGTGGAGAACAATCAGTTGCTTGAGAGCTGTGGTGTCCGCTACAATTTTCCGCACCAGCGGAATCATTTCCGCATCGTAGGGATGCGCCTCCCCCGGAGTCCCGGACAGATATATAACCGAGTCCGCCTCATTGCCGAAATGTTCGGTAAACGATCGGTTGCGCTGCTGGTTAGAGATGAAAGAAGTGCGGAAACCGGCTTCCCTGAAAGCCGTCAGGATACTCTTGTAATAGGCGATTGAATCAAAATTCTCGGCACTGGCGAAACTCATCAGCATCGGGACACTCTTATGGGTCGTGTTGGACTCGGATATCGAGCGCGGAAAAAAGACCACTCCCTCCTGGCTCGACAGCCGGGGATTAGTCGGACGCTTGTAACCGGCCAGCTGCCAGTTGGCACCCCGGGAAGTCTCCCCTATCACCATCATATATATCTCCGGCTCATCCGCCGGATGCGTAGCCTCGGAGCTGTAACGGAAATCCTGTGCCAGCGCGGCATGATTGGAGGTCTCGCTGTACCGGTGGCAGGCCTCTATAAGATTCGAGGCTGCATTGACCGGAAATGTGTCGTAGACGAAATTATATCCGGACTGAGACGCATACGCCGCCATGACTGCAACAGTTCCTGCTCCGGCGAAAACCGCCCCCCACCGGACCATTTTCCGACGGAAAGCACAGGCAAGCGTCTGTTTTCTGCACAGGGATACAATTCCCCATACGATTGCCGGCACATACAACAAAATAACCACAGCCATTGCCAGCAGAAGATTGGCCAACAATTCCGTCGCCTCAGAAACGTTAGTGGTCACTACATTCAGGAACATATCCACCGCGATGACGGAACTGCCGTAGAGATACAGCAATACAATCTGGAATCCTGCGAAAATCATAAACGGAAGCATCAGAAGAACCATACCACCCGTGCGTTTCCAGGCTGACATAAGAATCAGATATACACCAAACGGCAGGAGGATATTGGCTGTCGCCGCAAGAAAGTCCAGATTCTCCGTAATGCTCAGCGCCACGTTCGGCACCATCAGCGCGACCGGAAGCCATAGGGCCAGCCAACGCATATCCCGGAAAAACCGGCATACCGGACGCACGAAATATCCTTTTAGTTTGTTAAACTTAGTATTCAAAACAATATATCCATTAGAATTTAACACATGAGCAATTGTAAATAACATCTGCCAATCTATTATTGACAATTGCTTAACTAATCTAAATCCAGCGTTTCCTAAAACGCTTCATTAATACCGAAATTGACCGACATCGACTGCTTCCCGAAACCGAGATCCACACGCACATTCACCCGGTTCTTGAACTCCCATCGGTAGCCTACGCCATATGTAGGCAGGAGTGTCCTCCAGCGTATTTCATCGAAATGCCGGAAAACGGAGCCGACGCCGGCCCATACCACCACCCCGTTGCGCCGCCACACGTGCTGGCGGAGTTCCACCAGCATATCCATCTCGTTCTTGTCGCGGTAACGACCTTCGTAATATCCCCTGACAGCATTTCCCCTGTCGAGAGTAGGCATCATTCCCCACGGAGTGTTGCCATAGGAGAACGCGCCGTGTAGACGGAATGCCATTATTCCCGTAGGCCAGAACTTTCGGTAATACATACCGGAAACCTCTGTCATCGAGAACGCATAGTCATTTCCCATGAACCCGGGGAAAAACTGCTGGTGAAAACCGATATAGTACCCTTTCTGAGGATTGGTCGAAAGGTCGCGGGTATCTATGGAGAAGACAATTCCCATTCCGTAATTGAAGACCCTCAGATCCTCCCCTTCCCACAATTCGGGCCGCTCGACTTTCGTGGCTTTCTGGTAGTTGAAATTGGCGGACGGCCCCAGGTATATGCTCCGGGGGAGCCTGAAAAGCCACTGGAGAGTAAAGGCAGACTGCAGTTCGGTATATTTCGACTCGTTGTCCTTATTGATTCCGTTCTCATAACCTATCCCCCAGAATTTCAGTGGGAAATGACAGAAATTCGCGTCATAGACCAGGCGCATACGGTCGCTCGGGAAAATGTGATTCCCCTTGATACCAAAATTATAGAACCCCGTCACCGACCCCTGGGCGTAGATTGAGACATCGCTCCGCGGCGTCAGGGAATCACGCCGGGATTTATACAGTCCGGAAATGAGTCCCGCTACCTGAAACGACGTGGCTTCGGAATAGTTCGGTCCACCGATGACGGAAATGTCGAATTTCTTTTCCGGACTGACATCATTGGTATGGTTGAAATAATCGATGATTTTTCCGATGATGTTACGGCGTGCCGGAGGTGTGCTGACTGTATCAGAGACAATGGCTACCGTATCGGCCGTAAATTCACGGGCAACCGCATCCGCCAGCGCGGCTTCCGCATGGAGCCCGACTGACAAAACTGTGGCAGTCGCTATTATATATCGCAGTAATTTTGACAGAACGTTGTCAGACATAGCAACTTTAGTAGCTGGAGTTAAAAGACGCCGCAAAGTTACGAACAATCGGCCAAATACACAAATCCCGTCCTTGACGCCAGTTGGCGGAAAAGACGGGATTTATAGCTGCAAAGGGATATCCCTTCGTATCTCAGTGGAGTATTAGAGCAGTTTTACCGACCTGGAGATAAATGCCGAAAGGTCAGCTCCCTTCAGCAGACCGTTACCCAGCAGGGCCAGGTCGATAAGCTGACGGACCAGAGGCTGTCCGGCGGCATATCCGGAAATCATCTCGGTTTCAGTATGGCGATCTTTGTCGACGGCCGCCATGAGTTCCTGAATCTGCTTCTCCTGCTCCGCATCGGGTTTATTGTCCTTGACGGCCTTGTTGATTTCTTCGATCCGGATATTGCTGGAAGCGATGGAATCGTTAAGCGGGGACAATTTTGCAGAAAGCTCTGCGGAAGCCTCCTGGCTGATGCGCTTTACGACAGGCTGATCCACATTGACCGTCAGGTTGTAGCTGTCGGGCATCTCGCCGTAAAAGTTCATGCCGGGCTGGAGGGCAGCCATCTCTTTCATACGGCGCATATATTCGTTCTGGGTAATCACAATCGGGGCGCTGTTCTCGCCGAGGGCCTCGAAAGTGACAAAGAACTGCATCTTGTCGGCTTTCGGAATCTGGGAGCTGAACAGGGTTGTCAGCATATCGCGGTCTGCCTGCGAGAGATCCGCACTCTTGCGCTCCGACTTGAGAATCAGATTGTCGATGACATCGGAATCCACACGCACGAAACGGCTTTTCTCGATTTTCTGCTCAAGCATACCTACGAAGTGACTGTCGAGCTGACCGTCCATAAGCAGTACGGAATAACCGCGTTCATTGGCAGCCTGGATGTAGGTGTACTGGTCGGTGGCGTTTGTGGCATAGAGGAAAACGAGATTTCCGTCCTTGTCCGTCTGATTCGGCTCGATAAGGGCCTTGTATTCGTCGATGGTGAAGTATTTCCCCTCGGTATCTTTGAGCAGACAGAACTTCATGGCGGCGTCGCGGAACTTATCGTCGGTCAGCATACCGTATTTGATGAAGATGCTGATGTCATCCCACTTGGCCTCGAAGTCGTTGCGGTCGGCCTTGAAGAGGTCTTCAAGACGGGAAGACACTTTCTTGGTGATATATCCGGAAATCTTCTTTACGGCGGTATCGCTCTGGAGATAGCTTCGCGATACATTCAGGGGGATATCCGGCGAGTCGATGACTCCCTGAAGAAGCATCATGAACTCGGGTACCACGCCCTCTACGGAATCGGTAACATATACCTGATTGCAGTAAAGCTGTATGCGGTTCTTGGTGACCTCGAAATTGTTGTGAATCTTCGGGAAGAAGAGAATTCCGGTAAGGTTGAAGGGATAATCCACGTTCAGGTGAATCCAGAACAGGGGATCGTCCTGACCCGGATAGAGGTCATGATAGAACGCGATGTAATCCTTGTCCGTCAGGTCGGCGGGTTTCTTTGTCCAGAGAGGTTCGGTAGAGTTGATGACCTTGTCTTTGTCCGTATCGGTCATCTTGCCGTCTTTCCATTCCTGTTCCTTGCCGGAAACGACCGGAACGGGAAGGAACCGGCAATATTTTCGGAGCAGCGTGTCAATCCGAGCCTGTTCAAGGAACTCGGCGTTCTCGGGATCGATATGAAGTATGATGTCCGTACCGCGATCAGCCTTTTCGGCAGCCTCCATCGAGAATTCGGGAGAACCGTCGCAGGTCCAGCGGACAGCCTCGGCACCCTCCTTATAACTCAGAGAGAGAATCTCGACTTTGTTTGCAACCATAAAGGCTGAGTAAAAGCCCAGACCGAAATGGCCGATTATGGCGTTGGCGTTGTCTTTATATTTTTCGAGGAAATCCTCGGCGCCGGAGAACGCAATCTGGTTGATGTAGCGGTCGATGTCCTCGGCGGTCATGCCGATACCGTGGTCAGAGACGGTGAGCGTGCCGGCCTCCTTGTCAACCTTGACCGATACCTTCAGTTCACCGAGTTCACCTTTGAATTCGCCGAAAGAAGAGAGAGTACGGATTTTCTGGGTTGCGTCCACCGCGTTGGATACCAGTTCGCGGAGGAAAATCTCATGGTCGCTGTAAAGAAATTTCTTGATGACGGGAAAGATGTTTTCGGTTGTAACGCCGATTGAACCTTTTTTAGTTGCCATGTTATATATATCGTTTTTTTAATTGTTGTCTATTCATGATAACAACTGAGCAAAAAAAATGCCAATCGCGGGGATTGGCATTTTTCCGTAAAGTTTGTTAATGCGTTGTCAGTTTTTCTGCCAGATGGCAGAAAATTCCGGTCAGGCCTCCGGTGTCGTTTCCGGAATCTGCGGAGCTTCCGGTTCCTGCTTTACAATCGAGGTAAGAATTTTGGAATTCTCTTTGTCGAAATCCACCTTGATAAGATCGCCGGCTGCAAGCTCGGAATTGATGATAAGTTCCGCCAGGGGATCTTCAAGATACTTCTGAAGAGAACGCTTGAGCGGACGGGCGCCGTACTGCTGGTCGTAACCCTTTCCGGCGATGAAATCCTTCGCCTCGGGAGAAATCTCCAGACGGTAACCCATCAGTTCAAGGCGCTTGCGGAATCCGCGCAATTCAATGTCGATAATCCTGAATATGGCATCGCGGTCGAGAGAATCGAACATCACAATGTCATCCACGCGGTTGAGGAATTCGGGGGCAAACGCTTTGTTGAGCGCTTTCTGGATTACGGAATCGTTATACTCCTTCTCCTTGGCTGCGTCACGGGTGGCGAAGCCTACTCCGGAACCGAAATCTTTCAGCTGACGCGAACCGATATTGGAGGTCATGATTATCAGAGTGTTCTTGAAATCAATCTGTCGGCCGAGACTGTCTGTCAGTCGTCCTTCGTCCAGCACCTGGAGGAGCAGATTGAATACATCCGGATGGGCTTTCTCGATTTCATCCAGAAGGACTACCGAATAAGGCTTACGGCGCACCTTTTCGGTGAGCTGCCCACCCTCCTCGTAACCTACGTATCCCGGAGGGGCTCCGACAAGACGGCTGACGGTAAACTTCTCCATGTATTCGCTCATGTCGACACGAATCAGTGTGTCGGCGCTGTCGAACATATATTCGGCCAGTTTCTTTGCCAGGTGAGTCTTGCCTACACC
This sequence comes from uncultured Muribaculaceae bacterium, assembly GCA_910584365.1. GTDB lineage: Bacteria > Bacteroidota > Bacteroidia > Bacteroidales > Muribaculaceae > UBA7173. Next base: position 74,657 of record CAJUAF010000002.1, on the reverse strand, counting down.
GGTCGGCCCGAGGAACATAAATGAACCGATGGGTTTATTCGGATCTTTCAGACCTACACGGTTGCGCTGGATAGCCTTCACTATCTTCTCTATCGCAGCGTCCTGTCCGATGATATCCTCCTTGAGTCTGGGTCCCATGGCGCGGAGACGCGAACCCTCGGCCTGGGCGATGCGCTGCACAGGGACACCGGTCATCATGGCCACCACTTCGGCCACTTTATCCTCGTCGACGGTAACGCGGTCCGCTTCAAGCTGTTTTTCCCAGCGGGCATTTGCGTCGGCAAGCTGCTGCTTGAGACTCTGCTCCTTGTCGCGGTATGAAGCCGCCTTCTCGAAATTCTGCGACTGCGCGGCAGCCAGTTTTGCAGCACCGGCCTCAACGATGTCTTTTTCAAGCTGCTCGATTTCCTCGGGCACCACGATATTGGTGATATGGGCTCGCGATCCGGCCTCATCAAGGGCGTCAATGGCTTTGTCCGGGAAATTTCTATCCGATACATAGCGTTCCGTAAGGGACACGCAGGCCTGGAGGGCGTCGGGCGTATAATTTACATTGTGATGCGCCTCATATTTGTCCTTGATGTTGTTGAGTATCTGAAGCGTTTCCTCGGGAGTGGTAGGCTCGACCATCACTTTCTGGAAACGGCGTTCAAGGGCGCCGTCCTTCTCGATATTCTTCCGGTATTCGTCAAGGGTGGTGGCGCCGATACACTGGATTTCACCGCGGGCGAGCGCCGGTTTCAGAAGATTGGCGGCATCCATCTGTCCGGCGGCGTTTCCGGCCCCTACGATGGTATGCAGCTCGTCGATGAAAAGGATGACGTTGGGATTCTTTGTAAGTTCGTTCAATATCGCCTTGACACGTTCCTCGAACTGACCGCGATATTTTGTCCCGGCTACAAGGGAAGCCATATCGAGCGACACCACGCGTTTGTCGAAAAGGATACGCGAAACCTTGCGCTGGACGATACGCAGTGCCAACCCTTCCACTATGGCGGACTTGCCTACACCCGGTTCACCTATCAGCACGGGGTTGTTCTTCTTGCGGCGGCTAAGAATCTGGGCCAGACGCTCGATTTCCACTTCACGGCCCACAACAGGGTCAAGACGGCCGTCCTCGGCGGCACGGGTCATGTCGTTACCGAACTTGTCCAGCGTCGGGGTGTCGTTGCCGCGCCCTCCTTTCGGAGAGGCCGTCCGGTTTTCGGGAGCCTTGCGGGAAGAGTTCCGCGAAGTTTCCTCCTCATCCTCGTCTTCCTCCTCGTCGGTGAATCCGGCTCCCGCGCGGGGAGCGTCAGCCTTGTTCTGGAGGAGTCCGAGCAACGACTGGTAGTCGATGCCGGCCTGACGGAACGGCGCTATGAATTCCATACGCTGAATCTCGGGATTATGGAGAATAGCCAGAAGCAGATGCACCGTATCGACGGAATCGCTTTTGAGCATACGGGCCTCCAGCACCGATAGTTTTATCAGACGGTTGCAGAGGTCGCTGGCGGTAATCTCTCCCCCGATATGCGACGATGAGGCGTCGTAAAGCCTGTCGTCCAGCTGCTGGCGCAGCTGGTACACTGATACGTTGCGAGAGACTTTCTCCAGCAGTGAGACAACCTCGGAACCGGTGTCGCCCAGAATCGCCAGGAACATATGTTCCGGGGTTATTATTGCATTGTTATGGCGCACAGCCTCCTGACGGCTGAGTTCCAGAACTGCTTTCAGTTGTTCTGTGAAATTGATATCCATTTATCTCCTTTCTGTCAATGGAAGTTGTTTTCGGGAAAGATGACGGGTATAATCCTCCCTTTTGAATACAATGTTACTTATTAACGGCAAAGAACGTGCCAAATTGCATAACGCACCCTGAGCGGAGTACTTAAAAATACTTAAATGCGCCATAAAGCATCCTCCGGGCCTGATTTGTGGCGCAAAGATAGCGATTCTTTCAGGAAAAATTGCTATCTTTGTAAGTTATTTCGGATGAACCTGTCGTCCGAAATAAAAGCACTCTGCTCTCCGTTTTGCAATAATCGCGTTTATATTCAATGCTTTAGAAAATATCATGCTCGACGAAGACCGCATTATTAAGATTAACATCGAGAACGAAATGAAATCGGCCTACATCGACTATTCGATGTCCGTTATCGTTTCGCGTGCCCTTCCTGATGTGCGCGACGGACTCAAGCCCGTCCATCGCCGCGTACTGTACGGAATGAATGTCATGGGCAATACCTCGGACAAGGCCCATAAGAAAGCAGCCAACGCCGTCGGCGAGGTGATGGGTAAATACCATCCCCATGGCGACTCCTCGATTTACGGAACCATCGTTCGTATGGCCCAGTGGTGGGCCATGCGCGAGTGCCTGGTCGACGGTCACGGCAACTTCGGCTCGATTGACGGCGACGGTCCGGCCGCCATGCGTTACACGGAAGTCCGCCTCCAGAAAATCGGAGAGGAAATGCTCCGCGACATCGACAGCGAGACAGTCGATTTCCAGCCCACATACGATAACGCCCGCAAGGAGCCTGTTGTTCTCCCCACCCGTATCCCCAATCTGCTGGTCAACGGATCGTCGGGTATCGCCGTAGGTATGGCCACCAATATGCCTACCCACAACCTTGCAGAATCCATCGACGCCTGTGTGGCTTACCTGGAGAATCCCGACATCACTATTCCCGAACTGATGAAGGTGATTCCGGCCCCGGATTTTCCCACCGGAGGAACCATCTGCGGCATCAACGGCGTCAAGGAAGCCTACGAGACCGGCCGCGGCCGCGTCGTAATCCGCGCCAATGCTGAAATCGAACAGGAGAAAGAGCATGAGACCATCGTAGTGCATGAGATTCCCTACGGTGTCAACAAGGCCGAACTCATTAAATATATAGCCGACCTTGTCAACGAGAAGAAACTCGACGGCATTTCCGCCCTCAATGACGAGAGCGACTACAAGGGAATGCGCATCGTAATCAAGCTGCGCCAGGACGCCAACGCCAACGTGGTCCTAAACAAGCTCTACAAGATGACCCCGATGCAGTCGACGTTCTCGGTCAACAACGTGGCCCTTGTCAACGGACGCCCCCGGCTGCTCAACCTTAAGGATATTGTCAAGGCTTTCGTCGACCATCGTCATGAGGTCGTCATCCGCCGCACTCAGTTCGACCTCAGAAAGGCACAGGAACGAGCCCATATCCTTGAAGGACTCATCATCGCCTGCGACCATATCGACGAGGTAATCAAGATTATCCGCAACGCCGAATCCCCTGACGCAGCCCGTCAGACCCTCTCGGAGCGTTTTGGTCTCTCCGACGCCCAGACACAGGCTATTGTGGATATGCGTCTGCGTCAGCTGACCGGTCTGGAGCAGGACAAGCTCCACGCCCAGTACGAGGAACTCCAGAAACTCATCGCCCACCTGGAGTTGATTCTCAACGATGACAACGTGTGCCGCGGCGTAATCCGCGACGAACTCCTCGAAATCCGCGAGAAATACGGCGACGAACGCCGCACAAAAATCGAATATGCCGCCGGAGATTTCAACGCCGAGGATTTCTATGCCGACGACGAGATGATTATCACCATCTCCCACATGGGCTACATCAAGCGTACTCCCCTTTCGGAGTTCCGCGCCCAGAACCGCGGCGGCGTAGGTTCCCGCGGCTCCAACACCCGCGAAGAAGACTTCATCGAATACATCTATCCCGCCTCGATGCACAATAATCTGCTGTTCTTCACCCAGCGGGGCATGGTCTACAAGATGAAGGTCTACGAGCTTCCCGAAGGAGCCAAGAACACGAAGGGACGCGCTATCCAGAACCTGCTCAACATCGAACAGGGAGACAGCGTCAACGCTTTCATCAAGATAAAGAATCTCGACGACGCCGAATTCACGGCAAGCCACAACCTGATTTTCGCGACACGCCTCGGACAGATCAAGAAAACTTCCCTTACGGAATATGCCCGCATCAATATCAAGGGTAAAAAAGCCATTGTCCTGCGCGACGACGACCGCCTCATAGGAGTGGAACTCACCGACGGCAACTGCGAGGTCCTCATGGCCAACCGCAACGGACGTGCCATCCGTTTCAATGAGTCGACCGTGCGCACCATGGGACGCGTATCGGCCGGTGTGCGCGGCATGAAACTCGACGGCGGCGATGACGAGGTCGTAGGCATGATCTGTATGGCTCCCGGCGACACCCATACCGTGATGGTAATTTCCGAAAACGGCTACGGCAAGCGCTCCGACATCGAGGGCTACCGAATCACCAATCGCGGAGGGAAGGGAGTCAAGACGATGAACATCACCGAAAAGACCGGAGCCCTGGTAGCGATAAAAAGCGTCACCGATGAGAACGACCTGATGATCATCAACCGTTCCGGCATTACCCTGCGTATCCGCGTGGCTGATATCCGTGTGATGGGACGCGCCACTCAGGGTGTGCGCATCATCAACCTCGACAAACGCGGCGATGAAATCGCATCTGTCTGCTGCGTCGACACCGATCCCGAGGAGGAAGCCGTAGAAGCTATCGAGAATCCCGAAGTACTGGAAGGCGCCCCCGAGGACAACTCCCTGGAGGAACCGGAAGAAGACCTCACCGATGATCAGGAGGCTGAAGATGACACTGAAGCCGAAGACTCCGAAACTCCGGAAGAATAAACAACAAGGCAAATAACTTACCTTCAAATATCAAAAAAACTTTTTCGTTATGAAAAAAATCAGCATCTTAGGTCTGGCTCTTCTGGCCGCAGGCTCCGCCTCCGCCCAGATGCAGACTGTCAAGGACGTTGAAAATGAGCTGAAGAAGGACGTCATGTCCTATCCCAAAGCCATCGAGACGCTCAAACCCGCATTCTCGAATCCGGAATCTGACAAGCAGGCCCAGACCTGGTACGTAGCCGGAAAGGGTGCGCTCGATTATGTCAACCAGGCATACGCCATGTCGCGTGTGACCAACGAGACGAATTATCCCCAGTGGGGCCAGTTCGTCATGGATGGCTTCGATTATCTTCTGAAAGCCCTTCCTCTCGACACCGTTGTCGATGCCAAAGGAAAAATCAAGACCAAATACTCCAAGGATATCGTCAAGCAGCTTGTAAACAACTACGGCCTGGCCCAGGAAGCCGGTATGTGGTATTACAACGATGTGAAGGATTACCCCAAAGCCGCCCAGGCTTGGAGCTATATCTTCACTCTCCCCGAGAATCCCGCGCTGATCAAGGGTGGACTCAAGGTGCTTCCCGACACTATCCAGGGTATGTACCATTTCTATTCCGGCTGCGCCTACTCCCTGGCCAATATGCCTGAACCCGCGCTGGCTTCTTTCAAGGCCGCCATCAAATCAGGTTACAAGAACAAAGAGGCTTACGACTATGCCATCACTTCCGCCACCCAGCTGAAGGATCTCAACCAGGCAGCCGATATCGCCCGGGAGGCTTACGCCATCTATCCCGAGACAAGCTATCTCGGCACGATGATCAACAGCCAGCTCGACAAGCAGGATTATGACGCCGCCCTCGCCCTCCTGGCTCCCTATATCGAGAAAGAACCCAACAACGGCCAGCTTTATTTCCTTCAGGGTGTGATTATGGACCAGAAGGGGAATATGGCCGAGGCGAAAGCTCTCTACAAGAAAGCCATCGACCTGGACGCCAACAACGCCCGCGCCCTCTTCCAGTACGCCTACAAACTCTGCCAGGAAGCTGACGCCATCGATCAGAACGAAGGAGCCAACGTCTCCCAGGCCGAATATGCCAAGTTCTGCGAAGAACGCACCAATCCCCTCTACCGCGAGGCAGCTGCCGACCTCGAAAAGGCTTACCAGCTTGACGAGAATCTGACCGACTGCCTGACCCTGCTCCGCTCCATCTATTACAAGCTCAACGACGAGACCAACCTGGAGCGCGTAAAGGCGATGTAATTTTTTCATGAGATAACTTCCTTTTATCACGATATTCCGCCCGACGGTTGCCTGACCTCAACCGTCGGGCGGATTTCTATTAGTCCCGGAAAATACCTGCTTCGATACGCATGGAAATAATGATAAAAAACATGGTCTGCCGCCATTGCGTGGCAGCGGTTGAAAAAATACTTGAAGAACTCGGTATAACCGATGCCGATGTCACACTCGGTCGCGTAGTAATCCCCGCTGAGAAAGAAAACGATTTTCCGCTGGAGCGCTTTGACCGGATGCTGGAAGATAACGGATTCGAAAGAATCTTGGACCGTAATACGCTCATCGTGGAAAAAATCAAAGAGACAATCATCCGCCACGTGCGCATCGAACGCCATTGCCCCCTGAATCTTTCAGCCTGCCTGGAACGACACCTCGGCAATATCTCTTATGATACCGCAAGTCGGATTTTTTCCAACCGGGAAGGACGGACCATCGAAAAATATTTCATAGCCCAGAAAATAGAACTTGTGAAAGAACTGCTTGAATACCAGCAGATGACGCTCAACGAAATTGCCGACATGACGGGATATTCATCCGTCTCCCACCTGTCGCGTCAATTCAAGGAAGTCACGGGAATTTCGCCGTCGCAGTATCTTCGCCAGGACAACTCCAATCGTCTCCCCCTCAACGAAGTATGATGGATCAGGGAAGATTCCCCCATCTGAATCCTGCAACCTTTTTCCGAAATCCGTTAACAGGGATATCCCCTGAAAGCATTAATTTTGCAATCGTAATCAGTCTGCCTCCGATTAGTATAATTTTTTGCAGACTGACTTAAACTAAGATATTTGATTCATCATGGATTTCGCGACATTTTTTCATTCCCTGCTTGACATTCTCAACGAAATGTCTCCATATATCCTCCTGGGATTCCTCATTGCGGGCTTCCTCCAGGAATTCGTCCGGCCCGAGACCATGAGCCGCCATCTTTCCGGCCGCGGCTGGAAACCGGTGGTCAAGGCGGCGCTTTTCGGTGTGCCGTTGCCTCTTTGTTCCTGCGGCGTCCTCCCTACCGCGATTGGTCTGCACCGTCAGGGTGCTTCCAAAGGCGCCACCACCTCATTCCTCATAGCAACGCCGCAGACCGGCGTGGACAGTATCGCGGCAACCTACTCCCTGCTCGGACTTCCTCTGGCTATTATCCGGCCGATAGCAGCGCTTGCCGGAGGATTTATCGGAGGTCTGGGGGTTAACAGATTCGCGGACAAAGATACGGCTCAATCATCCTCGCAGACTCAAAGGCCGGAGGCTTGCCGGCTGACCGCCAATATCCGCCGCCCCATATGGCGAAGAATTCTTTCCGCTCTGCGCTACGGGATGGTGGATATGGTGGGCAATGTCGGTAAATGGCTGGTCATCGGGTTGCTTATAGCAGCGCTTATCACTGTATATGTCCCCGATGAATTCCTTCTTTCTCTCAGCGACCGGCCGTTGCTGGCGATGATAGCGATGGTTGTCATCGCAGTCCCCATGTATGTCTGCGCGACCGGTTCCATCCCTATCGCTATGTCCCTGATGCTCAAAGGGCTGAATCCCGGAGCGGCCTTCGTTTTGCTGATGGCGGGTCCCGCCGCCAATTTCGCGTCCGTAATGGTTTTAGGGAAAAGCCTCGGCAAGAGGACCACGGCAGTCTATATCGCCTCCGTCGTGCTTACCGCTCTCCTTTTCGGCCTGGCGATAGATTACCTTCTTCCCGCCTCATGGTTCGGGCTGACCGGCAAGATGGCTCATGGCCTCTCATGCCATCATGAGACCGGCCTCTTCCCGATGATATGCACGGGGATTCTCCTGGCAGCTCTCGCATATTCGTTCTATATAATGCGCAATCACAGACACAATCATTCAACAGACAAAGATATGACTCAGATTTTCAACATTTCCGGTATGTCCTGCAACCATTGCCGTATGTCGGTAGAAAAAGCAATCGCCGCCGTACCCGGCGTGACAAGTGTCAGTGTTGATCTCTCCGAGGCCACGGCCCATGTCGACGGAGACTTCTCCGAAGAAGCCGTCGTAAGGGCCGTCACCGATGCCGGCTTCGATATAAAGAAGTAGTTCCGGAACAAATACAGCCCTGAATTGTTAAACAGATATAAATTCCTATGCGGGAATTTATATCTGTTTTCGTTTTTTCCAGTTCTCATGCAGGTCACTATCCATAATCACAGACTACCGCCTCTTCGGCGCTCAGTTCTTATTTTTCTCCACATGGCAGTACTTGTGGCCTCTGTCGTCATGATCTGTTGGATCACCAAAGACACCATCAACAATATTTCATTTCTTTCCTCCCCCTCCTACCTCCGCTTTCAGTTCTGGACGTGTCTGCTGTTCCTGACTGACATTTTTGTGGAGTGGCTCTTCTCCCCACACAAATGGAAATACGTGGCGGCAAATATCTTCTTCCTGCTTATCAGCATCCCCTGGCTCAACATCATCGCCCGTTTCGACATAGAAATGTCCCCCCGTGTGGCATACCTTATGCGCTTCGTTCCCATGATCAGGGCCGGATATGTCCTTGCCCTTATCTCGGGAACCCTGTCGGCCAACAGAGCCCTGAGCATGATGACGGTCTATATCATCTGGGCTATGGCGTCGGTCTACTTCGCCGCACTGGTCTTTTTCGTGGAGGAACATTACGTCAACACTCTTGTCGACAGCTATTGGAGTGCCTTGTGGTGGGCGTGCCTGTCAATTACCACCGTTGGGTGCGAGATAGAACCCGTCACAGCCACGGGGCGTGTACTGGCCGTAATACTTTCCAGCGAGGGGCTTATACTGTTTCCGGTATTTACGGTTTATGTGACCCAGGCAGTCCTCGGAGTGCAGAAGGCTCCCGATGACACCCAGGCTGCTGATTCCGACACTTCAGATACGACAGCTTCCGAAACTCCGGGCGCCCCCACCGATAATCAGAGTGGCCAGACCCTAAATTCCCGGTAATTTTTCGGGCAACCGGACAATTTTCGTGTTTATTTTCTGCTTAAATCCGCCTAATCCGGGCAATTATATTGAAATCAATCTTTATGATGTAGATTTTTGTCTCCTCAATTTCGGCCATTGAGGTTTTTTTGCTACTTTTGCACAATTAGAAAAAATTATACATCAAACATTATAACATTTCATGGCAAATTCCACAGAATTGACTGGCGTGGCAGACAAAACCCGCCAGTTGCTCAGCGATAAAGGCTGGGCCAGGTGGACTGCGTTGATACTTGTGGCGCTGATGATGTTCTTCGCCTATATGTTTGTCGACGTAATGTCCCCCCTGCAGTCCCTGATCGAGAATCAGCGCGGCTGGAAACCGGAGGCTTTCGGCTACTATGCCGGAGCAGAATACATCCTGAACGTATTCGGATTCCTGATTATCGCCGGTATCATCCTTGACAAGATGGGTATCCGCTTTACCGGAACGCTGTCGGCATCGGTGATGGTCATCGGAGCCTGTATCAAACTTTACGCTATCTCCGATATGTTCCAGGGGACGGCGTTTGACCAGTGGCTCGGTTCATGGTGGACCGTAATGCCCGGAAGCGCCAAACTCGCCGCTTTCGGCTTCATGATTTTCGGATGCGGATGTGAGATGGCCGGAATCACCGTCTCCAAGACCCTTGCCAAATGGTTCGAAGGCAAAGAAATGGCCCTGGCGATGGGACTGGAAATGGCCCTGGCCAGAGTCGGTGTATTCGCCATTTTCTCTATCTCGCCGGCCCTTGCCGGATGGATGGGAGAGCCTACGGTCGTAATCCCGGTTGCGTTCTGTACGGTGCTTCTCCTTATCGGCCTTATATGCTTCATCGTCTTTACGTTCATGGATTCGCGTCTCGACAAGGAACTCAAGGCTGCGAAGAAAACCGTTTCGGGTGATGACACGGCCGAAGAGGAATTCAAATTCTCCGATGTCGGCAAAATTCTCTCCAGCAAGCTGTTCTGGATTATCGCCCTCCTTTGTGTACTCTACTATTCGGCGATTTTCCCCTTCCAGCGCTACGCCACCAATATGCTTCAGTGTAACCTCCAGATGACCGAACAGCAGGCTGCCGACATTTTCCGCTGGTTCCCCATCGGAGCGGCCGCCCTTACTCCCCTGCTGGGTCTGTTCCTGGATTATAAAGGAAAAGGAGCCTCGATGCTTATCCTTGGAGCTATCCTCATGATCGGCTGTCATCTTGTCTTCGCGCTTTTGCTCCCGGTATATCCCGCCACCTGGCTTGCCTTCACCGCCATCATCGTGCTTGGTATCAGCTTCTCGCTGGTTCCTGCCGCTCTCTGGCCTTCGGTGCCTAAGGTGATGGACAAACGTTATCTCGGCTCGGCATATTCGCTGATTTTCTGGGTACAGAACATCGGTCTGGCTCTCTTCCCGATTCTTATCGGTGTCGTCCTTGAAGCCTGCAACCCCGGAATCACCGACCCGATGAAACGCGATTACACCGTTCCTATGCTCCTGTTCGCTTCCCTGGGTGTGCTGGCTCTTATCTTCGGTATATGGCTCCGTATCCTCGACGCCAAGGAACATTACGGTCTTGAAAGCCCCAACATCAACTCCAACAAAGAAGACGACACGATGGCTTCCCAGGGACTGGAAATGGAATAAGCACGCGCCTGGATTATTTTAATATATATTTAAAATAAAAAATTATATTAATTATCGCGGGACCGGCCAAATTTATAGGCCGGTCCCGTTGTTATTTAGCAAATATTTCATACCTTTGCGGTAGAATCTTACCTCAGGAAAAGAACTTTATACATATCTTACCATAATATCCAAGAAAAAACAATGAGCAAACCTTATGTAGTCGGTATCGACATAGGCGGAACAAACACCGTCTTCGGCATTGTAGACGCGCGCGGTGTAGTCCTCGCAAGTTCGTCAATCAAGACCCGCAAACATAGCACGATTGAAGCATATCTCGACGAACTCCATACTGAACTTACCAAGCTGCTGGAAGCCAATGACGCTATCGGGAAAATCCACGGTATCGGTATCGGCGCCCCCAACGCCAACTATTATACGGGAACCATCGAAAGCGGTGTGAACCTCCCCTGGCCCACACCCATACCCCTGGCTCAGCTTGTCAGCGATAAATTCGGTATTCCTGTCTCCATCACCAATGACGCCAACGCCGCCGCTATCGGCGAGATGACCTATGGCGCCGCCCGCGGCCTGAAAGACTTCATCATGATTACGCTTGGCACCGGTGTCGGTTCCGGAATCGTAATCAACGGACAGCTTGTCTACGGCCATGACGGATTCGCCGGAGAACTCGGCCATATCATTGTAAAGCGCAATAACGGACGCCTTTGCGGCTGCGGCCGCTGCGGTTGCCTGGAAACATACTGCTCCGCTACCGGCGTGGCCCGCACTGCCCGCGAATTCCTCGAAGCCCGCAGCAACGAGCCTTCCCTGCTGCGCAATATCCCAACCGAGGATATCACCTCCAAGGACGTATATGACGCTGCCATCGCTGGCGACAAACTTGCCAAAGATGTCTTTGAGTTCACCGGAGATATTCTCGGCGCAGCTCTCGCCGACTTCACTGTCTTCTCCGCTCCCGAAGCGTTTATCCTCTTCGGCGGCCTGGCAAAGAGCGGCGAACTGCTGATGAAGCCTCTGCGTGAGTCGATGGAGAAGAATATGATCAAAATCTGGAAAGGTAAGGTCAAGATTCTTCTTTCCGAACTTAAGGAAGCTGATGCGGCCGTTCTCGGTGCCAGCGCTCTCGGCTGGGAAGCAAAGCAGATGCCCACGCCTTCAGCAATTCCCGTAACCCCCACTCCCGCTGTTCCTCAGGTCACCCCCGCGACAACGCCCCAGGCCTGACAGCCAACATAAGGACAAAATCAATCTTCCGAGATAAAATAAGGAGATGTGTGGGAAATTCCACTCATCTCCTTATTTTATCTCGGAATTATATCTCTATCAGCCTTTGACAGCAGCGATACCGGGGAGAATTTTCCCTTCGATAGCCTCGAGAAGAGCGCCGCCACCGGTGGATACGTAGCTGACTTCATCGGCCAGACCGAACTTGTTAACGCAGGCAACGGAGTCGCCGCCGCCGACAAGAGAGAAAGCTCCGTTATTGGTAGCCTCTACGATTGCCTCGGCGATAGCGCGGGAACCGGCAGTAAAGTTGTCGAATTCAAACACTCCGGCAGGACCGTTCCAGAGGATGGTCTTGGCATCCTTGATGACATCGGCGAAAGCCTTGCGTGTCTCGGGACCTGCATCCAGACCTTCCCATCCTTCGGGAATTTCCATTACGGAACAGATCTTGGTGTTGGCATCGTTGCTGAAAGCATCAGCGGCCACACAGTCCGTACCGAGGACGAGGTTGACACCTTTCTCTTTCGCTTTCTTCATGATGTCGCGGGCGAGATCGAGCTTGTCGTTCTCGCAGATGGAGTTGCCGACATTTCCTCCCATAGCCTTTGCGAAAGTATAGGTCATACCGCCGCAGAGGATAAGGTTGTCAACCTTGTCCATAAGGTTCTCGATGATGCCGATTTTAGTGGATACTTTGGAGCCACCCATGATTGCGGTGAAAGGACGCTTGATGTCGCTGAGAATTTTGTCTACGGCGTCGACCTCTTTCTCCATGAGATAACCGAGCATCTTGTCCTCCGGCTTGAAGTAGTCGGCGATAACGGCGGTGGAGGCGTGTTTGCGGTGAGCGGTACCGAAGGCGTCGTTCACATAAACGTCGGCGTATGAAGCGAGTTTCTTGGCGAATTCTTTCTGACGCTCCTTCATCTCTTTCTTGGCTGCGTCGTAAGCGGGATCAGCCTTGTCGATGCCTACGGGCTTGCCTTCCTCTTCGGGATAGAAGCGGAGGTTCTCGAGCAGGAGGACTTCGCCGGGTTTGAGAGCGGCTGCGGCTTCGGAAGCGTTGGCGCAGTCATCGGCGAACTTCACGTCGCGGCCCAGAGCCTTGGCAACGGCGTCCTTGATCTGGTTAAGGGAGAGCTTGGGGTTCACTTTCCCTTTGGGTTTGCCCATATGGGACATGATGATGAGGCTGCCCCCTTCTTCAAGGATTTTCTTGAGAGTGGGGAGAGCGCCGCGGATACGGGTGTCATCGGTGATGTTGCCGTTTTCGTCCAGAGGCACGTTGAAGTCAACGCGGACGATGGCTTTTTTACCGGCAAATTTGTAATCGTCGAGTTTCATGACTGTTTTTATGAGTTTGTTGGAATGTTGAGTCGTCAATACGTTGCGCGGATAAACAATCCGACAACAAATTTAATGGATTTGCGCGAGATAAAGAAACCGATAGCGTTAAATTTTGCTATAAGTCCCGAGGAAGTCAGCCATTTGGCCGGCTACGGCTTTTGCCGCCTCGGCGGCCGCCTGGGCGAAGTCTTCGCCGGAGGATGCATAGATGATGGCGCGGGAGGAATTGACAAGCAGTCCGCAGTCATCGGTCATGCCGTAACGGCATACTTCTTCCAGGCTTCCCCCCTGGGCGCCGACACCGGGCACAAGCAGGAAGCTGTCGGGGGCACACCGGCGGATATCACGGAACATCTCGCCGCGGGTGGCTCCGACCACATACATCATCTCCTCGGGTGTGGCCCACGTGGAGGACTCGCGGATTACCTTTTCGAAAAGCCGGGAACCGTCCTTGTCCTCTGTCAGCTGGAAATCCATCGAACCGGGATTCGAGGTCAGAGCCAGCAGAATCACCCATTTGCCGTCAAAACCCAGGAAGGGTTTCACACTGTCGGACCCCATATAGGGAGCTACCGTCAGGGCGTCGGCATCAAGATCATTGAAGAACGCACGGGCATACATCGCCGATGTATTCCCTATATCGCCGCGCTTGGCATCGGCGATTATGAAATGCCGCGGATGATTGGCGCGGATATAGGCGAAGGTGTCGGCCAGCGCTCTCCATCCTTCCGTGCCGAAAGCCTCATAGAAAGCAGTGTTGGGTTTATAGGCGACACAGTAAGGCGCTGTGGCGTCCACGATAGCTTTGTTAAAAGCCATTATGGCTTCGTAGGCGTTATCTCCCGCCTTTTCGAGAATACAGGGGGGAAACTTCCTGATATCGGTGTCAAGCCCGACGCAGAGGAACGAACGCTTTTCCCCGATGTGGTCGATAAGTTCTTTTCTTGTCATAAATCTATGCTTGCAAACGTATGTTTGGGTTATCGGTTGATTTACAGGTGTCTTTTCTCCTTTAAAGTTCCGCTTCCTTAAGCTTTTCGGCGTTTTCGGCGATTATCAGGTGGTCGATGCAATCCTGGATGTCTCCGTCGAGGAATCCCTGAAGGTTATAGACCGTATAGTTGATACGGTGATCCGTAATGCGTCCCTGCGGGAAATTGTAGGTGCGGATTTTGGCCGAGCGGTCCCCGGTCGAGACAAGGGTCTTGCGGCGGGATGCGATGTCATCGACATATTTCTGATGCTCCCGGTCGTAGATATAGGTGCGAAGACGGCTCAGGGCGCGTTCCTTGTTCTTTGGCTGGTCGCGTGTCTCGGTACATTCGATCAGAATTTCATCCGTCTGTCCCGTCACAGGATTCCGCCACATATAACGCAGTCTGACTCCGGACTCGACCTTGTTGACATTCTGGCCTCCGGCACCCCCGCTCCGGAAAGTCTCCCACTTGATTTCCCCTTCGTTTATCTCCACGTCGAACGCTTCCGCCTCGGGAAGCACGGCGACAGTGGCGGCCGAGGTGTGTACACGTCCCTGGGTTTCTGTGGCCGGAACGCGCTGAACGCGATGCACGCCGCTCTCATATTTCAGAGTGCCGTACACATTGTCGCCGCTGACTGCGAAAACGATCTCCTTGAATCCGCCGACGGCTCCTTCGGAGAAACTTGTCACGGCTACCTGCCAGCCTTTCGACTCGCAGTAGCGGGTGTACATTTTATAGAGGTCTCCGGCGAACAGGGCGGCTTCATCACCTCCGGTGCCCCCCCGGATTTCCACAATAGCGTTTTTGGCGTCTTCGGGGTCGGCCGGAATCAGGAGTATCTTTATTACTTCCTCGAGGGAAGGGAGTTCCGCGGTGGCTTCGTCAAGCTGTTGCCGGGCCATGAGGCGCATCTCGTCGTCCGTTTCGGAATCAAGTATCTGCCGGGCCTCGGTTATATTGTCAAGGAGCGAACGGTAACGGCGCGTGGCTCCCGTCAGCTTTTCAAGCTCCCGGTATTCTTTGTTGAGACGGACATAGCGCTGCATATCGGCGATGACCGCCGGATCGGTAATCAGGGTTGACACTTCCTCGAAGCGGGCTTCAATGCCGTCAAGTCGGGTCAGTAGGGAATTTTCAGACATTCTCTTGTCGGTGATGGAATTTTTTGCGAAGTTACGAAAAAATATACTATTTCCGGTAGTTGAATTTAAACAAAATTTCATTATTTTTGCGGCTAAATGACATTCTCAGCGCCTCTCTCCTACCTTCATCCATGAATAGAAGCACAGTTCCGTTCCGGGCCATTCTCTCGATTAGCCTGATGTTTTTATTGTTTACCGCGGCTGCATCCGATTCGACGGCACTCGGACGGCTCAGTTCAGGCAACGCATCCCGGACAGACAGGGAGCGGGAAGCCGGAGTCCCGCCGGTCGTCCACAGTCAGCCCGGCGACAGTTCCGCCGGATGGGAGGGGCGCCTCAGATTGCGCAATACCGGAAAGAAACAACAATATTGCTGGAGCGACAAGGCTACGTTCGACGAAGATATTTTCTCTCCGAAGTCCGTCAATTTCCACCCCGACGGGAGCCGATATTATATAAACTCGCTTGAGGGATGTAAAACGGTGGTTTATGAGACAGGGACAAACAGGAAACTGTGTGTCATCGACCACAGGTTTCCATCAGGATCCGGCGACAAATGGGCGCCCCGCTCTTCCTATTATTCCTTCTCTCATTATCCCGGAGGAGAGAATCGGGCGTTTGCGGGGAAACCCGTCGAGGGCGCGTTTTCACACTCGGGACGCTATTTCTGGGTGCCTTATTACCGGCGTACTTTCGACATCAACGCCCAGGATCCCTCGGCGGTGGCGCTGATTGATACGCGGGGGGATTCGATTGTAAGGATGTTCGATACGGGTCCCCTCCCAAAAATGGTAGCCGTCAGTCCCGACAACAGATACGTGGCGATTACCCACTGGGGGGATAACACGGTAGGGCTGATTGACATTTCCGACAAAGATATGAACGGCTGGCACCATCTCGCGCCGCTTGTCGCAGGGCAACGGCTCTCGCTGGATTTTCCCGTCGACAGGCCCATAGACCGGGACACTCACTCGGGGCTGAAACTTCGCGGCACAGTCTTTACTCCTGACGGTAAATATCTTCTTGTAAGTGCGATGGGAGGCCCGCTCCAGGTCTTTGATCTTGCCGGGATGAAGTATCTCGGATGGATTAACTCGGCTTACAGCGTAAGGCATCTGGTTATCCGCGACGGTATTCTGTATGGTTCCCAGAATGTGGCGGCAACAGTGATTTCCGTACCCCTGGATTCTATCGACAGTGGAATCAAGAGGGCCGCAGCAAACGGCGGCAGGAATATCTCAGTCCGCGGATGGCGCTCATGCAAGGTGGGCGGAGGAGCGCGGACTCTCGATGTCTCCCCTGACGGGAAATTGCTTTTTGTGGCCTGCAATTCCGCCAGTGAGATAGATGTGGTGGATGCCGTATCGATGACTGTCGTAGACCGGATCCGTGTGGACTCCTACCCTGTCGGACTTGCAGTGTCGGCTGACGGCACCCGCCTCGTAGTGACCTCTCAGGGAAGAAAAGGATTCGGAGGCAACGCAGTAAACCTTTTCGACATAATCCGTCCAGGCGTTCAGCCGTTCTCCCCCCTCCCCGCGGCTGATGATGAAGAAACCGAAGATATCGGGGATGACATATCTTCGCCGGAGACTACGGTGAAAAGAGCGGGTCTCGCTCCGTGGGCTTACTGGATTATTCCGCTATTGGTGGTTATTGCGATAGCACTCATTTCAGTAATATTCGTATATTTGCACCGGAAAACCCAAACCACCCAGAAATGAACGAAACGAAGAACGATGATATTTCTCTCCTGAACAGTCTTTATAGCGGACTTTACGGACAGCCCCCTGCCGAGACCGTTCCCATTGCCGGAGCCGGCTCCAACCGACGCTATTACCTGCTTACCGGTAATGACGGACATAAGATTATCGGTACTATCGGGGAAACAAGGCGCGAGAATGAAGCGTTCATCAGTCTTTCACGACACTTCCGCGGCAGAGGCATTGATTTCGTGCCGGAGGTTCTTTCGGTATCGGCCGACGGGATGGCCTATATCCAGACATACGCCGGAGATGTAGCCCTGTATGACCTGATTTCCGGCGGACGGACGACCGGAGAGTTTTCTCCGGAAGAGACAGTGTTGCTTGAAGAAGCCATGCGGATTCTGCCTGCCATACAATTCCGGGGTGCGGAAAATCTGGATTTCTCCGTATGTTATCCTCAGGCGTCGATGGATGAGAGGATGATTCGATGGGACCTGAATTATTTCAAGTATTGCTTCCTGAAACCATCCGGAATTCAATTCGATGAGATTGCTCTTCAGGATGACTTTGACCTGCTGGAAAAAGAACTGCTCCGCAGTATGGAAAACTGCCATACGTTTATCCACCGTGATTTCCAGAGCCGCAACGTAATGGCCGACAAGGACGGCAACCTGTCCGTCATTGATTTCCAGGGCGGTAGGCGCGGTCCGGTTGCCTACGATGTTGCTTCTTTTATCTGGCAGGCGAAAGCAAATATACCCGCTACATTAAAAAAACATCTCGTAGAAACATATATCGGGGCAGCAGGACAATATGAAGGTTTCAACCCCGGGGAATTTACCCGGCAGTTACCTTTCTGCGTTCTTTTCCGGGTGCTTCAGACACTGGGAGCCTACGGTTTCCGGGGCTGGGTGGAAAAGAAGCCCCATTTCCTGGCAAGTATTGAAGCGGGCATCCGAAATTTCTGCGACCTGATGAGCGATGCGGATATCATTACCGAAAATACCTCACTCGGTTTGAAATTCCCAACCCTCAGCGCTTTGGCATCCCTTCTTGCCGACAGGTATCTCCGTCCCACGACAATAACCGGAAAGGAAGAAGGGCTGACAGTCAGTGTCGGCAGTTTCTCATATAAGAAAGGGCTTCCGACAGACGATTCGGGAAATGGAGGCGGCTTTGTGTTCGACTGTCGCGCCACCCACAATCCTGGTCGCTATGAGCCCTATAAGAAACTTACCGGGATGGATACTCCCGTAATAATTTTCCTCGAGGAGGACGGAGAGATTCTTACGTTCCTCGATAATTGCTACCGGCTGGTGGATGCATCCGTGGAACGTTATCTCCAGCGGGGATTCACACATCTGTCAGTGCAGTTCGGTTGTACCGGCGGTCAGCATCGCTCGGTATATTCCGCCGAGTCAATGGCCCGTCACCTGAATGAAAAATATGGTGTAAGGGTAAAACTGTGCCACCGCGAACAACACGTCGAAAGAATCCTTCAGCCAAATCCACGAAATACCTCCGGAAAATGAAAGCCATGATATTCGCCGCCGGCCTCGGCACAAGACTCAGGCCCTTCACTCTTGACCGACCGAAAGCACTCGTGCCGCTATATGGCGTTCCGATGCTTGAACGGGTCATCCGCAAAATAGCCGGTGCGGGAATTACCGACATAACCGTGAACGTCCATCATTTCGCTCCCCTTATCGAGGAATTTCTCATCAGCAACGGTAATTTCGGCCTTAATATATCGGTCAGCCGCGAGACAGAACGACTGCTTGATACCGGAGGGGGACTCCTTGCCGCCAAACCGCTGTTGGAGAAGTCCGGATCAAAGGAACCGATTCTTCTGCACAATGCCGATATTTTTACAGATTTCCCGCTCGAGGAAATGATGGAAGCCCATAATCGCTCAGGCGCCGACGTGACCCTGCTGTGTGCCAAGCGCGTTTCGTCCCGAACATTGTATTTCCAGGAAAACCGTCTGACCGGATGGCAAAATCTGAAAACCGGCGAGACACGCCCCGAAGATTTCGAGGTATCGCCATTGATGGATTCCACGCCCTTCGGAGGGGTACATATCGTCAATCCTTCGGTATTTCCTTTACTGGAAGAGTATTCCGGGGGAAGCGGTGAGCCGTTCTCCATTATCCCTTTTTATCTGGCAAATCTCGGCCGCCTCGATATTCGCCGCTTTATGCTTCCTGACTCTTGCCGGTGGTTCGATGTCGGGTCCTCTGAAAAACTGGCGGCCGCCGAAGCAACTTTTCAGTAAGTATTATCGTCTGATAATATACTTCCTTTCCTGTCGGTATCCGATAATCACGAACAGTCATTTAACACAATAAATCCGAACAGTTAACTATAATGAGAACCAATGACAATCCCGGCACGACCCGGGAACTGAAAGAAACTTCCTATTCGAGCTGGGCAATACCCGGTTTTTCGATGCTGTTTTTCACTTTCATCCTGATTCCGGCCATCATCGCCTGGCTGATGTCCTCCTATGCCGAGTCTATGCCCGGACTTGCGTTCGGGGTATCCTTCCCCCTCTTTATCCTCTTTGTTCTCGGATGTATGGGATATGTGGTTCAGGAACCCAACGAAGCCCGGGTGATGATTTTCTTCGGTAAATATGTAGGCACTTTCAGTAAAGTGGGATATTTCTGGCTGAATCCATTCATTACCCGGCGCAAGCTCTCCCTGCGAGTCCGCAATATGGACATCGAGCCCATCAAGGTCAACGACAAGCAAGGCAACCCGGTGATGATCGGCATGGTGCTGGTATGGAAAATCCGCGACACCTACCGCGCTGTCTTCGACATAGATTCCGGAGGAGCCGCCAACGGAGCCTTCAATATGCGCGCCCTGGAGAGTTTCGTCAGAATCCAGAGTGACGCGGCCCTCAGGGAGGTGACCGGAAAATTCGCCTACGATACCACCGATTCGTCCAATACCGAGTTGACCCTGCGCGACGGCGGCGAGGAAATAAATGAACTTCTTGAACATAAAATCAACGAACGCCTCAGCATAGCCGGCATGGAAGTAGTGGAAGCCCGCATCAACTATCTGGCCTATGCACCGGAAATCGCCGCTGTTATGCTCCGCCGCCAACAGGCCACGGCGATAATCTCCGCCCGTGAGAAAATCGTGGAAGGCGCTGTTTCGATGGTCGATATGGCTCTTTCCAAAATAGAAGCTGACAAAATCGCCGAGTTCACTCCCCAGCAGAAAGCCGCAATGGTCAGCAACCTCCTTGTAGTCCTCTGTTCCGACGAGCCCGCAACCCCCGTCCTCAACGCCGCCTCCAACTAATCCTCCCCTCTCGAAAATAGATTTGCGCCCGCAGACCCGGCGGTATGCCAGGTTTGCGGGCGCAAGTATCAGGTAAGGGGCAGTTACTTGACGGGAGCAAACTGATCCTTGCCTACTCCGCAGATGGGACATACCCAGTCATCGGGGATGTCTTCAAAAGCGGTTCCGGGTGCAACTCCGTTATCAGGGTCTCCTACGGCGGGGTCATATACCCAGTCGCATACCTCGCATACATACTTGTCCATAGTTGAAAGCTGTTTAGGGGTTAATACTCAGTTATTTGTATATCAGTTGTTGTTTATAAGTGTCGCTATGTCATCCTCAACATTAGAGATGGTTGCGATATGGAAACGCTCCTGAAGCACTTTCAGAATATCCGGAGTGAAGAACGCGGGCAGTGTGGGACCCGTATGGATATTCTGTACGCCAAGCGACAGCAGAGCCAGCAGTACAATTACCGCCTTCTGTTCATACCAGGCGATATTGTAGACAATCGGCAGGTCGTTGACACTTTCCAGATTAAACGCCTCTTTCAGCGCCAGGGCGATACGCACCAGCGAATAGGAGTCATTACATTGTCCGGCATCCAGGACACGGGGAACGCCTTCGATATCGCCAAGCGGAAGTTTGTTGTAACGATACTTGGCGCAACCGGCCGTCAGGATTACGCAGTCCCCGGGCAATGCCTCCGCAAAGCGTGTATAATACTCCCGCGATGGGAAACGTCCGTCACATCCGGCCATGACTACGAACTTACGGATTTTGCCGCGCTTGATAAGATCGATGATTTTCGGCGCCAGTTCCAGGACCTGATGATGGGCGAAACCGCCTACAATTGAGCCATGCTCAATCTCTGTGGGAGGAGGACACTGCTGCGCGCGGGTTATCAGTTCCGAGAAATCCTTCTTTCCGTCAGGTCCCGCCTCGATATGGTGAGTTTCCGGCATACCGACAACGCCGGTCGTGTACACACGGTCCATATACGTGCAGTTCTTCCGCGGCGGAACAATACAGTTGGAGGTGAAGAGGAACACTCCGTTGAATTTCTCAAATTCATCGGTCTGCTTCCACCAGGCGTTGCCGTAGTTACCGGCAAAATGAGGATATTTCCGGAAAGCCGGATAGTATTGACCCGGAAGCATTTCGGAATGGGTGTAGACATCCACGCCTTTTCCGGCGCTTTGCTCAAGCAGTTCCTCGAGATCGCGGAGATCATGACCGCTGATAAGAATTCCGGGGCGATCGCGCACTCCTATGTCCACCGTAGTAATTTCCGGATTACCGTAACTTTCGGTATTGGCTTTATCAAGAAGGGCCATTACGTTCACACCGCCACTGCCAACTTCAAGGACAAGTTTCAGGAGGTCATCGACACCTATGTCTGTACGGGCGGTCTCCACCATCGCGTTCTCGATGACGGCATACACTTCGTCATCCTCAAAACCGAGATTAGCCGCGTGACGGGCATAAGCCGCCATACCCTTACATCCGTAGATGGCAAGCTGTTTGAGGCCCCGGATGTCTGCATCCGGTTCAGCCAGTACGCCGGTGACCGGCTCATACTTCTCAGCCTCGTCGGGTGTGGCCGTAAAACTTATCTGGGGAAGGTCCGGAACCACTGTTCCAGTCTCCCGGGCCTTTGCCAGGAGATGCTCCCTCATATTGAAAGCGCGGCGGATGAAATCATCCAGCGAAGCGTCATCGAAATTGGCGTTGGTAATGGTAGTGAACAGAGCGTCGATAACCTCATGGCTCGCCTCCCGGGAGGCCAAACCCTTTGCCCGCAGGGCACGGTTGAGAGCAGCCACACCACGCACGGCATAAAGAAGCAGGTCCATACGGGCGGAAGTATGGGACTGCTTTCCGCACACTCCTATCTTCTCGCACCCTTTGCCACGCGATGTCTCCTGACACTGGTAGCAGAACATATCCGGTCGGTTTTCCATAACATATCCCGGTTTACTTCGATGACTTCACTTTTACCAGCATCACCTTGACGTCAGTGCGGGCCACTACGCTGTGGGGCACACCCTCACCCATAAGCATGAACTCGCCGGCCTTCAGTTCAAGCTGACGGTCAATCATGGTAAAGGACAGTTCCCCTTCAAGTACGTAAACCATCACCTCAGCAGGAGCCAGATGTTCGGCGAGTGCCTGATTTGCTTTGAATGCCAGAAGCGACACGCCGCCATTGGCGTTTTCGAAGATATGTCTGAAATGGACTTTGTCAGCGCCAGTCTCTACCTGGGAAGTGAGGTCATGAACCTCTCCGAATTTATAATCAGTTGTCAACATAACGGTTATGGGGGCTAATTATGTGGAAATTGTTGTAACTGACTTATTAACACATACAATCGAAAGAAAGTTCAGCGTCGCGCATCCGTATGTGACAGATGCGCGACGCCGTAAGTGAAAGCCCGGCGGAGAACCGCCGCCTCATTCAGGAATATAGATAATGTCGTCGTTTTCAAGCTGATAGGCCACGCCGACCCGTTTTCCTTTTCCGGAAGAAGGACCGGCGTCCTCCGCAGGGGTGTACCGATTGATTTTAGAAGCACAATAACCGGCACAAGCAGTCCGGTTGATATCCAGTAAAGGATGTTTGATATTACAGTCATTTTATCTTGGAAATTGTTTTTCGTATTATAAACCGATAGTAAAACGTTCCGGTCACAAGACCGGCCAGCAGTATGGCCGCGACGCAGGCGAGCGCGCCCCACTCGACATGATCAGTCCCGACAGCGATTGTGCGCCCGTTGACTGTGGCCACAACTCCCAGCGCTCCTGTAATCAGGCTGACCATGAATATCATCTCCAGCCGGATTTCCGCTCGGGAATCAGCCACCGTAAACCGGCCGAAAGCAGGGGGATGGCAAAAAGAATTCCTCCTGCCATACACCAGGCTATTACCGAAAAATCCATCCCTGGAAGCGAGAATATCAAACCTGTCAGCAGCGCGAACATCACCGGAAATATAAGCAACCCTGGTATCAGGTTACAGGCCATGAAGATCCGTCGCTCAGCCGGCGACAATCTTTCCTCCGTCGATTTGGCCGCAAGGACACAGAAACAGATCTGAAACGCAACGTCGACTGTCAGCCATACGGCCACATCAAGCCTCAGCTCGGGCTGCGACAGCCAGTCGGCGATACGGGACTTCGACTGGACGGTTGCGTATTCATACGTCAGGAGAATAAACAGCGATACAACGTATTACGTATATTCCGGTTGTCGGCGCCCTGCGGCAGTCCCCGGTTGAAATCCGAGAATCGGCTGAAATTTCGGTCGGTTAGCCATACCCCGGCATTACCGTAGGCCAGCAGAGAGTCGCCGGGGCCGTAGGGAAGAGTGCCCTTTATGATTCCGTTGTTGAAATTTCTTATATGATAGGAGGCAGGAAGCAGACTGCGGCTGACGGAACAGGAAGAAAACAGCTTGCGATGATTCAGAATTATCCCCGACACACAGAAAAGCAACAGGAATACAGTCATGGTCACGCCGACCCATTTATGGACCTTTTTCCAGGGGGATATATGTCTGCTGGTTTTCATTGCTGTTGATTGGCTGTTGAATTTCGGGTGCAAAATTAGGCACATCCCCGACTGGGGACAAATCCACTCCGCAGCCGGCCTGACAATCTTCGCCATCATCCATCATCTTGTCGACGTGAACGAGGTCACTCCCGTATGACCCGCGCCGGGAGAACAGTGGCTCTTCTTACGGGTCGGACATCAGTGACGCCGAGGGATATGGCGATGCGCTTTTTTAGCTAACATATAGCGATTTCTTTCGGGGAGAGAGGGAAACCTCGGGGATTTTTTGTACTTTTGCAGTATAAACCACTTCGACAGAAATCTTACTGCAAAAAGTAATTATGTTGCGTAAAATACGGATTGCCCTCGGCATCATTTTCTGGACGCTGATAACGGCAATGTTTCTTGATTTTACCGGTACACTGCATCATTGGCTCGGATGGATGGCGAAAATTCAGTTTGTTCCCGCCGTTCTGGCCCTTAATGTGGCGGTCGTGGCCGCCCTGATTGTCCTTACCCTTATAGCCGGGAGGGTATATTGTTCGGTAATATGCCCCATGGGGGTTTACCAGGATATTGTGTCGCATCTTTCGGCTATGCGCCGAAAGAAGAAAAAACGTTTCAGTTACCACAAGCCTCATACCGTCCTGCGATGGGTTATGTTAGGGCTGTTCGTGGTGACGATTCTGGCCGGCCTTACAGCCATTGCTTCCCTCATAGCGCCTTACAGCGCCTACGGACGCATGGTCCAGAATCTCGGCGCCCCTGTGGTTCTCTACGTCAACAATCTCCTGGCTTCAGCCGCGGAGCATTATGACAGCTATGCGTTCTACGAACGGGAAGTATGGCTGCGCTCTATCCCCGTCTTCTGTGTGGCCGTCGTTACCGCGATTATCATCACCGTGCTGGCATGGCGCGGCGGCAGAATCTACTGCAACACAATCTGCCCTGTCGGCACTTTGCTGGGCGCCCTGTCGCGTTTCAGCTGGTTCCGCCCGGTAATCGATACCGACAAGTGCATAAATTGCGGAAGTTGCGCCCGCCGCTGCAAAAGTTCCTGTATCGACGCCGTCAACCACACGATCGACCTCAGCCGATGCGTGGCCTGTATGGACTGCATCGATGAATGTTCCAAAGACGCCATCAGTTTTACGCGCAGTCCCAGGCCGGTAAAAGCGTCCGCCGGAGATAAGACCCCGGGGGTAGACACCGGACGCCGCACCTTCATGATTGCCGGAGCGGCGGCAGCCGGAACGGCTGTAATGCGCGGTGCCGGCAAGACCGTCGACGGCGGCCTGGCCGCTATCGAGGATAAGGAACTGCCCGCGCGCTCCACCCGCCTGGTACCCGCCGGAGCGGTCGGAATAAGACATTTCTCCCAGCATTGCACGGCCTGTCAGCTCTGTGTGTCGCAATGTCCCGAAGGGATTCTCCGTCCTTCCGCGGAGCTGAACTCCTTCATGCAGCCCAAAATGGAATTCGACCGCGGATATTGCCGTCCGGAGTGTACAGCCTGTTCCGATGTCTGCCCGGCGGGATCCATCAGGCCCATAAGCTGGGAAGAGAAAAGTTCCATCCAGATAGGCCACGCCGTCTGGATTGCCAAAAACTGTATAGTCAACACCGACGGCGTGGAGTGCGGCAACTGCGCCCGCCATTGCCTCGTGGGCGCGATACGCATGGTACCCTCTGACCCGAATAACCCCGATTCCCGCCGGATTCCCGTGGTGGATGAAAACCGTTGCATCGGTTGCGGAGCCTGCGAGAATCTATGTCCGGCACGTCCTTTCAGCGCCATTTACGTTGAAGGACATGAGATTCACAAGACTGTATGATTTTACAAAAAAGCTGAACCAGATGGAATTCGATATATCACGCCGCAGATTTTTCCGTACAGCCGGACTGGCCGCCGTAGCCGCGGCTCCCGTGCTGGCTTCCTGTTCCGGTAAGAAAGAACGTGGGGAAGGAAGTTATGAAGACCTGCCCCAGACCGATATCCCCACCGACAAGATGACTTATCGCACAAATCCGAAAACCTCCGAGAAAGTCTCACTGCTGGGTTACGGATGTATGCGCTGGCCCACAATTCCTTCACCCGAAGATCCGGCGGAAGACATGATTGACCAGGAGGAAGTCAACCGGATGGTGGATTTCGCCCTGGCCCACGGGGTAAACTATTTCGACACCTCCCCCGCCTATTGCAAGGGCCGGTCGGAAGAGGCCGTTGGTATTGCCCTCAGCCGTCATCCGCGCGACAGCTATTTCATTGCCACTAAACTGTCCAACTTCGACCCTTCGACATGGCCGCGCGAGAAGTCAGTTGAGATGTACCGCAACTCGATGAAATATCTCCGGACCGGCCATATCGATTATATGTTGCTCCATGCCGTCGGGATGGGCAACGACCCTCTGGGGGATTTCAACGGCCGTTATATAGACAACGGCATCCTGGATTTCCTCATGGCCGAGCGCGAGGCAGGCAGAATACGCAACCTCGGTTTCTCATACCACGGCGATGTGAGAATTTTCGATATGCTGCTCAGCCAGCACGACAAATACAAATGGGACTTCGTGCAGATTCAGCTCAACTACCTTGACTGGGAACACGCCAAAGAGCTGAACCCGCGCAACACCAATGCCGACTATCTGTACGGTGAACTGGAAAAACGCAACATCCCGGCGGTCATCATGGAACCGTTGCTGGGAGGACGCCTCGCGAAACTCCCCGACCACGCGGTCGATCTGCTCAAACAGAGAGAGCCGGAGAAATCCGTGGCCTCCTGGGCGTTCCGTTATGCAGGGACCTATCCCGGGGTGCTGACCGTGCTGTCAGGCATGACATATATGGAACACGTGCAGGACAACCTGCGGTCTTTCTGTCCGCTGAAACCGCTGACTAAGGAGGAAATCAGTTTCCTCCATGAGACAGCCAAAGTAATCGCCGGATATCCTACGGTAGCCTGCAATGAATGTCAGTACTGTATGCCATGTCCCTACGGGCTGGATATACCGGCAATTTTCGCGCATTATAATAAATGTGTCAACCAGGGACAGGTTCCCGACTCGCCGGAAGCAGCTAACTACAACGAGGCACGCAAGGCATTTCTTGTCGGCTACGACCGGGCCGTACCCAAGCTACGCCAGGCATCCCATTGCGTGGGGTGCGGGGAATGTACCCACCACTGCCCCCAGAAAATCGACATCCCGGCCGAAATGACCCGTATAGACATCATTGCCGACAGTCTGCGGCGAGGCACCCCACCCGACATGAGCCGCCTTGTGGCCCTGCTCAACAAGGGGGACACGTCGCTTGTTGTAGACAACGGGAGAATCACCACCTACAATGACAAAGGTGTCAGCGACCTGCTGTCGCTCCTGTCCGACCATCCCCGGATGCTCAAAGGAGCCCGGGTGGCCGACAAAATTGTCGGGAAAGCCGCCGCGGCACTGATGGTTCTCGGAGGCGTAACCGGTGTCTACGGCGCCACAGTCAGCAAGCTTGGCCTGAAGATGCTCGAGAGTTACGGCATAAAAACTACTTACGGCAAACTGACCGACCATGTCGTCAATCGCGATAACACCGGATGGTGTCCGCTCGAAGAGCGCTGCCGCGATATCTCCTCTCCCGAAGACTGTCTTGCCGCAATCAAAGAATTTCTGAAAAAATGAAGAATATCCGCAATTTCTGTATAATCGCCCATATCGACCACGGGAAAAGTACCCTGGCCGACCGTCTGCTCGAATACACAAAAACAATCGACTCCAAAGACCTTCAGGCCCAGGTGCTTGACGATATGGACCTGGAGCGCGAACGAGGAATCACAATCAAGAGCCATGCCATACAGATGAACTATCATCTCGACGGTCAGGATTACACCCTTAATCTTATCGATACTCCGGGACACGTTGACTTCTCCTATGAAGTATCGCGTTCGATTGCCGCCTGCGAAGGCGCCCTGCTTATCGTCGACGCCACCCAGGGGGTACAGGCTCAGACGATTTCCAACCTCTATATGGCAATTGATTCCGATCTGGAGATTATTCCGGTAATCAACAAAGTGGATCTTGAAAGCGCAAATCCCGACGAGGTGGAGGATGAGATTGTTGACCTTCTCGGATGCGGACGCGACGAAATCCTGCGGGCCAGCGGTAAGACCGGCATCGGCATCGAGGAGATTCTCAAGGCTATCGTAAAGAGAATTCCCGCTCCGAAAGGGGATCCCGACGCGCCCCTCCAGGCTCTGATTTTCGACTCGGTCTTCAATCCCTTCCGCGGCATCATCGCTTACTTCAAGATCGAAAACGGCACCATCCGCAAGGATGATTTCGTAAAATTCGTGGCCACCGGCAAGGAATACCATGCCGATGAAATCGGCGTTCTGAAAATGGACCTTTCTCCCCGCCAGGAACTCTCGGCCGGCAATGTGGGATATATCATTTCCGGTATCAAGACCTCGAAAGAGGTTAAAGTGGGCGATACCATTACCCACGTGGCGAATCCGGCTCCCGCCATCGCCGGCTTCGAGGAAGTGAAACCCATGGTGTTCGCTGGCGTCTACCCTATCGAGGCGGAAGATTTCGAGAATCTCCGCGCCTCTTTGGAGAAACTTCAGCTCAACGATGCTTCGCTTACGTTCCAGCCCGAATCCTCGATGGCTCTCGGTTTCGGTTTCCGGTGTGGCTTCCTGGGGCTGCTCCACATGGAGATTATTCAGGAACGCCTTTCGCGCGAGTTCAATATGGAGGTCATCACTACGGTGCCCAACGTTTCCTATAAGGTCTTCGACAAAAAGGGGAACGAAACCGAAGTACACAATCCTTCCGGACTTCCCGACATCACTCTGATTGACCATATCGAAGAACCGTATATCCGCGCGTCCATTATCACTACCGCCGACTTTATCGGCCCCATCATGACCCTCTGTCTGGGCAAACGCGGCGAACTTGTAAAGCAGGAGTTTATTTCCGGAAACCGCGTGGAGCTTATTTTCGATATTCCGCTGGGTGAAATCGTAATCGATTTCTACGACAAACTGAAATCGCTGTCGAAAGGATATGCCTCGTTTGACTATCATCTCCACGATTTCCGTCCGTCGCGCCTTGTTAAGCTCGATGTGCTTCTTAACGGAGAATCCGTCGACGCTCTTTCGACACTGACCCATGCCGACAATGCCGTGCAGTTCGGCCGGCGGATGTGCGAGAAACTGAAGGAACTTATTCCGCGCCATCAGTTCGATATTGCGATTCAGGCCGCCATAGGCGCCAAGATCATCGCCCGCGAGACTATCAAGGCTGTGCGCAAGGATGTGACCGCCAAATGTTACGGAGGCGACGTCAGCCGTAAACGCAAGCTGCTTGAGAAACAGAAAGCCGGAAAGAAACGCATGAAGCAGATCGGCTCGGTCCAGGTTCCCCAGAAAGCGTTCCTGGCCGTGCTGAAACTCGACTGATTCTTTCTCTTCCAAATCCGTTTTCCTTCCAACCCTTTGATATCATGTCCGCACCTCTCCCCCAGTACCGTTTCCCCCTCCCGGAGAATCATGAAATCCGGGTGTTCATATCCTCTACGTTCCGCGATATGGACCGGGAACGCAGCCAGTTGATAACGCTCTTCAAAAGTCTGCGCTCCCGGGCCGCATTGAAGGGAGTCAGTATCTCGCTGATTGACCTGCGGTGGGGAATAACAGAGGAGGAATCCCGGGCCGGCAAGGTGATCGACATCTGTCTGCAGGCCATAAGGGAGTCGCGTCCGTTTTTTATCGGCCTGATAGGAAACCGCTACGGATGGTGTCCCGGTCAGGACGCCGGATGTTCATTGACCGACAGCGAGGAGTATTCCTGGCTGGCCGATGACCTGAAATCCGGATTGAGCGTGACCGAAATCGAAATCCAGTTCGGAGTCCTGCGCAGCCGGGATGAGATGTCGGCGGCGTTCTTCCTCCGCACTCCCTTCGAAGGAGAGGACGGCGGGGAGGCCTCGGCGAAACTTCTCAGACTACGAGAAGCGCTGACAGCTCAGAAAAAATACCCGGCGGAACTATATGAGACCGTTCCGGACCTGATTCAGAAAGTAGAGAAGCATTTTCTCAGGCTGCTTGACCGTTATCCCGACATCGGTTCATCGGCCGAGGACAGCCGGGAACTGTCGGAGCAGGCCTGGCGCGAAAATCTCCTGAAAGTATACAATCGTCCCGAGGATGCTTACGGTGCGCTGGCTGACTTTATGGAATCCGATTCCGCCAGGCGTATGGCTGTCACCGGCCCACGGCATATCGGCAAGAGTTCGCTGCTTGCGTGCTACTCCGATATGCTGAACTGGGACGGCCCGACCGCCGTCACCTGTGTATATCATCCGGTTATGGTCCAGGGTGAAAAATCCGTGAATGTGGCCGCCGCGCTTGGGAGGAAACTCCGGGAGGTGTTCCGTAAGAAAAATATGCCGCAGACGGCATCGGCTTTCACCCCAGTTGCAGAGGAAAACACCACTCTGTTTGACAATCTTCTTCAGAGCGGAGAGATTGCCGCTGTTGCTGAATTAATGGGGGACAATGTCCGTCAGACGGTCACGGAGATGCGCGAGGACCTGAATTCACTGAAATCCCTCGCCGAACTGTCGGATGCTCTGGAGAAATCCCGCCAACGGATAATCCTGATAATCGACCACCTTGACCGGGTTGATGACTCGGGTAAGGATGTCAGCGGTTTTATCGCCGCTCTTCCCGAAAATGTCAAGGTGATTTACAGTTGCCAACAGCCGGAAAACGATGCCCCCGGCGACTCCCGTCTGCTCGCGTGCGCCGATACGGTCTATGAAATCCGCCCGCTCGACAGGGAGAGCATCATCAGTTTTTCCCGCCGATATTTGAGCGGATTCTCGAAGAAACTTTCCGGACACCAGGAAGAGCTGGTCGCTTCATGGCCACTGGCCTCCTATCCTGAGATGCTTGTCAGACTGCTGTCGGAAATCCAGGAGTTCGGCAACTATGAAAAGTTGTCTGATTTCATAAAGGAACTGACGGCGGCGCGCACCCCCAGGGAATTTTGCAGAAAAGTTTTCCGACGTCTGAAAGAATCATACGGTGTGGACAATATCCGGCGCCCTCTGCTCCTGCTTGCGGTTTCGGAAAAAGGACTGTCGGAGGAAGAAATCAAGACCGACGGTATGGCAAGCCAGTATTTGTGGCTGCGTCTCCGCGGTGAACTCGCTTCGTGGATGACCGAAGAGTTGGGTCTCTACCGGATTTCCGACCCGGAGATGAGCGATGTGGTGATTGAAGAACTCGGCGGCGAGGAAGCTGAGGCCTTTGCCCGGAGAACAATTATCTACAAGATTGCCGAAGACCTCTCTCCTGCAGAACTTTCACTTGCGGATTTCAATATGCGCAGCGGCCATTTCGCTTATAATGACCGTTATCTCCATCTCGAAGATCGGATCAGTCAGCTTATCAAACTCCGCGACTGGGAAAGCCTTGAGGATCTTCCCTACCGGGCGGTCATTTTCGAGGTGCTGTTCCGCAATAATCCGCAACTTCTCAAATGCCTTGTGTCGTCTCTTGCCGACAATCTTCCGGGATTCGATATCAAGGAATATTTCAAAATGGATCTGACTGAAGTGCAACCGCAGCTGCGACCGGTAATTGCCAACGACATAGGCCGGTTTGTCGGTCAGCATTTCGGGCTGTATGACCTGGCGCTGGATGCCGGACTGGAGGCGGAGAGTCAGAGCGGTGTGCCGTCAATGGTCCAGTCTGTCCTGACGATGAATCAGGGATGCCGGCTGGCTAAGGCAAAGCGCTATGCCGAGGCCGTCGAAGTGTTTCGTAAAGCTCTTGATATGCAGGTGCGTATAAAACCGCTGCCGGAAACACAGATTGCCACCACTCGCCATAATATGGCGTATGCCCTCTATTACGCCGACAAAGAGGAGGAAGCCCTTAAAGAATACAGGATGGTCATCGACCATTATTCGTCCCATGCAGAACCCGAGTCACAACAACGTCTGACTTCGGCGTATGCCTACGGCGGCCACTGCCTCTTGATTCTGAACCGTTACGAAGAAGCAGTCAGCTGGCTGCAGGAAGCCATTGCCAGAGGTGAGACTCTGTATGGTGAAAAGAAGCACTCCGTTCTGCTCTCCCGGTACCGTATGGCGCTGAGTCTCTATCGCGGAGGACGTCATGACAAATCTTTTGCCATGCTCGACAAACTCCTTCCGCTGGCTATGGAGGCTGGAGATGAAAAGAACATCATCGATTGCCATAAGCTTTATACGGATCTCCTTGTAGCCCGTGCCCGTAGGTTAAAGACGGAGGAGCGTCTGAAGGAAGCAGATATTGATAAGGACGAAGCCCTCCTCCATAAACGGTTCTACGACGAGACTATCAGAACACTCTTCCAGGAAAAAGTACGCTACGAAGTCTACCGTCATGAAATAATGCAGCGTCTCTATGATGACTACAAAGACTATCGCCGCGTACTCCGGATTGCTGAAACCCTTGATATAGGCGATTATGAACGTAGTCCCGGCTCCACAGCCACAACATTCTACCATGCCGGACTGTCAGCTTTCAAGCTGGAAGAGTATCCGCTGGCTGTCAAATACTTCCGCAAAGAATATGAATTCCGCAGCCGAAATATCCCATACGATGAGGACACTACCCGCAGCGGCAAGAATTTAGGTGTCTCCCTGTACTATTCCGGCGATACCCACGCGGCGATAGAGATATTCAAAGAGGTACTTGCCCTGGAAACCGCCAACCATGGAAAAGCCACCCCCGCGGCCGCCGACCTCCGTTCCTATCTCGCCACTCTCTCTTCCCGCTCCTGACCCCGGTGCCATCTCCGGTCCGTGACAGATACAAAAAAAGCTGCAAACCAATTACATTTAATTGATTTGCAGCATTTTGTAGTTTGTCGGGGTGACTGGATTCGAACCAGCGACCACCTGGTCCCAAACCAGGTGCGCTACCGGACTGCGCTACGCCCCGAAATGTCAGACCTGACGGTTTGACGGTGCAAAGGTAGTGATTTCTATGGAGATTTCCAAAAATATTTGCGGGTACCGAGACCGCAAAACCGGAGGCAGACCTCAGAGAGGAGAACACGGGAAAACAGAAAGCCCGGACTTCAGGAACCGGAGGGAGGAAGGGAGACCGGTTCTTCTTTGATAATCAACAGCTTGTCGCCAGGCTGGAGTCGGCGGCTACCGTTTGGTACAATGTACCTGGAGCCGCGGCGAATCATCATTACAAGAGAGCCTGAGGGAAGATGCATATCCTTGAGGGTATTGCCCCGGGCGAGGTCTTCGGCCGAGAGAGTGACAGTCTGGAGGGTCGTGGGGAGTTCGTCCGCAAGCTCAACGCCGAAATCCTCCTCGGAATCGTGGTCGGTATCAATCAGTTTCAGTTTACGGGCCGAGGCGATGACCGTGGTCCCCTGAATCAGCAGAGAGAGCAGCGTCACAAAGAAAACTATATTGAAAATCTGGCCGGCTCCTTCGATATCGGCGATTACAGGATATGTGGCAAAAATAATCGGAACGGCGCCACGCAGTCCAACCCAGGATACTAACAGCTTGGAACGAAGTGAGATTTTGCGCACGGGAGCCAACGAAAGGAACACACTCAGCGGCCGCCCGACGAAGATCATAAAGACACCGACAAGAAGCGATACAGCCGCTACGTCTATCATCTCGTGGGGATTGACAAGCAGTCCCAACATCAGAAAGACCACAATCTGTGCGAGCCAGGTCAGCCCGTCGATGAACTTCACTATTCCCCGCTGGTTAGGCAATCGGCCGTTTCCGATTATGATTCCGCATATATAGACAGCCAGATAACCGTTGCCCGACAGGGCCGTCGTAACGGCGAAAGTGAAGAAGACGCACCCGATCATCAGGATGGAAATCATCGAAGTCGCCTGCGACGGATCTTCTTTCCTGCTCGCTTTCCCTCCGATACGGCCGTAAGCCTTGATCAACCAAAGGGTTGTTTTTCCTATAATGAATCCTCCGGCGGCTCCGACTCCGAACTGGAGAATAAGTTCGAGTACGATTCCTCCGGCCGACAGGGAGTTCCCCAGCGTAATGGCTTCCAGCAGAATAATGGTAAGCATATACGCCATCGGGTCGTTGGAGCCGCTCTCCAGTTCAAGCATAGGCCGGAGATTATTACGCAGCTCTACTTTCTGACTGCCGAGAATCCCGAACACGGACGCCGAGTCGGTGGACGACATAGTGGCGGCGAGTAGCAGCGACGGCAACAGCGCGAAATGGATGTTAGTCCAGCTCATCCCCGACAGCCACCAGATAAACACTCCGGTCACAAGGGCGGTAAGCAATACCCCCACCGTAGACAAGAGCAATCCCGGTACGATCACCGGCCTGATGGCCGACAGCCTGGTACTCAATCCGCCGGAAAAAAGTATGATACACAGCGCCACCATCCCGATAAACTGGGCCGTATGCATATCGCTGAACTGGATGCCTACTCCGTCAATACCGAAAGCCATCCCCACGATAAGGAATATCAGCAGCAACGGGAGTCCGAAACGATAGCTCGATTTACCGATCAGTACTCCGGCTATCAGAAGCACCGATCCTATCAACAGTATGTTTTCCGATGTTATAAAATCCATTCAGACAGTCTCTTTAAGTTATTCCGAGGCATATTTATATGCAAAGATAACAGTATTTCTCAACATCGGCAACCCGGCCGGAGACAATCAGACAAAAAGAATCCCGCAAGCAGCTGACTTGCAGGATTCTGGAAAGTTCTTTAAGTATCAGTTCATCAGAAGAAGAACATAAAGCCGGTAGAGATCGTGTTGAAATCAAGAGCCGCGCGCGACCGAAGCACGTTCATCGGAGAATAGCGGACATACATACCCGCGTCCTGGAAACCGATGGCGGCGAAAAGGTCGACCGTCACGGGAATCGGATGGATATCGCGGGTTTTTACCGTATAGTCCCGGTCACCTATCGTATATTGGGTCTTGATGCTCGCGCCGGTATTGAAATTGACGATCGGACCAAGCTGGAGCGCCCAGTTACGCCGGTGTCCGAATCTGAGATTATAAGTCATCGGTACCTGGAGGTTAAACAAGTCTATGCGCGACATATGCTTCTCGCTCCCTTCCTCGTAAGGACGCATCTCGATTTCCCCTTTATCGTTCTTGGCAAACAGCTGAGGCCCGGAGGTCTGTATGTCGCGGAATCTTATACCGAGACCGACGGTAAACGCATGATTGTTGCGCGAAACTCTAAATCCGGCGATCATATTCCAGGAATATTCATGGCTGCGTTTCATTGACGGATTCGTACCGGCGGGCGCTCCCAGCGAACCGACCCATCCGAACGAAATACCACTGCTGACAACCTCATATCTGGTTTTCCCGCGCTGCGCTATCGGAAATCCGAAATCACTCCCCCGGGTGCCGATCCAGTTTTTCACTGAACGGTTAGCCGCATCAGGAAGCGGATAGACATATTTGAGGGAAGTGCCGACATTGTCCTGGAAATCCACCATGACGGAATCCTCTGTCTCCATTACCCTGATATTCCTGACATCGGAAGAAGAATAGAGCGTCGACGGTCCCTGACTTTTGGCGGAGGGAAGATTTGCCTCGTAATAAAAATTATCGGCCGTACTGTCCACCCTGTTGACAGTTATCGCCACTTTCGGCAACTCGGCCGCGATTGTGATTCTGGATGCAGTCGAGGCGTTCAGAAGCGTATCGGTTCTCTCCGAGGCACCGACAGACTGACAGACAGCTGCCGCCACAGCCGAGATAAGAATTGTTTTTAAAGAAATGTATGACATAAGCGTTTGGATTTTTCAGTGATGACTAAGAGATTCATTGACGGAAAGTCCTGATCAGGCGCGTAGCTTCCTCCTGGGTGATTTTACCCTCGAAGTACACCATCGTCACCCTCTTGTGTTTCTGCGAACCGTTGTTGACATAGTAAAGATAGCGGTTCAGCTCCTGCTTGCCGACCTTTACTTTCGGAAGCGCATAGAAAGCATAATAAAGCTCGCCGTTCTTGTACCGGACATTACGACCGACAGCCTTTGACCCGTCGGCCAGCACAAGTGGAGCCAGCGTCTTGGCATACGTCCCGGAGGGTCCTTTGAACGTGGCCAGCACCGTCAGGTGATGGGAGGTCAGATAACGGCTTTCCCCACTCATGATTGTCATGGTGACATCCGGATCCGAAGCGTAGTCTCCGGTGAAAATCTGGTTGATTTTCAACCCGTTCTGGGCCAATGCCGCCGAGGTGGCAGCCACCATTAGCATAAAAGCGATGAATATTCGTTTCATTATGGTTGTTTTTGAAGTTTCCTCTTAATTTCCGATAATCTGACATTCATTCTGCGAAGGGATTGCCGTCAACCTCGAATTTGTCAACCTCCGGCACTATCTGGCGTATATCCTCCATCATGGATTCCCGGACTTCCTCATGACCGCTTTCCAAGTCTGTCAGATTCCCGATTGTAAGACGCAGCACAGCCTCTTCGTCCGTAATTTTCTCTCCGTTGACGTATGCGATGCAGTTGCCCTGCGCGCCCACACCCGGTGTTTTCAGTAACGACGTTCCGAGAGCGGCTGTAACCGCAAGGCAGGCAGCCACGGAGCAAGCGGCAAGCAAGGGCCTGAAACTCCATCTTACGGCTGGGCGCCGGATGCCCATCACGGCGCGGGCCTCATCCACGGTCGGATGACGGAGCGACGTATGCGCGATCATCAGGCGGAGCCGCATCTCTTCTTCATCCGTCAGTTCACAGTTGAAGTAACGCTCTATCTGGGCGAGCAACCCTTCGTTATTATCCTTTGTCATAGCGGTCAAAGATGATTTTTACGGTAAACCTCCCGGATTGTCCGGAGGGCACGGCTGAGGGTCATGCGGACGTTTTCCTGAGTCATTCCCAGACGACCGGCGACATCCTCGTAAGGAAGTCCCTCGATATCGTGGAGCCTGAAAATCTCATACTGGCGTCCCTTAAGGACCTGACGACTCAGGCTGACGACGGCTTCATAGACTTCTCCGCGGGAGGGAGCGCCCTCTTCATCGGCAAGTTCCGATGCGGGAACCGCCGCGATATCGATGCTGGACGAGGTCAAGTTTCGGCGGTAGCTGTCTATGGCTCGGTTGCGGACGGCAGTAAAGCTCAGCCGGGTAGCGTCTGTCTCGGTCCGGATATCCGGATGGCCGCTCCACAGGCGGCAGAACGCATCCTGAAGTATATCCTCCGCCTCTTCATCGCTACCGACAATCGAGGCCGCGATACGGTGGAGCCGTTCGCGCATTCCTGTGAAAACTGATGTCAGCAGTGATTGATTCATTGTAAGCATTCAGATATATATTCATCTATATAACGGAGCGC
Organism: uncultured Muribaculaceae bacterium; assembly: GCA_910584365.1. Classification (GTDB taxonomy): domain Bacteria; phylum Bacteroidota; class Bacteroidia; order Bacteroidales; family Muribaculaceae; genus UBA7173. The sequence continues at coordinate 37,477 of CAJUAF010000002.1, read as the reverse complement.
ATAGCCGGATGTAACAGTTCTTCCCGAAAAAAATAAAAAAGAAACGGGACCGCGCTCAAAAAACGCGGTCCCGCCAGAGACAGGCTGTCCGGAACTCCCCGCGGAGGGGAGACCGGCCAGCATGGGGGTTAAGGGTCATCACCCCCTGGAGTTCAGCTCTAATAGTTCCATTGGCAGGCAATCATACCGAGGTTGGTGCAACCGATGGTGCGGAGGTCGGTAATCATGTTATAACGACAGTTGATATAGGTAAGAGCCTGGTCGAACGATACGTCAAGCAGATTCAACTGGTTGTTGTTGCAGAGGATTCTCTGGAGGAAGGTCTGGTTGGAGAGGTCCAGAGAAGTAAGATCGTTGTAAGAGCAGTCTACGAACAGAAGGTTGGGACATTGCTCTACGCTGAGGGAAGTCAGATCATTGTAGGCGCATACCAGGTCAAGGAGATTCTTGCAGTCGCGGACAGCGAGTTGCTGCATATTGTTGTCGGTGCAGAGGAAAGAACTGAGGGCGGGCAGACCGGAGACAATCAGCGACTGGATCTCGTTATCGTCGATATTCAGGTTCTGGAGGTTCACGAGACCGGTAAGCATCAGTCCGGTCAGCTTGTTATAACCGCAGTAGAGGTTCTTCAGAGCGGTGCAGTCCTGGACATTGAGACTTTCCAGGTGGTTGCCCTGACAGTTAAGGGTTTTCAGCGTAGAGGAATTGGAGACATCAAGCCCCACAAGATAGTTATTGGAAACATTGATGGTCTCGATAAGTGGACACTTACTAAGGTCAAGTTCGGTCAGACGGTTCTTGTAGATGTTCAGGGTGACAAGTCCCGAGCAGCCGGTGAAGTCCATGCTCTTGATGACATTGCGCGATGCGTTCAGGTTGGCAAGGGCGGCGTCATTGGCTACGTTCAGTGAGGTAAGTTTGTTGCGGGAAACATTGACAGTGGTCAGAGCCTCGAAGTTGGAAAGGTCCAGGGCTCCGGCCAGATGTTTGTCTTTCCAGTCGATGGCAGTGACATGACCGTTCTCTACGGTAACCCCCTCCCAGGTAGCGGGAGACTTGAGGTCGGTAATCTTGAGAGCGGCGGCATTGGTGGCATCCTTTTCAGCAGGCTGGGAAAGGAAGGACTGGAGTTGTTTCAACTCGTTCTTGTCGATTTTCTGGGCGAAAACACTCACGCAACCCAGCATGAGCGTAATCAATAATAGAGCTTTTTTCATAACTAAATAGTTGTTGGATTAGGATGTTTATACCTTTATAACATCAGTTATGAAAAAAGGTTTGCCCCGGGAAGAATTTTCACCTTCCCGGGGCACGGTTCGTCAGAACAGCAGGGCAAGCCGGTAGGCGCCGAAAGCAATCACCCACGCCACCAGCGTATTATAGAGAACGGTAAACGCGCCGTAACGCCACTGGCCTGTCTCTTTCACGATGGCTACCACCGTAGCCACGCAGGGACAGTAAAGCAGGATGAAAATCATGAACGCCAGGGCTGACGCGGGTGTGAAATCAGGAACACCCGTTTCGGGATTGACTGTCGTAAGCCGCTGCGAGAGGGCCTGGTCGGTAGCCTCTTCCGAACCGGTATAAAGCACACCGAGCGTCGAAACCACAATTTCTTTCGCCGGAACTCCGGCCACTGCAGCCACAGTCCCCCGCCACGAAATCCCGAGGGGCTCCATCACCGGATGGACCGCTTTGCCGATTGTCTCCAGATAGGAATAGCGGTCAGGGTTATCCTTATGGTCGAGGGGAAAATAATCGAGCGCCCAGACGATAATCGAGGCAAACAGGATTATGCCTCCCATCTTCTGAAGATACTGCTTGGCTTTCCACCACATATGGCGCACGGAAGTTTTCAGGGTCGGCACACGGTAGGGAGGCAGCTCCATAACGAAAGGTGTCTCGTCAACCTTGAACAGGAACCGCCGCAGCAATCTGGCCGTCCCCATGGCAACCAAGGCACCGAGCAGATACATACTTATGAATACCAGGGCCGCATGAGCGCTGAAAAATGTTCCGATCAGCAGAACGAACACCGGCAGCCGGGCCGAGCAGGATATAAACGGAGTGATCAGCACCGTTATGATTTTCGATGAACGGCTTTCAATTGCCCTGGAAGCCATCACCGCGGGAACATTACAGCCGAAACCCATCACCAGGGGGATGAACGATTTTCCATGGAGTCCTATCTTGTGCATGAGGCGGTCCATTATGAAGGCCGCCCTGGCCATATATCCCGAATCTTCCATAAAGGATATGAAGAAGAACAGAATAAGGATATTGGGCAGAAAGACAATGACTCCCCCTACACCCCCGATGACTCCGTTGGCAAGCATATCGCGCAGCGGGCCGTCGGGCATATGGTTGTCCACCAGAGCCGACAGGGCGTCCACCCCTTCCTGAATCCAGTCCGCCGGATAAGCCCCTATATAGAAAGTGAACCAGAAGATAAATGTCATCACCAGCAGAAATATCGGGAATCCGAAAAGGCGGTTGGTGACGAAAGCGTCGATAATATGGGTAGTGGTGACAGACTCCTGCTGGGGCTGCTCCATTGTCTCGGCCAGGGCGCCGGAAATGAATCCGTATTTGTTGTCGGCAATCATCGAGGTGACATCCTCCTCGGGGTGCAGCCGTTCAAGTTCCTTCAGCTGACGGTCACGGATAGCGAGAATCTCCCCGGCCTCCCGGGATTCTCCGACAAGGGCCTCGATCTCGGCGTCGCGCTCCAGAAGACGCATCCCCAGGTAACGGGCACAGAAGTGCTGGTTGATGGACTTGTCGCGTTTGAGAGCGTCCTTGATAGCCGCAAGAGCCCGCTCAAGGTCCTGGCTGAGTTTGACATGGACGTGTCTGACAACCGGATTCTTTCCCTCATATACCTCGATAATGGTGTCAAACAGTTTTTTTACGCCCTCTCCGGTACGGCTGACAGTGGGAACGACCGGAACACCGATCATATTCCCCAGAGCCTCATAATCAAGCACTGTGCCGGAATTCCTCAGTTCATCGTACATATTCAGGGCAATGACCATCGCGTGGTCCATGTCGATCAGTTCTGTCGTCAGGTAGAGGTTGCGCTCCAGGTTGGAGGCGTCCACGACATTGACAATCACATCCGGATTGTTGTCTTTCAGATAGGTCCGGACATACCGTTCCTCGGGGGAATAGGCCGAAAGGGAGTAGGTTCCCGGCAGGTCTACGATATTGAACGTATAGCCTCCATGCACGAACGTTCCCGTCTTGGAATCGACGGTGACTCCCGAATAATTGCCTACGTGTTCTTTGGCGCCGGAAGCCACATTGAACAGCGAGGTTTTTCCGCAATTGGGATTGCCTATTAGAGCCACATTGATCGTATGGCTCCTCCCCTCGAACTCTTTCCGGTGATGGGGAGCGATGCCGTCATCCTCCACCGTCATTGAATGGGCCACGGAGGGGGTGGAAACCTCTGTGCGCACCGGAGCGTCCGCAGGCGTACTGCTTTCTCTGGAAACCGCGGTATTTTCAGCCGGAGCGAGGGGCATTACTTCAATCATGTTCGCCTCCGCCCGGCGGAGCGATACTTCATAATTCATCAGGCGGTATTTCACCGGGTCGCGTAGCGGCGCCACAAGCAGCGCGGTGATTTTACGGCCCTTAATGAATCCCATTTCCATCACCCGTTTACGGAAAGCTCCGTGTCCGAGAATCTTTATTATGACGGCCGACTGGCCTGTTTTCAAGTCTGATAATCTCATCTGCAATATTTCCCAGCCTGACTGCTGGAGCCTCAGGCTACGTTCTGAACTGCAAAGTTCGTTATTCCCCCCGATAAATCCTAACAAATTCTCTCAAATCTCATTGCGCTGCCCCCATTATACCTAAAAGTAAGTAGGCTTTTAAAGTCGGTCGACTTTCCGCCGCCTCTCTACGTTTTTCCATTGGAGCGGGCTTTACCTATCTTCATGACTTCCGCCTCAAGTGCGTTACGGTCCCCTTTCACCTTATTGCGGACTTTGGTCCGGTAATTGTAGATTGTGGTGAGCGAGTATCTGAGAAACTTAGCGATCTTGTCGGTATCGGTTATGCCGAGCCTTATCAGGGCGTAGATTCGGAGTTCGGCATTCAGTGTACCTTCTTTTTTGGGTATAATCGCCTCTTCGGGGAGCAGGAGCCGGTTGAAATCCCCGACAAAAGTAGGAAACAGCTTGAGGAAAGTCTTGTCGAACTGGTCATAGAACGCCTTCAGCTCACTGTCGACTATCGCCGATGATTTCAGGAAGGTTTTCAGTTCCCCCGTCTTGCCTGTGTTCACAAGTTTTCCAACAGTTTTCCGGTAAGTATCGAGCTTGTCGATATAGTTCAGGCACTGGTCCATATAGCGCCCTATGTAGACTTCCTTAAGCTCGGAAATCTCGGCTACGGCATCATTGGCCTCGGTAAGTTTCTCATTGGATGCCCTCAGTTCATCGGTCAGGCGGTTCTGCCTGAGGTAGGCTTCCTCGACTTCTTTTCTGGCCCGGGCGATTTTCCCCATCTGGCGCCACATGAGAAAAAGCAGGATCACCAGCACGAAAGCCATGACGGCTATTATGACGATATTTCTTTCCAGGGCTTTTTTCTGGTCTCTTACCGTATCGACATATATACCGTTAATCATCGGATAAGTATCGTTAAGTTCGATGATACGCTGACGGGCGTTGCACTTCGCCGCATCCTCCACGGCTATGGTCAGGAACCGGTAGGCCCGGTCGAGGTCCCCTTCCTCATAAAGCATTTTCGCCAGCTGTCTCAGGGAAATATACTCCCTTACCGACGATTTGAGATCGGAAATCGCGGAAATCAGCAGGTTTTCCTTCTGCAGATCCCTCTCTCCGGTCTTTTCGTATGCCTCCGAGAGAGTCCACGCACAGATGGCTATCTCATGTTCCGACAAATCGTTGTCAGCCATAAAGGCTTTCAGCAACAGGATTGCTTCCCGGGGGGCGCCGTTGACATTCAGATAATCGGCTTTCGTGATCACATGGGGAAGAGAACCGGGAGCATTCGCCCGGATAATCGAATCGCGATAGGCATTGGTAAGATTGAAATATTCCGATTTGGCAGAAGGGAAAGCCGCATAGTCCGACATACGGCCGTAGACCGTCCTTTTGATATGAAAATAGTAGGCCTGAAGATAATCCGGCAATTCCTCAAGCCTGACGGAGTCCATCAGGGCCAGACACTCATGATACATCCCCGTGGCGACGAAAATCGACGCCCTGTTCATCCTGGCGTGTGTCAGCAATGTCCGGTCTCCGGTTCTACGTGCGATAACTTCCTGACGCAAACTGATATTGTAGGCAGAATCTGTATTAAAGGAATAATACTCATCATAAAGCTGTCTCAACGACTCGAAACGCTCCCTGTCATCCCTTGCATTGAGATTCCTGTCACGCAAAAGCGACAGGCCGGCCTCTTTCTGCCGCAGATATTCCTCCCGCCGGTCTATGACCTCATCGAGCTGCTCCATCAGAGAATCAGCCGCATTCTTTCCCGACGCTCCCGTAAAGCATATCCAGAAAAGTGACAGAAACAAAATCAGCTTATTGCAAGGCATAATCTTTCAAAGCGCAAAAATACAAATAGTTTCCGTAAGACGAAAGTAGGCGATGTGTCAAAATGCAGAATTCTGACACATCGTCTTGATTTTCGTCCGAATCCAGAAGGTTTTGCCTCCGATCAGGCCGGCAAGAGTCAGGTTACCGGATCAGCAGTTTTCTGACGCTGTCATCCGATACTTCTATGAAGATGCCGTCGGTTGGATTCATAACAAGATTTCCGCGGATGTCATAGTGATACACTTTCCCGGATTCTCCGTCAGGCGATACGCTTTCAATCGCTGCTGAATCGGGGCCTGCGGGATTCTCCTCGGGGGAGGCTGACTCCAGAAGTGTTCCGGTCAGGGTCTCCGTGCGGAGATTCAGTTCCAGACGGTAGAGGCCGTTTCCCGGGATTGTCCATTTCAGGTCATCGCCCCCGGTGATTCTTGCGTCCGAGGTCCCGACAGCCGACACGTCGGCAATATAGGGATGATAAGTGTCGCGAAACCAGTCCTGCGCGGTAAGTATTTTGAACTTGTCTGGTTCATCCGGATCTATGGTTGTCCCCTCCGGACCGCTCTTTTTCTCCCAGCCGATCCGCAGTTCACCTTCCCATACCATCACCTCGGGATTATCCGGTGACGGACGGAACTCGCAATTGCTTTTGTCCCAGTAGTTCCAGGCGCGCTCGCAGCATCCTCCTACGAGATACAGCCTCTCGACCGGCGCGAGTCTGCGGAAACAGTATGTCTGCCGGGCATTGTCAAGGTAGATGGTATAGTAACCTTCGAGAGCGACGTTCCATCCGTAGTCCGATGTCCCGTCATATTCGAACAGCGGCGTATGGTATCCGGTGCCGAAAGTGACATCCAGATCCTCGAAGCCAGGTCTGAAATAGCGGGTCTCCGATGACTCGGAGGGAGTATCCATAAGTTTTATTTTTCCAGGTTTGAGATAGACGGAGGACTTATGTTCCGTCCCGTATCGGCCAGGAATTTCAATCACCCTGTTATCGACCGAAGTTCCGGTAAGGTAGAATTTTTCAGGCCACGGGGCTGTAGCCACCGGCTCGGTCAGCGTCATGCGCATGGAATTGAGATCGGCGATGATGGTATATCGGCCCGTCCGGGCCACGTGGAACTTGCAGTCATACTTTCCGTCCAGCCCCCAGTCGGCATAAAAGGCCAGGTGATATACTCCGTCTTCCTGAATCTCGCAGTCAGCGGAAGTGGCTACGATATGTTTGTGCCAGCCGTCCCGGGAATTCATAAACTTGAAATCCTTCCCTCCGGCCAGTTCGCCGGTCCATTCAAACACTCCCTTGTCAATGCGGTGCATCTCGTCGGCCTTCCCCAGGTCCCATGCCGTATGGGTGGCATCCCCGACGATATACAGTTGGGTCAGTTCGATGGAGTTGGACATATCGCCTCCCAGGGCCGACAGGGCGATGACCGACAGGCAGACAGTAACAGCTATATTTTTCATGATTGGGTGCATATTCTATATTATTAGCGGGTCTGATTATTCCGGACAGTGTCTTACTTGCAGATTTTATCGACACTCGATTCATCATCGGCCTTCACCCGGCAGATATACATCGCCGGCGAAAGATCGCTGAGACTCTCGTTGAAACCGTTGACATCGGTATAGGTACGGCTGACACATTCCGTGCCGGACAGACTGAAGATTGCGAGGCTTACATTTTTCCGGCTCTCGCCGAGGTCTGCGACAAGAAGGTCATTGCTTCTGTCGTATGCGATACGCACCGGTGTAGACTCTACCCGCGCCACGCCGCCGGTAGATTCGGCGTATGTCACCGACACTTCATTGCGCTCAGAGCATCTTGTCTCGGGAAGACTGATAGTAAGAGTCCTGCTGTCCGCATCATATTTCCATGCCCGGGGTGTCAGTTCACTGCCGTTCAGGGAAATCTGTTCGGGCGAGGGGACATTGAGAATTTCCAGCGTCCATAGGCGCTTCTCCACAAGGCCGGAGGCGTTCCCCTGGCGCGGCTCGATGACGTATGTCTCGGTCTTTCCCGCTACGGTGTGGGAGAATTTTGTCGTGGCGTAGACGGTGGCATAGTCGCTGTTGTCTCCCCTGTCCTCATAAAGGGAACCCTCCCCGTCTTTTCCGCCGACAATCATCAGGACAATGGCGGTCTGCGGGGCTGTAACGTTCTTTACAGTCTCAGGACTGAAAGGAATCACAGCTCCCTCCCGGAAGAAATAAGGTATCTGATCGGCCTTGAAATCGAGAGTCATGACGCAGGGACCTTCGATAAGCTGATTTGTGGAGGCACTCCACCAGTTCCCTTCCGGAAACCAGATTTCTTTCGGACTGGTTTTACCGTCGGGTGCCGGTTCGGTCACGGGAGCGACAAGAATATCATTGCCGAAGAAATATTCCCCTTCATAACGATAAGCCTCTTCCCGGTCGGGATACTCGTAATAGAGCGGGCGACACATTCCGATACCCGTGTCGTAGGTCTCACGGGCCATAGTGTATATGTAGGGGAACAGAGAGTAGCGGAGGCGGACAGCTTTCAGCATATCGTGGAAGTTAGGAAATTTCCATATCCGGCGTTCAATACGGTCATCTTTGGTGGCATGGGTACGGAAAATGGGGGTGAATACGCCGAATTGAATCCATCGCAGCACAAGTTCAGGGTCGTTGACCGTCTTTTCATCGGTAAAGGCGTGTCCCCCCAGGTCATGCCCCCAGTAGGCATAGCCGACATTGGATGCTGTGGCGGTGAAATAGGGCTGGAAAGCGAGCGTCGGGAAATTGATAAGGGCATCCCCCGAGAAACCGATCTGATAGCGGTGACTCCCGAGTCCGCCCCAGCGATGGAAAATTACGGGGCGCCGATCAGGCCGGTTGGTGACCATGTCATTATAGAACACATGGTTACACCAGAAAGTCTGTCCCAGGCCGGAAGTATAGGGACTCGTCAGATGCTGCTGCCAGTCAAGCCACCAGAAATCCACCCCCTCCGACTCATGGTCGCGGATGATATTCTTGAAAAACGACCTGGTGAAATCGGGAAAATCCAGATTCCAGACGATGGTCCCGTTGTTGTCGTATCGTCCCCCGAGTTCCGCTTTCATGGCATTATAATATTCGGGAGACTCGTGGCTGTTTATGCCGTCGGCGGGGTGAAGATTCAGTGCGATCCGGAAGTTCTTGTCATGGATTTCCTTCAGCAGTTCCTCCGGCTGGGGAATCAGGTTTGTATTCCACGACCAACCGGTCCACCCTCCGATCCCTGCCGAACCGCTGTTGGCATCGCCGTTCCAGTGCCAGTCCATGTCAAGAATCATGACGTCGGCGGGAATCCCGTTGCTTTCGAGGTCCGCCATAATCCCCCGGTAGTCATCGGCCGAATATGAGGCATATTTGCTGTACCAGTAACCGAAAACGTAGGCCGGAGGCAACGGTATTTTCCCGGCAATCCTGGTGAAGTCGGCAATCGCTTTCCTGTAATCTTTTCCGTAGCCAAGGAAATACAGGTCGAGGGCATACGGATCTTTCCTCTCGGCCCACCAGTCATAGCCTGTCTCTTTGTTGGGTTCGAGGGCGAAGGAGCGGCTTCCGTCGGCGCGGGGTGCAGCCCATGAATCGTCGATTACAGCCCACCCCGAACGGGATATGAGGCCGTTTTCAAGTTCGGAACGTTTGTTGTCGCCGTTGCTGCCGTCGAGAGTGCGGCAAGTTCCTTTCAGGTTCAGGGGATCGGGCTTTCCGGGATACCACATCACCGGCGCCCCGCCGTTGGTCATTGTGATTGTAAGATTCCTGGAAGAGGCCGGAAGAGTTTTGGGATTCGTCCCTTTGCGGTATTTGAGCTGGAGTTTGTCCGTGGAGATATAAAGGTATTCATTGTCCTCCTTTGTGGTGAACGCGGGTACTCTATCCATCTCGCGGTTCCGGACGGTAAAAGTAGCCCGGTCTTCGAACAGGCCGTTGTCACTGTATTCGATGCGCACCATTTCGGGAGTAAGAACTGTAAACCGCGCGTTGCCCGAGGTAACGATAGCCTCCGCGGGAGCCTGAGGATTGTCGGCTCCGGCTTTCACTGCCATGAACTGGCACAGCAGAGATAAAAGACCGCAGAGGGTTATCCTCCGGAAAATTCCTTTTTTCATTGTAGTGTATTATTGGTATTTTGATTCGCAGGATTTCAGACATGGCGCCATCCGCGTGCCGCGGCACGTTCGGCAACCCGTCTGCAAAATTAATATCCCGGAAGCAAGTTGTCAATGCGATATATTGAAAATGTAGGTCTGATTTTAAGGCAAATGTAAGATTTACAAGCGAATAACGATTGCAAAAATTCCCGTTTTTGTAACTGTAAAAGATACGCGGATTCTCGAAAAGGCACAAAACACGCCTGCTGAAATTCCCGGATTCCGGGATTTAAGCAGGCGTGCGGATATTTTCAGCGATATTGAGAAGGAGGCAGGCGTCAGCCGCACTTGGACGTTCCGCAGGAGGTGCATATCAGGCACCCTTCCTGATAGACGAGCGTCTCCTGGCCGCAGTTGGGACAGCGCTGTCCCGACGCCTGAGTGCCGTTGGGAAGATATTTCTTGAGGGCGCGTTCCACACCCATCTTCCACGTGTTGATGCTCTGCGAATTCAACTCCAGACCGGCAACGAGTTTCAGCACCTGATCAATCGGCATACCGTAACGGAGAACTCCGGAAATCAGCTTCGCATAGTTCCAGTACTCGGGGTTGAATTTATCTGACAGCCCTTCGATGGTCGTTTTGTAGCCGCGCTTGTTGACGAACTGGAAGTCGTAACGTTTCGTGCCGTCGGGATTCATAGCCTTGATGATTTTTCCGTGGCTTACCGATTTGGGGCAGAAGATACCGTCTTCGTCGTCAGCAAGACCGGTGAAAATTTCATATGGACGTCCGTTCATCAGTCCCACGAAAGCAATCCACTTCTCCTTATTGTTCTGGAAACGGACCACGTCGGCCTCCAGCTCGATGGGGCGCTTGATTACGTGGGGGTGTATCTCGCCGGAAGCGCAGGTCTCGGGCTGCTCCGGTTTCTTTTTCTTTTCCAGGGCGACCAGCACTCCCGAGCGGGAACCGTCGCGATAGACCGTACACCCCTTGCATCCCGAGCGCCATGCCTCGACATAAAGGCGGTTGACAAGCTCTTCGGTCACATCGGAAGGAAGATTGATAGTCACCGAAATGGAATGGTCCACCCATTTCTGCACACGTCCCTGCATCTTGACTTTCTCCAGCCAGTCGATATCGTTGGACGTGGCGCCGGCATAGGGAGACCGTGCGACGAGATTGTCAAGTTCCTCCTGGGTGTAATCCGACCGCTGCTCGATGCCGTTAAGTTTCATCCAGTCAAGGAACTTGGGATGATATACCACGTATTCCTCGAAAGCATCCCCGCTTTCGTCCACGTAGTCCACACGAACTTCCGTATCGTTGGGATTGACTTTGCGGCGGCGCTTGTAGACGGGCATGAAGACCGGCTCGATACCCGACGTCGTGCGCGTCATAAGGCTTGTGGTTCCGGTAGGAGCGATTGTAAGGCAGGCGATATTGCGCCGACCCTGTTTCTGCATCCTGTCCCATAATGCCGGATCGGCCTCTTTCAGACGCAGGAGGAAGGGATTGTTCTTCTCCCGTTCGGCATCGAAGATTTCAAAGGCACCGCGTTCGGCGGCCATGTTGACCGATGAATCGTAGGCAGCCAGGGCCAAAGCCTTATGTACCGATTCCGAGAAATCGGTGGCCTCGGTGGTACCGTAGCGCAGTCCCATGGCGGCAATCATGTCCCCCTCGGCGGTAGTGCCTACGCCGGTACGCCGCCCCATAAGGGTCTTACGGCGGATTTTCTCCCAGAGATGACGCTCGGGACCGCGTACCTCCAGGGTCTCGGGATCGGAATCTATCTTTTCGATAATTCTGTCGATTTTCTCCATCTCCAGGTCGATGATATCGTCCATTATCCTCTGCGCTTTCCCGATATGCTCCCGGAAGAGGGCGAAATCGAATTCCGCCTCAGGGGTAAAGGGATTCTTAACGTATGAATAAAGGTTGATGGCCAGCAGACGGCAGGAATCGTAGGGACAGAGAGGGATTTCCCCGCAGGGGTTGGTGGAAATGGTGCGGAATCCGAGATCAGCGTAGCAGTCAGGCACGGATTCCCGCGTGATAGTGTCCCAGAACAGTACGCCCGGTTCGGCCGATTTCCAGGCATTGTGGATAATCTTGTTCCAGAATGCCTTTGCGTCAATCTCCTTGACGGTCTCGGGCGCGGCGGCGTCAACCGGGAATTGTTGGCGGTAAGGCTTCCCCTGGGTGGCGGCTTCCATGAAGGCGTCGTCAATGCGCACCGAGACATTGGCCCCCGTCACTTTTCCTTCTGTCATTTTGGCGTCGACAAACGCCTCCGAGTCGGGATGCTTTACGGAGACCGTCAGCATGAGCGCTCCCCGACGCCCGTCCTGCGCCACCTCACGGGTGGAATTGGAATAGCGTTCCATGAAGGGCACGAGTCCGGTGGATGTCAGAGCGGAGTTCTTTACGGGAGTCCCTTTCGGACGTATGTGACTCAGGTCGTGACCCACGCCGCCGCGACGCTTCATAAGCTGGACCTGTTCCTCATCTATACGTATAATCCCGCCGTAGCTGTCGGGATTCCCCTCCAGTCCGATTACGAAGCAGTTGGACAGAGAGCTGACCTGGAAATCGTTGCCGATACCGGTCATGGGGCTTCCCTGGGGTACGATGTATCGGAAATCTTTCATATATGAGAAGATTTCGTCATGGCTCATCGGGTTGGGATATTTGGCTTCTATACGGGCAATTTCGGAAGCAATGCGATGATGCATATCGTCGGGAGTGAGTTCATAGATGTTCCCGAATGAATCTTTGAGGGCATACTTGCTGACCCATACACGAGCAGCAAGCTCATCTCCGTTGAAATATTTCAACGTCGCGTCGTAGGCTTCATCGTAACTGAAAACTGGCTTTTCCACAATCTGGTGTTAAGAGGGTTATATACAAGGCCACAAACGTGGCGGCGGTTAAACAAAAACTCTGCAAACTTCGGAATTTTTAACCGAACCACCAAATCTCAGCCCCTCAAATCCGCCGGAATGTTGATAAGTTTTATCCCCTCGGGACAGAGTCGGCGAAAATATGCGAAATGTAACAAAAATTTAACAAATTCTTTTACATAGAATTTTGTATTTCGGGGAATATGGCGTAATTTTGCGTCGAAAAAGTTTGGTAAAAAATCTGATTGCTGCGTCATACCGCAGAATATTCAAGTATTAAACCTCTTCTTTTGCCTTTATTATTTAAACACACGCTCTAAGTAAGGAAGGAACGGGAAGCTCCGCAAGGGGCTTCCCGCTCTCTTTCCCGCCCGGCTCTCCTGCGCCAGCCCGTTATCTTCTCCGGCTATCAACGCTTAACCTCCCGGAGCGCTCCTCTCTCTTTTTGAGGCTGTATTATTTGTATATAAGAGGGAAAAAACGTAACTTTGCGCCTAAAAATTCGCCGGCTTTTCAGCCGATAGCTTTCTTAACCCCAACCAATCGCGAAGATGAAGTTCACCGAATACGATTCTTTCAATCTCTCACAAATAAACCGCGATGTCCTCGACCGATGGAATCAGGAAAACCTGTTCCGCCAAAGCCTGGATCTGCGCGAAGGCGCCAAACCTTTCGTTTTCTTCGAAGGCCCCCCCTCGGCCAACGGTATGCCCGGAATCCATCATGTTATGGCCCGCTCGATTAAGGATATCGTATGCCGCTACAAGACCATGAAGGGTTTCAAGGTCGACCGCAAGGCCGGATGGGACACCCACGGCCTCCCCGTCGAGCTTGGAGTGGAGAAATCGCTCGGTATCACCAAGGAAGACATCGGCAGGAAAATATCCGTGGACGACTACAATGCCGCCTGCCGCCGCGAGGTGATGAAATATACCAAGGAATGGTCGACGCTGACCACCTCCATGGGATACTGGGTCGACCTTGACAATCCCTACGTCACCTACCACAACAGCTATATCGAATCCTGCTGGTGGCTGCTCAAACAGCTTTATGACAAAGGGTATCTCTACAAAGGCTACACCATCCAGCCCTATTCGCCCGCGGCCGGAACCGGCCTGAGTTCCCACGAGCTTAATCAGCCGGGATGCTACCGTGACGTAAAGGACACCACCTGCGTGGCCCAGTTCTTCTGCACCGACCCGCTTGAAGAGATGACCGGGTGGGGCGACCCCTATTTCCTGGCCTGGACCACAACCCCCTGGACTCTCCCCTCGAACACCGCCCTGGCCGTAGGTCCGGAAATCGACTACAATATCGTCCGTACCTATAATCCTTACAGCGGAAAGAAAGAGACGGTGGTCGTGGCCGTGGCGCTTATGAACTCCATGTTCAACCCGAAAGCCGCCGGTCTCAGCCTTGATGAATACGAAAAGGGATCCAAGCTGATTCCTTTCCAGGTGGTGAAGACTCTCAAGGGAAAGGAGCTGGTAGGTATGCATTACGAGCAGCTGATTCCCTGGATGAATCCCGGCGAGGGCGCTTTCCGCGTAATCCCCGGTGACTACGTGACAACAGAGGACGGTACGGGTATCGTGCATATCGCCGGCACTTTCGGTGCCGACGACCTCCGTGTGTCGCGCCAGGCCGGCGTTCCCCCCCTGACCCTCATCGACAAGGACGGCAATATCCGCCCGATGGTCGACCTGCAGGGAAAATTCTTCCTCCTGTCTGACCTCGACCCGAAATTCGTCGAGGAACGCGTCGACACGGAAGCATACCTCCCCTGGCAGGGCAAATTCGTCAAGAACGCTTACGACCCGGCCAAATCAGAGACAGACGAGACTCTCGATATCGAAATCTGTATGTGGCTCAAACAGAACGACAAAGTTTTCAAAATCGAGAAACACGTCCATAATTATCCCCACTGCTGGCGCACGGACAAGCCGGTGCTTTACTATCCGCTCGACAGTTGGTTTATCCGCACCACCGCCTGCCGCGACCGCCTGATGGAACTCAATAAGGAAATCAAGTGGAAACCGGCCGCCACCGGTTCGGGCCGCTTCGGCAAATGGCTGGAGAATCTCCAGGACTGGAACCTTTCCCGTTCCCGTTACTGGGGTACTCCCCTCCCCATCTGGCGAACCGCCGACGGCAAGGAGGAAATATGCATCGACTCCATCGCCACACTTTATGCCGAAATCGACAAGGCTGTCGAAGCCGGAGTGATGGCTGAAAATCCCTATAAGGCCAAAGGCTTCGTTCCCGGCGACTATTCCCGCGAGAACTACGAACGCATCGACCTGCACCGCCCCTACGTGGACGACATCGTGCTGGTCTCCCCCTCGGGCAAGCCCATGAAGCGCGAGACCGACCTTATCGACGTATGGTTCGATTCCGGCTCGATGCCCTATGCCCAGATCCATTATCCTTTCGAAAACAAGGAAGCACTCGAATCCGGAGCTGTCTATCCCGCCGACTTCATCGCCGAGGGAGTCGACCAGACCCGCGGATGGTTCTTCACCCTCCACGCCATCGCCGGGATGGTATTCGACACCAAGTCTTTCAAAGCTGTGATTTCCAACGGCCTTGTTCTCGACAAAGACGGCGAGAAGATGTCGAAACGCAAAGGGAACGCCGTTGATCCCTTCAAGGCTATCGAAAAGTACGGCAGTGACCCCCTGCGCTGGTATATGATCGCCAACTCCGCGCCCTGGGAAAATCTCAAGTTCAATCCCGACGGTGTTGCCGAAGTTTCCCGCAAGCTATTCGCCACCATCTATAACACCTATTCGTTCCTGAGTCTCTACGCCAATGTGGATGGCTTCACTGGTAACGAACCGCAGATTCCCCTGGCGGAGCGTCCGGAAATCGACCGCTGGATTCTCTCGCTGCTCAACACTCTTGTCCGCACGGTGGACGATGCCCTGGAGGACTATGAGCCTACCCGCGCCGCCCGCGCCATCAACGAGTTTGTCAACGATAACCTCTCCAACTGGTACGTGCGTCTCAACCGCAAACGTTTCTGGGGTGGCGGTCTCAGCCAGGACAAGCTCTCGGCATATCAGACCCTCCTCCAATGTCTTACCACAGTAGCGCAGCTTATGGCGCCGTTCGCGCCGTTCTTTGCCGACCGACTCTACCGCGACCTGACGGCTCCGGCTCTTGAAGCACAGGGCAAGGAGGTTGTCTCCGTCCATCTGACTGACTTCCCGAAAGTCGATGAAACAGTCATCGACAAAGCTCTCGAGGAACGTATGCACCTTGCCCAGGTCGTCACTTCGCTGGTCCTGTCGCTGCGCCGAAAGGTAAATATCAAGGTACGTCAGCCTCTCCAGACGCTCATGGTTCCCGTAGGTTCCGACGAACGCCGCAAGGAACTCGAGGCAATGGCTCCCCTGATTCTCTCGGAAGTGAACGTCAAGGAGCTGAAGCTGGTAGGCGATGACGAGGGAGTGCTTGTAAAATCGATCAAGCCCGATTTCAAGAAACTCGGTCCGAAGTTCGGCAAGCAGATGAAAGCCGTGGCGGCCGCTATCACCGCTATGTCCCAGCAGGAGATTGCCCGTCTCGAGCGCGAAGGCTCCGTGCAGCTCACCATCGACGGAGGAGAAATCACTGTGGAACTACCCGACGTAGAAATTCACTCTGAGGATATTCCCGGCTGGCTGGTAGCCAACGAGGGTAACGTCACCGTGGCCCTGGAGGTGGAGATCACCGACGAGTTGCGCAAGGAGGGCGTGGCCCGCGACCTGGTTAACCGCATCCAGAATATCCGCAAGAGCCGCGGCTATGACATCACCGACCGCATCCGCGTAGTTGTCGAACCATCCGAATTCACAGCCGGCGCACTGGAGGATTTCAAGGACTACATAGCCTCCCAGGTGCTTGCCGCCGAAGTCACCGCCGATGCGGTCGACACTCCGGCCGAAGATGAGATTCTCGATATCGACGGCACGACGGTTAACGTAAAAATCACAAAAATCTGACATAAGGGGCTTCCCCGGAACATTACAGGCTCCTGGATTGTTGTATGAAAAACCGGGCACCGGACCGGGTGCCCGGTAAATTCATCAGACATTTCAACTATTAAGTAATATCAAGATAAGCAATGAGCGAAAAGACACGTTATACCGATGAGGAACTTGAGGAATTCAGAGTACTGATTCTCGAAAAGCTCGACAAGGCACGCAAGGAATATGACCTTCTCCGCGCCGATGTCATGAATTCCGACGGCAACGATACTGCCGACACCTCCCCTACGTTCAAAGTCCTTGAAGAAGGAGCCTACACCCTCGGGAAAGAGGAGGCTTGCCGCCTGGCCAAACGGCAGGCTCAGTTCATAGCCCACCTTCAGAACGCCCTTGTCAGAATCGAAAACAAGACCTACGGCATCGACCGCAAGACCGGGAAACTGATTCCCAAAGAACGTTTGCGCGCCGTCCCCCACGCCACTCTCTCCGTGGATTCAAAAAAATAATCCCAGTCAGGCCGGAAAGTCCGGCACGTGTCCCCAAACCTGTTTAATCCCTATTACATTGTCACATAAACATAACGAACTGACAATAGAAAACAGCATGGCAATCCTTCCGCACGACGTCGCAAGGCGCCGCGGATGGATTGCCTGCGCCATTATTCTCGCCGTGCTGATTATCGACCAGGCACTCAAAATCTGGGTCAAGACCCATTTCTATCTCGGCGAAAGCTATGAGATTTTCCCCTGGTTCCAGCTCGCGTTCATTCAGAACAACGGCATGGCTTTCGGCTGGGAAATCGGCAGCAAGCTCCTTCTGACTCTTCTGAGGATTGTCACTGTCGGTTTCCTGATTTACTATCTGGTAAAAATCTACGCCCGGAAAATTGCCCGCACCGGTTATCTTGTCTGCCTTGCGCTGATAATCGCCGGCGCTGCCGGAAATATCATCGACTGTGCGTTCTACGGACTGATATTCAACAATCCCGTACCTCCGCAGGTTGCCGAGCTGTTCCCTCCCGAAGGGGGCTACGGGACTTTTCTTCACGGAAAAGTCGTCGATATGCTCTACTTCCCGCTTGTATCGTGGACCTGGCCCGCATGGGTTCCGGTGGTAGGCGGGGAATATTTCCTGTTTTTCTCCCCTGTCTTCAATTTCGCCGACGCGGCCATTTCTGTGGGTCTTATATGGCTCCTGATTTTCTACTCGTCCCAGGTGTCGGAAGTGCCGGTTAGGGACAAGGCGCCTGGAACAACAGATGACCCCGGGACACCCGGCGAGGACTGACCGGAACAGAATAGACTGATTAATCCGGAATCGTATCAAAAATGAGACGGCTGTTTTATATCATCCTGGCAATTCCCCTGCTCATAGCAAGCTGCGGAAAGAAAAACGATATGGTCCTCGGCAAGGAGGAGATGGCTTCCCTGATGGCCGACATCCACATGGCGGAAGCTGTCGTCGACCTGAATTACCAGCGCTTCCCTTCCGACTCCACCCGTATGGCTCTCAAGCAGAGCGTATATTTAGCCCATGAGGTTACCCCTGAACAGGTCGAGTCCTCCTACGTCTGGTACGGCCACCACATAGAGGAATATATGGAGGTCTATGACCGCACGATAGAAATCCTCAAGGAACGCCAGAAAGAAATGCTTTCCGCTTCGACCGAGCGAGTGGCCGTGGCCGGAGATTCCGTCGACATCTGGCCTATGAGCCCGCATCTCGAATTCTCGCGCCGCTCTCCGGCCCGAATCCTGACGTTCTCGGTACCGGCTGATTCCAACTGGCAGGACAACGATGTCTTCACCCTGAATTTCAATATGGTCGGTTCGGCCAATCCTGTCACGGCCCGTATGGTGGTGGAATATGCCGACGGCACATCGGCGTTCAATCTCGCCGCAGGAGTCAGCAAGGGGCAACAGCGTGTGTCGGTGCGCATAGACTCGACTCGCACTCCGGTGCGGATTCTCGGATATCTCCTTACCACGCCCAAAGGGAACGAGACTGTCCGGCTGGACTCCATTTCGCTTGTCAGGATGCGTTCGGAACTCTACAAAGGATATTTCGTAATGCGTTCGTTCAATTACGGCATCAAACCGAAGCCGGTAAACCAGGCGGATTCCCTGGCGACAGATTCGATAGCTGAAGAACCGGCCATACCGCAGCAGGCCCCGGAATCCCAGGCGGAGGGACACCGCCCGATGGCCCCAGGCCACAACCGCCATCAGCAGTCAGCTCCCCCGAAAACTGCCGTGCGACCTTCGGCAGCTCCTCCCGCAAGCCCCGGCAAGACTACCACAGCGGGACAGACAGGCTCTTCAAACGGAGAATCCGCTGCCCAGAAAGCAAAGCGGGAGCGCGACGAGATGTTCTACCGCAACCGCCGAAAATAAGCAATCCCTGATACGAATCGCCCCGGAATCCATGCAATCTGGATTCCGGGGCGATTCGTATTACCGCTGGTATTTATTCAGCAGTATGTTTTATTCAAAGATATGTTTGAGCTTGGAGAAAAGCCGGTGAGTCGTCGAGGGATCGGGCTTGATATCGGGCTGATCGCGCAGTGATTCGAAGGCCGAGCGTTCCTGGTCATTGAGTTTCTCGGGAATAAAGACCATAACGTTGATGAGTTCGTCTCCTGTACCGGAACGGTCGGTCGAGGGGAGCCCTTTGCCGCGCAGACGCAATACTTTGCCGGGCTGGGTACCGGCGGGAATATTCAGGCGGGCGCGTCCCGTGATGGTCGGAACCTCAACGGCTCCTCCCAGAGTGGCAGTAACCACGTCGAGCATCAGGTTGTAGATGACGTCGTTGCCGTCGCGTATGAGTTCGGGATGTTTTATCTCCTCGATTACGACCAGCAGGTCGCCGTTTACACCTCCGCGGCGCGGGGCATTGCCTTTACCTTTGACGGTAAGCGTCATACCTTCGGCCACACCTGCCGGAATATCAAACGAGACGAGTTCATCCTTGCGGAGGATTCCTTCTCCCTGACAGAAATGACAGGGTTCGGAAATAACTTTGCCGTCCCCCTCGCACTGGGGGCAGACGCTGACAGCCTCCTGGGCTCCGAACAGACCGTGGACTATCTGGCTGACGGTACCGGTGCCGTGACAGGTCGGACAGGTATTGAACGCCGTGCCGTCTTTCGCTCCGGTCCCGTTGCAATGTTCACATTTGACATAGGTGGGAATCTTGAGGGTCTTGGAGACCCCTTTCGATATTTCCTCCAGGGTAAGTTTGACTTTGATACGGAGGTCTGAACCGCGGCGCTGCGGTTTCCTGCGCCGTGAACCGGACCTGCCGCCGGTAGCGCCGCCGAAACCGCCGCCACCGAATTCAAAATGGCCTCCGAAGATGTCGCCGAACTGGGCGAAGATGTCTTCCATAGACATTCCGCCGCCGGAGTAATAACTGCCTCCGCCGCCGAAGCCTCCGCCGAAGCCCTGCGGACCCATCGAGTGACCGAACTGGTCATACTTCTGGCGCTTCTCGTCGTTGGAGAGTACTTCGTAAGCCTCGGCCGCTTCCTTGAACTTATCCTCGGCGGCTTTGTCGCCCGGATTTTTGTCCGGGTGATATTTGATGGCCAGCTTTCGGTAGGCCTTCTTTATTTCATCTGCCGTGGCGGTCTTGCTGACCCCAAGCACTTCATAATAATCTCTTTTATTCTCCATCGTGTTAGGAAGCTTACGGAATATTACTGGGCGACGACAACTTTCGCGTGACGCAGAACCTTGTCATTTATTGTATAGCCCTTCTGGACTGTATCTTTGATTTTACCTGCGGCGGTCTCTGCGTCGGCGGGGACCATCGCCACGGCTTCATGGAAGTCAGCGTCGAAATCAGCGCCGTTCGATTCCATCACTTTCACTCCGTTGTCGGCAAGGTATTTGATCAGTTTGTTGTAGATGAGGTTCATCCCCTCCTTGACCGCATCGGCATCGGAACTGTCCTTAATGGCGTCGAGGCCCCTTTCGAAGTCATCCACGATGGGAAGGAGCCCCTGGAGGGCCTTTTCAGCGGCATTTTTAATCAGGTCGGCACGCTCGCGCAAAGTGCGTTTACGGAAGTTGTCGAACTCGGCCATCAGGAACATATATTCCTTCTTTTCCTTCGCTACTTCCTCTTCTTTCTTCTGGAGGAGATCCTTGAGAGATTCGAGTTCGGAGACGGCGGCCTCCCCCTCGGGAGCGTCATCATCGGGTTCTACATCCAGCACTTCAGCATCTGCATCTTCGATATTGATCCCTTTGGGGGTTTCTTCGGGATTCTCTCCGGGACGGGGAGAACTCTTATGGGGGTTGTGATTGTCAGTCTTCATATATAATAATGTATTTTATTCAATTCGAGATCACAAGACAAGTCCCAGCAAAAAGTTTGCCAAACTCTCTGCGACAAGGCTCGCGGGAAGGAGGTCTTACGAAATCTTTCTGATAAGATAACACCCCAACCCCTCCAAGTGTTTAACATCCAGCGGACTTACCTCATGGCTGAACAATCCGAAAACCGCCGACCCGCTTCCTGACATGGAGGAATAATAGGCGCCGGCCTCCAGCAACGCTTTTTTTATCTGTCCGATGACCGGATGGCGACCGATAACCGTAGGCTCGAAGTCGTTGACCAGAAGTCCCTGCCATCTGTCGGCGGGAAGACTCAGCACTTCCCTCAGGGAGTGTTGGGGCTCGGTCGGGGTCAGGCCCGCGTATGCCTCGGCGGTAGGCACCGACACGCCCGGTTTGACCAGCACTATCCAGCTTCCTGCGGGGAGCCGCAGATCGAACGGAACCATGTCAGTCCCCGTTCCGCTGCAGAACATCGGCCTGTTATGGATGAAAAACGGGCAGTCGGCTCCGAGTTGCGCCGCCATCGCCGCCAGGATTTCCTTCCCGGCACCGCAGCGGAATAGGTCGTTGAGGAGCCTGAGCATAAAGGCGGCGTCGGCTGAGCCGCCTCCGAGGCCGGCTCCGTCGGGGGTCTGTTTACACAGATAAATCTCCACCGGCGGAATCTCATACCGGGTTCTCATCTTCAGCAACGCTTTATAGACCAGGTTCTTCTCCATTGGGCAATTTACCGGACGACCGCTGCAATGCAGCGCGTCGGCGCCCGAACGGGATTCGACAACCTCGAGGATGTCAAAGCTCGGCACCGGCATCATTACCGTCTCAATATTGTGATAACCGTCTGGCCGGCGGGATATTACGTTCAATCCAAGATTGATTTTCGCGTTGGGAAATGTCAGCATGGCTCGATTTTTTCACAAAGTTAGAAACTTTTTTTCGTTACTTTGCAACCTGACGCCCGGTTTTGCAGTCTAACTCAATGAAACCGCCTCACAAGGGCTGCGTTTCACACCGAGGATATCCGCAATTACGCTGACTTCGTTCCCTTAACTTGAAAACATAAACCGATATGAAAAAAATAACCGCTCTCATCCTGGCCGCCGCCTTACTGACCTCAGCCGGCGCTGCAGCCCAGACAGTAAAGATTCAGACCGATTCGACGACCGTCACCACTACGGTTACCGATGGCGCAAGCGTCGACTCCGCAACCGTAGCCGTCACACAAAGTGCCGACTTCCCTACCCTTGACGAAGACGAACCCCGGCAAACCCCGACAGTAGGAATAACTGACGGAAAATGGACCGTAGATTATGACGGGACAAGCTACGGGCTTACCGAACTGGTTGAGACAGCCTCCGACAATGATACCGCATATAAGATGGGCAAGGAAGAGGTCGGACGCCTGAAAAATCAGAGTATTCCCGCCATCCTGTCAATCATTTTCGGGATTCCCTGCCTTACCATCATCATCGGCCTGATTGTGATTCTCGTTTACTCCCTCAAGCGCACCAAAGGGCGCAATGAATTGATCAACAACGCCATCGGACATGATTATCAGTTGCCCGACTCCTTCTATGAAGGGCAGAAAAACAGCTCGCGTCCCGATGCCCCGATGAGGGATTCCAGGCGTTTCTACCGGGCCATCAGCCTACTGTCGGTAGGTCTGGCTCTTATTATCTTCGCCATTTCCGAAGACATTCCGTTCTTCTACGTTGCCGGAGGCATACCTTTCCTTATCGGCGTAGGACAGATGATAGGCTACTTCTGCGTTCCCTCGACCGACTATTACCGCGGGCCAGTCAACCGTCCCCCTTATCCTCCGCGCCAGGAACCTGCTTACGGTCCGATGCCTCCCTATAACGTTCCTCCGATGAACCAGCCCCCCATGCCTCAGCAGCCCCAGGGGACTCCGGCACAGAATATGCCGAATCCTGCCTGGAACCAGCCGGCTCAGCCCGTAACCCCTCCCCCTTATAATCCGGCGAACGTCCCCGCCAATCCCTGCGACACTAAATAAATAATTTAAACATAAAGTTTCCATAACCCGAGATGGCAAACCGCCGACTTGAAGAAATCAAGCTCCTGGCCCTCTGCATGGCTTCCGACAACCGCGACGCGTTCTCGCGGCTTGTCGAAATCCATCAGCAGGGTCTGAGGCGGTTTCTGCTCAATCTTACCGGGGGCGATGAAGCGCTTACCGATGACCTGGCCCAGGAGACATTCCTGAAAGCGTGGCTCGCCGTAAGATCTTTCCACGGGTTATCGGGGTTCAAGACATGGCTCTACCGGATAGCCATCAACGAATTCTCCACTTACCGGCGCCAGGCGACGCGATATGATACTTCCTCCCTGGACAATGACTGGATGCAGATTGCCGATTCCGCCTCTGAAACAGCGGCCGGAGATGCCAGGATGGATGTCGCTACGATGTTGCAGATGCTGCCCGAAAAAGAAAAAATGGTTGTTCTCTTGTTTTATCTTGAGGAACTTCCCGTAAAGGAAATATCGAAGATAACGGGGATGCCCGAAGGAACCGTAAAATCCCATCTGAGCCGTGCCCGCGTCCATCTTTCCAAAATAAGATAGAAATAACCCGAAAACGTATATATCAATCCTTTCTCCAATCCCGAATCATGAATCCCGACCTCAGACATCAGAATACCCCCGAAGCACTGTTCGACAAAGAACTTACGGCAAAACTCCAGTCTTCCCTGCCGCAGGCCGACACTAATCCCTGGTTTACGCGCCGCGTTGTCAACCGGCTTCCTGAAAAAAGCCGCTGGGCCCGCATATCCGTATGGCAGTGGGTATGCTATCTTCTGGGGGCCCTCACATTTGTAGCCGCCATCATACTGTCGGGCCAGTGGCTCAGCAAATCCGGGATGTCGGACACGACGCTCCTCTACGTAGCCGCCTCCAGCCTCCTCATCCTGATCTGCGGTGGAGTACTCTTGACTCCCCAGCTCATAAAGATTGTGCGTGAACCCTGATCCACCGCCCTATTGGCATCAGGCTCTCAGAATATATTCCCCGAAGCTACAATACTATCATTATATTGATAGTATTATAAGATATTCCACCAATAATAACAATATATTATCCATATTACTGGATAATTCAACTGACATAGCCATGCAGGTCGCGGAGAACTTTCGCAAAAGACGTGTAGAAAAAAGATGCCGAGAATTTATCTATGAAATTTATCTATGAACAGATAGAGACAGGCGGTGTGTCAAAAGTCAACATTTTGGCACACCGCTTTTTTACGCCCGGATGGCGAGGGTGATGTTTGGATGGTTCAGTCTCTGAACCGTATTATTTTTTACTGGTAATCTTTACCGCATTGTTCTGGATGTCGACAGCGACGGAGGCGATGTTTCCCGATGACAATGCTCTCAGATCTGCTTCGCTTATCTCCTCTCCGTCAAGATAGATCGCCATATCTGCCGGCACCGACGCGGTATCGCCATTTATCACTATCTCGGAGACGGTCGGTTTTGAGGTATCTCCGTCGCCACCGACCATAACAGTCCGGGAGTTCTGGGAAAAGTTCTCAAGATTAAACGGAATCTCATTTCCATTGATCATCAGAGTCAGCTTCGAGTTTTTGCTGTCGCCGGCGAAAGGGAAAACGGCTGTGATTGTCGCCATCCCATCCGTCATTTCGCATTGAAGCGAATTAGCGTTGCTGGTCTTTCCGCCGGAGGTCAACGTTCCTCCCGAAACCGTCAGATTGTCACCGAGGTTTTCTCCTTTGATGACAACGGTCATCCTGTTGCCGTCATTGTTGATATTGGTAACTTTAAAACGTTGAACCCGGATTTCTCTCTTTGGCAGATTTTTCGTATCTTTGCCGGGTGATAACTCGCTGCCGCTGATTGTCGATACGACAGCGCGCACAGTCGGCACGGAGACCACGCCGAGGACCAACGCGAGCATAGGCACCAGTGCGAGGGCTTTCAACTTACGCCCCGCACCACTTTTTTCTTTGTACATCATGGTGATACGTTTTTTAAGTTTACTATGATTAAGGCTGTTGGCTAAAGACGGGAATCTGGCTCCAACAGCTTTTTTTATCAATAACATCTGATATTCCTGCGGATCATGGCCTTTTTCAATTACAGCGATATCCGCCTGATATTCATGGATAAGCATCAGTTCGTCGCGCATCAGCCATGCCGCCGGATTGAACCAGCCTATGATGCAGACTGCCTGGGCTATCAGCAGATCAATCCAATGACGGGCGACGATATGTTTCAGTTCATGGGCTGCGATCGCGGAACAATTGTTTTCATAATCCTTTCTGCTGATTACCATATAGTTCATCCAGCTGAAAGGGGCGTATCTTTCATCTTCGGTAACGACCAGGGTATATCCGTTCCGGATGATTTTCTCCCCGGAGCGTATTACCGCCAGCAGCTTTGCCCAGACAATGACCGTCCGGACTGTCACAACAATCATTCCGGCTAAAAATATCCATATCAGGATTGTACCCCATACAGGTTCGGAGTGCGTTGCCGGAATCACGTCAGTCCACCCGGACTCATTCACTGACAGCGTCATGGCGGTTGATTGGGACGCCGGATTCTCTGACAGAGACATTGCCGGCAGCGCCAGGAACGACACGACATAAATCCCCAGCAGTACCCCCCGGTTAAAGCCATGCTGATTGTCTCTGGCCAGAAAAAGACGATAAGCCAGATACATCGCGAGCATAAGAAGTCCGCTTATTATCGAATATGACAGAAATCCACCCATATCATTTTCCTTTGCGCTCTACGAGCCTGAGCAATTCCTTTAATTCATCGGCCGAGATTTTATCCTCCTGGACCAGCGACGAGACGGCTCCGTAATAACTTCCGCTGAAATAA
This sequence comes from uncultured Muribaculaceae bacterium, assembly GCA_910584365.1. Classification (GTDB taxonomy): domain Bacteria; phylum Bacteroidota; class Bacteroidia; order Bacteroidales; family Muribaculaceae; genus UBA7173. Next base: position 11,686 of record CAJUAF010000002.1, on the reverse strand, counting down.
TTCTTTATGAAATTACCGAAACTGCGGCTCCTGACATATTCTTTTTTTACTTTTGCATAGTAATGAAACGAGCCTCCTGATTCGCTATGCTCCACGAATCCCTTGGCCTCAAGTCTGCGCACCACTGTCGATACAGTGTTGAAATGCGGCCTGGGGTCAGGATACAGCTCTACGAGCTTGCTGATCGATATCGGTCCATGTTCCCAGAGAAACTGCATCAGTTCCTCTTCCTTGGGGGTGAGCTGGTCTTTCGTCGCCTTTCTCATAACTATTTTTGTAGTTTACACCGCAAAAATAACAACTATTTTTGTAGTTACAAAACCGCGTACCCGCATTTAACCCTATTTAACTATTAAAATAGTTTAACACCGTATCTGCTGTCCCCTCTCAGGATTTTCCTACGGTTCCGCTTATCTCATACTCGGGGGATTCCAACCAGCCTCGGGGATAAGAGCCTGTTTAAAATAATGGACGGAAATTTGCCTATAAGGGGGGGAATTAGTAATTTTGCGTTGCGAAAAAGCGAAAATATCATTTATGGAAAAAGAGATAGAGCTTGAGGGCGTCCGGGTCGCCATGGAAGTGACCGGCAGCGGGCGTCCGCTGATTCTGATGCACGGCTGGGGCTGCGATCATTCGACGGTACGCTCCATCGCCGCCACGGCAGCTCTAACCCACACTGTCTACAATATAGATTTTCCCGGATTCGGCGCTTCGGAAGAACCCGCCGAAGTCTGGGGCGTAGAGCGTTATACCCGGCTGATTGAAGCACTGGTTAAATCCGAAAAGCTGGAATCGCCGGTGCTTGTAGGACACTCTTTCGGAGGGCGCGTAGCTATCCTGTTCGCATCCCGAAACAAGGCTGACAAAGTGATTCTCGTGGACGCTGCCGGAATCAAACCCCGCCGCACGCTGAAATACTATCTGAAAGTCTATTCTTTCAAGGCCGGTAAAAAGTTCTGGGAGCTGATTCTCGGGAAAGAGAAAGCCCAGGCCCGCATTGACCGTATGCGTGCCCGCAGAGGCTCCTCCGACTATGCGGGCGCTTCCCCGATGATGCGTCGGATCCTGTCTAAGGTCGTCAACGAAGACCTTACTGATCGGCTCCCCCTGATTTCAGCTCCTGCCCTGCTGATATGGGGCGAAAACGATACGGCCACTCCCCTCTCCGACGCGAAAAAAATGGCGCGTCTGATTCCCGATTCCGGCCTGGTAAGTTTTCCAGGCTGCGGTCATTACAGTTTTCTCGACAATCCGGGCCAGTTCCGGGCTGTCCTCTCCTCCTTCCTCAAAAGCTGAAAATCCCCTCATCCCTCTGACTTCTTCAAATGAATACAGTTGATTTCATATTGACTCTCCTGGTATGCGCGGCCGCGCTCGCCGATATGTTTTTTGTCTATTCCCGGGACCTGATGATGCTCCAGCAGAATTCCTACCGCAACGAGCGTTATCTGCGCTGGTACTCCCAGGCCAAAGAGAGTACGGCCACGGGAAGGCTCTTCTGTATGGTGGCCTTCTTTCTGATGGTGCTGGGAAGAGTGCCGGCGGTCCTCACATATCCGGCGGTAATCATCATCCTTATGTGGCAGACCTTCTCCCTGGCCCGTAAAAAATACAAGAAACCACTTGTCCGCACCAAACGTGTAAACCGCATATTCCTGGTGATGTGGCTTCTTACGGCCATAATCGCGGTTCTTCCGGGCATTTTCTTCGGACTTAAAGTCTCGGCCGCAGTGCTTGTAGGTCTGCTTTGGGTCTCCCCCCTTATCCTTCTTGCCTCCAATGTTATCCTGGCTCCTGTTGAAAAACATATCAACAGGAAATTCTACAACGAAGCCGCTGCTATCCTTGCCTCTATGCCCTCTCTGAAAGTCATCGGTATTACGGGCAGCTATGGCAAGACTTCCACCAAGCATTATCTCCACCGGATTCTGTCGGAACACTTCTCCACCACGATGACTCCCGGCAGCTTCAACACCACCCTGGGCGTCATCCGCACCATCCGCGAACATCTGCGCCCCTACGATGAGGTGTTTATCGTCGAGATGGGAGCCAAACAGCCCGGCGACATAAAGGAAATAGCCGAACTTGTCCATCCCCGCGCGGCCATCATAACAGCCGTCGGAGAACAGCATCTCGAGACGTTCAAGACAATCGGGAACGTCCAGAAAACCAAGTTCGAGCTTGTCGATGCCCTCCCCGCCGACGGCTTCGCTGTGCTGAACAACGATTTCCCGTATGTGGCCAACCGCAAGGTAGGCAATGTGGAGGCTCTCCGCTACGCCGTCTCCCACCCGGCCAAAGCGGATTTCCGCGCCACCGACATACGGTATTCCTCTCACGGCACAACGTTCAGAATCGAAGGCAAGAGTCTGGCCGAGCCTCTGGAACTGCAGACCGCCCTTGTCGGCGAATGCAATGTCTCCAATCTGGTAGGAGCTGTGATTGTGGCGCTCCGCCTCGGAGTTCCCGCCGACAAAATCCGCTATGCGGTATCACAGATAGAACAGGTCGAGCATCGTCTCAGCATCCGGCGCATCCCCGGCGGAATGACAATCATCGACGACGCCTTCAACTCCAATCCCGAGGGTTCCCGTATGGCGATGGAAGTTCTCGGCATGATGAAGGACGAAGGTAAACGCATCGTCATCACCCCCGGCATGATCGAGCTTGGCGAGCGCCAGCGGGAAGCCAACCGGCAGTTCGGAGAATATATCGCGGCCAACGCCGACGTGGCCATCATCGTCGGAGAATATAACCGCGACGCTATCCTCGAGGGCATTTCCCGCAAAAAAATGCCCGGCGATAATGTATATGCGACCGACACTTTCGCCGAGGCGCAGGCTCTCCTCCTCCGGATCGGGCGACCCGGCGACATCGTCCTCTACGAGAACGATCTTCCCGACACTTTCAAATAAGCGCGCGGGGCAAAGCAACGGAAAAGAATAACCCAAGATTTGAATAAACGATATAAAATGAAAACCAATATCGGTGTTTTCTTCGGCGGACGTTCCACCGAACATGAGATTTCGGTAATCTCCGCCAACCAGGCAATCAACGCTATCGACAAAACGAAATACGATGTAACCCCCGTATACGTCACCAAAGAAGGACGCTGGTTCACCGGCGACGCACTGCTTGACCTGCGCAACTACCGCGACATGAAGGGGCTTGAAAAACTTGCCGAAGAGGTCTATATGCGCCCCGTCTACGGCGACTATAATCTTTATTACAGCAATCCCAAAGGGATGTTCTCGAAGAAAAACGTAGCCGCCAGACTCGACGTAGTGATTCCCGTGTTCCACGGCGCCAACGGCGAGGACGGAACCTTTCAGGGAATTCTCCAGGAAATCGACATTCCCTTCGCCGGATGCGATACGCTGTCTTCAGCCAACGGCATGGATAAAATCACCATGAAAATGATTCTGCGGGAAAACGACATCCCGGTGGTCGACTACGTATGGTTTACCGACAGACAATGGTTCTCGCAGCGCGACGCTCTTATCGAAAAAATCGAAAAGCAGATCGGCTATCCCGTCATCGTAAAGCCAGCCAATCTCGGCTCGTCAATCGGAATCGGCTGCGCCCATGACCGCTCGCAGCTGCTCGAGAAGGTGGAGGACGCCGGCCGCTATGCCACCCGCATCATCGTGGAACACATGGTGGAGCAACTTCAGGAAATCAACTGCTCGGTGCTTGGCGACTGCGATGAATATCAGACATCCGTCCTCGAGGAACCTATCAAGACAACGGAAATCCTTTCCTATACCGACAAATATATGGGAGGCTCCAAAGGAACCGAAGGAATGCAGGCGTCACAGAAAAAGATTCCCGCCGATCTTCCCGCCGACGTCACCGCTGAAATCCAGCGCCTGGCCGGGGAGACTTTCCGCGTGCTGTCGTGTCACGGTGTATCGCGCGTGGACGTTATCGTTGACCGCGCCACCGGTAAAATCTATGTCAACGAAATCAATACTATTCCCGGCTCGCTTTCCTTCTATCTCTGGGAAGCATCGGGTCTTTCGTTCCCGGGTCTCATGGACCGTCTGGTAGCTCTGGCAGTCAAACGCAAGAACAGCCAGGACCGCAAGACCACCTCTTTCTCACAGAATATCTTCGCGCTGGGTGGCGGCTCCAAAGGGGGCGTCAAAGGCGGACTCAAAGGAGTCAAGGCATGAAGATTCTCGACTCGCGTAAATTCCTCGCGAGAAATCTTATCGACGCCAGGCGGATGCAGCAGCTGCGCCTGGTGGATATGACCGGGGAGCGCGTGGCCGTGTCTGCGTTCGACAGGGAAACCCACTCCACAATCTTTGTGGATTCCACAGTAATTCTCCTGAAAAGAGAGGCGGCGGGAAATCTGGGAAAAGTGTTGCCCCAGCCCTTTTCATCCAGGAAAATTCCTGAGATAACAGACATCCTTCGCGCAGCAGACCTGCTGGCATATCCCGGAATGCCTTCCGCGGAAGTCATCGCCGTTGATCTGTTCGCCTGATTTTCTTAAACGGCTACAATATTGCTAAGAAATAACAGCCTCTGATATGAATTGGGCGCCGAATCCATTACGGTTCGGCGCCCAATTCATATTAAGATATTAATATCCGGGGCAATTCCGGGAAGTCCTGATTTTTCAGAAATCAGAAAGGCAGGTCATCGTTTGCAGCTTCGGGAGCGGGAGGTGTGGGGAATCCTCCGGCAGCGGGTGCGGCGGGTGCGCCGTATGCGGGAGCGGCAGGAGCCGCGCCGAATCCGGCGGGAGTGGGGAAACCCTGTACGGGAGCCTGACGGGGATCGGGATATGCCTGTCCGGCAGGAGCGGCTGCGGCACCGTTTTCAGCCGGTTCGGCTTTCCACCCGCGGATGCTGGTAAACCAGCGTCCGTTATATTCGCGGCTTTCGATATCGAAACTGAGGCGGATGGTCTGTCCCGGGGTCAGGGGATACTGGTCAGCCTTGTCTCCGAAAAAGTCAAAATGTATTTTGCGGGGAAAACTCTCGAGAGTCTCGAGAACGTATTCACGTTTGTGCCAATTGTTTCCGCTCTTTGAAACGCCCGACATTTCGGGCAGGGCAAGGATTACTTTGCCTATGACTTCCATAATTTGGTAGTTTTGTTGTGTTAATATTTTGGTACAAATTTAAGAAAACATTGGCGTGTCCGCAAATTTTGGGTTGTATTTTTCATTGTGGAACGGAAACTTTTTTTTAATTTCGCAGTATAAAATATGACCAGTTAATTTTGCGGAAAGTATGGCCACTAAAGCACCATGGAAAAACTCCTCGCATAAAAGTCTGCTCATATGCCATATAGGCGCGTTGCTCGCCGTTGGTATGTGGGGCGGTTCATTCGTATCTACCAAGGTACTCATAAACAACGGCCTCGGCCCGGTAGAGATTTACATCTACCGCTTCCTCCTGGCGTACACTCTTGTGCTGATAGGCTCCCACTCCAAATTATGGTCCAACTCCTGGCGCGACGAATTCCTGTTTTTGGTCTGCGGTCTGTGTGGTTCCTCCATCTACTTCATCGCCGAAAACAATGCCGTCAACTATACTCGAGTGTCCGATGTGTCGATGATAACCACCCTCTCGCCGTTGCTGACCACTCTTCTTATCGGAGCATTGTACAAGACCGAACGTCCCGGCAAATGGACCTACGTAGGCTCCACAATAGCGTTCCTCGGCGTAGGATTCATAATCTTCAAAGACGGCCTGAACAACAGCGCCCCATCGGCCAACGGCCCTGACGCGCTTTCCGCCACCATCGGTGACCTGCTCGCCCTCGGAGCCGCTTTCTCATGGGCCATCTACAGCCTTGTCCTCCGAAAGCTCAACGCACTCTACTCGGCTCAGTTCATCACCCGCAAGACCTTTTTCTACGGACTCATCACCGCGATTCCGTTCTGGATTATATCCAAAGAGCCCGTATCCTCCCCTGAAACGCTTCTGCGTCCGGAAGTGCTTGTGAACCTGCTCTTCCTGGGATTGCTCTGCTCGATGATGGCTTATCTGCTATGGGCATGGGTTATGGGAAAACTCGGCGCCATCACCACCAACAATTACCTTTACGTGCAGCCGATATTCACGATGATTATCGCTGCGATTCTTTTCGGGAAGGACGATCCAATCACTTTCATAGGCTGTTTCGGATGCTTCCTTATCATCGGCGGTCTATGGCTCGGGGACTACATGACCCGACGCGACGCCCTCCGCAAATAGCTTTTTGAATCGCCCCGGAAAGGTCCGGAATTCATAAAAACCAAAGACGATGGGTAAACAATCTGTTTTTACCCATCGTCTTTGGTTTTTATGAATGGAAAAGTGCTGTCGTAATTCCGCAGATAATCAGCGGGAACGCATACGGTCCTCAAACGCCGAAAGGGAAGCTTTGGCACCTTCGCCCATCGCGACAAGAACCTGTTTGTAGGGAATGTCAGTGACATCTCCGGCAGCATAGATTCCGGGGATTGCCGTTCGGCAGAACCGGTCTACGATGATTTCCCCTGCACGTGTCAGCGGCAATAGTTCCCTGAAAGGAGCGCTGTTGGGAGTAAGACCTATCTGTACGAAGACTCCGTTGACAGGATAGACCTTTTCTTCTCCTCCTATCCGGTCCTTGACTTTCAGACCCGAGACTTTCAGCCCGTCGCCGACAATTTCCAGCACCTGACATGAAAGATGGATGAAAATATTTTCAGCGGATTTCGCCTTTTCCTGAAGCACTTCATCGGCTTTCAGCGAATCAGTAAACTCGAAAACATCCACACGCGGGCAGATGGCGGCCAAGTCAAGCGCAGCCTCGATGCCGGAGTTGCCTCCCCCTACGACCGCCACGCTCTGGCCGGCGTAAAACGGCCCGTCGCAATGCGTACAGAACGCCACTCCGTGACCGACGTGTTCCTCCTCACCCGGCACGGACAGTCTCCGCCATCCGGCCCCGGTGGCGATAATAAGATACGGCGTGCGGAATTTCTCGGAAGAGGTAACCACTTCCTTCATCTCTCCGTCCAGTCCCACCTGCTCCACGGTCCTGTTCTCATACACATCAATGGGATACTGACGTATATGTTCACGCAGGTTGTCGGCCAGCTGCGGACCGGTTATATGGGGAATAGAAGCGATATTTTCGATGCCCATAGTCTCGCGCACCTGACCTCCGATAGTCTTGGCCACAAGTGCAGTACGGAAGCCCTTGCGGACCGCGTAGATCGCGGCGGAAACGCCGGCCGGACCACCTCCGACCACTATGACATCATACTCGCGGGTAGCACCGGAGGCAACCCCCTCTTTTTCGGAACCATATTTCGCTTCCAGGCGGTCTATGAGTTCTCCGAGAGAAAGGCGGCCGACACTCAGAAGTTCCTCGCCGGCATAGACCGCCGGCACAGACCGGATATTCAGGGCCTTTACTTCCGCGGGCACCACATTCCCGTCGATCACCATATTCTCCACGGTCGGATTATACAGTGCTATCAGGTTCAGAGCCTGCGCCACGTCGGGACAGTTCGTGCAGGTCAGCGACACGTAGGTCCGCAGACGTATCGGCCCCCGGAGAGCCTTTATTCTTTCTACAAGAGCTTCGTCGGGAAGATTCTTTCCCTGGCCGTCGGCATTGAGGACAGCCAGCAGCAGAGTGGTGAACTCATGGCCGTTCGGGATACCGCAGAAAGCGATTCCCGTAGGATTGCCGTCCCGGATAATTTCAAATCGGGGCGCAGCCACATCCGCATCTTCCCGGGTGACCGAGAAGCGCGGAGAGGAGGAGGCGACATCGTCGAGGAATGCCTTCATCTCCTCGGTTGAAGCAGCGCCGGGAATCCCCGTCAGTCTGAAAGCGACTGGCGATTTCAGACTGGCGAAAATTCCCTTCAGCTGGGTAATTATATCTTTGTCGAGCATAATCGCCGGAATTGACTTAGATTTTACCTACAAGGTCGATGCTCGGTTTGAGCGTGGCCTGACCTTGTCTCCATTTAGCTGGACACACTTCCCCGTCATGAGTAGCCACGAACTGGGCGGCCTCCACCTTGCGCAGAAGTTCTTCCGCGTTACGGCCGATACTGTTGTCCTGAATCTCCACGAGCTTCACAATACCTTCGGGGTTGCAGACGAAGGTACCGCGGTAGGCCATACCGTCCTCCTCAATCATCACGCCGAAAGCGTGCGAAAGGAGTCCCGTCGGATCCGCCAGCATGGGGTACTGGATTTTCTTGATGCTGTCCGAGGCATCGTGCCATGCCTTGTGGACGAAATGGGAATCGGTGCTGACCGAGTAGACCTCCACTCCGAGTTTCTGGAAGTCGGCATACTTGTCGGCCATATCCTCCAGCTCCGTCGGACATACGAAAGTGAAGTCGGCGGGATAGAAGAAGAAGATTGCCCATTTGCCGAGGACATCTTTATCGGTGACGGTCTCGAACTTGCCGTTATGGTAAGCCTGCACCTTGAATTCAGGGATGTGGGTGTTGATTATAGGTTCCATAATTCTAAAATGTTTGTTATTCAGATTTCTGCCTGATAAACACCCCCTCTTTTTAAAAAGTTCGAAGCCGCCGCAATCCTTTTAACAAAGATTACGACGGCTTTGAATGTATCCTGGGTTCCCTGACGGAAACTCAAGGGAAAAGTCTGGAACCTCCGGTCATCCCCTATGAGGAAGATGGCGGAAGCTGCCTTCTCTCATCAGGCGTTCTTCACCTTATCGACAACAGCCTTGAACGCTGCGGGATTGTTGAGAGCCAGGTCGGCAAGCACCTTGCGGTTGATTTCGATGCCGGCCTTGTGGATAAGACCCATGAGCTTCGAGTAAGAGAGATCCTCCATACGGGCGGCGGCGTTGATACGCTGGATCCAGAGAGCGCGGAAATTGCGCTTCTTGTTCTTACGGTCGCGGTAAGCGTAGGTAAGACCTTTTTCCCAGGTGTTCTTGGCTACGGTCCATACGTTGCGGCGGCAACCGAAGTAACCGCGGGTTAATTTGAGGATTTTCTTACGACGTGCGCGGGATGCTACGTGGTTTACTGATCTTGGCATTGTTCTGACAAGTTTTGAATGTCAGCGGCATCAGGCGGATAGTTGTTGGTTCCTTTTGCTCTTCAGGCTTGACATTCGGTTAATAGATTTCGGACCACTTGGAATTGCTCAGGCCGGTCCGGTTGCCTTCGCCGTTCACCGTCCCCGGAGAAAGCGGGGAGCATGACGGATGTCGTTTTTGGGAAACTGAGGTTGAAAAACCTTCAGGCTCTTCGGGTTGAAGCGCTTCCGGGACAGACCGGGATTACTTCAGGCCAAGTAATGCCTTTACGTTGGCTTCGTCCACCTTGTTGACTGTGCCGAAGTGAGTGAGGTTTCTCTTCTGCTTCTTGGTCTTCTTGGTAAGAATGTGACTCTTGAAAGCATGTTTTCTCTTGATTTTTCCTGATCCGGTAAGGGCGAACCTCTTTTTGGCACCGGAATTAGTTTTAATCTTTGGCATTTTTTGAAAAATTATGAATTGATTAGTTTGGCGACTCGCGCCATCTTATATAACGTCCGCCGGGGCCGGTTATTGCCCCGGCGGCCATATTTTTTTCAGATTTCCCTGTCAGGCTTTCTTTTTGGGTGAGAGCATGATGGTCATGCGCTTTCCTTCAAGTACCGGCATCTGCTCTACCTTACCGAGTTCCTCCAGGTCGTTGGCGAAGCGGAGCAGCAATACTTCTCCCTGTTCCTTGAAAAGGATTGAACGCCCTTTGAAGAAGACGTAAGCCTTGACTTTCGATCCCTCCTGGAGGAAACTCTGGGCGTGTTTGAGCTTGAAGTTGTAGTCGTGGTCATCGGTCTGGGGTCCGAAACGGATTTCCTTTACCACCACTTTCGTAGCCTTCGCTTTCTGCTCCTTCTGGCGTTTCTTCTGCTGATACAGGAACTTGGAGTAATCCAGAATCTTGCAGACAGGAGGCTGGGCGGTGGGAGAGATCTCCACCAGATCGAGTTCCAGCTCGTCGGCCAGCTTCAGGGCCTGCTGGAGCGAGACAATGCCGTTCTCGACATTATCTCCTACCAGGCGTACTTCCCGGGCATGAATCCGCTCGTTGACGTTATAGGGTTCTTCCTTGCGGGGAGGACGCGGGCCTGTCAGGGGGGGACGGACGCCTCCGGGACGGGGTCCGGCGGGACGCGGACCGCTGAATCCGCCGGGACGCGGGCCTGACCCCGCGGGGCGGGAGCCAGGGGCACCTCCGGGACGGGAAGACCCGGAACCGGCCGGACGCGGGCCGCTCCCCTGAGGGCGCGGGCCGGAAGGAGAGGAGGAATGTTGGCCGGAACCAGCCGGACGCGAAGCACCGGAGTGGCCGGAGCCTCCGAAGCCGGAGGGACGCTGCCCTCCGGAATGTATGGGTTTCTTATCCATTCAGTTTTGGTTGGTGAATCTTTATTACTGAAGCTCCTTGACCAGGCGGTTGATTTCGTCGGCGAACTCGGCAACCTTCATGGTTCCCTTGTCCCCTTCGCCCTGCTTACGCACGGAGACTTCTCCGTTGGCGGCCTCTTTCTCGCCGACAACAAGCATATAGGGTACACGCTTGAGTTCGTTGTCGCGGATCTTGCGGCCGATCTTTTCGTTGCGGTCATCAACCGTAACACGCACATCCGCCTCGTTGAGCTGACGGGCTACCTCGCGGGCATAGTCGTTGAACTTCTCGGAAATCGGAAGGATGATGGCCTGCTCGGGCGAGAGCCACAGGGGGAACTTCCCGGCGGTATGTTCGAGCAGCACGGCCACGAAACGCTCAAGGGAGCCGAACGGCGCGCGGTGAATCATCACCGGACGGTGCTTCTGGTTGTCGGCGCCGGTGTATTCCAGCTGGAAGCGCTCGGGGAGGTTATAGTCCACCTGAATGGTTCCAAGCTGCCAGCGGCGACCGATGGCATCCTTGACCATGAAGTCAAGTTTGGGGCCGTAGAAAGCGGCTTCGCCAAGCTCCTTGCGGGCTTTCAGTCCCTTCTCCTCGCAGGCCTCGATGATGGCGTTCTCGGCCAGGTGCCAGTTTTCGTCGGAACCTATGTATTTGTCTTTGTTATTGGGGTCGCGCAGCGAAATCTGAGCCTCGTAGTTATCGAAGTGAAGGGCATTGAAGATGTAGAGGATAATGTCCATCACTTTCAGGAACTCATCCTTGATCTGTTCGGGAGCGCAGAAAATGTGGGCGTCATCCTGTGTGAATCCGCGTACTCGGGTCAGGCCATGCAGCTCGCCGGTCTGCTCGTAACGGTAAACGGTACCGAACTCGGCCAGACGCAGGGGCAGTTCGCGGTAAGAGCGGGGCGAAGATTTGAAAATCTCGCAATGGTGGGGGCAGTTCATCGGCTTGAGCATATACTCCTCCCCTTCCTGCGGAGTATGGATAGGCTGGAATGAATCCTTTCCATACTTTGCGTAATGGCCGGAGGTGACATACAGCTGTTTGTTGCCGATATGGGGAGTAATTACCTGAAGGTAACCGTATTGTTTCTGGATTTTGCGGAGGAACTGCTCCAGGCGGTCGCGCAGGGCGGCACCTTTGGGGAGCCACAGGGGGAGTCCGGCACCGACATTGGTCGAGAAGGCGAACAGCTCCATTTCCTTGCCGAGCTTGCGGTGGTCGCGCTTCTTGGCTTCCTCAAGCAGGACAAGATACTCGTCGAGCATCTTCTTCTTGGGGAA
>CAJUAF010000001.1:94217-359710 GCA_910584365.1 uncultured Muribaculaceae bacterium | reverse complement strand
AAACAAAATTTGCACTCAAATTTTACGCTCAACCCGGAATAGATGTTTAGGAAACATCTATTCTATCCGTTGAACTACCAGGGCAAATCGGAAAGCGTTGTCCGCCGGGGAAGGCGTCGTCGGAGTTCCGCAAGTGCAAAGTTAGCGTTTTATTTCCGTAAAACCAAACCCTGGCCGATATTTGCGATTTTTTGTGCTATTTCGGGAGGGGAAGTGCGCCTATGGGCGGATCACAGGACAGGCAGCGAGAGGGAAATTTTTTGAATACGGGGCTTGGGATTAGCGGGGGAGGAGGGTCTGGAAGCGGTATGGGATGCCGGTTTTTTCATCGGTAAAGAGGGGTGATTCCTCCACGGTTTGCCAGCGGATGGGGGAGATTTCCGGGAAGAAGGCGTCGGCACCCGGGGCGACGGCCTGAATTACGGTGATTTGCAGGCAGTCGGCCAGGGGGAGGGCCTGGGCATAGACTTGGGCGCCCCCGATTATGAAAGCCTCTGTCTCGCCGGCGTCGCGGGCCATGGCGAGGGCGGATTCCAGGGAGGTTGCGGTCTCTGCGCCGGGGAAGTTGGCCGAGGTATCGTGGGTCAGGATGATGTTCCGGCGGTTGGGGAGGGCGCCTTTGGGAAGGGAGGCGAAGGTCTTGCGCCCCATTATTACGGTATGGCCTGAGGTCAGGGATTTGAAGCGGCGCAGGTCGGCGGAGATGTGGAAGGCCAGGTCTCCGGCCCGGCCTATCGCGTAGTCGGCGGCTATGGCGGCTATTATGGTTGTTTTCATCGGGGAGGGGATCAGACGGAGACGGTGGCTTTGATGTGGGGGAGGGGGTCGTAGTTCTCCAGGGTGAAGTCTTCGTACCGGAAGTCGAAGATGGAGTTTACGGCGGGGTTGAGACGCATGGTCGGGAGGGGGCGGGGTGTGCGGGAGAGCTGTTCGCGGACCTGGTCGAAATGGTTGTTGTAGATGTGGGCGTCCCCGAGAGTGTGGACGAAGTCCCCAGGGCGGAGGCCGCAGACCTGGGCCATCATCATGGTCAGCAGGGCGTAGGAGGCGATGTTGAAGGGAACGCCGAGGAAGGTGTCGGCGCTGCGCTGGTAGAGCTGCAGAGAGAGGCGTCCGTCGGCGACATAGAACTGGAAAAAGGCGTGGCAGGGGGGGAGGTTCATCCTCTTGAGGTCAGCCACGTTCCAGGCGCTGACGATTATACGGCGCGAGTCGGGGTTGTGCTTTATGGTTTCTACGGCTTCCGAAATCTGGTCGATGAACTCCCCGTCATAGCCTGGCCAGGAACGCCACTGGTAGCCGTAGATGTGGCCGAGGTTGCCGTCTTCGTCGGCCCATTCGTTCCATATTCTGACACCGTTTTCCTGGAGATAGCGGGCGTTGGTGTCCCCTTTCAGGAACCACAGCAGTTCATAGATGATTGATTTCAGATGGAGCTTCTTGGTGGTCAGCAGGGGGAAACCCTCCTCGAGATTGAAGCGCATCTGATAGCCGAATACACTGCGGGTACCGGTGCCGGTGCGGTCCGATTTGTCGGTGCCGTTTTCGCAGATATGCCGGAGCAGGTCGAGATATTGTCGCATGGATTAAAAGTTTTCTAAATGATTCCGTCAACGATGATTGCCTTGCAGGGGGACGCGGGGCAGACGTTCTGACAGGCGCCGCAGCCGATGCAGAGGTCGGTATTGACCGAGGAGACCCATCCCATCCCTTCCGGGGAGGGTACGAGCGCCGTGGCGCCGCGGGGGCAGACAGCCACACATTCGCCGCATCCGATACATCGTGAGGGGGTTACCCGCGCGTGGCCGATGATGAAGATATGCTTTTCGTCGACGGTCAGCGGAGTGAGGGCTCCGGTGGGACACAGCTCCGTACACCGGGTGCAGTCGTAGAGGCAGACCCCTTTGTCATAGTTCATGACGGGATGGAGGGCATGGAGCCATCCGAGCTGGTTGACCGACGGACGAAGCACATGGCCCGGACAATGGGCCACACAAAGGCCGCATCCCGTACATTTGTCGAGGAACTCCGCCATCGAGCGGCGTCCGGGAGGAACGACCGGATGGAGCGGACGGTCGGTCCCGGACGCACCGGAGGCCGCTTTTGCCGCAAGACTCAGCGCCGGAGCGGCTGCCACAATCATTCCGGTCATCAGGAATTTCCGGCGGTCTATTCTTACCGGTTCCGAACAGGCGGATCCCGGGGCGGTCTGTACGCGCTGGAGCATCGGGATGGAGAGGCGTTTGCGCCGGGTGGTATAGCGGATTGCACCCTCCGGACACGCGTCGACACAGCGGAAGCAGGTGACACACCGGGAGCCGTCGACGACATGGTCGGTCAGCGAAATGCACTGTGCCTTGCAGACGCGCTCGCAGGAGCGGCACCCCGTGCAGACATCCGGGTCTATGTCGAAATGGAACAGGGAATAGCGGCTGACAAGTCCCAGCAGGCTCCCTACGGGGCAGACAGTATTGCAGACAATCCTGCCGCGCCGCCAGGCCGCCACGCTTACGGCCCCCAGCGTCAGGAACGCCACGGCGAAAGCCGCCGCGGAGGCTATCACTACTTCTTTTCCTCCCATAAATTCCACGCAGGGAAGCAACATCTCGGAGCAGACGCGCCCGAATGCCGAATAGGGGTCGAGAAGCGAAGTGACCACCGCGATACCCAGCAGGCCGCACAATGCCACAGTCGCCAGAACGGTGTAACGCAGACCGTTGTTGGGGGGTGCGAAATGATAGGGATGGCGCAGACGCCACTGTCGCCGGCTTCGCGGAATCCGAGAGACAACGTCCTGAACTCCTCCCAGCGGACACACCGTCGAGCAGTATATGCGCCCCAGCAGCAGGGTCAGCAACAGCCATACCCCCAGCGTTGTCAGCGATGCCGACAACGCCAGGGGCATTATCTGAATCCGGGCCACCCACTGCAGCGACAGGGCCAGCCTGGCCTCCGACACGGTAAACAACAAGGTCGCGAGCGCCAGCATTACCGACGCTACGACAATACGGCTCAGACGGAGCAGACGGCCTGTTGTCAACGGTTTCTTTTTTCTGGGATATTTCAACCGGGGTGCCGGAATGGGGGTAGACAGGGGATGATTACAGGAATTTGTCGCCGAAAGAGAGTTTGACGTCGTTGACCATCTGCTTGATGCGTTGTTCCTCGCTCTTGGGGCAGATGAGCAGCACATCTCCGGCGTCGGCCACGATATAGCCTTTCAGGCCGTCGACAACAACGAGTTTCTCGCCGTTGACGGCAAAAATATTGTCGGTGGAGTTATAGGCCAGGACATTGCAGTTCTGGGCCACGTTGGCGTCGCGGTTCTTGGGAGAGTTGTCGTAGAGGGCGCTCCATGTCCCGAGATCGTTCCAGCCGAATTCCACACACTCCACATAGACATTGCGGGCTTTTTCCATCACGGCGAAGTCGATGGATATACCCATGCATCCGGGGAAATTCTCGGCGATGAACTCCTTCTCGGCGGGAGTGCCGAAAAGGTCTTTCCCTTTCTCGAAGCAGTTGGATACGTCGGGGGCGTTGGTTTTCAGCTCGCGGATGATGGTCTGTGCGCTCCAGAGGAAGATACCCGAGTTCCAGAAAAATTCGCCGGACTCAAGGAATACTTCGGCCAGTTCCCTCTTGGGTTTCTCGGTGAACGTCTTCACGTGGAAGATGTTCCCCTGGGCTTTCTGGCCTACCTGGATATAGCCATAGCCGGTTTCCGGGCGCGTGGGATTGATGCCGAGCGTCAGCAGGGCATCATTGTTTTCCACGAACTCGAAGCCGTTGATGATCGATTCCTGGAAGAGCTGGTCGCGGGTAATCAGGTGATCGCTCGGAGCCACCATTATGCTTGCCTGCGGGTCGCGGGCTGCGATATGGTATGCCGCCCAGGCAATGCAGGGAGCGGTGTTGCGGCGCGCCGGCTCAAGGAGGATGTTCTCCTCCGGAAGGTCGGGAAGCTGCTCGCGTATCAGTTCGAGATATTGCGCGTTAGTGACGATAAGAATGTTCTCTCGGTTGACGATGGGCAGCACGCGGTCATAGCTCATCTGAAGCAACGAGCGCCCGGTCCCGAGAAAGTCGATGAACTGCTTGGGTTTTGACTCGCGGCTGTAAGGCCAGAAACGGCTGCCTATGCCGCCGCACATGATAACGCAATATCGGTGTGGGTTGATCATAATTGTCGGATTGAACAGAAAAAGTTAATTCAGGTGCTAAGTTAGGAAGAAAAGGCGAGATTTGCAACTTTTACACCGAATTAACCTCTTTCGGACTCCGTAAGTCTTAAAAACAAACTGCCTCCGGAAGGACCCGGGGGCAGTTTGCGGTATGATGTACGGTGTGGCGCTCCGGGCGTCAGAAAGCTACCGACGAGCGGGAGGGGCCTACCTTGATTGTAATGTCGCCGTTGGCTACCAGTGCCTTTCCGAAGGAGTATTCTCCGGAGTCTTCATCCTGGGAGGCATGGTAGGTCTCGACCGTCTCGCCGATTTTGACTCCCACGTAGAAATCCTCGCCGTAGTAATCAAGGACGCTGAGATAGAACGTGGCACCTTTGTCCATGCGGAAACCTTCGGCGAAATCCCAGTCATAGTTGGTGGAGCTGCTGACACGATACTGGTCGTCATCATAATAGGCGATGACCGATACCTGGTCGCCCACGGGCAGATCGGCGTAGGTCACAGTCAGAGTGACATCCTCGGCCGGCATCACGAAAGAGCCGTAGGGGGTGTCGAGGGTGACTTCAACCGGCTGGCCGGAGGCGGTGACGGCGGTTACCGTGTCGATCTTCTTGCCGTCTGGAACTTTCATCGCGAATTTCACTGTCTCGCCACTGGCATAGAGGGAACCTTCGTCGAACTGGACCTGCTGCGCGGAAGTTACGGTCCAGGCCGGGCTGCAGGAGACAGTGGCCGACATGGACGAGGCGCCTTCGGATATGGTTACGGGGCAGAGATACATATCCAGGCCGTAGTGCTTGAAGCTGAACGTATGGCCGTCATCGGTTGTGGCCGTCATGGGTTTATATCCCTCCTGGGCTGAGGCGATAAGATAGACCTCTTCGCCGGGAATACCCAGGGACGTCTCGCGGCCGTAATAGATGTCGGGAGCGTCATAGAACTTTGCCTCGGCCACATGGTCGCTGGCGGTGTAGGCGACCGGAATCTTGTGGAGGATATCGAGTGTTACGGTAACGTCGTTGGCTGGCATGGTGAAGCGGACATACGCACGGTGAAGGGTTTCGACTTCGGTGCCGTCGGAGGCGGAAGCTCCGTTGAGGTAATATGAATCGTTGACGTAGAGTTCAGCGGTCACTACGTCTCCGTCGATGGCCCGGGTGGGGAACGTGGATTTCTCCAGGTCGAGGTAAGTGGCCTCGGCGTTGTTCCAGGAGATATTGTAGCGGTGATGCTGTTCGCCCGCTACGCGCAGGGTGACGTCGCCGGTGACGTTCCGGTAGTCGGGACGGATTTTGATCCGGTAGAGATTCGGAAGATTGTCGTCGGGAGAGACGGTGCAGCCGTCGGTCGCTTCGACCGAAGTCCAGTCGCCGTTGCCCATACGGTATTCCACGTCAGTGATGACATATGCTTCGTCGACAAGCAGATACGCGTCGAAATATTTGTAATGGCCGGCGGGATCCACGCCGTAAAGCGTGACATGGGGATTCTCCTCCAGTGACATGGTGAATCCGGTGTCGATTTTCTGCTGCTGGACGCTGTAACATACCACGATGTCGCAGTCTTCATCGGGAACGGTGAACGGAACCGTGATTTCTCCGGCAGGCTGATATCCCTCCGGTGTCACCGGTACAATCACCCGGTCGTTGACGTGGATATGGAGATGCTCGAAATGGTAATCCTGGAACTCTCCCGAGAGGATGGAGCCGGCGTTGAGGGTCAGCACGGCGGTCTCCCCGGGGGTAAGGACCTGGTTTTCCCCGATGCCGGAGACGGAAAGGAATTCAGGCGAGAGGTTGAGCAGGCGCACGACCCGGGACTGACGGGCCGGAGCGTCGTCGAAAGTGATTTCCTCGATATCGGCGAGGTTGAATCGGGAAGTGTTGCCGTCGCTGGTCCTGACGACGAGCGTGCGCACCTCGGCGGATGCCGTCTGTGCGGAAAGACCGAGGGCGCCCATCAGAGCTATCAGTGTGAAGAATATCTTACGCATGGGTATATCTTTATCTGTTGATGAATTTGACAGTCTTGTTGTTTACCCGGATGATATATACTCCGGGGGTGCGGGCGGTGAAATCGAGGGTGACGGTCTGCTCTCCGCGCCCCGCTACTGCCTGGTGGCCGACGGTGTCCCATACGATGTATTCAATGGCGCCGGGTGCTGAGATTGTGACGATTCCGCCACTGTTTGATACCTGCAGTTCGCCGGGGTCCCCCAGGGTGGTGTCGGTCCCTGAATCCAGGTTGAAGGTAATGACTGCGATGCCGTCCAGGTTGAAAGTAAGGGGTCGGTCAGTGGTGCCGGAAGTGACAATCATCTTCGACAGGTCGTCCGAGAATGATATACGGGTGTCGGTTGTCAGCGCCACTGGCGACTGCTGCGAAGACTGGTCCGTCACAATCATTGTCTTTGCCTGACCGCTGACAGACAGAGGTACCATGGCGGCGCAAAAGAGGTAGATTGGTAAAAGTGGTCTCATTGGATGATGGATTGGTTTCGATGGCGCAAATATAGGATAAAACGTTGGACAACGGAGCGTTGTCCGTTGTCCGCCAACAAACAAATTCAGAAAAATGCTAAAAATTCGGTGCTTTTCAGCCGTTGCGGCGCTCGGCGGCAGCCATTTTCTGATAGAGAGAGGGTGTGATTCCGGTGACTTTCTTAAAGGCCCGGTTGAAGCTCACCTGCGAGCTGAATCCCACTGATTCCCCGATGGCAGCGAAGGTGATGTTGCCGAAATTCTCCTCGTCGAGGATGCGGCGGCACGCCTCGCGGATCCGGTATTCGTTGATGAACGAAGGGACGTTCTGGCCTGAATACAGCCTGACGACCTTCGACACGTATGCCACGTTGGAGCCGACAATCGCCACGAGATTGCTCAGTCCGAAATCCGGATTGAAATATTCCCGGGAGGTCTCCATCGTCCGGACAATTCGGTCGTAGAGAGCGCGGTTGCGTTCCTCTTCCCTGGTGTCGGCGGTTCCTTCGGAGGGGGCAATCAGGCGTCGGTCTTTTTCAAACAGAGTCTTGTAGGCAGCGTCGAGGTTGCGTTTCTGGCGGATAATGATGATTATGGCCGCTATGGCCAGCACCAGGAATGAGGCGATGATGGCAATGACGGTCTTATGATAGAACGCCTCGCGGTTCAGATGGTCGATTTCCATCCCTTTGGAATCCATCTGGGTCTGCTGGTGACGGGCTGTGACGCTGAGAAACCGCTGGAGGTTGACAAGCGAATCCGTCAGATTGAAATAGGCATTCTGGAATCTGCGGGCCTCCACGATATTCCCCTGTTCGGTATGAAACTTCATCAGCAACCGGGCGCACTCGGCCTTTGGCTGCGGATCGACATCGGCTTCAATCAGCTCCCACGCCCGGTTGAGACAGACAAGCTGCGAATCCGGCTGACCGGTTTTCTCGTAATAGGCCGCCATCAGTTCCAGGGGCGCTGATTTTTCGTAAGGAGTCAGGGCGGCGGCATTGGCCGCGCTGTCGGCTTTCAGGAAATATCGCAGGGCTTCCGCGTTCCGCCCCTGCTGCAGGGCCAGTTCCCCTTTGATTATCGAGTAGTGGAACATAAGGGTCCTGCTGTTGCGGAAATCGAGATTCAGCAGACTGTCTGTTGTCCGGGAGGCGTTGTCGAAATCCTGTTTCTCCCGGTAGGACTGCGCGAGATTCGTCAGGGCCAGTTCTGCGAACCGGGTGTCACGGAGTTTCCGGGCCAGGGGATAGGCCAGCCTGTTGTAGACAATCGCGTGGTCCACGTCATTGAACGACCCATAGATGACTGCCACAGACAGATATGCTTTCAGCAGCTGAGGCTCCAGGCCTTTCTCCCCCTCGGCCCCGCGGATAAACGAAAGATACAGATCCAGCGCCTCGGGATAGTTCCCCTCCACCCGTATCGTGCTGTCGGCGCGGGCATACGTTTCCAGCAGACGGCGCTGCCCGTCGGCCGTCCCTGCGGAGGAAGCGCCATACATCCGTCCGAACACCATGAAGAGCAGTGTCGATATGAGTAAGATTTCTTTCATTACCAACTTCCAGTTGAATCCGGCGCGCCTTCATCCGCGTCCTGTTGTGCAAAGTTAAACAAAACTCTCCTAAAAACCTCATAAAGCCATCCCCTTTAACCATAAAGTAATCATTTTGCCATCTCCGGCCATGTCTTTTCCGTCATTTGGTCTTGAGGGGCCTTAAATAGACAGCGCCCGCTGCTTGGGAACAACGGGCGCTGTCGGTCAGGTGAGAGTGGGCCGTGGATGGGAGAGAAGCATCCCCGGCAAGATGGTTAGCGGACGATTACCTTGCGGACCACGGCGCCGGCTTTGGCTATGTAGGCGCCGGGTGCGAGGGTGATGTCTGTCACAGGCTTGTCGGCGACAGCCGCATAAGCTGTCTTGCCGTCGACATTATAGATGTTGATTGATGTTCCGGCGGGGGCTTTAACAGTGAGGATGTTGCCGTTCAGACTGATATCCACCGAATCAGAAGCGGATGACTCCAGAGAGGAAGTGTAAAGTGCTTCGGCTGAATTGGAGACAACGGATTCGCCCAGATTGTAGACCGTGGAGACGTGGTAAGTCACAGGTTCGGAAAGACTCAGGGGTGCTTCCGTATCGAGATAGCTGGTATCGGTGACGGGGTTTTCGGTGAGTTTGACGCCGTCGCGCCATACGTTATAGCCCGCAATTTCCAGACCGGCCTGTTCCGAGAGAACTTTAAACCGGATATCATCGATAAAGGCCATGAAAGCGTCGGCCGAGATGCAGCGGATAGCAAAGCGCTTCGCTCCTTCGGGTACCGTGACACGATAGGCCGTCCAGTCTTCCGGCAGGTCGCGGAGAGTTGTGAGCAGCCGGAATTCCGCAGTGGCTGTGGAACCGGCGGAATAATATACCTCCAGAGTCTCGGGGTAGGAGGCGGAGTAGCTGCGGGCCATGAATGATACGGTCTGCGGGCGTCCGCTCAGTTCCGGAGATATAAGCCAGTCGGATGCCTGCCCGGTGTAGAGGTTGGAAAGGTGCTTGATACCGGAGAACGACCTGAAAGTCTCGGCTCCGTCGCCGAAATCGTCCAGCGTGCAGTCCATCACGAACCATGCAAGTTTGGAGGGGATGCCGGGAAGCGTCACCCCTTCGATGCCGCCGACAACCTGGTTATCCTCATCGACCAGAGTCCAGTCGCCGAGATTTTCGTAAGCGAAGGAGGGATAGCTCTCGAAATCCTCCAGGCGCGGGGCAGATACGGCGACTCCTGCGGTAACCGGTTCGGTCCAGGAGAGAGTCACATCGTTTTCTTCGACGCTTGCCTTCAGATCAGATACAGCGGGCAGATCGGATTTGATATGTCTGACAGTCATCTCCGCGGAGGTGTTGTTGTCGGGTACGAGGTCCTTGTCATACAGAATTACCGCGTGATAGCGGCGGGAATCCTCCGATGCGGGATTGAAACGGTCGGTGAAGCTCAGAGTTGCCGTGCGGTTTATTCCGAGAGGGTCGCACTGGCGCGTCTCCATCAGCTGCCCGTCGCGGTATAGTTCCACCGTATGACCCGATGCAATGTTGTCACCCCGGTTGACTATCGACAGGCTGATGTCATAGTCTTCGCCGGTCTCGGCAATTTCGCTGATGCTGAAATTCTTGACAGCCAGGTCTTCGGCATTGAGATCTCCGATAATGATATTGTCGAGGAATATGTTCTGGAATACCATGGCCCGGCCGATGATGTCAATCTGCACTACTTTCCCGGCATACTGGCTGAGGTCTACGACCGCCGGAGCCCATCCGCTTTCCCCCTCGGGCAGAAGCGTATGGAGAGGAAAGGTAGTAAGGGAAGTCCATTCTCCATTTTCCTTGACCCGGATTTCAAGAGTGTTGAGGTCTTTCTGACCGTCCTCTCCCATAAGAACATAGGCATACAGTTTCAGCTTCGGTGCCTCGCATCCGGCCAGGGAAACTTTGGCGGTGGTCAGGTACGCGCCGTCCCCCGGGCGTTCAGCTCCGCTCATGGCTACGAAACCGTTGTCGCCGTCGTAGGAACCGGTGGCGACATTGTCACCGTAAACGCCCCAATGGGTGTTGGTATTATCGTAAACCGGGCCCGAGAGCCACAGATATGAGAGGTGTCCCCCTTCGAAAGATTCCCGATAAGGGGTCTGATAGGGATGTCCCACCGGGATATAGGCCGAAGCCATGAATACGGATTTACCGGTTTCTGTCTCAGCCTGAACGCGGAAACCTACAAACTCCTGCTGTGCGCCCTCGGGGAGCATCCGGGCGGTATAGGACAGTTCGGTGGTGTTCTGATAAACCTGCACTGCTTCCTGGTTCCCTACCTGGGTAAACATATTGTAAGTGACCAGCGACGGGTCCAGCGGTTTTTTGTCCCATGTCGTGTTTACCTGATTCCAGCTCATGGTGACTTCGCCGAAATTATCGGGATTCTCGACAATCTGTACATTCTCGGGATAATAGGGGAGAGGCACGCCGATCCAGCTTGTCTCCGTGGCGGCGTCAGACTTGTTGGGACCGAGCCACGCATAGATGAAATACTGGATATTGCCCATCGGGGCGTCGACATGGGTCCATTCAATCTGCGAGCCGGGCACGGGATTCTCGATTGTGTGGATAAGTTCCTCGTTTACCTGCCCTTTGCGGTAGATTTCGATTTTGGAAAGCTCGGTCAGATCCAGGTCTCCTACGGTTTTCGACGGAGCGGTGAAGCGAAGCACGGCATTGTGGGTGCCGCTGACCGGCTCTACGGTCAGTCCCGTCACGGGCTGAGGTTTGCTGTTGCCGTCCACTTCCTCGACCGAAAGATCATGGAGGAAGAGCGACATACTCCCCGTGGAATTGGAGTGTATGCCGATGAAGTAGCAGCCGTCCTCGTCGACGGTGAAGAATCCGGAGACCGGAGTCTTCTGGGTGGCGACGAAGTTTTCTTTCGCTACTACGGGTATTGTCATGAATTCCGGCGCGTTGGCTTTCCCGGCCTTAATCTCGAATCCCTCGGGATAATCGTTGAACGTGGTCATCGTGGTCCTGACGGTATAATATTTCCCGGCCTGGAGTCTGACTGCAGGAGTTATCAGCCAGTCATCCATCGGTTCGGTCGTGGATCGGTGCTGGGCGCGGTAATAGTTGAAATCGGCGTCCCACCACCAGGTCCCCGCGGGACGTCCTCCGCTGTAATCGGCATCTCCGTTGACATCCACGATGGTATATCCGGCGGCTGCCTCGGCGCTGTTGTATCTTTCGGTAAACGGCAGGGGGATATAACCGAAACGCACGGGGGCCGAGGCTACCGGCGAGCCGGTCAGGCCGGCGTATGTCGCCTCAACTTCAAGATGATACATCATGATTTCAGGTACATCCATCGGAATGAGCAGTACATTGGATGTGGCTGCCTCGGCAAGCACCTGACCGGTCGGCTGGAGAACTACCCGATAGGTTACATCGGCCGGATTGAAATATCCTCCGTTGAGAGTGGCCGACGGCTGAATCCAGCTGGCGATAAGCTGTTTTGTCGGATAATCATACTGGAGCGACACAAATGGAATCAGCGGCACGTCCGGGCCGATGAAAGCTGTCGCCTCGGCGTTCTCGCTTTTTCCCCGGGCGTTCTCGCAGCATACACGGATGGTATGGTTGCCGCTGGCCGCCAGGGTGACGGGAATAGTGACGGACTGACCGCACTCTCCTTCGCCCGAGGCAATTTCCTCCACTCCGTCCTTGACGCTCCATTTCAGTGTGCCCGAAATCGATATTCCGTCGGACGTTGTTGTCGGCAGTACGAAGCTGACAGTCCCCGAGAGACTCCCCTCCGGGAATGAGAGGGCCAGCTGGCTGACGGGGGCAGGAGCGCCTCCCATGGCTCCGGGGATGAACATACCGGCGATTTCCTCGCTCAAGGAGTAGGTCTGAAGTCTCGTGCCGTGGCCGGTAGTCTTGTCGATTTCGTACATACAGGCCGTCCCGTCGGCGAGACTTGCCGATGCGAACATACGCCCCGATGCCGGATCTACGGCCATTGAGCTTACGTAAGAGTTTATGAATCCGGTGCTTCCTACTCTGGTGGTGTTGCCGGTCGCCTTGTCGACTGTCAACAGGTCTCCGTTGGAGTCGATGGCGTATAGTGTGCCGTCATTGTCGAAAGCCATATACCACCATTTGTACTGGCGGTGGTTGTCGGAAATGACCTTTATGGTCTCGGCCTGTTTGGTGTAATAGTTTACACGCCGGAAGGCTGCCCCTCCGCTGTAAAGGTCCTCGCCGTTGAGGTAACATCCGTAGACCCATCCGTCCGAAGGGTCATACGCCATGTCCCATCCGCGGAAGTTGAAGATAATCTGCCGGTCGGCATCGTTTTCGGCTTTGTAACGATCCTGGGAGACCAGTTCCCACGACGAGGCATCGTAGCGTTCCAGGGCGAAGAAGTCCTCGTAGGTGTCCTCGTCGCGTTTGGCTGAGAAGGTGAAATAGTCGTCGCCGCAGAGTACTCCGCCCCATGTGGCGTTTACACCGATTTTCCTGACAGTGAAATTCTGGCTGTCGCCGGGATTGATAGAGTACATCCCGATGAGGTCGCCGGCATTGTAGCGGTCGGAGTAGACGACACTGCCGAAAATTTCCGGAACGGCTCCGGGAGCGCGCAGGGGGATTCGTGAAGGAGTAGCGTCAGTGGCTTTTGCCAACGGCCGTACATACGGTGTGGGGGTTGAGAAACCTGGTGTCAACGTTCTTGCGGACGTCAGGACGGTCTTAGCCTGTTCCGGAGGATTGACACGCAGAAGCTGGGCCTGTGCCCCCTGCCATGACGCCGTGGCTATCGAGGCCATGACGCAAAGCGCGGATAAAAACTGCTTCATCTTGATTGGCGTTTCCAGCGGTGGCAGCTATGTCCCTGTCGGCTGCCGCGCCGGAAAGATTAAAGATAAAAAATAGGCGCGGGACGATGCCATGTCTATTCTAACGGAGGCATCGCCAAACGCCTATTACCGAAAAAACACAGTCATCTTCCCACGCGTGTAAATCATCGATGGCCCGACGGTCAGGACTCCGGTTGAAGCCCCGGCCGAAAGACCCGGATAGGCGTGATTGAAAAATCGGCTTTATGTATGCGGATATGGTCGCCTCTTCCTGAAAAGGTGCGCGCCCCCTTACAAGAAGATTTGACATTCGCTACAAAAGCCGATGCAGACTGCCTGTTCCTCGGTAATGGATGTGATTTTATATCACAACATTGAAAAATTGGCGATTTTCCGTCAGGAAACAAACATTGCTACGCTTTTATTGTGAATGGAATTTTGGATTGTCCCGAAGCCGGGACTGTCGTATAAGCCTCTGCTTTAATTTTGCAAATATAATGTAAAATGGAGGGCGTCTGCAATTTTATTAATATTTTTTAACAAGTTTTATGCTGTTAATCTCTTCACAGAGGCAAATTAAGGGTGTTATCGCACTATCAGGATTGTTTAACCGTTATAATATCATAACGCTATCAAATCATTGCTGAATATCCGGAAATTATGCGATTTACCGTTTCGAATATGAGATTTTTGCCCGGACGTGTGCTGAGGTCTGTGGCCGCGGCGCTTCTTGCGCTTGTTGCGGCGGGAGGCTTCTGGGTTTCCGCGGAGGTGCCGTATGACCGGCTGCAGGTCAAGGCCGACAGATTTTTCAGCCAGCACGAGTGGGCGCAGGCCGCCGCGACGTATTATCAGATGCTGGAGGCGCGCCCCGATGTGCCGGCAACTTACGGGAAGGCGATTGTCGCCAATGCCGTAAGGGGGGACACTGTCGCCGAAATGCAGCTGATGGTTAAGGCGCTCAATTCAAAGGTGCCTTTCGACTCGGTGCTGTCGAGGGTGAAGTCCACGAGTTTCGAGCTTGGGAAGTCGAATCTTTACGGTGATTTTCTGCTGCGTGTGAGGGAGGCTTATCCCTGGATGCGTCGCCCGATTGACAATTATCTGCTCCGTTACTATACTTATCGTATGGATGGCGCCAAGATGATGGAGTACAGCCGCATGATGCTTCAGGGCGCGCCCGGGAACCGGGGATTCCTGATGGCCTACGCGCGCGGGGCGATGCTGTGCGGGCGCGACGACGAGGGGCTGCGGGCCTACCGGGAGATTCTTTCCGGGGCGCCCGACGACTACGATGTGCTGCTGGCGTTAGGGAATTATTACGCGCTCCCCGGCTCGGAGGACAAGGTTCTTGCTGTGGAGTATCTTTCCCGGGCGAACGAGATTCATCCTACCCCTTACGTCACCGCATTGCTGGAAAAACTTAATCCTCCGAAAAAACACTGATAGAATTCCCACCGCGAGATGTCTCTGAACGGCCGGGGATGGTGAGAGGGGGACAGCGGGAATTATTTGCGGTCGAAGTCAGCCGGGATTTCTCCCCAGAGCGGGGTGTTCCAGCGGAGGATGGGATTGCGGGGAGTATGGGACCGGATCCAGACGTTGGCGCGGGCTATCATCTCGAAAATCCTGCGGTTGGTTTCCGTGGGCTGCAGCTGTGTGCGGCACCCCCGGTTGCGCACCCATGCCACGGCGGTTGCGGAGTCGGTATAAACCGGCGTTACGGAGTCGTTCCGGCGGAAGAGCAGGGCCAGGGCATGAATCAGAGCCAGATATTCGGCTACGTTGTTCGTGCCGTCGGCAAGGGGGCCGACGTGGAACATCTCCTCCCCCGTGGCCACAAGGACACCGCGGTATTCCATCAGGCCCGGATTGCCTGAGCAGGCGCCGTCGACCGCTATGGCCGACAGATTTATTTCGGGAATCAGGGAGTAGTCCACACGGTTGGCCGTCGGACGCGCAGGGGCCGGAGCTGCCGGTGCGACCGGCTCCGGCTCGGGTTCCCGGGCAAATTCCAGAGGGAGGGCGGCTGCCTCGACATTATGCAGGGCGATACGCGACAGCAGCAGTTCCTCCTCCCCTCCGTCCCCCCGGAAAGCCTCTACGGCCGCTTCCTGCGATGGGAACGATTTATATCTGGCGCCGGGAAACTGGTCGATCTGCTCGTGGCAGTCCTCCCAGGTGTCGTAGATTCCGGGCTGGCGTCCTTCCCAGACTACGTAGAATTTCCTTTTCGGTTTCGACATGGCGGATCCTGGTTTTTAAGCAATTTCTCAGCTGAGTGACAGAAGCAGATTGATGTCGGTGTAGCGCACGGAGGCGATTGCCGCCACCCGGCGGTTTACGGCGCGTCCCAGGAAAGTGAGGGTAGCCCTCTGAAGTCCCGAAGTAAGCTGGATGGCGGAAGATGCGCCCTCGCATCCGGCGATATCGTCGAGCATCGTTATGAAAGTGTCGCTCAGGGCCATGGCAGCGGTGCGCGGCACGGTGCTACCCACGTTGCAGAAGCAATAGTGTTTCCCCTTGATTGTCGAGACCGGCTTGTCTTCCCCCAGGTCGATGACGGGCATGGCGGGAAACGCCTTTCCCGGTTCGTCCGTAAGATCGAAGACAAGGACATTTTTCTTCATTATGCGTTCCCCCTCGGAATCGATGACCACGCGGCAGCGCAGGGAGGTGGAGATTACCACGTCGGCTGTCTGAATCGCGTTTTCCAGCGCGTTGGGATGGACCGACGAACCTATGACCCCTTCCCCGACGCGGCGCAGCGCCCGGCGCAGACGGTAGACATCGTCGTCAAACATCCTTACCGTGGCCCCCAGGCCCATAGCGGAACGGGCGGCGGCGCAGGCCGCCAGATTGCTCCCGAGAATCACTACTTCGCAGGGGATTACTCCGGCGATTCCTCCCAGCAGGATCCCTTTCCCCCGGACCGGATCGGCCATCATCGACGAGGCCAGCACCATGGCGGCGCGGCCGTCGATTTCCGACAGAATGTCGGCGAACGGGAGATGCCCCTCGCCGTCGGCGATAAGGTCGATGGCGATATTGATTACCCGGCGGTCGAGCAGCCGGCGGATCACTTCGGCGCCGTTGGGGCGCCCGAAATTAGCCAGGCTCAGCAGAAGGGCGCCCCGTCGCAGACACGCAATGTCTGCCAGCGGCAGGGGTGCCAGATGAATGACTATGTCGGCCTCCAGGGTCTCGCGGCGCGAGGTAATCCTTGCTCCCGCGCGGAGATAGGCTCCGTCGGTATAATGGATATGGGCGGCGGCCTTCTCCTCCATTACCACGGAGAATCCCCGTCCCGTAAGGCTCGCTACGGCCTCGGGGGTCAGCGGGAAGCGGTGTTCCGAAGAGTTGGCGCAACGGGGTAGCCCGATGATCAGTGAGCGTCGGGCTACGGTGGTTTCCAGGGGAGTTTCCAGGGGAGTAGGGCTATTCATGCGGAGAAACGTGGGGGAGTTAAGAATAATTCGGCGCAGAGGCCGGTGTCAGAGCCGGAATTCCGGCGTCAGAGCGTCCTGACGGTCTCGCCGGGGAGAAACCGGCGCAGGAACAGACGGCAGGATGCCTCGATTTCCGCGGCGTTCTCCAGCAGGTCGGAAGGGAACGTGGCGCGGCAGAGAGAATAGTGGGGTTCCCGTTCGGCCTGGGCCGAGACGATATAGCCTTCAATCTCTTCCGGAGAGAATCCCCGGAGCTTGGGACGGCTGTCGCGGGCGGCAAGCAGACGGCGCAGCAGCGTCGAGTTGCGCGCCCTCAGCAATACGGTCATGCCCGAGCGGTTCATCAGCTCCATATTGTCGAAGAAGCAGGGGGTACCCCCTCCGCACCCTACGATGACGCGGGAGCGGTCAAGCACTCCCTCGAGGGCCCGGCGTTCCATTCGGCGGAACTGCTTCTCGCCGTAAAGCGCGAAAATCTTGGGAACGGACATCCCGGCTCCCCGCTCGATTTCTTCGTCCAGGTCAATATAGCGCCACCCCGGAAGCCGGGCTTCCAGGGCGCGTCCGAGGGTGGTCTTTCCGGCCCCCATGAATCCTATCAGGAAAATTTGTCTGGGGGAGGGGGGCATGGATTATTTCTTGTTCTGCTGTTTGAGCAGGTCGCGGATTTCAGTGAGCAGCACTTCCTCTTTGGAAGGCTCGGGGGGAGCGGCGGGAGCTTCGGTCTCCTTTTTCTTGAACTTCATGATCACCCGCAGGGCCACGAAAATACTCAGGGCGATAATCAGGAAGTCCACGATGTTCTGGATGAACATACCGTAGTTGACGGCTACCTCCTCGACGGCTGCCACCCCTTCGGCGGTAGCGTCGCGGCCGGCCACGATGACGTATTTGAGATTCTTGAGGCCGTCACCTCCGGTGGCGATGGAGATCACCGGCATGATGATGTCATTTACAAGAGAGCTGACAATCTTGCCGAACGCGCCGCCGACGATCACACCGACAGCCATATCGACAATGTTGCCCTTCATTGCGAACTCTTTGAAATCGCTTAGAAATTTTCCCATAATGAAGTGTCGTTAATAGTTGAATCAAAGGAGGAACAGCGCGGAAGTGAACACATCCAGCGCTACGAAGATTGTGACCAGCACCGGGATAAGCACCAGGGAGATGATTGTCCCGGCCACGGCCAGTCCGCGCGGGGCCCTGAACAGACCGATGAACGAGAAGATTGCCCCCAGCAGCCATATCAGCCAGCCTATCAGGGGAATCCATCCCAGGAACACCCCGACAAGCGACAGCACGAATCCGGCGGTACCCATCCCGTTGGTGCGCGGCTGCATCGGCCGGACATAAGGCTGCCAGGGTTGCTGGGTGCCGTAGGGTGCGCCTCCCGGGGGAGGGCAGTAGGGTGGCCGGGGAGGACAGGGGCTGTTACGGTACCCCGGAGGATACTGTCCGGGGTTACCGTTATAAGGGGGAGGTGTCTCGAAATTGTTCATCGTCGGTGGGGGAAGGTTACAGGAGTTCAGCTGACGGTCCAGGTGTCGCCCGCAAGGAGCATATCACGCAGAGTGGAGAACCCTTTTTTTGCTTTTACGGTCTCTACCTGCAGCGCAACCTCCTGGTCGTAGACAGGAGCCTCCACATCACGAATAACGCCGACAGCGACAGGAAGTTCATTGCCGTCCATCATCGCCAGCTGCTGGTGGAGGAAATTCCGGGGGCAGTGGGCGTCATGGACCAGCACGTCGTCGATGGTCCAGCCGTCCTTGCCGATTTCCACGGCTTTCAGTGCGAAACCGTCGGCTACGATTCCTTTCTCGTTGTTCTTGCCGAAAAGCATCTTCTCGCCGTGGCGCAGGTGGATGGTGCGGTCGGCGCGCACCTCCTTGTCGGCGATTCCGGAGTGGATGCCGTTGTTGAAAATCATGCAGTTCTGCAGGATTTCAGTGACGGAGGTGCCTTTGTGGCGGGCGGCTGCAAGCATTACCTCGCGGGATACGGGGAGATCCACGTCGATGGCGCGCCCGAAGAAGGTGCCGCGGGCGCCGAATACAAGTTCAGCCGGGATAAAGGGGTCTTCGGTCGTTCCGTAAGGGGAGGACTTGGAGACGAAGCCGCGGGCCGAGGTGGGGGAGTACTGTCCTTTGGTAAGTCCGTAGATGCGGTTGTTGAGCAGAAGGATATTGATGTCCACGTTGCGGCGCACGGCGTGGATGAAATGGTTACCGCCGATTGCCAGGCCGTCGCCGTCGCCGGAAATCTGCCATACGGTCATGGCCGGATTGGCTACCTTGAAACCGGTGGCTACGGCGGCTCCGCGTCCGTGGATGGTGTGGAACCCGTAGGTATTCATATAGTAGGGCAGACGCGAGGAGCAGCCGATGCCGGAGATTACGGCGGTCATTTCGGGAGCTACGCCCAGGTCGGCCATGGCCTTGTGGAGCGAATTGAGGACGGCGTGGTCGCCGCAACCGGCACACCAGCGCACGGGGCTGCCGTTCTTGAAGTCGGAGGCCTTATATTGAGATGCTGTACATTCCATGTTGAATCAGTGGCTCTTAAATGTAAATGAATATGCCCGTGGAGCGGGGTTCAGGCCTCCGGTTCGGAGTCAATTATTTCCTTCACCCTGTCGACAATCTCATGGACGAGGAAGGGCTGTCCTTCGACCTTGTTGATGCGGCGGAAGAGCTTGCCGGGGAAGCGTGCCTGGAGATAGTCGGCGAACTGTCCGGTGTTAAGCTCGGCCACGATCAGCCGCTTGTAGCGCGTGAAGATTTCTCCGGCGTTGCGGGGAAGCGGGTTGATGTAGCGGAACTGGGCCAGGGCTACCTTGTGCCCCTGACGGTTGAGTTCCTCAGCGGCATCATAGAGATGGCCGTAGGTTCCGCCCCAGCCGATAAGAAGCGTGTCGGCCTCCGGGGAGTCGCATTTCACTTCCTGCAGGGGGATATCCTCGGCTATGAGAGCCACTTTGCGGCGGCGCGTCTCGACCATGCGGGCGTGGTTGGCCGGGTCGGTGGAGATTGCTCCGGTTTTCTCGTCCTTTTCGAGACCTCCGAGACGATGCATCAGGCCGGGAGTGCCGGGGATGGCCCAGTAACGGCTGAGAGTCGCTTCATCGCGCATATACGGAGTCCAGTTCTCACGGAGTTCTCCGGGAACGAAGGGGGGACGGATGGCGGGGAATTCGTCGGCTTCGGGAATGCGCCAGGCCGAGGAGCCGTTGCCGATGAAGGCATCGCTCAGCAGGATGACCGGCGTCATGTGTTCGACGGCGATACGGCTGGCCTCGAAAGCCATGTTGAAGCAGTCGGTGGGGGTTGTGGGAGCCACTACCGCCAGTGGAGATTCCCCGTTGCGGCCGTAAAGCGCCTGGGCCAGGTCGGTCTGCTCGGTTTTCGTAGGCAGGCCCGTGGAGGGGCCGCCGCGCTGTACGTCGATGACAACCAGCGGGAGTTCGGCCATGACGGCCAGGCCGATACCCTCGCTCTTGAGGGCCAGGCCGGGACCGGAGGTGGATGTGGCGGCAAGGCATCCGGCGAAGGATGCGCCGATGGCCGAGCATACGCCGGCGATTTCGTCTTCCATCTGGCAGGCTTTCACTCCGAGGTCCTTGCGCTTGGCAAGTTCATGAAGGATGTCGGTGGCCGGAGTGATGGGATAGGAACCCAGGAAGAGGGGAAGTCCGGCTTTCTCGGAGGCCATGATAAGGCCCCAGGCGGTGGCTTCGTTCCCCTTTACGTCGGTGTAGGTTCCCGGGACGATGGGTTCGGTCTCTACCTTATAGGTCGATACCGAGGCGTGGATATTGTGACCGTAGTCATAGCCGGCGCGGATCACGCGGGAATTGGCCTCGGCTATGGCCGGTTTCTTTGCGAATTTCTTCTGAATCATGGCGATGGCGCTTTCGACAGGGCGGTCGAAGAGCCAGCAGATAAGCCCCAGAGTGAAGATGTTGCGGCATTTCAGCACAGACTTGTTGTCCATTCCGGAATCGGCCAGGGCTGCGCGGGTCATCTCCGTAACGGGAACTTCGAGAACCTGGGCTGTGATTCCCAGTTCGGCGACGGGGTCATCGGTGAGAAACTTGGCCTTTTTCAGCCCCTCCTCCTTAAAGGAGTCGATGTCCACGATAATCACACCGCCCGGCTTGAGGAACTTGTAATTCTGCTTCAGAGCCGCGGGGTTCATCGCCACCAGCACGTCGCAGCTGTCGCCGGGAGTGTGTACTCCCGAACCGATGCTGACCTGGAATCCGGAAACTCCTCCGAGGGAGCCTTGCGGAGCGCGGATTTCGGCCGGATAGTCGGGGAAAGTAGACACGGAGTTGCCCAGGCCGGCCGAAACATTGGTGAAGATGTTTCCCGCCAGCTGCATTCCGTCGCCCGAGTCGCCGGAGAATCTAACGGCAACCTTGTCGAGCGTCTTTACTCTTTGGTTTGTGTTGTCCATGATTTTCGTTGTCAGATTTGGAAAAGAGACTTTAAATTATCTGATTTAATGATATGGTTTCTGTTTCGTCGGACCCGCTTCCGCAGGGAGCGCGGCAACGGATTCGATGGCAAAGTTAACTTTTTCCAGCGGATTTTATAGCGTTATCCGAGAAGTTTTCGTAATTTTGCGCTAAATTTTTTGTCAAAGTGACTACATTTCAATCCATCCAACAGACATTAGCGCCCGAACTGCAGCAGCTGAACGATTTGATTTCGGCTACGTTGTCGTCGCCTAATGCGTTGATGAATAAGGTAATAGCCACTTACCTGGAGCGTAAGGGAAAGCAAATCCGGCCGATAATGGTGCTTCTCAGCGCCAAACTTCTCGGCAATGTCAGCCGCAAGGTAATAGAGGGGGCCGTAGCCGTGGAGCTGCTTCACAACGCCTCGCTGATTCATGACGATGTCGTCGACGATACCCGCCTGCGGCGCGATGCCGCCACAATCAACGGCCTGTGGGACAACCATCTTGCCGTCCTCATCGGGGATTTCTTCCTCTCCAACTCCCTGATGCTGGCCTCCGGAACCGGAGACATACGCATCGTCGACTCCATCGCTTCGCTGGGACGTCTGCTTTCCATCGGCGAGCTGGATGAAATCTACAACGCCCGCTACAATAATCTCACTGAGGAGGTCTACTTCAACATCATCTACCGGAAGACCGCCTCGCTCTTCGTCAGCTGTGCCGAAGTCGGCGCCTATGCCGCCGGCGAGCCGGAGGGGGAGCGCCTCGACGCCCTGCGGGAGTTTGCCCGTCTGCTGGGACTCTGCTTCCAGATCAAGGATGATATCTTCGACTACTTTTCCGACAGTGCCGTCGGCAAGCCTACGGGCAATGACCTCCGGGAAGGGAAAATCACCCTCCCGCTGCTGCACGTCCTGGAGACCGGTGCCGACGAGGACCATGAGCGCATGACCGCCCTGGCCCGGAAAGAACTTCTGGAGCCTGCGGAAATATCGGAACTGATTGAATATGCCGTCACCAACGGCGGTATCGACTACGCCTATCAGACGATGGAACGTTTGCGCGACCAGGCCTGCGACATCCTCAGGACCAACTTCCCCCCATCGGCCACTCTCGACGCTTTCCTGTCCCTCATCGACTTCATCATCACCCGCGACCGCTGATTCCGTCGTCCGGCGTGTTGTTCTCTTTAATCTATTCCATGAAATTATGACCGGATTACTTATTTTATATGTGTTTACGCTGATATGCGGCTGTCTGCAAATTGTCACCCGTGACAAATCCGGCGTTGATGACAGCCTCTGCAGCCAGACCGGCCGCGGTGTGCTGGTAACGGTCCTTGCCATGGCCGGCCTGGGGCTTATATGGCTCTGTACTGAACTTGACTTTCCCGAGACGCAGGTGTATGCCTGGATTATCACAGGCATAATATTTATCACCACCATTATAAATAAAGCCAAGCTGGCTACGGTGATATATTTCGGACTGACCGTGTTGTTTGTCGGGGGGATGACTTCCTCGCCCTACTCTGTCGGACAGTATGATGACACTCCTTTCAGAATATATCATCCCTGCTCTTACTGGATTACCCACAAGGTCCATGCCACCGGACACGCTTCATTCGAGGAGAAAATCATAGCAAGGCGCGGTCAGGTTTTCAATGTCCCTGATACATATACTCTGCGCGGCCTGCGCGACATCGACGGAAATATCCATATTCCGGGACTATGTGATTTCCGGGACGGATATAAGAAGTATGAGATTTTATTTTTTAACGACGACCCGCATTCAGTCAATGTCGTCAGGCTTACAAAGGAGGACGGATCATCGGTCATCCTTGACTGGAGCGGAAATGACACGCAGAGTCCTGATTACTCTATCCCGACATTCTATGATGACATTGATTCGCGTCCGACATGATATTGTAAAATAGCTGATGTATATCGGGAACCGCTAACTTTTTGAGGAGTAACGTTGTTGTAACATAGGACGGCTTTTGAAGAGGCCGGTCCCAGGTAAAGTAATTAGGAATTCCTTAAACCGTTGCAACAATGGACGTCAAACACATAATCATCAGGCATATATGGTCGGCATTTCTGCTGGTCGGCCTGGTTTTTCTGGCCGAGGCCTGCGGACCTGCCGCTACCGCTGACGCAGAAAAGCCCGGGGACTTCCCCGACGACAGTAAACTTGCCCGGGTTGTCTCCATCGTTCGTACTCCGTCCACGTCGGACACGGTGTTCGCCTTCGACGGGCGCGACGTGAAGTTCCTCCAGATAGCCCGCATATTTCCCACGGAACATTCCGACGTGTTCTTCTCCATCCGCGTCTTCGCCGTGGATGATTCCTCGTCGGTCAATATGGGACTGGCCAGGATAATCAGCCAGGACTTCGCTTCCGTCTCCGGGGGAGATATCTATTACGATACCCGGGAAATGACCCCCAGGGCGGTGACTTCCCAGATTGACTATTACGGAAAAGTCTTCAACGACACTATTCTTCCCGAATTGCGCGAATCAGTCGTCAACGGCTTTTACGTCAATGCAGACCTGCGTCCCGCATGGGTTTCGGAGCAGAAGGATATGTTTACTTATTCGTCATATCTCGAGTCGGCAACGGGAGGGACTCCCGACGCTATCGACTGTTATTACGTCACATTCTCCACCACCCTGGGGCGCCAGATGACTTTCGATGACCTGGTTCCGGCGGAAGACCGGAGCGCTGTGCGCGAGAAGCTGCTCCGCCGGATTGCCCGGGATGCCGGCAAGACCCCCGGACAGTATCTTGACTGGCTGACAGACTACGTCAATCCGGGAGCCCTGCAGAAATTCACCGTGGAGACCTTCCCGATAATCCACGTGGCCCTCTATAAATCCTATCTTGTCTTCTCATATCCGCAGGGGACGATAGCGCCTGTGGCCAAGGGATGTCCCCTCTACTTCGTCTGATCGCGCCCCGATGGTTTTGCGCATAGTTTGATTTGCCGGCTTGACCCTCTGTCGTAATACGGTGGTAACTCAGTCATAAATAAAAAAATACGACCTCCCGGGGTGTCACACCTGGGGAGGCCGTTGGTCTAAGGAATCTTGCTATTCCTTACCTTACTAAACTAAATTATCATATTTTCTATCTCTTTTGCGTATTAGATCAGGAATATTATCGTATAATGACTTTTTCCACGATGTTTCCTTTCCGGCGGAGATAGATACCGGGGGTAGGTTCTCCGTCAACGCGGATACCAGAAACGGTATAGAACTCGGCAGGAATATCATCATCTTTCTCAGAAATAACATTTTCTATTCCCGAAAGGATATTGTCCTGAGGAACGGCGAATGTCATCAGGTTGGAGGGGGTCATCATATTGCTTATCGTACAGCCTTCATATGCGGCGGATACTCGGGCAGAAACCGAACTCTCTCCTTCAGCGGAAGCCACCATAGGAGTGGGGTTGTTGTTGTAGAGGAACGGATAGACTGCCGAGACTGTTCCTTCGATTGTCTCCAGTTCACTGAGACCGTCGAGGTTGGGGGCGGCATTATGAAGGAATATGAAAGTATGGCCGCTTACGGAACTGCCGTCGGTTTCGCTGAACAGTTTGGAAGACCAGTCATGACGGGATGCGTCGTAATCCGCGGTTTCGGTAAGGTAGGTCCACGAATCGAGAACTTTTGATGCCAGTTCACCGTAGAAAGTTACCAGGCGGTGGGCCGGATGGAGGAGTTCCCCTCTGAGTTTACGATAATTGCCGTTCTTGTCTTTCACACCGAAGCTGAAATCGCCGTAGTAGTTGTGACCGAAGACATCTTTGGTATATTTGACTTCGATAAGCAGTCCTACAGACAGGTCAGTGTCGACAACCGGCCGGGCGCTTACAATCTTACCTTCGGGAGCCGGGAACTCTTCATCTCCGTGGAGAATGGTACCGGTAGTGATACGCGAGTGGAAAGACTCTCCAGTGGTGGCGTTGGTGTACAGAGCCTGCAGTTTCAGGCTTCCTTCCATACCCATCGGAAGACGGTCAAAATTCAGGATTTCGGGTTTTTTATGCCGGAAGATCTCCTGACCGTTCATGCTGACGGTGTACACAACTGAGAATCCTGTCCGTTCAAGGTCAGCACCCTGCGCACGGTCAATGGTCACCGTACCGCGGCAGGTGTTGAATTTAGACATATAGATATGTCCGTTGCCTGCGGCTCCGCTGAGGTGGGAGTAATGGGAATGGAAAGCCTGCATATCTTCCCATGACGTCAATTCCTCGGTTCCGAACTCAGAGAAAGAGGCTGATACCTTAGGATTGGGATCGTAGGGGATCACGGTGACGGTGCGACATTCGGGATCCACGACTATGTAGCAGTTTTTGCCTACATGGATATCTTCGTATGAGATGAAGAAGTTGTACTGGTTGTAGTTCAGGTACCGGATACTCTCGTAAGGCTTGCAGATGGCGTTCTTGATAGAAGTGCCGTCCTCGTCATCTTCGAATGTGGGGGCTGTATATCCTGACTCGCCGTAATCATAGATATCATCCACTCCGATGATGCCCAGGTCGAAAGTAGACCATGCGCGCTGGGTATCGATGTTGCGGTTCTCTTCGGAGACTCCGATTTTATCCATAGCGTCCTTGACGCAGATCCATGAGATTTTGAACTTGGCGGGACTTTGGTTGGAGGCATCTACTGTAATGGGTATGAAGAAGTATCCGTCCGTGGAAGTCTGCTTGAGAGCTTTCCAGGTATCCCAGCTTATGTCGGCGATTGTCCCGTTGTCGGCTCCTACAAGGTAGATTGCGGGGCGTCCTTCCGCGTCAAGGTCCCTGAAGTCCTGATAGGAAAGATAGGTTTGCACGGCATAGCGTCCGTTTGCGTCATCCGCCGTGGCGTAGATGTATGTGTCATCGACGCCGCTGCGGGAGTAATATACATGATAGGGATTGTCGCTCCAGCGGGTCTGGTATACGAAGCACATCCCGTCGGCGTCTTTCATCCTGTCGGCAGGGACGGTGACTTTCCACAGCTGGTATTTCTCGGTGACGGACATATCTCCGGTAGGTGCCAGGTCATTGATTTTTTCCATGGCAATACCGTTGGTCCATGCCGTTTCTCCCGAAGGAGCGGTGCCTGAGTAAATGTAGAACCTGGGATCGACCACGGGATTGTTGCCATCCCCTTTGGCATTTTTCAGCCAGTCTTCCTTGAAGTGCATATAGAAGGTCGTGGGTTCGGTGCCGGGTTTGTAAATCTGTTCCAGATGGAGCAGTGGACTCGTGTCGCCGATGGTATAGAAACCGTAGTTGAGGAATTCGGCTGTCAGCAACGGCGCTGAAGCGTCACCGGTATGAATTTTTACCGTATGGGGTACGGCGTCGAAGTCGCCGGTGAAGGAGCGTCTGTAGACCGGGCAGTATTCTCCGTCGACCAGGACATATTTTCCGGTCGGGGTCATCTGAGCTTGCTCCGGGGTCAGCTCAGCCGTTACCTGATCTCCTTCCTCGCGGTAGACGACGGCGTAGAGGTTTCCGCTGATCTGGCTTTCTTTGGCGTAGAAATATACGGTGTAGAGTTCGGAATTGTATTCCTTGTCGGATGTGCCGCCGCGCAGGGTTACCGTGGCGGGAGCGCCGTCCTCGTTAACGTGCAGGGTGAATCTTACCTTACCGTGGATTCCGGCGGATAGAATATCGGTTTCCGAGCCGTTGTTTGTCAGAGAATATGTTGTGGAAGGACGTGAGGGATCATATTTCCCGGAAGTTTTCACCGGACCGAAACGGGTTTCGGTGACGGAAGTACCGTTGAGGAAACGTTCGATTTTGAACAGATGGCCGGTCTCTTCGCCGGAGAATACATAATCGGCGTCGAAATGATACGCGTGGGGCCTGAATTCGATTTTATCTGTCAGCTGCTGGCCGTCGGGAGATTTGAAAGAATGTTCCAGGTAGTAGGTGTAGGCGTTTTCAGCCAGTTCACCTCCGGATACAGTCAGTCTGACCGGAACCTGTCCTTCCACTTCCATAGTGAAGCTTACTTTTCCTTTGAGACCTTTGGGCATCACTATTCCTTTGGCGCCGGAGACAAGAGTGGCGGAAGATTCCTGGAGATTATATTCAAAATCGGGAGTGCTGCCGAAGGCATCGAAGCTCTGGGTGTCTGAGTCGAAGCGGTGGACGGTGTATTCCTGGGCTTCGGCCAGGGGGGCATTATACTGGATTGAGCCGGTGAAGATATTTTCGTCGGCGGTCGGATTCAGCTGTATGCGGGTCCCTTCCAGCGTGGTGAAGTTATGCAGATGGTAGGTATAGTTCTTGATTTCAGCAGGCTGGTCGTAGAGTTTGAAATCGGTGGAGGCTGTGTATGAAGTTTCTCCCGAGCGATAGTACAGGCCGTTTTTTACAAGTTTCAGGCCGGCGTCAGGCGTGTACTTGAGATTGCTGTTCTGGCTGCCGTTGTGGAATATGATGTTCTCAAGTTTTTTTGTGCTGGAGACCGTCAGGCTGTAGACCTCATAGAAATTGTCTCCGACCTTTACATATTTGGCCGGCACCATTTTTGTGACGGCCGGGGAAGAGTTATACTCGGAATAGCTTCCGTCGGTTCCCCACATATATGCGTGGATATATCCGTTGGTGGGGTTGTCGGGATTCTCGTAGAAATAGACCGTGTAGCTGTCGGGGTCTTCGACATCCCCGAAGTCGGTGGTTTTGGATGCCTCAATGGTGGAGAGGTCAGCGCTCACCCGGTAATAGGTCTTGGTGGTGCCGAACGGTCCCTGGTTGTCGGCGGCGCTACGGTTGGCGTTCAGCGTGGAGATCTTTACGCCGTCTGCGCCCGGCTTGTCGGTCCATCCGGCCACTGTACGGGAGTTGTCGTTGAATCCCGAATTCCAGTCGGCTTTGACTGTGGACATTTTGAAGTTGGTCCCTTCTGTAACGAAGCAATAGTAACCGTCGGAGTTTTGCGATACTGTCTCCGCATTTGCCGGCGTCCAGTTCTGGCGAAGGGAGGCCTGATAGCTTGGCGCCACCCAGTCGCCGCACAGATACAGCTCGGCGTTGGCCGCTATAGCCACAAACATCCCCACTAAGAGAAGTAGGATTTTTTTCATGATAATTACAAGTTTGTTTTAAGATAAGTTAAAGAGTCATTGTAAGTTAAGATATACCTTCGGTTCAAGGAAGAGTAGGTAAGCCGTCAGTTTGTGACGGCAAAGTTAAACAAATTTTCACAAATTACCCCCCGAATGGTTAAATAAAGTTAATGAGATGAATTTTGTTCCGAGTCGGGTTTATTCACTGTCGGTGGTCGGTTTGCGTAGGTGCGCCGTGATGTGTGGTCTGAAAAACTGACTGCACCCTCGCCATCCGGGCGAAAAAATCGGCGCTGTGCCGAAACTTTGAATTTCGACACAGCGCCGTATCCGGTTTGGTTTCCGATAGTCGGGGGAGGAGGTCAGGCGGGGGTGGAGCGGAGGATGGAGGCCAGGCGCGCTACCCCCTCAGTGGCGGTCAGCGGGATTACGGTGACGCCTGGGGGGACCGCTGCGGGATTGGGGTCGATGTAGTAGACCGGAACGCCGGGGCGCACATAGTGGAGGAGTCCGGCAGCGGGGTAGACGTTGAGGCTGGTGCCGATGACCACGAAGATGTCAGCTTCCCGGACAAGCTCTACGGCCGGTTCAATGTTGGGGACAGCTTCCTGGAAGAAAACGATATGGGGGCGCACATGATGGCCGTCGATTACGGTGTCGGGGGAAGTCTCGAAGTCGGGGTCGCCGGGATGAAGTTCGTAGACTTTGGTCTCGTCGTCGAGGGCGCGGACTTTCATGAGTTCGCCGTGGAGATGAAGCACGTTTTTCGATCCGGCTTTTTCGTGGAGATTGTCGACGTTCTGGGTGATGACGAAGACATCGAAATCCTTCTCCAGGTCGACCAGTCCGAGATGTCCTGCATTGGGTCGGGCCTTGAGAAGTTCCTTGCGCCGGGCGTTGTAGAATTTATGGATAAGGGCCGGATTCCGGCGGAAACCGTCGGCCGAGGCTACCTCCATGACGTTGTAGTTCTCCCAGAGGCCGCCGGCGTCGCGGAAGGTGTTGATTCCGCTTTCGGCGCTCATTCCGGCGCCGGTAGAGATAACAAGTTTCTTTTTCATGAGGTTATGCGGGTATTGGGGTTACGCGGGTGTATGAGGGGATTATCTGAACGACACCGTCGAGCCTAAGGCGAAAGCGAGATAATAGAAGCTCGCGTGGCTCAGCAGCAACAGGGCCAGGATTATCCAGCAGAGGGCGTTGCGGCGTCCGTAACATTGCCAGGCCAGTATGGCCGAAGCCACGGTGTAGACGGGGTAGAACCAGGTGAGTCCGCGCAGTTGGAGGTTGCCGGAGGTAAGAAGGTCTCCCATCCAGGGAAATCCGAGGCCCGGGAGGGCGCACAGGATGATCACGGCCCCCATCCAGAGGGGGACACGTGGCGTAGCCGTCTGAGGCTTTCGGGATTGCTCTGTCATATTCTGAACGCTGGAATTCGGGGTTTTGTTCCGGTGCGGCGGCGTCAGTGGCCGCGGTTCCGGGGAATAATTACGGGAAAATGGAATCAGAGTTTCTCGCCGCGGTAGGCGCGGACGGTCTGCCGGATACCCTCGCGCAGGGGAAAACGGGTCGTGAAGCCGAAATCGCGACGGGCGTCGGAGACGTCGGCGTTCCAGTTGCGCTGACGCATTATTTTGAACTTGTCGCGGTTGAGGGTGGAGGGTCGGGCGCGGAAATGGCCGATTTTCTCAGCCACGAAGGACGCACACCAGACGGCCCACATCGGCAGTTTTACCGGAATAACCCACTTGACGCCCAATTCGTCGGCGACGATTTTGCGGAATTCTTTCTGAGTGTAGGAGCGTTCC
Source organism: uncultured Muribaculaceae bacterium (assembly GCA_910584365.1). GTDB lineage: Bacteria > Bacteroidota > Bacteroidia > Bacteroidales > Muribaculaceae > UBA7173. The sequence continues at coordinate 329,849 of CAJUAF010000001.1, read as the reverse complement.
TCCGATATGATGTATTTCTTTCCGGTAATTCCCGAGGCGAGGGCATCGAACATGGCGCTGACAAGGTCGTCGACATAGATGAACGTCAGCATCTGCGGCCGATAGCCCACTCCGAAGTCGAAATGGGAGTCGATGGACTTGATCATCATCAGGTAGTCCTTCTCGTGGGGACCGTAGACCCCCGTAGGGCGGAAGATGATGTAGGGGATTCCGGACTGGAATTCGAGGTATTGCTCCGCCTTGATTTTCGACAGGCCGTAGCGGGTATTGGGATTCGGAGGAGTGGAGGCGCTCAGGGGAGTGTAGTTCTTCTCGTCGCCCGGTCCGATGGCCGACAGCGAACTCATGAACAGGAAACCTGCCGGGACATGATCCGTCTTCTTCAGGATTTCCACGAAGCGGCGCAGATATTCGAAGTTGACAAGGTTGAACTCAGGAAAAGTGGCGGCTTTCGTGGCCCCGAGGTTGTAGATTACATAATCCCAGGCGGTAGCATCGCCGATTGCCTTCTCCATCTGCGAGGGGTCGTCATAGTCCAGCACCAGGAACTCCAGGCGCGCATCGTCCAGATAGCGCCGCGAGGTAGATTCCCTGACTGCGGCGGTCACCTTCATGCCCCGGGCGAGTCCTTCGCGGCAGATGAAGCCCCCGATAAATCCTCCGGCGCCGACAACCAGCAGCCTTTTCCCTTCAAGTTGGTTCTTGCTCATGATAAATCAGATTTTTGTTACAGCCGTCTTCTTTAAGCTGGGAGGCGGGAGGATCAGCTATGCTCCCGGATGGCGCGGAGGTAGGTTCCCATCGTTTTTTCAGCCATGTCGGCGTCGTTGAAACGGCTGACGTATTCCTGTCCCTGCCGGGCGAGGCGGTCACGCGACTCGGTGTAGTTGAACAGTTCTTTGGCGGTGTTGATCCAGTCCTCCACATCGTCGGGATCCACGGAGGGGGCCGACGGGCCGGCCGCTTCCTCGAGGCAGGAGCCGGAGGCTACGATCACCGGGGTCCCTACGCTGAGGCTCTCGATAACGGGGATTCCGAATCCTTCGTACCGGGAGGTGTAGGATGAGAAATAGGCTCCGGCGTAGAGAGCCGGAAGGTCGGCGAAGTCGGCCTGCTCGATGAATTTTACCCGCGAGCCGATGGAGTAGGTCGATACGTAATGGTCGATTGTGCGGGCATAGGGCGTGCGGCGTCCCACAAGCACTATGTCGAGGTCGTCGGGAAGCCCGCGCAGACCTCTTACGGCCATCACCTGGTTCTTGCGGGTCTCGATGGTCCCCACCGAAATTATGTAGGGGCGCTCCAGGCCGTATTTGGCCTTTACGCGCTCTATCGCGGCGTCGGAGGGGCGGGTGCGGAACTGCCGGTCGCATCCCTGGTAGACCACATCTATTTTCTCCGCCGGAATATTGTAGAACTCCATGATGTCGCGGCGCGTACATTCGGAAATCGCTATTATGCGGTCGGCCCTCTCGGCGGCGTGGCGGAACTTGTAGTCGTAGATCCGCCGGTCCACCGCGCTGTAACATTCCGGGAAACGCCGGAAGATGAGATCATGGATGGTGACCACGGAGGGGATTCCGCTTCCGGCGATGTTCATCGGAAGTTCTCCCGACAGTCCGTGGTAGAGGCTGACTTTGTCCTCTTTCAGGGCGGAAGTGATCCCCCGGCTGCGCCAGAGGGCTCCGAAAGTTCGCCCCGATGCTGTGTCCGGGGTGTGCAGCTCCACGTTATCCAGTTCCATCAGAGGCTTAAGGCGCGGATTCGGCCGGAGTTTCGGAGCGTATAGGGCATAGAGATGCTCGGGGAACCGGGTGGCAAGCACTTCCACAAGGAGGCGGGAGTAATTTCCCAGGCCGGTATTGTTCTGCACGGCCCGTTTTCCGTCGAAACCTATAATCATGAGGTAATCGGATATGGGAGGTTAGGATTCCGTAAAGCCGGAACCGCGATTATTGTACCAGGGGTATATGGCGCTGGATTGAGTTGTCAAGGGAGATGAGCGTCTCGGTGCCGGTGACGCCGGGAATCATCTGGATTTTGTTGTTGAGAAGCTCCATCAGGTGTTCGTTGTCACGGACGAAGAGCTTGATGAACATGGTGTAGGGACCGGTGGTGAAGTGACATTCGATGACCTCCGGAATCTTTTCCAGTTCCTGGACCACGTCGCGGTACATGGCTCCGCGTTCGAGGTTCACTCCGATGTAAGTGCAGGTTGAATAGCCCAGCAGTTTGGGGTTTACCGAGTAGCCTGACCCTGTGATGATTCCCAGTTCAATCATGCGCTGGATGCGCTGATGGATGGCAGCCCTCGACACGCCGCATTCAAGGGCGATGTCCTTCGAGGGGATCCGTGCGTTATGCATGACAATCGAGAGTATCTTTCGGTCGAGTTTGTCAATGCTTGAAAGTTTGTCCATAAGTAAAATTTTGCAATCCGTGGTGAAAACGCCTTAATTACACGCTGATTGCTGCTTAGGCGCCGTCTCCCGGGATTATTATGCTGCAAAATTAATGAATTTTTTCTGAATTCATAGCATTTTGCCACGGAAATCGTCTCCGTCTCCGCGACAGTCATCTCCGGGCGGCGGCTCCCCGGGGCGTCCCGGACGGATTGACTGAGGACAGAATCGCGGCGGCGGCGCGGCGTGGCGCCGACGAGTCGGTCAGGCGTGAACGCATCCGCCGGTAGCCTTCCAGCATTTCCTGACGGCCCGGTTCGCCGGGTAATATACGGGCCAGACGGGCTGAAATCTCCGCCGGGTTGCACTGGTGCATCAGCAGTTCGGGAACCACTTCGTTGGCGTATCGCTCTCCGTCGAGTCCGTTGGCGATAAGGTTGGGAAGCGAGATATGGGGGCAGGTAAGGACGTGACTCATAAGCTGATAGAAGAGCTTCGAGCCGGAGGAACGGTAGCAGACGACCTGGGGAGTGCCGAGCAGGGCACATTCCAGGGTGGCCGTTCCGGAAGTCACCAGCGCGGCAGTGCTGTGGGCCATCAGGGGGAAGGTGGCATCCTCTACGAAAGGTATATGGGCGATGGACGGGACGCCCAGGCTGCGGTAGAACTCGCGCGGCACCGAAGGTGCGCCAGCTATCACGGGCTGAAGCGAGGGGAAATTCAGGGCGGCTTCCGCCATGATGGGGAGGTTGTTGCGGATTTCTCCACAGCGGCTTCCGGGCACGAGTGCCAGCAGCGGGCGGTTGGGGTCGAGCCCGTAGCGGAGGTTGAACTCCGCGTGGGAGGGCATCGCGGCGCGCTTCTCCTCCACTTCCGCCACAGAGGGGTTGCCGACATATTCCACCTCAAGCCCCTTGCGGCGGAAATAGTCCTGCTCGAAGGGGAGGATGGAAAGGATTTTGTCGCAGTAGCGGCGCATCTCTTTTACGCGCCATTCTTTCCACGCCCAGACTTTCGGGGCGATAAAGTAGAAGACGGGTATTCCGAGCGATTTGGCGAACCGGGCCAGTTTCAGGTTGAAGGAGGGGTAGTCGATAAGCACCAGGGCATCGGGACGCTCGCGCTCTATGGCCTCGCGGGCGGTACGGAGGTTGCGGGCTATCGCGGGGAGATGGCGCAGGACTTCGGCGAAGCCCATGTAGGCCATGTCGCGGTAATGGATCAGAGGAGGGAGGCCGGCTGCCTCCGCCATCATGTCTCCTCCCAGGAAGGTCACTCCGGCGTCCGGGGACTGCCTGAGAAGTTCCTTTACGAGGTCGGCTCCGTGGAGGTCGCCGGAGGCTTCTCCGGCCGAGATGAAGAATCGCAGTCTTTTATTTTCCATCGTTGAGGGATTCGGGCGTGCGGCCTGTGAGGTCTTCGGTCTTTTTGTAGCGGATTATCAGGGGGAGCGTGTCCCACTGGTAGAAATCTCCTTCGAAAATAGATCCGTTGTCGATCCCTATGGTCCATCCCTCCGGCAGCTCGGGCGCTACCCGGAGATACTTTTCCAGATTGGGATCCGATGGAGCAGGTTTCTCCTCGACGGGGTAGACGGCTACCACTTTCACCGAGCCGTCGGCGATTCCGTCGGCGATGGCGCGGTTATCGCGCAGGGCGTCGATTTTATCCTTGCATTCGTTGCAGTCGGGATCGAACAGCAGCAGATAGACGGCGGCTCCGTCGGGGGCCGCGTCAATGACTTCGAAGAACGTGTGTAGATTGCCGTCCCGGTCGGTGAAACTGAAATCGGCGATATCCGCGGCGGCGATTCCGGAGGCAGCAGCGGTAGCGGCAATGGCGGTCATGAGAAATCTCAGGCTCATAGGCTGTCGGTGAAACGGATTCAGACGGGGAGCCGCAAACCCTCATAGGCCAGATAGGTTTCGGGGAAAATAGCCCGGGCTTCGGCCAGGTGGCGGTTCTCGTCGGGGTAGGCTTTGGAATAGTGGCCCAGCAGCAGTTTGCCGACGCCTGCTTCCCGGGCGATGAGAGCGGCCTGGGAGGCCGTGGAGTGGAAACGGTCGCGGGCTTTCCCGATTGCGTCGTCGGCATAGGTGGCCTCGTGGTAGAGCAGGTCTACCCCCCGGACGACGTCGGCCAGCGAGGGATCATACAGCGTGTCGGAGCAATAGGCATAGCTGGCCGAAGGGTCGGCGTCGCGGGTCAGCCGTTCGTTGGCGATTGTCCGGCCGTCGGGAGTCACGAAGTCGGCGCCCTCCTTTATGGCTTTCATCTGCGATACCGGTACCTGGAAGAACTTTACGGCGTCGGCGATGATATGGCGCGGTTTGGGAGCCTCGCGGAACAGATAGCCGACCGTCGGTACGCGGTGTTTCAGCGGGAACGCCTCTACCGTAAGGCTCTTGGTCTGAAGGACGGTCTGGCGTGCGTTCGGGTCGATGATGTCGAACTCCAGGTTGAAGGAACGTTCGCGGCAGAAGAAATCCACTATGCGGGTGAACATCTCGGCGCCGTCGGCGAAAGTGTGGACGGTCAGCGTTCCCCCCATCTGATGGAGCGACAGGGTGGAGAGGAGTCCGGGAAGTCCCAGGCAGTGGTCGCCGTGGAGATGGGAGATGAATATATGGCGCAGGCGGGTGAACGCCAGTCCCTGCTGCATCATGCTCCGCTGCGCTCCCTCGCCGCAGTCAATCATCAGAAGTTCCCGGTTATGTTCAATCACCTGGCAGGCGGGCAGATGGCGCCTGGAGGGTGTGGCCGAGCCACACCCCAGTATATCAAGTATCAGAGAACTTCCTGCGGCCATATCTTATTTCCGGGGCTGAGGGGTCAGGAAACGGTTTACGGCGGCGGTATCGGCCAGGGCCTCCCCGAGAGTCATGGGAGCCTGGATGGTCATCAGCACTTTCGAGCCGGGAATCACCGCCTTCAGAATTTCTTCGGGAGCGGGAGGCTGAGGCAGGCGGCGGTATTCGTCGAGCGTGTAGCGGGTGAAGACCGTGCGGTTCGTTACTCCCATGGGATTGAGAATCCAGCCGTTGGCAAGCACCACGGGCCGCGCCGAGGCCGGGATGTCGGCCGGCGAGGGAAAACTCAGGAGCGACCCGTCGGGATTCAGCTGCACGGGGACATTGTCGAGATAGTCTCCGGTGGTCTTGTAGAGCAGGGCCTTCGGCATCATTGCCGTAGCTGCCCCGGCGATAGGTTTGTCATTCATAGGCGCGGGTGTTACTTTTTCAGGAACGGGCGTGGGGGGCGCCACGTCGCCGGTTGCCGGCTCCGGACTTTTCCCGGAGTGGCCGTTGGCGGCGCAACCGGTGATGACGGCGGCTGCCGCCATCACCGGAATCAGGTATCTGCAGTTCAGTCTCATCTATAACGTATAACGTATGAAACAGGAAAAATAGTCTGTAAGCAGCGGCCCAAAATAAATCCGGCCGCTCGCTTAAAGGGCGGTTTTGATGGTTTTCACCTCTCCGTCGGCAAGCGCAATCCTGAAGAGGATTATGCCGGCGGCAGTTTCGGAGAGCCGTACTGTGGCGCCGGAATCGTCAGCTGTATATTCCAGCGGGAGATGACGGCCATCGGTGGAGAAGGCTTCGACGGATCGGATGCCGCCGGGAGCGCTGATTTTCAGAGTGGCCGAGGATTTGTCGAAATCAGTGGAGAAAGCGGTTCCATTGACGCTTACTGATTCTGTGCCGGAAACAATTCTGGTGACGGTGAAATACGTCCCGTTACCAAGCCTCTGCAAATTATTCCCACTGCGGTAGTACGGTACGGCGTGGTAACTTTTGCCGGTTTCAGCTGAGGGGAATGTGCCGTAGACGGGAACTTCCTGACTTGTTCCGGCTTCCATGAAGATCGGTTCCGAATTGATGACGTGCAGGGATGACCCTCCGTTTCCGGGAAAGATATATACCGGAATAGCAGAGGTAAGATATCCGGATTTACAGTTGAGGTTCATCTTGAATTTCAGATTCAAAGCATTGGCGTCGGCGCTGTTGCCTTCGAATTCAAAGGAAGTGACCTCCAGAGAGGGAGCGGCAGCAGCGGCTGAGAGCGTTACAGGCTTTTCAGCCAGAATCTCGCCGGTGTTGGTTGAACAGAGGCCCAGGTAAACCTGTCCGGAGGGTACGGTGTTGGTATAGCAGGTCATTGCGGAAGCCTGTTCGGTTGATGTTTTTGCAGCCGGATTCATATCATACAGCCTGGCATCGCCGACCGCGAGGCGGTTGATACCGCCGGTAGCGAGAATCGAAATTCCGGAGGGGCTGGCCGAAGAAGTTGTCTTGGTGTAGATATACGGTTGGATTCCGTCAAGGATTTCCGTGCTGGAGCTGTTCTCCACGGTATAGGAAATCTTGAACGCCGAGAAAAGATATAACGGTGTCAGAATCTGGAAGTCCGAGATTGTCAGCTTGCCCGGAGCGGGGTTGGTAACCGTGATGCCAGTCGAGGTTTTCGTCAGGATAATATGATCTACCGCTCCTACGGGATGGCCGATCAGCTCATAATTATTGCCCGTATTGGTTGCATCCGCTACGGGATAGACTTTATAGGTCCCTTCCGGGAGATTCGCGGGAAGAGTAACGGGAAAGTTATGAACACCATAGTTCGGCGGCAGATTGACTCTGTAAGCGACAAGTATCTGTTCATTGCCGTTTTCATCGATAAGTTTCGCACCAATCAATGTAGTGAATGTCTCGGTTGACTGGTTCAGGCAGATCCAGTCCTGATCTGTAGTGACCGTAAGCTGATTGTCGGCAAGAGTGCCTTGCAGGTTGCCGCGGAATATGAAGTTACTGGTATCCAGGGAAATGGTGGCTGCCTCGGGACGGGCGATATTGAAAACCGCCGACTGATCGAAACTGTAATCTCCCGAACCGTTTCCGCCGATTCCTTCTCCGGCCGGAGTGAGCGCTGTCGTGGAGAACAGACCGTTATAGCTTCCTCCCCATCCCCAGTTGACATGGAAATAGCCGTTGGCATATCCGTCGAAGACGAATGCGTGGCCTCCTCCCGTGGGACTGAATCCGGAATACAGCACCGGACCGACATCACGGATATTGCGGTACAGCATATCCTCCCAGGCTGTGCGGGAAAAATTACTGCGGTCAAGAGACTGGCCGGCTGTATTGTAATCCATATATTCCTGCATTCCCCCTATACAGGTAGATGCAGCGGCGCTTGATGCGTTGGTACCGTATTTCATCTCGGCGGCTACGCCGACGGCTTTCATCAGAGTGGCAACGGCGATCTGCTGGGTGGTATTTGCAGTGACCGACGCATAATCCGGAAGCATATTGTCCCAGTCGAACGTTGTCGAGCCGTAATCGAAGGTGATTTCCCCGGTGTATTTGTTTGCGGTGCTTGCGCCGGAGGCATATTGCGGGGTGTAGGTCTTGACGCCGGTTCCTTGCGCGGGCCATTTGTGGAAGTACGCGATCTGTGCGGCCGCCGTCGCGGTGCAGCCGGTGTAACATAGTTTTCCGTCAACTGCCGGACACAGGTTGTTATAGGGGGCGGACTGATCCCAGCGGGTAGGAAGGATGTTGGTCAGGGCCGGGCGGACAGCACGGAAGACCGCGGAGTTGCCCTCGCCGGCGGAAGCGGCGCGAGCCGGTGCGTTTTCAGCCAATGCGGAGGCATGGCTTATTTCCCGGGCATATTCCGAAAGGAGCCATTCCAGCTGTGGGGGCATATCGCCCGAGACATCGCCGTCGGTATATCCCAGAAGAGGGAGGGCCACGTCGTCGGCGCCGACGAACATCAGGGAATTATTCTGCCCTTTGAAAACATAAATCGCGGGGGCGTTGGCAGGCGTGCTGACAGTGCGCAGCAGACTGGGTGCGCCGTTGCCGGAGAAACTGCGGATGTAAGCAGGGCCGTCGTTGAGGCGGGCAAGCGCTTCGACGGGTGTGAGCGGAGCTGCCGATGCGGCCAGGGCTCCGGTCATGAGTGACATTAAGACAGAAATTTTTTTCATTGCATCTGACTGGTGAATGGTATTAAATCCGGAGAGAAGTTCTTGATTCAGGAGTTGATTCAGGGGAGACGACAGAGGAAGTGAGGAAGGGAAGTAAGAAGAGAGGCAAATAACGGACCGCGGGAGAACCGGTCGGTGGCCGGTTCTCCCGCGGGAGGTATGGGGGTTAATGAGCGAGCTTTATGGTCTTCGAGGTGCCGTTCTCCAGGAGGACGCTGACCAGAAGAAGGCCGCGGGGGAGTGAGGCGGCGGTGGCGGAGGAGCCGCTGACGGTGATGTCGCCTACGGCGCGTCCGTCAACGGTGTAGACGCTTACGGCGGCGATGGGTGCCGGAGCTGCGACGGCGAGGTTCTCTCCGTCGGCGGTGACGGTGATTTCTCCGTCGTTTCCGTCAGTCACGGATTCAACGCCCGACATGGCCGCGATGGTGAAGTTCAGGGAACGGAGGACATATACCTTATTGTTGCTCGGATAACCCAGGTAGGCGGTGTATTGTGAGCCGACAGTCGCATCTGAGATACGGCCGCTGACGGTACAGGAGGCTGTCTCTCCGCGGTTCAGGAAGTAAGTTTCTTCGGACGAGAAGGCCTGATTGACCTGGTTCGTGCCTTTAGGACCGATATATACCGTCACCGGGTTGGCGAAAGAGCCGCTGGTGCAGGTGACTGAGCAGTCGAACTGCAGGTTGTCGGCGACAGCCTGCTGAGGATTCCCGACGAAGGAGAATTTAGTGGCCGACAGGGAGAAAGAGCCGCTGGTCATGGAGGTCTCGACGTAGCTGTAAATGGTCATTTCATTGTCGACAAGACAAAGATAAACGGTGCCGGTATGGTTTTCATACCCCTGTACCATCCGGAGTGAGGAGGTCTGGGATATCTGGTCGGAGGTTCCGGGTTCGAGACTTACGGTACGGGACTCCCCCTGACCGATAAGTCCGAGGCCGGCGGATGTGCGGATTGCCACGCAGGGGGTAAGACCGACGGATGCGAGGGTTGTGCCTGGGTTATTTGCGGAGTAGGAGATCTTGAAGCTGTTACCGGCGGAAAGCGCGGATTCGAGAGTCAGGCCGGAGACTTCCACCGAGCCGGGAACGATATTTTCCACGGAGGTCAGGCGACCGCGGGAAATGGTGCCGGGTACATAATAAACCTTACCGTAGGTATGGTTGAATTCCATCCAGTCGCCGGTGCCGCTGTACTTTACCACGGGATAGAAATTGTAGGTGCCGTCTTCAAGTCCCGAGGGGACACTGAGCGAAAGCGCGGAAAAGCCCTGGCGATTCTCGAGGGTGAAGTCGGAGTAGGTGGTCGCATAGTAAGGTTCCCCTCCGTCGGTGCTGACTGCCTTGAGACCGAAATCCAGCACCTGGGTTTCACCGGAGGAGTTGGCGGCGAAAGTGTTCATTGTCTCCACTTCATCTGAAGTGAGGTTCAGGGAGCGTCCGAGCGTTCCCACCGTTCCGGAGAGGTTGCCGTATTGTGTCACCGGGGATTCCTGCGGGAGCTGGATAAGCTCGGCTCCCGGGCGGGTAAAGTTGAGGAATGCCTGCTGGTTATAGTTGAAGCCGCCGGTGTTGCCTCCGATACCCTGTCCTTCGGGATTGAGAGCGTCGAGCTTGAAGAAACCGTCGTAGGCTCCACCCCATCCCCAGTTGAAATGGAAGAAACCGTCACCCTGATAGCCGTCGCAGACGAAAGCGTGGCCGGCCTGTCCGTCATCTCCGGCATAGTAGACGGGGCCGACGGTCCTGAGGTTGGCGTAAATCAGGTCTTCCCATTCCTGGGGGGAATAATAGTCGCGGCGGATTGAACGGGCCTGGGAGTTGTAGCCAAGGTATTTCCTGGCTCCCAGGAGCATCTTGACAGACTGTGTGCCGGAAGATGAAGTTCCGTAGTTCATCTCGGCGGCATAGCCGCAGGCCTGCATCAGGTAGGCGACGGCGGATGCCTCGGTGGCCGAGTAGGAACCGTTATAGCTGTCGCGCATATTGCTCCAGTCAAACGCTTTGCCGTCCAGGGCAAGTGTGCGCGTGGTTCCGTTGTCGGAGTATGTGATTGTTCCGGTCCCGGCTTCGGGATAGTTGAAATATTTCATGACCTGGGCTGCGGCGGTGGCCACGCATCCGGTATATGTACGCCTGCTGCCCGACATGGGGCAGAGATTATTGAAAGGGGCGTCCTGGTTCCAGACCGTGGAAAGGAGCTGGGGGATGGGGGCCTTGTCGGCCCGGGCGGCGCGTCGGGTGGCCTCCTCAATGGAGAGTACACGGGAGGGCGCGGTCTTCAGGAAATCAATCTGAAGGGCGTATTGTTCGAGCCACCAGTTCATCTGGGGAGGCATTTCCCCGCGGGCACATCCCTCGACGTAGCCCAGTACAGGTGCGGCCTGGTCGTCGGCGGGGAGAATCATGGCGTTGCCGTTCCCCTCGAAGATGTAAAGGGATGCCTCGTCGGCGGCGTTGTTGACTGTCCGTGTGAGCTTCATTGACGAAGCGGCCGGAGCTTTGGATATCCCGGATGCGGCGGCCACGGCATTCGCGCGGGCGAGAGCCTCTTCCGGAGTGAGAAAGCGGGCATACATACTTCCGGCGGTAATGACGGCCAGAGATGACAACAGCAGTTTCTTGAACATGGGCGGATTGTATTTCTTAATGATTCAATATGGGGCAAATTCACAAGTTTTCCGCTATGGGGCGCTTCGGGATACAATATTCATAGTCACGCCGGGGAGTCTGCGGAGTAACTGTCAAAGTTAACTAATATTTGTCAATCGTGCAAGGAAGAGTGGCGGTTTTCGCAATGGTAAAATTTTTTTCTCCGGTTATTGGAGAAAAATTTCGTTAATTCTTGTAAGGGTGCGGGATATTCATTAATTTTGTCGGATAATCGGAAACCTTACCCTGTGACGGCGGAACCTGACTCCAGGTCTTTGTCGTTTTCCGGTTGTTTCCAGGTCTGCTCCGGCTGACCCGCGGAACGTTATGTGATGGAAAAAGCAACAATTCAACCTTAATAACAACACAACTCTTAAATCAAAACACTTATGTGGTTAACATCCTCATCCATAGGTAGGAAGCTGGTTATGTCCATAACCGGAGCGTTCCTTATCCTATTCGTGACGTTCCATGCGCTGATGAACGGAGTGGCGATTTTCTGGCCTGCCGCCTACAACGTCATCTGCGAGTTCCTCGGTGCCAACTGGTATGCGCTCGTAGGGTCGCTTATTCTGGCCCTGGGCTTCATCCTCCACATCTGGTATGCCACCTGGCTGACCATCCAGAACCGGAAAGCCCGCGGCAGCGAGCGTTACGAAGTGACCTCCCGTCCTCCCCAGGTGGAATGGTCGTCGAAGAATATGTACGTGCTTGGTATCGTGATTCTGGCGTTCCTGGTGCTTCACCTGGTTCACTTCTGGGCCAAAATGCAGCTCGCTGAGATCTGCGGCTTCGAGGTTATGGACAACGGTCAGGCTGTCCCCGCCGCCGCCGGTACCTGGTTCCTGCAGATGACCTTCAGCCATGTATGGGTGCTGATCGTCTATCTTATCGCTTTCGTGGCCCTTTGGTTCCACATGACCCACGGCTTCTGGTCGATGTTCCAGAGCTGCGGATGGAACGGCAAGATCTGGATGAGCCGTCTGAAGACCATCGGCAACATCTGGGTGACCCTGGTAGTGCTGCTCTTCGCAGCCGAGGCCATCGTCTTCACCGTACAGGCCAATAAGGGAGTCTACACTTCCTGCCCCGTTCTCCAGGAGCAGTATATGGAGATGCAGGCCGCCCATGACAACGCCGTTGTCGCTCCCGTCTGCGCCGGCGAAAACTGCCCCCAGGCAGAATGTTCCCAGGCAGCCTGCGGCAAAGCCGACTGCGCCATGACCGAGTGTAAGGGAGGTCCCTGCAGCTGCCCCGAAGGCACAGTATGCTCCCCCGAAGCCTGCCAGGCGGCCGGTTGTGCCGGATGCGCCGCCGCTTCCTCGGAAACTGCTGAAACCGTGACCGTTGAAACTGTAACCACTAACGAATAAACCACAACTCAGATATGGCAGATCTCAAGAAACTGGAGGGAATGATCGACTCTACTCCCATCATGAAGGATTACGCCGACATCGAGTCGTCGAAACTTCCCGAATTCCAGATTGACAGCAAAATCCCCGAAGGTCCCGTAGCTGAAAAGTGGACCAACTACAAGGCTCATCAGAAACTCGTCAACCCCGCCAACAAGCGCCACCTCGACATCATCGTGGTAGGTACAGGTCTGGCCGGTGCCTCCGCCGCCTCCACCCTGGGCGAGCTGGGCTTCAACGTGATGAACTTCTGCATCCAGGATTCCCCCCGCCGCGCCCACTCCATCGCCGCCCAGGGAGGTATCAACGCCGCAAAGGACTATCAGAACGACGGCGACTCCGTGTACCGCCTCTTCTATGATACAGTAAAGGGAGGTGACTTCCGTTCCCGCGAAGCCAACGTCTACCGTCTGGCCGAGGTGTCGAACAATATCATCGACCAGTGTGTGGCCCAGGGAGTTCCCTTCGCCCGCGAATACGGCGGCCTGCTGGCCAACCGTTCTTTCGGCGGTGCCCAGGTTTCCCGTACGTTCTATGCCAAAGGTCAGACCGGCCAGCAGCTTCTTCTGGGTGCCTACTCCTCGCTGAACCGTCAGATTCAGAAGGGTACCGTAAAGAGCTACAACCGCCGCGAGATGCTTGACATCGTGCTTGTCGATGGCCGTGCCCGCGGTGTGATCATGCGCAACCTCGTCACCGGCGAGCTGGAGCGCTACGCCGCCCACGCCGTGGTACTCGCCACCGGCGGTTACGGACGCGCTTTCTTCCTTTCCACCAACGCCATGGGCTGCAACGGCTCGGCTGCCATCCAGGCCTTCCGCAAGGGAGCCTACCTGGCCAACCTCGCCTTCACCCAGATTCACCCCACCTGTATTCCCGTTCACGGCGAAGACCAGTCGAAGCTGACCCTCATGAGCGAATCGCTCCGTAACGACGGCCGCATCTGGGTGCCCAAGAAGAAGGAAGACGCCGAGGCTATCCGCGCCGGAAAGAAGAAACCCACCGATATTCCCGACGAGGACCGCGACTTCTACCTGGAGCGCCGTTATCCGGCCTTCGGTAACCTCTGCCCCCGCGACATCGCTTCCCGCGCCGCCAAGGAGCGCTGCGACGCCGGCTACGGTGTAGGTACGGGCAACGCCGTTTACCTCGACTTCAAATATGCCATCGACCGTCTGGGCAAGAACGCCGTCGCCGACCGCTACGGCAACCTCTTCGATATGTACCAGATGATTTCCGATGATAATCCCTACGAGACCCCGATGATGATCTTCCCCGCCTCCCACTACACCATGGGCGGTATCTGGGTTGACTATGAACTCCAGACCTCCATCAAGGGTCTGTTCGCCATCGGCGAATGTAACTTCTCGGACCACGGCGCAAACCGCCTGGGTGCCTCCGCTCTGATGCAGGGTCTTGCCGACGGTTACTTCGTGCTTCCCTACACGATGCAGAACTATCTGAGCGACCAGATCAAGGTTCCCCGCTTCAAGACCGACACCAAGGAGTTCGATGAAGCCGAGAAGGGAGTCAAGGCCCGCATCGAGAAGCTGATGAACATCAAGGGCAAGCAGAGCCCCGACCAGCTCCACAAGAAGCTCGGCCACACGATGTGGAATCTCGTCGGCATGGGCCGTACACTCCAGAGCCTTGTGAAGGCCATCGACGAAATCGCCGCCATCAAGAAGGAGTTTTACACCGACCTGCGCATCGTCGGGGACGCCAACGACCTGAACACCGAGCTTGAGAAGGCTCTCCGCCTGGAGGACTTCCTCGAAATCGCCCGCATGATGGCCATCGACGCCCTGCACCGCAACGAATCCTGCGGCGCCCACTTCCGCGAGGAATACCAGACAGCCGACGGCGAAGCCGCCCGTAACGACCAGGACTATATGTATGTAGGCTGCTGGAAGTTCACCGGCGACAATGAGAAGCCCGTCCTGCTGAAGGAACCCCTCAAGTATGAGGCCATCAAGGTTCAGACCCGTAACTACAAATCGTAATCCCCCACGTTGAACCCCAGATAATATCCCGTAATCAATTATGGAAACTACAATTAGCGTAAACCTCAAGATTTGGCGTCAGCGTGGGCCCAAAGAACCCGGGCAGTTCGTCAAATATCATCTTGACAACGTCTCCACCGGCTCCTCCTTCCTTGAAATGCTCGATATGCTCAACCAGCAGCTCGTAGACAAGGGCGAGGAACCCGTGGTCTTCGACAACGACTGCCGCGAGGGTATCTGCGGTATGTGTTCTCTGTATATCAACGGTCATCCCCACGGTCCCGTACAGGGAATCACCACCTGCCAGCTCCATATGCGTAAATTCAAGGACGGCGACGAAATCACCATTGAACCCTGGCGTTCGGCCGCTTTCCCCGTAATCCGCGACCTGATGGTCGACCGTCACGCCTTCGACAAGATCCAGCAGGCCGGCGGTTATGTGAGCTTCAACTGCGGCGGCGCTCCCGACGCCAACAACCTCCCCATCTCGAAGGAAATTGCCGATGAGGCCATGGACTCCGCGACCTGCATCGGCTGCGGCGCCTGCGTTGCCGCCTGCAAGAACGGTTCCGCGATGCTCTTCGTATCGGCCAAGGTAAGCCAGTTCGCTCTCCTTCCCCAGGGTCAGGTTGAGCGCGCCCGCCGCGCCCGCGCCATGGTTCGCAAGATGGACGAACTCGGCTTCGGTAACTGCACCAACACCGGTGCCTGCGCCGCCGAGTGCCCCAAGAGCATTTCTCTGAGCAACATCGCCCGCCTGAACCGCGAGTTCATCAAGGCCAAGATTGCCGACTGATAACTGATACATAGATTATTACATGGCGGTGTGTCGGAATCTCCGACACACCGCCATGTGGTTTTTAGGCTCCAAAGGAGGGCGGGCTCCCACGGAGGGCACGAAGGGCACGGAGTTCTATTCTGGTTTTTCGAGGAAGTTGAGGGCACGGAGGGAGGGAGGAAACGGAGGGGAAAGGAGGGGAACGGAGGAGGGGAAAGAGGGGTATTGGGGATGGAGAAAGCCGCTCCCGGGCTCTCGGTAAGGGAGGAGGGCTGGCAGGAACGGCGTGTTGGGGGAGGGGTTATTTGCGGAGCTTGTCGGCGAGGTTGCCGGCCAGGTCGGAGCCTTTGTCGAGGGCGTCGGCTGTGAAGTCTTTCACTTTGTCGAAGAATGACTCGGTTTTCTCGGCTGCTGCTTCCTTGAGGTCGGCGGTCTTCTGGGCGGCCTGTGCCTTGATGTGGGCAATTTTGTCCGCGGCTTTCTCTTTGATGTCTGCGGCTTTGTCGCTGACGGCTTCTGCTTCTGCTTTAACGGCTACTTTTGCGGCGCCGGCGCTTACCTGGGCTGCCTGCTGGGAAACTTTTGCAGCGGTATCTGCTACTTTCTGGTTGATTGTGTCCATAGTTTTTTGTTTTTTTTCTGTTGAATTTCGGTTTTTCGTTTAGTATTTACAACTCCCTGTCAGGGAGATTTGTTCATCCCGGAATGTCGGCTTTTTCATATAGGACGAGGCTGCGCCGTATAAAAATACGACACAGCCTCGGGAAAGTTATCTCTCTGGATGTAAGAGAGGGGGGCGGTTAGCGGAGGTAGACCTTGGTGGTGTTGACGATGTAGAGGCCGGGGGTGTATTCGATGTAGTTGATGCCCGGTTCTACGGCGATTGTCTCGCTGCGTCCGTCAATGCCTGCGATGGTGACGAAGGTCGAGAGCGGGGAGTCGACGATGATTGTCGTGCCGCTGGCGTGAATCTTCAGGCCTGTCTCTTCGGCAACGTTGTTGATGCCGGACTGGTCGATACCGCTCTTGGTATAGGTGGCGTTGTTGACAGCGGCCAGGTCGTCGGTCTGGTCACCGCCGTTGTTGTTGAAGATGATCATCGGGGTGGAGATGTTGTCCTTGGTGGAGAAGGAGATCTTGTAGACATTTCCTTCGAGAGTCATTTCAGCGCCGGGCCATGGGCCGAGATATTCCTTGCCTCCGTCCTTGTCCCAGAAATAAGCGTAGACTTTGTTCCAGGAGGAGGAGTTGCGGTTGTTGTAGTAGAAGGTCCAGGTAGTAGCGGCGTCGGGATCCTGCTTGGTGTAGACAACCTTGCCGGTGCGTGTGCCGGTGTCGCCGGTAGCGCTCCAGTCTACGGTAATGGTCTTGCCGTATTCGACGTCCCGGCCGATTGTGAAGTTCGCGGTGGAGCCGGAGATGTTCACCTGGGCTCCTCCGTTGATGCGGTACCATGCGGAGGTAGCGTTGGCTACGGTTGCTGTCACGTCAAGGGTTTCGGTCTTGAATACGCCGCCGTTGGGGGAGAATTTGACCACAGGCTCGTCGGAGGACACTTCGATTTTCGTGGCATTGGTGGCGCCGTCATATGCGAAGTAGGTGTCTTCGGTGATGCCTTTGATGTCGGGGGTCTGGGCGCCGCCGTTGTTGAAGATCACGTTGATGGATTCTTCGTCGGCGAAAGTGTAGTAGTAGAATTCTTCTCCGGCGATGGTCTTCTTGTCAAGGTCGGAGGATGCTTTTCCGGGCCATGCGCCGAGGATGTCGGAGGTCTTGTCGCTCCAGGCGTACATATTGAAGGCGCCGGGGGATTTGACGTAGACGGTAATGGTTGCGTTGGGGTCAACTTTCTTGTATTTTACGGTGCCGTTGTAGGTCTCGCCGTTGCCGGTTGCGCCCCAGCTTACGGTGACAGTCTCGCCGAAGTTCATTCCTTCGCCGATGGTGAACTGCTTGGTCTGGCCGGCGGAGAGGTTGACCTTGCTGCCGGTGCCTACCTGATACCAGCCCGATTCGGCGGTTTCGGTCAGGGATACGGTAACGGTCTGGGTAGGAGTGGAGAACGAGCCTCCGGCGGGGGTGAATTCTACAGAGGGGGAGGATACATAGTCATCCATCGTGTAGAACTGGTTGCAGGCCTCGTCGGGGAAAGTGGGGTTGCCGCCGTGGGCGACGGGTGAAGTGGCGTACATGAACTTGCCGTCCTCGCCTACCTGACCGCCTTTCCAGTCTTTTACAAGAACGCGGAGCTGTCCCTGAGATGCGGGGGCGTCAACGGTGATGGTGGTCCCGGTATAGGTCTTGCCGGTCACGAGGTCGGTGTATGTTCCGGAGGGAACGTTGGTGAAGGTGGCGCCTCCGTTGATGGCCACCAGAGCGTAGGAATCCTTGTAGGCGCGTTTGAAAGCCCATCCGTTTTTGGCCGAGCAGCCGTCAAACGAGTACTGGCCCTTGCGGAGGGCGGGGACAGCGGCGCGGATCAGGTTGAGGCGGCGCACGTGCTGCGAGAGGTCGCCGTCGAGGGTTGTGGCCACATTGCCCGAGGCGGTGTACTGGCCGAAGTCGGAGGCCGTGACGTTACCTTCGAGGTATGCTCCGAAATATGCGCGTCCGGAGTCTTTCACAGGCATTGCCGTGCCGCCGGCGTCAACTTTGTTTCCTTTCTTGAATTCAACCTCGGAACCGTAATAGATACAGGGGATGCCGCGGAAAGTGAACATCAGCGCGAGGTTCTCGGCCCACTGGGCGGTGCCGCCGTTGAAGCGGGTGCCGTCGTTGGGGCCGGGGCAGTAGTCGTGGGAGTCGACATACACGACGTTGAACGAGGCGTCGTTGTAGAGGTGGTCTCCCTGTTTGGCGATGTTGATAGCCGAGGCGGCGTTGTTGAAGTTATAGTGCATGGGGAAGTCGATGATGGAGAAGCCGGAATACTGGCTGTAATCAGGCTCGTGCCATACGCCGTTCTTGAGGAACACGTTGTCGGAGGTATGGCTGAATTCGGTCTCTTTCTCACAGAGGGCCATGGGGCCGACGGGGCTGTCGTGTCCTTCGGGGAGGGTCTGGGAGTCCCAGAAGGACTGGCTTCCGTCATACTGGCTCAAGAGGCTTTCCGGCGACTTCCAGGTGTAGAAATAGCTGGAGAGGTTTGCCTGGTTGCGGTATGTCACCTCGCCGAAACGCGCGCAGCATTCGCCGAACATGAAGAAGGGGCAGCCGTTGAGGCGCTTGTCCTTGTTCTGTTCCGCGATTTCCAGGAACTGGGGGATGAACTGCTTGTTGAAAGTAAGGCGGGAGATGTGGCCTGTGGTGTCGATACGGAAACCGTCGACGCCCATCTTGATGAACGTTCCGTAGCAGTCAACCAGGTATTTGGCCACGGTGTTGTTCTCCGTGTTGAGGTCGACGCAGTCTCCGGCGATCTGGCCCCACCAGCGGTTGGGGAGGTCCCAGTTCCATCCGGTTCCGTAGTGGTGGTAGTAATTATGGTTGTCGAATTCGGGGTTCTTGAAGTATTTGAAGCGCTCTTTGTACTGGGCTTCGGGATCCTGGCCGAAGTAGTTGGAGCTGAGACGGTCGGGGTTGGGGCGGAGGGAATGTTCGGCGGAACCTTGGTTGCGGATGTTCTGGTCGCGGGTGAAGAGGGGGTTGAGGGTGGTTTCACCGAAGTTGCCCGTATGGTTCAGGACGATGTCGAGGATAATCTTCATGCCTTTGGCATGGGCGGCGTCGATGAGGTCCTGGAATTTGACGTCCTGTCCGGCGCCCCATTCCTTACGGCTCTCGTAGCGGAGGTCGACGTTCTTGAAGTCCATTGCATGATAGCCGTGGAAGTCGGTTCCGGAGGCGTTCTGCACGATGGGGGTAATCCATACGGTGGTGAATCCGAGGGCCTTGATGTAGTCGAGCTTGTCGATAAGGCCTTTGAAGTCGCCGCGCCAGTCGGGGTCGCCGTTGGCAATCTGCACGTTCTGGTGATCCCAACCGCAGACGTTGTTGGTGGGGTCTCCGTCATAGAAGCGTGTCGTCATGGCGAAGTAGATGGTCTCGTCTCGGAAGTCCGTGCGGTCGCCGACGAATGTTCCGGCCGAAGCAGAGCCTGCTGTCAGGGCCATCAGCGACCCGAGCAGAGCTTGTTTAACTTTTCTCATGAAGTCGGTAAAAGTTTAAGTGAAAAAGATGATGTAAGAATGGTATTAAGATATAATCCAGCCGTGATGGCGGAATTGCAGTTTTGTCGGTATTGAGATTTACCCGTCGCAAAGGTAATATTTTTTTTCGAGATGAACAAAATTATTTCATAAACTGAAAAATATTTTATAAATAGGAGGGGGAAGGGTTTGAAGGGGGCGGGGAGGCGGGGGGACAGTGCGCCTATGGGCGCACCACAGAACAGGCAGCGAGGGGAACTTTCAGGGGTTCACAGAACAGGCAGGGAGGAACTTTTTGGGGCCCGACAGAAGGGGCGGGAGGCTGAAAAATAAGGCGGTAGACCGTTAGTAGACCGGCAGGAGAGGGGTCGGGAGGGGGAGATTGGTTATCTTTGCGGCGAAGATTCAGGCGCATGGAAATTATGCCGGGAGAGATGTCTGGGGCAGAGGCCGGCTGAATCGGGATTTTCTGAAACTGACATTCATCTGAAATAATAATTAATTTACAATCATCTCATGACAAAACGTTTACTTTTGTCTGTCGGGATGCTCTGCTGTCTGGTGTACGCATCGGCGTTTGAGTGGACGATGGGCAAGTTCGATTATGAAAAAAGGACCTGCGCGGTCATAGGCTGGGAGGGTTTTCAGCCTATTTCTAAAGCTGTGGAGATTCCAGGACATTATTATCTTGGGGAAACTTATTTTTCGGTTACCGAGATTGCTGCGGGGGCCTGTGACAATCTTAATCAGATAGAGACGCTTACCATCGGGGAAAATATTCAGCAGATTGGCCCGTACAGCAATGCCAATGTGGCCGATATCGAGAATTTCCGCAACTGTCCCAAGCTGAAAACGTTTAAGGTCAGCGCTTCCAATCAGCGGTTCGCGGCCGACTCCCGGGGAGTGCTGACGGACAAGGAGGGGAAGATGATCATGCGTGTCCCCCAGATGGTTCAGACCGAGACAGCGGGGAGTTTCACGATTGCTCCGACGATCCTTATGGTTTATCCGGAGGCATTTGCAGAGAACAGTACTATACGGAGCATAAGGCTTTCCGGAGGGTTGTATTATATATCGCGTCCGATGGGGTTCAACTCCATGCTGAACCTGGAGGCGTTCTTCGAGACTCAGACGGGAAATGAATATACGGTTTACGGCGGATGTCTCTACACCCGCGACATGAAGACGCTTGTCAGCTTTCCTCCCAGGAAAGCCAATGCCAGTTTTTCGCCGTCGCCGCTGACGGTGGAAGTGGAGCCTCAGGCGCTTGCCAACACTTATTCCCTGCGGGAATTCGACGTGAAGAATATCCGCAAGTTCGGAAAAGACGCTTTCCGCGGGAGCGGTATCGCCAAACTCGAGCTTCCCAATGAGGAGATTATCTTCGGAGAGGGGATGCTGCGCGACTGCGCCAACCTGAAGTCCCTGACGATATATCACAGTTCGTCCATCCCCCGCGATTTCGCCCGCGGAAGCGGTCTGCAGCGGGTGTCGTTGCTGGGGTCTGCCAAAATCGGCCGGTCAGCCTTCAAGGACTGTGCTTCACTGACCGGTTTCTCTTTCGGGCCGGATATTGACCTGGACCGTGACAGTATTTTTGCAGGAAGCGGTCTTGTGAAGGTGGAGTATGCGGCCGGAGCGATTACCGGGGAAGACCTGCCGATGGGAAGCGCTACGTTCGCCTCCTGTCCGGAGCTTACGGAAATAGATATGTCGGGTCTGGTGATTCCGCAGGGGACGAATAAGGTAGCGGTAATCGGCACTCTTTTCGCGGCCGACTGTCCGAAGCTCGAGAAAGTCAGCTTTCCGCGCCTTGTGAGCTTCGTCGGGGCTTCTGGCGGCAACAAGCCGAATTTCGGTTATAACAGCGCCGTGAAGACTCTTATCCTCAGGGCGTTCTACAAGACGGAATACCCTGCGTTTATCTATACGGAGGGAAAGCACACACCGGCCGTATTCCTGCTGACCTCCGATCCGCAGCGTCCGACCTGGCCGATGCGCACCATGTTCAAGACCGAGGGGAATAATGTCAGTCTGCGTCCTCAGATTTTCTGCGAGTCGTACAATATGCGCCTGGAAAACCCTCACACCTATGATTATGTAAGCCCCAATTCCTCATATTATATTCCCGGTATGACTCGCGAGAATTACCGCCAGGCCGAGAACGAGGGATGTACCACGCTGGAGATGTTCCGGATTGACTTTCAGGAAGTCGGCGGGAAGGTGCGGGTGCAGGCCGTTCCGGTTCTGGATTTCGTGAATATGACGGCCGTATCGGTTGATAATTCAGACTACACGGTGTTTAACGACCAGGGATTCGCCCAGACCTCCAGCAGGATGTCGTCGGCGCGGGAGATTACGGTGGAATATACGGTCAAGGGTATTCCGTTCAAGACGATATATCCCGTCAGTGCGTTCTCCGGAATCGATGTCGCCGCCGGTTATGAACTCGGTGAGACGGAGATTGCGATCGACGGACGCACGGTGCGTTTCGGCGTCATGGCCGAATATGCGGTAGCAGATATGTCGGGAAAAACAATTTCTTCCGGCACAGGGCATTGCGCCGAACTGGACGATGCTCCGGCCGGGATTTATATCCTTTCGCTCCGGAGTGAAGGCTGCGCTCCGCGCAGTGTGAAAATCGCGTTAAGATAAGGATCGGGCGCGAATGCTGAAAGATAAGAATAGTAAGATAGTGAGATAAAATTCCCGAAGCTAAGGAGGATTACCCCGCGGTGCGCTCATCGGAGAGCGGTCGCGGGGTAATTTTTTGGGGGAGAGGGGGCGCGGGAAGGAGTTCGCCTATGGGCGAACCACAGGACAGGCAGCGCGGGGAAATCAAAGGATCGGGAGCGGGAAAGGAGGTCCCGAAGCCTCACATCAGAAGAGGGGAAGGCTTTGAGGGGTGACCAGGGGAAAGGAATCCGGGAGGGGATCAGGCCAGGGGGGAGAAGCGGACGGGGAGGGCGGTCTGAAGGCCGGTGAAGGGGGAGGTGGGTGTCTCCTCCGGAGAGGCGGGAGCGCAAGGCAGGGTGGAGGAGAGGGGGGTGGCTGCCGAGGGGAAGGGGTTGGCTCCGGTCAGGGCGCGGTTGATGTAGGCAGGGCGTCCGTTGACCCAGGTCTGTTCCACACGGAAGGTCATGGGGAAGTCTTTGTAGGGGGTCCAGCCGCAGGAGCTGATTATATCCGAGGGGTCGATGCGGTAATTGCAGTCGGGGTTGATGATGACCAGGTCGGCGCAGTAGTCGGGGCGGATGAAGCCGCGGCGGTCGATGTTGTAGAGGCGTGCGGGATTGCAGCACATCTTTTCGACGACGGTCTCGTAGGTGAAGTGGCCGCGGCGGGCAAGCTGGAGCATCACCGGGAGAGCGAATTGCACGGAGGGCATCCCGGAGGCTGCCGTCAGGGCGTCTCCTGTCTTCTGGGAGAGGAGATGGGGGGCATGGTCGGTGGCGATGATGTCGATCCGGCCATCCCGGACGGCGTTCAGGAGGGCTTTCCGGTCGTTATCGGTCTTGATTGCGGGGTTGCATTTGGTAAGTCCGCCGGTGGCCTCCACGGAGGATTCGTCGAAGACCAGATAATGGGGGCAGGTTTCGGCGGTAATCCGCTTTTCCATAACCTGGCGCCCGGAGAAGAAACTGAGTTCGTCGGCGGTGGTGACGTGCATCACGTGGAGCCGGGCGTTGGTGCGGCGCGCCAGTTCGACGGCGTGCCCGGTGGCGGTGACGCAGGCTTCGCGTGAGCGCAGGGTGCTGTGAAGTCCCAGGGGGATCCCCTCGGGATAGCGGGCCGCGAGGGCCGCACGGTTGGCGGCGATGATCTGCTCGCTTTCGGCGTGGCAGGCGATTACGCCGTGGTAGCTGCGGAAAAGGCTGGCGATGACCGAGTCGTTGTCGACAAGCATATTGCCGGTCGAGGAGCCGAGGAAAAGTTTCGCGCCGGGTACACGGGTGGGGTCGGCGGCGAGCAGCTGGTCGATATTGTTGTTGGCCACCCCCATGAAGAAAGCGTAGTTGGCGGCCGATACGGCGGCGGCACGCTGCATTTTCTCCTCCCAGGCTTCGATGGTGGTAGTGGCGGGGCGCGTGTTGGGCATATCGAAGAAGGAGGTTACTCCACCGGCGATGGCGGCGCGGCTTTCGGTGGCCAGGTCCCCTTTTTCAGTCATTCCGGGGTCGCGGAAATGGACGTGTTCGTCGATGACTCCGGGGATGACCATTTTCCCTTCGCAATCCACGACGTCGTAGACCTCGCGGTCCACTTCGCGGAGGTCGATCCGCCCGTAGTCCACGCGGGAAAACATCAGCCCGTCGATGACAACTGAGCCGATGAACCGGAATCCTTCATTTATTATCAGTCCATTAGCGAAAAGCGTGGGTTTCATGGTGCTTTCTTGTCTGCTTTGGGGAACTTTCGGGTCCAGGAGGAGACCTTTAGCCGGATGACACCGAAGAACGCCTCGCTGAAGATGCCTGACGACATCTTGCTGGTTCCCAGCACGCGGTTCACAAAGACGATGGGCACTTCCCCTACCTTGAACCCACATTTGTCGGCGGTGAACTTCATTTCTATCTGGAAGGCGTATCCCTTGAAACGGATTTTGTCGAGTTCCATCGTCCGGAGTACCTCCCGCCGGTAGCAGCAGAAGCCCGCGGTCGTATCCTTGACCTTAAGACCAGTTATAATCCTTACATATTTTGAGGCGAAGTAGCTCATGAGTACGCGTCCCATGGGCCAGTTCACTACGTTGACTCCCGTAAGATAGCGGGAGCCGACGGCCACGTCCATCTTTCCCGACGCGCAAGCCTGGCGCAGGGCAGGCAGATCCTTGGGGTTATGGGAGAAATCGGCGTCCATCTCGAAGATGTATTCGTAGTTACCGCGGAGGGCGCGGCGGAATCCTTCGATGTAGGCTGTCCCCAGGCCGAGCTTTCCGCTGCGGCGGAGCAGGTCTATCCGGCCGGGATACTGCGCCATCTTCTCCTGGACTACGGCGGCGGTCCCGTCCGGGGAGTTGTCGTCAACGACAAGCACGTCGAAGCGCACCGGCAATTCCATGACTGCGTCAATGATTGCCGCGGCGTTCTCTCTTTCGTTGTACATCGGAATGATGACGACCGAATCGCTTTTCGTTTCCATACCCTATTGAAATTGATGCCTTTTGATTCTGTACTGCAAAATTACATCATTGTCGGAAAACTGACAAAATTTACGACGGGAAATTATCGGCCCTTTCCCCCGACAGGGGATTTTTCCCCTCTTTTTCGGCAGTGGTGTGAAACTTTTTCCGGAAATTTGCGACTAAGATTGCAGATGACTGACAAGAACACCACATATTCCACCAGCCGGGAGGCCGCTCTCCGGGAATCTTTCAATGACCTGCTGCGTCAGTATGACGGGGTCATCCGGAAGGTGTGCTATTTCTATGCCACCGACCTGGATGACTTCGATGACCTGCGCCAGGAGGCGATGATAAATCTATGGCGGGGCTTCGAGCGGTTCCGGGGGGAGGCGCGGCTGTCGACATGGGTCTACCGCGTGAGTCTCAACAGCTGCGTGTCCTATTTCCGGCGCCACAAGCGGGGGCGCGATTCGGTCCCTATCGGCGACCATCCCGAACTTATAGCCGAGGATGACGGGAAAGCGGCTATGCTGCGACAGATGTACCGGATGATCAACCGGCTGGAACCGACCGACAAGGCGATTATCCTGCTCTGGCTCGACGAGCATCCCTACGATGAGATTTCCGATATAATGGGGTTGCCCCGCAACACGATGGCTTCCCGTCTGAGGCGCGCCAAAGAAAAACTTATGTTACTGAAAGAAGATTGCTGACCTAACGATAATCCATAAGAGACATGACACCCGACGAACTCAAAGATAACTGGCGGAAACTCGACTCCGCATCTCCCCTGCGTTCCCCCCGTCTTCCGGCGGAGGAGATAGACCGCATCACTTCCGGACGCATCACCGGCGCCAGGGAGCGACTTATAGGCCGTTACCGGAGGATGGCCACGATGGTGCCCGCTGCTGGGATATGCTGTCTGTTTCCGCTGCTGAAGGTGTTTCCGCTGTGGGTGTTTTTCTCTTTCCTGGGATTCTATATAGTGGCGGCGGCGATGGACTGGTATCTCTGGAAGGGGATCAAGGGGATTGATCTGAATTGCGACGGCGTGGAGGAAGTGGCCCGGAAAGCCCGTTTTTACCGCCGGCGCCATCATCAGTTCCAGATTGTGATGATACCGCTGGCGGGGATCATTATCGGGCTGATGTGTATGTCGGCCCTGGAAATCGACCGTTATATGCTTTACGGCATCCTGACGGGCCTGGTCATAGGGCTGCCGGCGGGGCTGATTGTCTATCTGCGCATCATGCGCGACTACCGCTCGATGATGTAGGAGATGTAATGGCCTGATAATTGGAAATTCGGGGGAAAAACAGTAACTTTGCAGTCTGAAACATAAACAGACATCCCCGTATTTACTTATTATGATAACGCAGGAACAACTGAAAGAGGCCGTCGAGCGCAAGGACGCGCTCAAGAGGTACCTCGATGTTGACAACAAGAAGATACAGATCGAGGAGGAGGAACTCCGCACCCATGTGCCCGATTTCTGGGAGCATCCCAAAGAGGCACAGGCACAGATGAAGAAAATCAAGGACCTCCAGGCCTGGGTCAACGGTTATGCCGAGGTGGAGACCGCCGTGGAGGAACTCCAGAACGGATGGGATTTCATCAAGGAGGAACTGGTTACGGAAGAGGAGCTTGACGCCATGTATGCCGACGCCATCGGGAAAATCGAGGCGCTGGAACTCCGCAATATGCTCCGCCGCGAGGAGGACCACATGGGAGTGGTGCTGAAAATCAACTCGGGCGCGGGGGGTACCGAAAGTCAGGACTGGGCTTCGATGCTTATGCGTATGTATCTGCGTTATTGCGAGAAACACGGCTACAAGACTTCCATCGCCAACCTCCTGGAGGGGGACGAGGCGGGAATCAAGTCCTGCACGATAAACGTGGAGGGGGATTTCGCCTACGGTTATCTCAAGAGCGAGAACGGCGTTCACCGCCTGGTCCGCGTCTCCCCCTACAACGCCCAGGGGAAACGCATGACTTCGTTTGCTTCGGTATTCGTCACCCCGCTTGTCGACGACGCCATTGAGGTGAAGGTAGAGCCGGCCCTGATGTCATGGGACACTTTCCGTTCAGGAGGCGCCGGAGGCCAGAATGTGAACAAAGTGGAATCGGGAGTGCGTCTGCGCTACCAGTACACCGACCCCTACACCGGCGAGAAGGAGGAAATCCTCATCGAGAACACCGAGACCCGCGACCAGCCCAAGAACCGCGAGAACGCCCTGCGCCATCTGCGCTCGATTCTTTACGAGAAGGAGCTTGCCCACCGCATGGAGGAACAGGCCAAGGTAGAGGCCGGCAAGATGAAAATCGAATGGGGTTCGCAGATCCGCAGCTATGTCTTCGATGACCGCCGCGTCAAGGACCACCGCACGAATTTCCAGACCTCGGATGTCAACGGGGTGATGGACGGGGACCTCGACGGATTCATCAAGGCTTACCTGATGGAATTCTCCGGCAACGAAGCCTGACGGGAAGACACGGAAAAGCAACCGCCGGGCTCTCTCGGCAGAGTCCGGCGGTCAATCTGTTTTTTGAAGCTAAAAAAGGATTGCGCTTCCGCGCTATATCTATTGCTTTATTAATTATCTCTATGTCTTTAAGACGTCCGGAGGGATAAAAGGTTTAACGGGAAAATTGATTTTTTTGGCCGTCGCCTGATAATGCGGTGCCTTCCAGCGGATTGAATTCCTGATTTTTTTTACGGATGAAAAAAGCGCTCCTGAAATTTCTGTGGATATACGTGCTTTACGTGGCGGTCTTCATGCTGCTGAAGCCGGTCTTCATGCTTGTGTATCTGCGGCACGACGCTACTCCCTGGCAATGGGTGGAGGTGTTGCGCCACGGAGTGGCGATGGATTTCTGCGTGGCCGGTTATCTGACGGTAGTGCCCGGGCTGCTGATTATGGCGCAGTTGCTGACGCGGCGGCGCTGGCCGCAGGTGGCGCTGAACGTCTATATGGGGGTGTCGGCGTTTCTTGTGGGAATTATCTGCTGCCTTGACATGGGGCTTTACGGTTCATGGGGCTTCCGGCTCGACATGACTCCGCTGTTCTATATCACTACGTCGCCCGGAGCGGCGATGGCCAGTCTGCAGTGGTGGCACTGGCTTGCGGGAGTCCTTGGCATGGGGGCGATATGCTGCGGTATGTGGCTGATTTACCGCCTGACGGCGGCCCACCTCGATGTGACGCCCCGGTCAGGGAAATGGCGCCGGGGCGCCCCGGCACTGATGCTGGGGGTGACGGCGCTCCTTTTTATACCGATAAGGGGGAGCGTGACGGTCTCGACCATGAACCTGAGCCGGGCCTATTTTTCGGAGAATCAGAAACTTAATCATGCGGCCATAAATCCGGCGTTCAGTCTGCTGTATTCGGCTACGCATCAGGGCAATTTCTCCTCCCAGTATGATTTCATGCCTGACGAGGCGGCCGCCGAGATTCTTGACGGACTGCTGTTCCTTCCTCAGGGGGTGACGGATTCGGTGGCGGCTCCGGAGCTTCTTTCGACTCAGAGGCCCGACATAGTGATGGTGATTCTGGAAAGTTTCTCGGCCCATCTGCTCCCCTCCCTGGGGGGCGCTCCGGTTGCTGTCGGCCTGGATTCGCTGGCCCGCGAGGGGGTGCTGTTCACTAATTTCTATGCATCGTCGTTCCGGACTGACCGGGCGCTGGCCGCTATCCTGAGCGCATTTCCGGCGCCTCCGACGACCAGTCTGCTGAAGTATGTGGAGAAATTCGAGAAGTTGCCGACGCTTCCGGGAGCTTTGCGCCGCCAGGGATATGACGCCGCATATTATTACGGAGGGGACGCCAATTTCACCAATATGCAGGCTTATCTGATTTCCGCCGGGTTCAATCCGGTGGTTTCCGACAAGGATTTCCCGTTGGCGGACCGCACGTCGAAGTGGGGTGCCCATGACGGCCTGGTGTTCGACCGGGCGCTGACCGATATCCGGGAGGCGGCCACGGGAAGGAGGCGGGGAGTGCCGCGTCTGACTGTGGTGCAGACTTCCAGCTCCCACGAACCGTTCGAGGTGCCGTACACTTCGGAGCGCTTTGCCGGTAATCCGCGTGTCAACGCGTTTGCATATACGGATTCCTGTCTGACGGCGTTTGTGGATTCCCTGAGGACGCTCCCGTCGTGGAACAAAACGCTGGTGGTGATTCTGCCGGACCATTACGGGTGCTGGCCCGAGGAGGTCGCCGAGGCTACCGGGCGCCATCATATCCCGCTTGTGCTGACGGGGGGCGCGCTGGCCCGCAGAGGGGTGAGAATCGACCGCCTCGGAAGCCAGACCGACCTGGCGGCGACGCTGCTGGGGATGCTGGGGGTGGCGCACGGCCAGTTCCGTTATTCCCGGGATATGTTTTCTCCCAGGGCGGCGCAGGTGGCGATTTTCACCGAGCCGTCACTGGTCGGGATCGTCACTCCTTCCGACACGCTGCTGTATAACCCCGAGGCTGACGCTCCGGCGGACGCTCTTCCGGCGAAAGCGTTCCTGCGCGACCTGTATTCGACGCTCGGAGCGCTCTGAGAGGAACAATAATCGGTCCCAGTCTGCGTTATTAAGTAAACATTTCTCTCCGGCCCCCGGCGGCACAACTCCCTCCTTGAAAAATGATTGAATTTCTCAACAACCTCGATACTTCTGTCTTCCTGGCAATCAACGGCCATCACAATCCGTTCTTTGACAGCTTCATGACCATGTTCACCGGGCGTTTCATCTGGATTCCGATGTACGCCATGGTCCTCTGGATTCTCTTCAGGGGATGCAACTGGAAAAACGCGCTTGTCTATACTGGAGCCATTGCCCTGGCTATTTTCCTTACCGACCAGACCTGTGCCTCCCTCATACGTCCGGCGGTGGAGCGCCTTCGTCCTTCCAATCTCGACAACGCAATTTCGGAATTCACCTATATAGTGGATGACTACCGGGGCGGTTCCTACGGCTTCCCGTCATGTCATTCGGCCAATTCTTTCGCGCTGGCGGCGTTCCTGATAATGTTCGTCAGGCGACGCGGCTTCGCGCTGTTTATCCTCGGGTGGGCCTGTCTCAACTCCTACTCGCGTCTGTACCTGGGGGTACACTATCCGGGTGACCTCCTTGTCGGCGCCATAATCGGGATGACTTTCAGTGTCTTCTGTTACATCGTGGCCTCGCGGTTCGAGACCGCTGCCTCCCGGCGGGAACGCCATCAGCGCCTGGAGTCGCCGATCCTGACATTGCCGGGACTGAATCTCAGGCCTTTCATCCGCTTTCATTCCTCCGGTACGTCCGGTCTCTTCCTGACCGCTTCCGACATGATGATCGCCGCTTTCGCCGCCACCCTGGCCGTCATCGTCGTCGCCTCTCTGGTGGCCCTCCTGTAAAAAACTGCCCCGCGGTCCGTAATCCTCCTGTCTGTTCAGTTGCCGAGGAGTGCGTCCAGGATGCGCTCCTCCTCACTGTGGCCGACCGTAGAAAGGCGCAGGAGCGGAAGCCCTGCGGATTCCAGGATATGGTCTTTCATGCGGTCACGTCTGAACTGTGGGGAGGTTTCGTTATGGAAATTGTATCCGTCGGTCTCGATTGCCAGCAACGGTTCTTTGCTGACGCGGTTGATAATCAGGAAATCGACGTGGGTCAGCGGATGGTGAGCGTAACTGATTTCCGCGGCGGTCAGATCGGACGTGTCTCCGAGAAGATTGCGCAGGGGATAATGACAGAGAGTCTTGATGTGGGACAGAGCCGGGACAGTGCGGCGGATCTTCTCGATTAATCCGAAAGTCAGATTCTCGGAAGTGTGTTGCGATACGGCTCCCGAGGTCTGCTGTTGCAGTCGGTTGCGGTGGTCGTTGATATGTGAGAACAGATAGTCGTAGATGGAATGGAGTTTGCTCCGCAGTATGATGCCGCGCTGGTATCTTATGTATTCGACAAGGTCATGGATGTTGCCTTTCAATGTCTGGGGATTTCCGGAGACAACGAGGCAGAATCGGTCTTTGGCTCTTGAAACGGCGACATTAAGCAGATCGGGCTTGTCGGAGAATTCAGTGATCACATCGTCGGTGACGCTCATTATGATGGTGCCTTTTTCCCGTCCCTGATATTTATGGACCGTAGCGGCCTCGATACCCGGCAGCTGGTCGCGGAAGGCCTGGGCCTGGTCTTTATAGGGGGTGATGACGCCTGTGTCGGAGAGATTGCCCAGTAACGGGAGCAATTCGAGTTTTACGGTATCGATTTCCCGCTGGTTGTAATGGCCGCGGGAGTGATGGCCTTCGCTGGTGGTGATGACCATCAGCGGGGATTCTTCCTCGGCGCGGCGTGTCATTATAAGGAGTCGGCCGCCATAGAATTTCTGGTTACAGAAATTGATGATATCGGGGTGGCATCGATAGTGTTCACGCAGCAATGTCTGGGGTACGGACGGGAGAGCTGCGAGGATGGATTCAAGGAAGTTATGCCGGGAGGCGTCATAGGCAGAGGGGACCCCTGCGGTGTCAGCGATTTCTTTCAGCCTGGCGCGGTCTTCATCTGCGACCACATTGGAGAGCTGCATGGTGTCCCCTACGATTACGGCGTTGCGGGCGCAGGTGAGCGACAGCAGGCCGGTCTCTACGGAAACCTGCGAGGCTTCATCCATGATGACGTAGTCGAAGATGGTGTCGCTGTCAAAGCAGGATCTGGAGGAAAATGTGGTACTCAGGACTACGGGGTAGTCCCGGAGGATGGCCGGTCCGTTATCGTAAAGTTCCTTTATGGAGCCGACGGCTGTCCGCGGGCGGTTGAAGCGGTCGGAGAGCGAGGCTTTGAGGATAGTCATCGACTTCTCGGTCAGAGAGTCCATGAGCGCCTTGGCGTCGATGCCGGCAAGGGCGGTTTCAAGGGAGGCGATGCCGGATTCAAGTTCTGCGATTCGGTAGGTGTAGAACATGGATTCCAGGCGTGTCAGCAGTTCGGGCATCGCCTCGGGGATGAGGGTGGCCGGGATACGCAGCTGATAGCGCAGCCGGGCGAGCAATTCCAGTCGGCGCGCGGATGTTTTCACGCGGTGCCAGAATCCGGTGTCGTCGTAACCGGAAAGCAGGGCGAAATCGTTCAGGCGGCTAAGTGTCCGGAGGATAGCGCCGGATTTTACGGGCGTTGTCGGCCCGGAGGAGTCCAGGGAGTGTTCTTTTTGGAAATGAAGCTGCTCGGTCTGGACTTCCGCGAGTTCCTGGCGGAAGGCGGCAAGTTGTTCCCTCATGTCGAAAACGGCTTCGATGGAGCGGGTCTGCTCACCGACTTCCCGGGAAAGGGTGGATATTTCGGCTCGGGAGCGGTCCCAGGACGGTAGATCGGGATTCAGCGGAGGCTGACTTGCGATAAAGGCTTTCCGGTTGTCGGAGTTGCCTAGGGGCGCCACTAAAAAGCCGAAACCGTTCCTGGCGAGTTTTTCGGCGACATTCTCTGTGGCGGAGTTGTTGCTGGAGACGACCAGGACGGACTTCCCGGAAACCAGCAGGTTGGCGATAATATTCAGGATTGTCTGGGTCTTACCGGTTCCAGGAGGTCCCTGGATTACACTGAGCTGGTTGGACAGGGCCGTTTTTACCGCCCGTTCCTGACTGGCGTTGCATCCGAAAGGAAAGATGACGGAGCCGATGGAATGGGTACGGATACCTTTTGAGGGGTTCAGATAGGTGGCGGCGGCTGTGGTGCCGTCGATGAAATCGATCCGGGAATAAATCCCGGAGAGGAACCCCTGTGTGTCCCGTGCGTCGTTATCGGCTATGCCGAGAGTGTTGACAGCGGCACATTGTTTAAAATAGTCAAGCAGATTCAGCGTGTCGGAAGTAAGACATGACACACGGATGTCGATTTCATGGGAGGCGTATTGCCGGATGAAACCGTTGTCGGAAATAACGGTATAGTATTTTTCCGCGCTTCCGGCGAAGAGACGTATGCTCTGTACATCGCGCTGTCGGGAACCGTGGATGAATACATGGGTGCCGGAGAGGTCCAGGTCAATGGGATTCGTCAGCCAGGTGACTTTGTCCCAGCTGTAAAAATATGTTTTGTCGGAATTATGGAATTTGATGGTGTACCGATAGTCCTGAAACCGGATGGTTTCGACCTGGCATGTCTTGTTGATACCGTTGATGATGACGATGTGCTTTGTCAGATCCATGACAGATGCAGGATGGTTTGAAGGGGGCGTCAGGGTTCGGGAGGAAATGTCTTTTCAATCTGAGCCGCGACTTTTTTCAGCGCTGTGTTGAAGTCTATCCGGGAGTCGATGCCGAGGGCGGAGGCTCCGCGGCATGAGGCGATGGGACGCCCGGAGAGGTAGTCGACGAAGTTGACGGTCACGATGGTTTCCTCCTGGTTCCGGGTGACGGCGAAGCGTGCCAGAAGCAGCTGTTGTTTCTGTTCATAGGAGAGTTCGTTAATAGCCTGGTCGCCGACCATACGGAGGCGGCTGTTGTCGATGGCATCGTAAATCTTTATTTCGGCGTCCATCATCCCGGCCGGTCCGTTATAGCTCATGACATCGGTCAGGGAGGCGTAGCGGTATCGGGAAATATCCGCGGAGCGGGAGATTGTGGTCCTGGAGGTGGTGCAGCCTGCGATGATAAGCCCCAGTATTATCAGGAATATCGCCAGAGATTTATTGTTGCTCATAAAGAAGTTCTGAAGGGGTTGTTGATGGAAGTCGGTCCTTGACATTAACTGCGTTCTTGCATCCGGAACCAAATCCTGCGGATTCCGATGGATTGAAATCCGTTGTTCAGTTGCAAATGTAAGGATTTATTTTCAATCTCAGATATGGGCAGATTGTATATTTTGCCCATCCGGGGTATTTTTCTCAGAGAGAGGTTCCGGACGTTGGAGTGTGAATTTCGGGATTGACGGCCTGCAGCCGGCAGATAAATTCTTCCTGACGTACAGGGGATATGATGAGCGGCATAGTGCTTTTCAAAATGTTCCGGTCGGTGAAAGTTATTGCCAGGCGCCGGGTAAGCGATGTTGCCGGGGCCGACAGGACACTGTCGGTTTGCCGGATGTCTTTGATTTTCCCGATAGGGTATGCCGTCGGACGAAAGAATGTGTAGACAACCAGGTTGTCGCCATCAATCCGGTAATAAATGCTCAGAAAAGAGACCAGGACGAATATCAGCATCGCCAAACAGATGACAACGGGCCAGATTCCGTCATCCATAAAGCATGGGATGACGCCGCTGGCCGCGACAAGTCCAATGATGAACCATGTCGATCCGTCCCATCGGGAGTTATACCTGAAGCCTCCAGTGCTGTCCATTGATTGCAGGGGATACGTTTGCTATTACTCTAATTGTTTTCGGTAGACCGCATGGAGCGTTTGACCGTTTTCATCTTTCCAGGTCAACCAGCCGTTGTTGCTGCTGCCGATGCAGAAATCAGCGGCCGTGCTGGGGGTGGAGAAGGTTTTGTCCGATGTCAGTACCAGTTGGCCGTTTTCATCGGCGGTATATTCCTGGAGCATCTTTTCCCGTTTCGCTTTCCAGTTGAAAGACGGGACCATTGTTTTGGCTATGATGCTTCCTTTCAGGACTGTAAACCCGTTGGAGCTATAAAAGCCTGAGGCATTGCAATTCCTGCCTTTGGTGTAGAACAAATGTTCCGCCTTTGGCTGGGATATCTCAAAGATATTGCAACCGATAAACGACGCCAGAAACTTCACGTCTTCAAAGAACTCATCCATCGAATCCCGTTGGTGTTCAGGCAGATTGGGCGCTTTAGGGATTTGTTTGTTATCATTGAGGACAAACAAATTGGCTTTCTTGGCCCGGGTTATCGCTTTATGCTCCAAGTATTGCACGTCGACTTTGGTCATATCGGCATCTTTAGATACAAATATGAGGGCCTTTTGCCAGAACGCCTTCTTGCTGTCGTGATCTTTTACATGCTCTCTGAAATTTTCCGTTTCTCCGATATATGCCTGAGGTTTAGTTGACTCGTTTTCCCCCAGCAAGATATAAAATGCCGGTTTCTGCAATTTTTCCTGTGTGTTCAGATAAGAGAGATTGGAACGTGGCACAACGAACATCTGGCAAATCTTGTTGCTGATGAATGAATACTGGGTACCTTTCGGGTCTCCGTCAATTAAATATGTAGTTACGGTCTTTCCCATTATGTTGTGTAAAAAATAATGATGTATTGCAGAGGGGCTGATATCAGGATGAGGAAATATGGTTAATGTCCTTTTTCGGTATTACTCAAAACAGTTTGTTAGGAGGCTTATCAATGCCATAGCCCGACATCCTTCCGGAAACTGATGAAATTCAGTACGTCGGCTTGTCCTGAACCAACCCTTTCCGCAGTGTTTAATGTTGCTGATCATGTGCATAGGCAAAGTAACAATAAAAAATCGACAACTCCGCCATAACACCTGAAAATTTTCGGGATAAATTCGAGACAAATTCAGTGTGACGCAGAAGCCTATTGCTGGCGGATTGCTCCTCAGCAGAGCCCGTTTCTTCTTCGGCTTCCGAAGGTAAAGTTACAAAAAATCCACGACAGGCATTGCATTGCCTTGGAATCTTGTTAAATTTGCATTCGAAGGTCGACAGTGGAACTTCGACACCTTTCTGCAAAGTGGTGTAAAGAAAATCAGTTTACAGCCCCAGATCTGTAAACCGAATCAGTCAACCGATAAAAACGTGTAAAGAGAAACAGTCAACCGTCCCAGACGGTGTAAACCTCATTAGTTAATCGCCCTCAAATCTGTCAACACTTCTCCGGGATAGTTACAGTCCGTCTGAAAATCGTTTTCCGAGACCCTCCCGGGCCTGCGTTTCTGTACCTGCAAAAAGTAGCGATTTATCCCAATTTATTTAGGACAATATTGGGTGGAATCCGCTTTTTTTTGAAAGATAATGATTAGATTTGTTGGAGAGTTCCGTTATATAAAGATACCAACTCGGGCAATAGTGCCGGATTCCAAATCCCAATTCGCTTTAAATCAATAATCATGTGTTTTAAGTAATGAATGATGCTGAGTTATGGAGCCAGGTCTTGAGCGGTGATATGACAGCTTTGTCGCTGTTGTATAAGGCTAACTATAACCTGTTGTTTAACTGGGGAATGAGATTCGTTTCCGATGAGGAATTTGTCAAAGACTGCATTCAGGATGTGTTTGTAAAGATATGCAGCAGCCGGAAACTTTCTTCAACGCCCTATGTGAGGTCATATCTTCTGACATCATTGCGTAACATGATTTTCGACCGGGTCGCGTCTTCCCATGACGATGTGTCAATCTCCGGGCGGCTGTTTGAGATCGATGATAACGACTCGGGAATCGAGATGCTGTTCAAAGATGACGATGACTCGCGTATGCTGAGCCGCAGGCTCGTCAAGGCATACAACTCCCTGACATATAATCAGCGTGTGTCAATTTATCTCAGATATGTCCGCGGGCTGTCGTACAAGGAGACTGCCGCTGTGATGGAGATGAATCCACAGTCGGCGATGAATCTTGTGTCGAGGGCGCTCAAGTCTCTCCGGTCAGAGATGGGCGCGGCACCTTTCCTGGCCTATTTGTGCCAGATGTTGTCATGACGTGAGTAGGGATTCCGTAAGATTCCGTATAATAATATGTAAACTTGTCAATTTTTTTGCGATGACTCCCCGAAATACCGATATCAACAAATTGATTTATGGCGTTGTGGACATCTTCAGGAAACGGGAAAAGGAATTTTCCGATTCTGAGATCGACCAGGCGTGGTATGACTGCGAGCTGCGGATAAAACGCGCCGCCTCCAGAAACGCCATGCGTTGGAAAATCGCTGTATGGTCGGCCTCGGTGGCAGCGGCTGTCGCGATGATGCTGTGGTGGGGTGGGATAGACCTGGCGGTCGAGCCCGGTTCTGCGACAAGGCAAGACATAATGGCCTATGCCCTCGCCACAGAGATGGAGATGACCGACGGACATATCATTAATATAATACCCGGATGTGACACGGCTGTGGTCGGCCAGAATCGCGCCAGAATCAGTTGCCTCGCCAACGGCACCGTGCTGGTCAACGGAAAGTCGATGTCCGGCACCGCCGCCAATCCTGCCGCCAATGAATATTGTCAGCTGGTGGTACCGAAAGGACACAGAGCCGAAATCCGGTTTGCCGACGGCACACACCTGTGGGCCAACTCCAATTCGCGGGTCGTCTACCCGCAGGAATTCACGGAAGACGCCCGTGAGATATACGTGTCCGGAGAGGTGTATCTCGATGTCGCCCCTGATAAAAATCATCCCTTCACAGTCAGGAACAGGGACTTCGACGTGACCGTTCTCGGGACTTCGTTCAACATTATGGCTTACGGCAACGGCGCACCGTCTCAGGTAGTACTTGTATCAGGCAAAGTCGAGCTGAACAATTCCGCCAACGGGAAGGTGACGATGAGCCCCGGACAACTGGTCGACATAACCGGCTCCACCATAAGCTCGCCCAGGCAGGTCGACGTGACACCCTATGTGAGCTGGAAAGACAATCTGCTGGTGTACAGCCATAAGTCTCTTGCCGATGTGTTTTCCAGGCTTAACGTCTGCTACGGGCGAGAGTTTGTGCTGTCGCCCGATGTGGCTGACATAAAAGTCACCGGCAAGCTGTACCTTAAAGACGACATCGGGGATGTACTCCACGCCATCGCCTTCTCCGCCCCGGTGACATACGAGGAGAGGGGAGACAGCATATACGTCTGCCGGATCAAATGAGCGGCGACCGCCTCCCTGACCGTCTCCCATTCTGACGAATAATCGATTGTGTAATATATAACGGGCTGAATTTAAACTCGCGATCTAAATTCAACTCCAGATTTTCAAAACCTTAAACCAATGCACTATCATGGATAAATACATCCGCATGATTAATGCGAGGAAAGAGTTATCACGCATAATTCTGTTGCTATGGCTGAGTCTGTCGACCTTGTCATCACAGGCGGCCGTTAGCGGAAGCTACGTCAACTCCAAGACTTTTACCGTGGAGATGAACAACACCCCGGTGAAAGATGTCCTTGATTACATCGAACACAACAGCAAATACATTTTTTTCTACACAAGCGGGTCGATTGACACAGGACGCAAGGTAAACGTCAGAGTCTCCTCCCAGCCTGTGACATCCATGCTTGACCAGATGTTCAAAGGCACCAACGTCAGATATGATATCGACGGATACCAGATCGCGTTGAAAAAAACCGATGATGCAGCCGGTTCCCCCGCCGCATCACCTGCCTCTCCCGCGAAAAGACGCGTGACCGGCAAGGTGGTGGACGCCTCCAACGATGAGCCCCTTATCGGCGCGCCGGTCACTTTTGACAAAAACACCCCGGGAGTGGTCACCGACGTCGACGGTTTTTTCTCGATAGAGATGCCCGAAGACGGTCAGCTCTATGTCTCATACCTGGGATTCCAGTCTGCTTCCGTCAAGCCCGGGGACACGTCTGACCTGACCGTGCGTCTCAAGCCCGACAACAACGTGCTTGACGAGGTGGTCGTGGTCGGTTATGGTACGACAACACGTAAAAACCTCACCACTGCGATTTCCACCGTCAAGACCGACAAAATATCGAAAGCCGCCAACAGCAGCGTGTCAAGTATGCTGCTTGGCCGCGCGGCAGGTCTCCAGGCCACTGTCAGCAGCACTCAGCCCGGCGGCGACATCAATATCTCCATCCGTGGCGGCGGCAACCCCATATATGTTGTCGACGGAGTCATCATGCCTAACTCTTCGCTCGAAGCCGGCAGCGGCGAGACCGGTCTGCCCGACAATGTGAAGCGTTCTGCGCTGGCCGGGCTTAACCCCGGTGACATCGAGTCGATCGAGGTACTCAAGGATGCATCGGCCGCCATCTACGGTATCGGCGCGGCCGACGGTGTCGTGCTGATCACCACAAAGAAAGGAGCCGAAGGGAAGCCCACCATCACCTACGAGGGGAGCTATTCCATACAGAAACGATACAATTACGGGCTCAACCGTCTCAACAGCGTCGAGTACATGAACCTTGTCAACGTCTTCGACAAGGAAAAATACCTGCTCAACAACAACCAGTATCCCTACGGCAACCTCGCTTACGACGGCAAGTGGACACCCGTCTTCTCCCAGGCCCAGATTGACAACGCCACTGACACCGACTGGCAGGACTATGTACTCAAGACAGGCCATATCAACAAC
This sequence comes from uncultured Muribaculaceae bacterium, assembly GCA_910584365.1. GTDB lineage: Bacteria > Bacteroidota > Bacteroidia > Bacteroidales > Muribaculaceae > UBA7173. The sequence continues at coordinate 291,151 of CAJUAF010000001.1, read as the reverse complement.
CATTCGCTGACAATCAGCGGTGGCACCCAGAAGCTGAAATATTATCTCGGCGTGAACTATTTCAACGAGGACGGTATCATACGCAATGCAGGGATGGAGCGCTACTCACTGCGCACAAACATCACCGCGCAGCTCTTCCCGTTCCTTAAGCTATCCACCATCGTCAACCTTAACAAGAACAAATACGAGAACGGACTGGTCGGCGGCGATACCGGAAATCAGGGCAACTCGGCTTCCGGTTCGCTCTATTCCGCCTTGCATTACCCCACATACCTCCCTGTCTATGACAAGAACGGCGAGTACACCATCTTCGGCCGTGTCCCCAACCCGGTGGCTACTCTCGACATCATCGACGAGTCGCGCCAGAGCAGCTACTACGCCAACTTCGCGATGGATATCGACATAATCAAGCAGATGCTGTCGGTACGTCTGGTCTACGGCATCAATCACGAGACGGGGCGCCGCACATCCTACATCCCCAAGGATGTCTACTTCGGGCTCGTGAAAAAGTCGCGCGGTAGCCTCGGGTATGTCGAACGCCAGTATGAGACGATGGAAGGTATGGTGAATTTCAACCATAACTTCTGGCAGGCTCTTGATTTCAATGCGGTCGTGGGTATGGGACGCTATGTCGACAAGGGGGATGGTATGACCGTCTCCTATCAGAACGCCAACGACATGATCCAGGACACCAATCTCGGCGCGGCCGACGGCCCCTTCGTTCCCTCGTCGTATAAATACGAAAACGAGAAACGTTCACAGTTCGCACGCGCGTCTTTCCTCCTCTTCGACAAGTATGTGCTTGCCGCGACAGTGCGCCGCGACGGTACCGACAAATTCTTCGACAGCAAGAAATACTCATGGTTCCCATCGGTGTCAGGCGCATGGAAAATATCCCAGGAGAAATTCCTCCGAGACTTCACATGGCTCAACCTGCTCAAACTGCGTGCCAGCTACGGCGTCACCGGCAGCGACAACCTCGGCACCTCCTTGTACGGTACTGTCGGTGTGTCGCGTGAAGACATAAAATTCTCCAACGGCAGCGTGACTTATGTGCCGTTCGTCCTCCTGGGGGGCAGCTACGACGACGTGACGTGGCAAAAGACCACAATGAAAAACATCGGCCTCGACTTCGTGGTTCTCAATAATCGGCTTTCGGGTAACTTCGACATCTTCCGCAACGACGTGACAAATATGCTCGGCACCGCCTATACCTCCCTGCTCAATATGTATCCCACCCGTCCGGTCAACGGCGCCCACTATAAGCGCACCGGTGTCGAACTCTCGCTCAATTCCGAAAACATCCGTACCACAGACTTTACCTGGACGACCTCGCTGGCTCTTTCCCACTACCGCGCCGACTGGGTGGAACGTATGCCAAACTATGACTACAAGACCTACCAGCAGCGTAAAAACGAGCCGATGAGCGCCTATTATTACTATAACACCACCGGCATAATCAACGCAGACCGCAGCAATATGCCCGACTCGCAGCGCTCTCTTCCGGTCGATGCCCAGAAACCCGGTTTCCCCATCATTGACGACCGCAACGGCAACGGAGTCATAGACGAGGGCGACATCTACATGGATGACCTCCTCCCCAAGCTCTATTACGGCTTTGGCAACACTTTTTCCTACAAGAACTGGGACCTCGACATCTATATGTATGGTCAGCTCGGCGTGGAGAAATACAACAACACCAAGGCCGCCAACTGCTCGGCCAACAACCTCGCCAGCGGCATAAGCGCCGCCAACCCCACTGATTACGCGTTCACCGTGTGGAATTCTCAGACCAACCCCAACGGGACTACTCCCGGCGTTGCCACCAAGGATGTCACCATGCCCGGCAACGCAGGCATAAAGCTCTTCTACGAAAAAGCCGACTTCCTGCGTGTGCGTAACATTACATTGGGCTACACGTTCGACGCCCGCAGATGGTCGTTCCTCAAGGGGTATATGCAGAGCCTGCGCCTCTATGTCGACGTGCAGAACCCGTTTACATTCACCGGTTTCACCGGCGACGACCCTGAAATCGTCATTGCGTCAAGTATGCTGTCAGGTTGCAACTATCCCCAGTTGAGGACATACTCGTTCGGCGCAAAGATTATCTTCTAAAAAACGCTTATTACAGCCTACCTCTATATGAAAACCAGAATATTATCCTCCATCATAGCGGCTATTATGCTCCTCACCACATCATGTGAGGACAATTTCGACGCCAAGATATACGGAGAGCTTCTCCAGGGCAAATATCCTTCGACAGAAAGCGAATATGTGTCCTATATGATGATTTGCTACCTCCCTTTCACCACCCCCTTCACTTATACCATAAATGAAGGCACCGGTATGCACGGCTGGTATATCGCCACCGGCGGCGACATCCGTTTCTTCGACTCGACATCGGACATCATGGCCCCGGGATATACACGCTGCGGCGGAGAATGGCTCCAGCTCTCCAAAGCCAACTACGAGAACTGCATCCATTATTGGCGCGGATGGGTGGTCGACGACAGCAACCCCAATCATTTCATGAAGACCGCCGAGATAACCCGTTTTACCGATATCGTGAACGTGCTGCAGAACGCTCCCGCCAGCGTTATGTCGGAAGAGACACGCGACGCTCTTCTGGGGGAGGCACGTCTCTGCCGCGGCATGATGATGTATTATCTCATGCACGTGTTCGGTCCGGTGCCTGTGATTGTCGATCCCGACAAGGTGTTTGACGACGAGGCCCAGCGCAACACCACCCGCCCCACGCTCGACCAGATGTGCGGATACATCTACGACGACCTCCTGTTCGCCGCCAGACACGCTCCCGAGGTACAGACCGAGAAGGGTCGTTATACCCGCGATTACGCCCGTTTCTGCCTGATGCGCCATTGCCTCAACGAAGGCGCCCACATACCCGGGTATTATGATATGGGACTTGAGATGTTCGCCGAACTCCAGGGCAAATACCAGCTCTTCACCCAGGGCGACAACCCATGTGCCGACCTTTACAAGAACGCCAACAAGTTCAACAGCGAGATTATCATGGCCGTGAGCTGCGACCCCCTCGCCGACGGCTCTCCGAAACATGGCAATGCCAACATCCTCTCCATGTGTACCGTTCCCTGGGATGCCGCAGCCCTCGATCCCGACGACAACCCCACGGTGTTCTTCCCGCAGAACGGCGGCTGGCAGGCTTTCTACAATGTGGCCAAGAAATTCTACGACACATTCGAAAACGGCGACCGCCGTCGCGACCTAATCGTCACCGAGTGGTGGAACAAGAGCGGCGAAAAAGTCACCGCCAACGACCTTGGCACACGCTGGGACGGCTTTATCTGCAATAAATTCCCCATCGAGACATCCGGTTCTTTCCAGGGCACCGACATCCCGATCGCCCGTTGGGCCGATGCGTTGCTGATGTATGCCGAGCTGTCGGTCCGCAAGACCAACAGCGCCCCCTCCGGAGCGGCGATTGACGCCGTCAACCAGGTACGCCGTCGAGCCAATCTCCCCGATCTTGACGCTTCCGCCACATCATCGGCCGACAATTTCCTGACCGCGATTCTTGCCGAACGTGCCCATGAGCTTTATTACGAAGGCTGCCGCAAGATTGACCTTATCCGGTTCAACCGCTATGCCCGCGAGACATCAAAAGTGAAAGGGGAAGTCCCCACACGCCAGTACGTGCCCCTGCCTAACTACGCTGTGGAGGCTGCCGCCGCCAACGGCTGCAAGCTCGACCAGTACTATTCCCGCCCCGACTGGGAAGTTGACTACGGCCAGGCTCAAGGTATGTAAAATCCCTCAAAAATCAACAACAAACCATGAAGAAATCGACATATATAAGGAATATATTTGTTTGCATCATGCTCGGACTCGCCACGCTGGCCTGCAACTCGGAGGACAGTCCGGCACCTGTGGCCGGGAAACCGGTGGAGGCAACCGACGGCGGTTATCTTTTCGCTCATATGACGGATGACAACTACGGCTCTCTGTTCTACAGCGTCTCCCGCGACGCCTACAACTGGGAGACCCTCAACGACGGGCGCACAGTGCTGCCCGCATATTGCGGCCACCCCGATATCTGCAAGGGGCGCGACGGCTACTACATGATCAGCGTCAAGAAAGGCTCCGGCATCCCCTTGCTGTGGCATTCAACCGACCTGGTCAACTGGGAATACACCAAGCTGGCCAAATCGATATTCAACAAAATCAAAGACCTCTACGGATACGTCAACGAGGAGACATATTACGGGGCTCCCAAGATGTTTTACGATGATCCCAGCGACCAGTACATCATCACCTGGCACGCCGGAAAGACCGGTGACGACTCCAATGCAGACGAGTGGGAGACAAAACGTACATTCTACATCCTGACCAAGGATTTCAAGAGCTTCACCGATCCCGCGCTACTGTTTGACTTCACAGGCAGCGATGAGGACATGGCCACAATCGACGTTATCATCCGTCGTGCAGGCGACTCATATTATGCCATCTTTAAAGACGAACGCACCCAGGAGGCCGCTCCGGAGACCGGCAAGACCATCCGTATAGCCAAAGCTCAGGCGCTGACCGGCCCCTATGCCAATCCCGGTCCGCGCATCACAGACCTTGCCCGCTGGCATGAGGCTCCCATCGTGGTCCCGAATGTCAACGGTGACGGATTCTTCCTCTTCACCGAGAACTACCCGCTGCAATACGATATGTTCGAGGCCAAATCGCTCGACGGCCCCTGGACCGAACGATATTTCGCAGGCCCCAAGGCTCGCCACGGTTGTATGGTGCGCGTCAACGAGACAGAATACCAGGCCATCCTTAACGCTTATAAACGCTAATACAGAGAAACTTCCATTATGAACAAAGTAATATCCTCTGCCATATTGGCTGCAGGCTTATGCCTGGCAAGCTCATGTTCCGATGACATCACCCGTCCCGAGCAATGGCCTGACTGGCCCGCCAAGGCCGCCGTGAAAGTCAACGGACTCGAATTGACCGATACATACTACACCTCCTTCAACGGCACGAAGATTTCGCTCACCCAAGGCCAGACCGTCGACTTCGTCGGGTTGGAACAGCTTCAATACACCCTTCAGAACCATTTCTGGGATGTGACATCGCCAGGACAGGCGGTCTTCAAGGGAGACACCGGCGAGTACGATGTCATCTATGACCATCTCAACAACCTGCTGTATATCGAGCAGCCCGAGCTGAAATATCCTGACGCGCTCTATGTCATCGGTGAGCAGCTCGGCCATTCAGGCGCGACAGAGGCGATATCCACCTTCTGGTCGATAGACGCTCCCGACAATGTGCAAAGCTGCCGTCGCGTGGCGCCTGACAAATTCGAGATCAGCCTGTATCTCGCCCAGGGATTCAAGTTCAAGTTCTTCCGTCACCATGGCTGGGGCTCCCATGAGGAAATCGAGATATGGGCCGAAGACCTCACCCTGAATCAGCCCGCCCTCGTCACCGGGACCGGCGACTTCTGTGCCGGCCCGCTGTTCCAGGCCGGAGTGTATGACATCACCGTCGACCTGGCCGCTAAGACCTTCGATATCGAGAGCCGTGTGCCGGTCCAGCAGGAAGACTATTATGTCAACGGTGTGCTGATGGAGCCTGCCGGAGCCTATCTCCATACCCGCCAGACCCTCACAAAGGGTCAGGAAGTGGTGTTCACCAATTTCGGCGGTATCGCCGAGATGGTTCAGCCCCAGTTCTTCGATGTCATATCCGATGTCGAGGGGCGCGCCCGGTTCGAAGGGCCCACCGGTGAATACGACATATATTTCGACGCGTCGGGAATGCTCATTTATGCCGAGTGTCCGTCGATGAACGCTTACGACGGCACATCGATGTGGGTTACCGGTTCTGGATTCGGCCATCCCAAGGCCGGACACGCGACCGTCGGGGCATGGAAGCTTACCGAACCTGTCGGTTCATTCCAGATGATCAAGGTTGACGAAGGAGTGTACGAGACCTCCATTTATCTTGCCCGCGATTTCGATGTGAAATTCTATCGCGCCCGCGACTGGGGGAGCGCCCGCTCCACACAGCTGTTCGAGCCGGTGCCGGCCAATCTTCTCGCCAAAGGTGTGGCCGGGACGCCTGATTACTGTATGTTCACCGGCGACCTGCTCCCCGGTCCGGACTTCACGGCCGGAAGCTATACCCTCCGCGTGGATTTCAACAACAAGATAGTGTATCTGGCCGAAATGACCTCGCAGGACAAGATCCGCCCTGTTGACTACAAGGTCAACGGAGTGTCCCTGAAGGCCAGCCGCTATGACGAGTTCATGGAGGCTACCGTGAACCTCACCCAGGGAGAACGCGTAAACTTCGAGAATTTCCAGGGTCTCGACTATATGTTGCAGCCGGAGTTCTTTGTGCGCAACGATGACGGCTCATACACGTTCAACGCCATGAGCGGCGAATACCGCGTGCTTTATGATGTTGACGGTACCGAACACATCTGGGTCGAGCGCACATCCGACAAGGGTCTTTGGATTACCGGACAGTATTTCGGCCACGGACGCACCGGTGGATGGGATGTCGGTTACCATGACGACTCGATATACATCTCCAAAGGCTGGAGCTGGGACAATCCCCGTCAATACCTATGTTGCGCGGAGACCGCTCCCGGGATATTCGAGACCACTTTCCTCATCCACAGCAGCTGGTCACAGCTGACTCTGTACGGAAGCCGGGGCTGGGACAACCGGATAATGTCGAGTCAGGTCACAATCACCGACACGAGTTCTTTCGGACGTTCATTCGCCTGGCAGGACGGTGTGGGCAATGAGGCCAACTTCGGATGCACAGTAGGTGACATCGGCCAGGAATATGGCACATACCGTCTTGTGATAGACACCACCCGCAACCCCATCGTTGTCACGCCGGTGTTGCTCGACGGCCACGGCCATCATTGACAGAGATTGACTTTTGAGTTGTTGCGGAGCCGGGATGCGAATCTTTTTTCCAATAGGTTATATATAATCGCGTCCGGCTCCGCTTCCTTAATCAGAAACATGAATCATGAAAAAACATATCAAAGCTTTGCTCCCGTCGGTATGTCTGGCCCTGATGTGTTCATGCGGTCATAGCGGTAACGATCCCGACAGCCGGATGGACTCCTTTATCGACGAGCTTATGGGGCGCATGACTCTTGAGCAGAAACTCGGCCAGATGAATCTTGTCACCGGAGGCGACATGGTAACCGGTCATGTGATGACCAACGAGCTTGAGCAGATGATACGCCGCCAGGAAATAGGAGGCGTCTTCAATGTCAAGGGAGCCGGTAAGATCCTCGAACTGCAGCGCATCGCCGTGGAGGAGACCGAACTTGGAATTCCCCTCCTTGTCGGAGCCGACATCATACACGGTTACGAGACCATTTTTCCCATTCCGCTCGCCCTGTCATGCAGCTGGGACACGGTGGCAATCGAGAAGATGGCCCGGATTTCGGCCATAGAGGCGAGCGCCTCCGGCATCAACTGGACTTACAGCCCGATGGTGGATATCTGTCGTGACCCGCGCTGGGGCCGTATCGCCGAAGGCAATGGTGAAGACCCCTATCTTGGCTCGGTCCTTGGGCCGGCCTACGTCCGGGGCTACCAGGGAAAAGATATGTCCGGGAAAGATGAGATAATGGCATGTGTGAAACATTTCGCGCTGTATGGCGCCGTGGAAGGGGGACGCGACTACAACACTGTCGACATGAGCCGTCAGCGTATGTTCAACGAGTATTTTCCCCCTTATAAGGCCGCCATCCGCGGCGGCGCGGCCAGCGTGATGAACTCATTCAATCTTGTCGACGGGATTCCGGCGGCTGCCAACAAGTGGCTCATGGTCGATGTCCTGCGTGACCGTTGGGGATTTGACGGATTGCTCGTGACCGATTACGATGTGATTTCCGAGATGTCGCCCCACGGTTATGCCCCCCTGCCGGAGGCTTCGGTGAAAGCTCTTGAGGCAGGCACGGACATGGATATGGTCTCATCAGGCTATCTGACCACCCTTGGTCAGTCGCTGTCCGGCAAGGCAGTCACAATGGCGATGATAGACAAGGCCTGCCGCCGCGTGCTTGAGGCGAAATACCGCCTGGGACTGTTCGATGACCCTTACAAGTATTGCGACACAACATCCGTGGCCGGGAAAATCTACACTACCGAACACCGGCGTGCCGCCCGGGAAATCGCCGCCGAGACTTTTGTCTTGCTTAAGAATGACAATCAGACTCTCCCGCTTGAGCCGAAAGGGAGCATAGCGCTTGTCGGCCCGATGGCTGACGCCGCAAACAATATGTGTGGTATGTGGAGTATGACCTGCACCCCCTCGGGCCATCTGTCGTTGCTTGACGCCATGACCCGGGAACTCAGTGGGAAAGCGGAAGTCATATACTCCAAGGGTTGCAACATCTACGCCGACGAGACCGTCGAGAACAATGCCAACGGCATACGGCCTGTCAGACGCGGCGATGATGAGACATTGTTGCGCCAGGCTCTCGCCGCCGCTGCCAGAGCCGATGTGGTCGTGGCCGCTATGGGGGAATCGGCCGAGATGAGCGGCGAATCAGCCTCACGGGCCGACATAAAGTTGCCAGACGTCCAGCAAAAGCTGTTGCGCGGGCTGGTGGCGACCGGAAAGCCGGTCGTGCTGCTTCTGTTCACGGGCCGTCCGCTTGTCCTGACCTGGGAAGACGCCAATGTTGACGCCATACTGAATGTGTGGTTCGGAGGTAGCGAGGCCGCCCACGCCATCTGCGATGTGGTCTTCGGGAAAGTGTCCCCCTCCGGCAAGCTCACCACTACATTCCCCCGCCATGCCGGACAGATACCCTTGTATTATAACCATATGAACACCAGCCGCCCCGATCCTGACCCGAAAGTGTTCAACCGTTATTGCAGTAACTATATCGATGAGAGCAACGAGGAGCTGTATCCTTTCGGTTACGGACTCAGTTACGCATCCTTCAGATATGGAGACTTGAGTCTCGACAAGACAACACTCACAGCCGACGGAGCCATTACGGCAACTGTCAATGTCACAAACACCGGCCGTTGCCGGGCCACTGAGATTGTCCAGCTATATACACGTGACATCTACGCGTCGCTTGCCCGTCCGGTCAAGGAACTCAAAGGTTTCAGACGTGTCACCCTGGAGCCGGGTGAGAGTCGCGACGTCGCGTTCACTATTACCCCCGATATGTTGCGTTTCTACAATCCCGAGCTGGAATATGTCTGGGAGCCCGGGGAATTCGACCTCATGGTGGGTCCCGATTCAAGAAATCTCATCACCCGCCGTTTTGAACTGAAATAATCCCACTCTGACACATTATGCACAAGATACTGATGATACCGGTGTCCGCGGCCATTCTTCTTGCCACAGGGGCCTGCGCGACAACGGACAGACTTACAGAATCCGGGCTCGATCCCGGGAAATTCAATGCCGTGGTCGACGGATGCCCGGTGGCGTTGTACACCCTCGTCAACAGGAATGGTTGCGAGGTTTGTGTCACCAACTACGGCGGCCGGGTCGTCTCGTTGATGGTCCCCGACCGCGACGGCAAACTTACGGATGTCGTGCTTGGTCACGACTCCCTGGAAGATTACCTGGAAATCGATGATAATTTCGGCGCGCTTATCGGCCGGTACGGAAACCGTATCAATGGCGGCCGTTTCTGGATTGACAGTGTGGAGTACCGGTTGCCGCAAAACAACTTCGGACACTGCCTGCATGGCGGCCCGAAAGGATTCCACCACTCGGTGTGGAATGTGGATGAGGTCAACGATTCCTCGCTATGCCTGTCGCTGCATTCGCCCGACGGCGAGGCTGGCTTCCCTGGCAATGTAGATGTGAAAGTCGTTTACACACTCACCTGCGACAATGCCCTTGACATCTCATACGAGGCAGTCACCGACCGCCCCACCATTCTCAACCTGACCAACCATTCCTATTTCAATCTGGGCGGGGATGCCTCCCGGGATATCCTCGGCGAGATAGTCTGGTTTGATGCCGACGGCTTCACACCCATTGACTCCACATTCATGACCACGGGAGAGATAAGCTCTGTCGAGGGCACTCCGTTCGATTTCAGGTCTCCCAAGCCGATAGGCCGGGATCTTGATTCCGGCGACGGTCAGCTCGCCAACGGCCGTGGGTACGACCACAATATGGTGCTTTGTTCCACCCGTGACGTGAGCCGTCCTGCCGCCAGTCTCACAGACATGACCACGGGTATACGAATGGAGGTGTTCACCGACGAACCGGGCATACAGTTCTATATCGGCAATTTCCTTGACGGCACAGTGAAAGGGAAACGGGGGATAGCTTATCCCCGCCGTTCGGCCGTGTGCATGGAGAGCCAGCATTTTCCCGACAGTCCAAACAATCCCCGGTGGCCCTCGGTGGTGGTATCGCCCGGAGAGACCTATCACAGCCATTGCAGATACAAATTCAGCATAAGTAACTGATTGAAACAAAACAACCGGTTGACATGAAATGAGTTGAGCGGTTGCCTGCCGAATATCAACGAATAATAAAAAGATACGATGAACAACAAGATAGTTTTTGCCACTCTGGCGGCGGTCATCTCTATGTCGGCCGATGCTTACGGAGTGGAATTGCCCGCCACTTGTTTTCTGATGCACTCGAGTGGCTCGCATCTGGTCAAAGGCAGTCAGGGACACGCGGCCTTGGAGAGCGCGAACGTCACCAGCCCGCAGATGCTCCGGATTTCCCCCTCTTCCAGCGGGTATTACAATATCTTCGCTCCGGACGGGACAGTGTTGTCGCTCAGCGGCGACTACGATGCTTGCTTTCTCAGTGATGCCTCGTCATACAACGCCCAATACGCCGTCGAGGCGGTGTCAGACTTCTATGTCACCCTGCGTTGCAGGGCAAACGACAAGTATGTCGGCGTTGACAACACAATCCCCGGTTCGTGGGCTTATTCCAACAAGGAGGTGCCCGACTACTGGTATCTGTCTTACGACCCGACGCAAGCTCCCGTTCTCGACGAATGTACCTATGTCGTCGCGCCGGGCGCACAGAGGCATCAGTTCGAGGGATGGGGCGTCTCGCTTTGCTGGTGGGCCAATATGTGCGGAAAATGGAGCGATGACAAAATCGACAAAATCATCGATTGGCTTGTCAGCCCTGCCGGCCTGAACTATAATATATTCCGCTATAATATCGGCGGAGGCGACAACCCTTCCTACGCCGACTGTCGCGAACATCATATGCGCGACGGCAAGGGAGAGCGGGCCGAGATGGAGGGTTTCAAGGATTCCTCCTCAGGTCCCTACATATGGAGCCGTGACGAGGCCCAGCGTAAGATAATGCTGAAAATCAAGGAGAAACGTCCTGACGCCATATTCGAGGCATTCAGCAATTCCGCTCCGTATTACATGACATACAGCGGATGTGTGGGGGGCAACCAGGACCGTGGGTCTGACAATCTACGTCCTGAATATTACGGAGAGTTTGCCGACTACCTCATAGAGGTGTGCCGTCATTACAAGGAACAATACGGGATAGAATTCCGCACGCTTGAACCTTTCAACGAGCCGATGACCAATTACTGGTATGCCGGCGGCGAGCAGGAAGGCTGCCATTTCGGGATTGAGTCACAGATAAACTTCCTGAAGGTTCTTGTCCCGAAACTGCGCCAGTCTGGACTCTCGACTACGGTGGCTGTCTCCGACGAGACCGATGTCAGCCAGTCTGTGCGTGATTTCATAGCCTACCGCAATGCCGGAGTGCTTGATATGATAGGGCAGTGGAACACCCACAGCTACACGGCCGATGATTTCTCACGGGCCAAACTCAGTTCCTTGTGTAATGACGCGTCGATACGTCTGTGGATGAGCGAGGTCGGCGCCGACGGCTCCGGGATACGCGGTAACCTGAATCTCGCCCGGCGCCTTGTCGATGACATCCGATTCATGATGCCCTCCGCCTGGATTGACTGGCAATATATCGAGGAAAACAATGACCAGTGGGGGCTGGTGATGACCAATGACTATCACAATGGTGACGCGTGGCATACGAAGCATTATTTTGTACGAACCCAGTTCAGCCGTTTCATAGAACCGGGCTCCACTATCATCACCTCGCTCAATCCCAACACGCTGGCGGCGTTGACCCCCGGCGGGGACCACCTGGTGATTGTGGCGCTGAACACCTCTCCGGTCGGAATCACTCACAAAGTCGACCTTGCTGCGTTCGAGAAGGTGGAATCTTCGGTGTCTGCTTACATCACCGACCCGTCGCGCGACACAGCCACGTTCGGTGATTACGAGGTGGGAGGCAACACACTGAAGTTCACCCTGCCTCCGACATCCGTGGCGACATTGATAGTGCCGGTGACGACCAGGCAGCTCTCGGGTGAGATAAACCCTGAGGCCACATACCTGATTTGTCCCCGCACCGCTTCTGATGTGGTGGTCACGGCCGACGATGACGGTGTGCGTCTGAAACCGACAGACATGAGTCAGTCACAGCAATGGAAAATAACCCGCAGCGGAGACCTGTATAAATTCACCAACCTTGACGGTTCGATTCTGACGGAATCCAACGAGAACAATTATTACCTCGACAGAGAGAAATACGAGACGGGCCGACAGGTGTTCAGGCTCAACCGCATAGATCCGGTCCACTGCTACATCTCCAATGTTGACGGATCGAGGGCGTTTGACCTTGAGGGAGAATCATCATCGGCCAACACACGTCTGGGATTGTGGAGATATGACGACACATCCGACGCGCCGGTACATCGGCAGTGGTCGCTTATAGAGCTTCCGCACCCCAACATATTATCGGGAGGGGATACCCCGGCTATCGCTGACGGGGCTGCCGTAAAGCCGTTGCGTGTGCAGACCGAAACTCCCGGCATGATGAAGATTGAATCCCTCTGTGGCCACGCCGGCCCCCTGCGGATTTACAATGTGCGAGGTGTCTGTGTCTACTCCGACACCGCTCCCGGCGAGGTGGTCGTCCTGACGATGCCTGCTGGCTATTATGTGGTGACTCTTGGGACCTCCTCGGTTTCGGTGGTGGTGAAATGATTTGTCACAGGTTATAATTTTGAACAGTTATTTACGAATGAAATCGATACTCACAGCGTTGCTGGCTCTGTCAACAGGATTGACAGGGCTGGCGCTCGACATTGACGACATAAATGTGCGCGACCCTTTCATCTTCGCCAACGAGGCTGACTCGACCTATTATCTTTACAGGTCCAAAAGTCCGGCATGGGATATCGCGGCTGAAAGGGGAGGGGTGCAGGTTTTGACCAGCCGTGACCTGAAGTCATGGTCTGATCCTGTCCAGGTTCTTGAAATCCCGGCTGACAACTGGGCCACAGGCACTGTCTGGGCCCCTGAGATGCATGAAATCGATGGCCGGTTCTATATGTTCGCCACTGTCAATGACCCCACGACCTGGAAAGCGGCGCAAAACGGCAGGAAATTCGAGCAGCGCGGCACACAGATTTTTGTCGCCGGCTCCCCGACGGGTCCTTTTGTGCCGCTCGGTGACAAGCTGCCGGCCACACCTGTGGGACAGATGTGTCTCGACGGCACCTTCTATCGGGAAGACGGGCACAATTATATGGTGTATTGCCATGAATGGGTCGAGATGTCCGACGGAACGGTGGAGATGGTTGAGCTTGATCCGGATATGAGGGCCGTTTCGTTTCCTGTGAGACTGTTCTGCGGCTCGGCTCCCGCATGGGCGTCGGGATGGATGGCCGGAGACGAGATGTGCTATGTGACCGATGGCGTGTTCCTGTATAAATCGCCACAGTCAGGCAACCTCTATATGATATGGTCGGGAATGAGTCCTGACGGTTATGCCCTCGGGGTCGCCCGTTCGAAGACAGGACGCATCGCCGGCCCCTGGATACAGGATCCCGAGCCTGTGTTTGCCCGTGACGGAGGTCACGGTATGATTTTCACGGATTTCGGAGGTACCTTGAGACTCGCGCTGCATCAGCCAAATAATCCCGAGGGCGCGGAGCGTATGCGCTTGTTCGAGATAGAGGAGGTAGACAACACGCTGAGGCTCAAGTGAGCCTGCGGTCTCACGGAATGACAGCCGGAACATTTTATAAGTAAAAATTTGTTTTTCCCGGTTGTCCCGTGAGTAGATATTTCCGGTGATGGCGTTATTAGAAGAGTATAAACCCTAAATCTATCATTCATGAAGAAAAGTATTTTACTTCTGTCTTGCATGGTCGGGCTTCAGGCGTTCGCCGCTACCGGGATTGTCCCCGGTACACCCTACTATATGCGTAATGTCGCTAACGGAAAATTCCTCACCGCGGGTGGCTGGTGGGGCGCTCACGCCATTGTCGGGGAGTCAGGCCTTCCCGTGACGTTCGAGGCCGCCGGGGGAGCCGACCAGTTCCGTGCCGTCAACCCTTCCGGATACTTCCAGGCGAGGGACATCTATCTTGACAAATCCATAGGCGAGTCTTGTGTGTGGACTGTCGAGACAGTCGGCAACGGCAAGTTCGTGTTCAAATATATGGTGGAAGGTCAGGAGAAAGCCGTCGGAATGGATGGCGATATGTATATCAACGACTGCCCGCTCAACGCCGGGGATGCTGCCCAGCAGTGGGAACTGTTCACCCGCGAGGAACTGGTTCAGCAGCTCGCCGGAGCAGGGGTGGATAATCCTGCCAACGCCACATTCCTCTTTCCCGGCGCGTCTATCATTCCCAACAGCACCGAAAACTCCAGATGGGTGCGCACAGACGCCGGTGAGAACGCCCTGTTCGAGCTGGCCTCGTCCACCACTGACGACGACGCCTGGCGTTTCACCCGAGTCTACAAGTCTTACAACGACCGGGTGGATAATGGAGCAACCACTGCCTACACAATCACCAACCTCGCAGAGGGGCTTCCCGCGGGCGCTTATGTGATGTCGGGATATGTGGTTTCCGACGGGGCGAATCCCGCTATGACCGTCAATGGCGTTGATGTGGCATACGACCGAGTGGGCGACGGGGCGACATTCAGCGCCATCGACTTCGGAACGGCTGTCTACGAAGGCCGTCACAAGGTGCAGTTCCCGGTCAATGTGACCGACGGCAAACTTGAGGTCAAGTTTGTCAAGGGGCCCGACTCCAATCCGACTGTCCTTTACTTCGACAACTTCGAACTGCTCTACATCGGAAACAATGGCGGCGATCCTTACGATGTGATGTACAAGAACGTCAAGGAGGCTATGGCTGACGCCGCCGCCATCGCCGCCCGTCTGGGCCTCACGGGATTTGACAACAGCCAGGTTGAGGAGCGCTGGAGAAACCATAATATCACCGGCGACGGCACCGAGGAGGTACATATGACCTACGAGGCTCTTGCCGCCGTATGCAAGGCTCAGGCCAATGTGCCTGCCGATATGACTTACGCCATCCTCAATCCCAGTTTCGAGCTTGGCTCATGGGGCTGGACTTTCGCTACCGGCGGAGACACGGTCGTGGCGGAGAACAAGGATGGCAAGGCAACCGAAGGTGGCGACGGAAAATATCTCTACAACACCTGGGATGATGCCAAGGGACACACAGTCTCACAGACAATCAACGGTCTCCCCTCAGGCAAGTATGTGGCTGCCGTGAAGGTTTCCGCTCCTGCCAACAGCACCGTCTACATTTTCGCCAATGACAGCCACAAGGGGGTGACCATCCCCGAGGATTCCAACGAAGGAGTATTCCGGAAGGTCGAGGTTGAGTTTGATCTCGCGCCATCCGCACCTCTTACTCTCGGGGTCGCAGGCGGTGATGAGGAGGGCAATTTCGTTGCCGAGAATGGCGCATGGTTCCGTGCCGACAACTTCACGCTCACCCATATGACACTCTCAGGTGTGGAATCGGTGCCGGATGATTGCGAAAATGCCCCCATGGAATATTACAATCTGCAGGGTATCAAGGTTGCAGTTCCTGCCGCCGGACAGATTTACATCGTCAAGCAAGGCCCGAAAGCCAAAAAAGTGGTGATGTGACATCGGCCGCCGGCTGATACCTCGGCAAAGTCAAAGCGGGGAGTCCTCCAGAAGATTTGGATTCCCCGCTTTTTTCCGACGTTTCCTGTCGAGACACTTTATGTTCCAGACAATTTTGAGTTAGTTTATAATCGGTGCCGTACCTTTGTACGAACAAATGTACGGCACTTATTGGATCTGTTTTTTGTATGAAAAGATTATTGGTCGCGGCCATTTGTGCATCCTTTGGCCTTGTGAACCTGCAGGCCGGAGAATGGCGCGTGAAAACCCGAAGTGCTGGAGAAATCACCGTGGCTTGTCAGCAGCCTGACGACTGGAAGTTTGACGTCAGGGTGGATTCCGTGGATGGTAAGGAAATCCTCACCGTGACGCTTGTCTCTGACAGTTTGCGGCTCCCGCCCAGGTTTGATGTGACCATGTCGGTACCCCAGCTTGACATCCACCATCTGTGGCGCCCCGGCGATATGGACCGTTGTCAGCTGCGCCCCGACTGGATGGGCTATTATTCGAGCCATCTGGCCTTCGATATGCCCATATATGCTTTTATAAACGGCAACAACGGCAACCGGCTGACCGTCACCGCCGGCGAACCATCGCGTAAGGTGGACGCCCAGTTCGGGCTGGTCGAGGAAGGCAGCAATCTGTTGGGGAAACTCAGCTATTTCAACGGGCCGCAGGCTCCGATGACCCGGTATGAGACAAGGATAATGCTCGATTCCCGTCCGGTGATGTGGAGCGAGGCTGTCAGGGACGGTGCCGACTGGATGACGGCCGCAGCCGGAGTGAGACCGGTCGCGGCTCCTCCCGAGGCATTCGCGCCGCTTTACTCCACATGGTATAATTTCCATCAGAATGTCACGGCCCAAGGCGTGGAGCGCGAATGCCTTGAGGCGTCGCGGCTGGGAATGAAAACCATTATTCTCGATGACGGCTGGCAGACGGATGACAACAACCGTGGATATGCTTTCTGCGGCGACTGGGAGGTGAGTCCCAACCGGTTCCCTGATTTCGCCTCGCACGTGAAGCGTGTGCAGGACATGGGCATGAAGTATATGGTGTGGTATTCTGTCCCCTATGTCGGGAAAAAGAGCCGCAATTACGAGCGGTTCAAGGGAAAGTATCTGAGTGAGTCCGCAGACGTGTGTGTGCTTGATCCACGTTTCCCCGAAGTCAGGGAGTTTCTCTGCTCGACGTATGAGAACGCGATGAAAGAATACGGACTCGACGGATTCAAACTCGATTTTATCGACAGCTTCAGTTTCGACAACGGGGATCCGGCGGAGACTGACAATTATGCCGGACGCGACATCAAATCGCTTCCCGCCGCCATAGATGTGTTGATGAAGGAGATTTACCGGCGGCTGAGCGCAATCAGACCGGACGTGCTGGTCGAATTCCGCCAGCGATACATGGGGCCGTCCATGCGTCAGTATGGCAATATGTTCCGCGCAGGAGACTGTCCCGCCGACCTTCAGGGCAACCGCCAGCGCATAGCCAACTTGCGGTTGACTTCGGGGGAGAGCGCCGTGCATTCGGATATGCTGGAATGGAATCTGGCCGAGACACCGGAAAATGCCGCCCGCCACATCCTTTCGGCCCTGTTTGGCGTCGTGCAGTATTCGATGATGCTCGGAGATTTGCCTGAAAGTCATATTGAGGTCATAAGACATTGGCTTGATTTCTCGCAGATCCACCGGGAGACCCTCCTCAAGTCAGAGTTCCGTCCATATCATCCGGAGATATGTTATCCCGTCATCGAGGCAGAGAGCGACGACGAGCTGATTGTGGCGGTCTACGATGACATGAGTGTGCCGGAGATAAAGACATCCGGGAAAACAACCTATGTCATCAACGCCTCCGGCGCCCACTCCGTGGTGCTGGATATGCCTGCCGTCCCCCGCAAGGTCATGGCATACGATGTGTATGGTCGTGAAGCCCCCGCCCCAGAAATAGCCGGAGGGGTGCAGCGTGTCACAGTCCCGGTAAGCGGTTATATTCAGATAGAATATTAAAAAACCATGAATACCTCTTGGAATATGGAAAGAATGATATCAGCCGCCTGCGGGACGTCCTGGAGATCCAGGAAGGATTCCCCGCGGATAAAATCCCTGCTTTCCTGCGGGTTGTCTTTTAATAATTTGATTAGCAAACAGATATAGACCTTGAATATGAACATGAAAAAATCAGTTCTGTCACTCGGGTTGCTGTCTTTCGCTGCTGTGGTTTCCTCCCAGACGATGAAGGAATGGCAGGATCCGGATGTCAATGAAGTGAACCGACTCCCGATGCACACGGCGTATTTCGCGTATGAAGACGAGGATGCCGCCCGCAAGGGGGTGAAAGAGGATTCCGACAATTTCCTGACTCTTGACGGGATATGGAAATTCAACTGGGTGCGAGATGCCGATATGCGTCCCGTCGATTTCTGGAAGCCCGGTTTCAACGACCGCGGCTGGGATAATATCAAAGTGCCCGCCATGTGGGAGCTTAACGGCTACGGCGACCCCCAGTATGTCAATATCGGGTATGCCTGGAGAAGCCAGTTTGACAATAATCCCCCGGAAGTGCCTGTGAAAAACAACCATGTGGGGTCGTACCGCAGGACTGTCCACATCCCTGCCTCCTGGAAGGGAAAGGATGTGATCGCCCATTTCGGGGCGGTGGCCTCCAATATCTATCTGTGGGTCAACGGCAAGTTTGTCGGGTATGGAGAAGACAGCAAGCTTGAGA
Organism: uncultured Muribaculaceae bacterium; assembly: GCA_910584365.1. GTDB lineage: Bacteria > Bacteroidota > Bacteroidia > Bacteroidales > Muribaculaceae > UBA7173. Next base: position 272,428 of record CAJUAF010000001.1, on the reverse strand, counting down.
GCGAGTTTGACCTGACGCCCTATCTCAGGCCGGGAGAAGATAACCTTGTCGCGTTTCAGGTCTTCCGTTGGAATGACGGCTCATATCTTGAGGACCAGGATTTCTTCCGTCTGAGCGGCGTGGCCCGGGATTGTTACCTCTATGCCCGCGACAAGAACCGCATAGAGGATATACGTGTTACTCCGGATCTCGACCGGGAATACAAAGACGGATCGCTCGCCGTGGACCTGACAATCAAAGGGAACCGTCCGGTCGAGCTGTCGCTGGTCGACGCGTCCGGCAGGGAGATCGCCAAGACGGAAGCGAAATCAGGCAGGACCATAATCAATGTCCGCGACCCTGAGAAATGGTCGGCTGAATCCCCCGCTCTGTATACCCTCTATGCCTCCGTCAAAGAGGGGGGTGAGGTCATACCCCTGAAAGTCGGATTCCGCAAGGTCGAGCTTGCCCACGGCCAGGTGCTGGTCAATGGCCAGCCGGTTCTTTTCAAGGGGGCGAACCGCCATGAGATTGATCCTGACGGAGGCTATGTGATTTCTCCAGAACGGATGCTGCAGGACATACGCCTTATGAAGGAGTTCAATATAAATGCTGTACGTACAAGCCATTATCCCGACAATTCTCTATGGTATGACCTATGTGACAGGTACGGGCTTTATGTGGTGGCCGAGGCCAACATAGAGTCACACGGAATGGGTTACGAGGATAAGACTCTTGCCAAGAATCCCGCCTACCGGAAAGCTCATCTCGAGCGTAACCGGCGCAATGTCAGCCGTAACTTCAATCACCCGTCGGTGATTTTCTGGTCGCTCGGCAATGAAGGAGGGGACGGGGAGAACTTCGAGGCCGCTTACAGATGGATAAAGAAGACAGATCCTTCGCGTGCCGTGCAATATGAGCAAGCCGCCCAAAATGACCATACAGATGTTTTCTGCCCGATGTATTATTACCCGCATCTCGTTGAGGAATACGGTATGGATGCTTCCAAGTCGAAACCCCTCATACAGTGTGAGTATGCCCATGCCATGGGCAACTCTCAAGGTGGTTTCAAGGAGTATTGGGATATCTACCGCCGCTACCCCAACCTGCAGGGGGGCTTCATCTGGGACTTTGTCGACCAGTCCATCAGGTGGAAGACCCCTGAAGGGAAGAGCATCTACGGTTATGGCGGCGACTTCAACCGCTATGACGCGAGTGACAACAATTTCTGTGACAACGGTCTGGTAAGTCCAGACCGTGTGCCGAATCCGCATATGTATGAGGTGGGACGCATCTATCAGAACATCTGGACAACCCCGGGTGACCTTTCCAGTGGTGAGGTGGAAATCTATAATGAGAATTTCTTCCGTGACCTTTCCGACTATGTTATGGTGTGGAGATTGAAGAAAGATGGGGTGGCGGTGCGTTCCGGCCGTCTTGAAAGTCTTGATGTGGCTCCACGTCAGAAAAAGACCGTCAATATCGATTTCGGCAAGGTTTGTGACTGTGGCGAATGGCTCCTTGACATTGCCTACGAGCTGAAACGTCCGGAAGGGCTGCTGCCGGTTGGCCATGTAGTGGCGAGAGACGAGATCGTGATACATCCCTTCACTCCTTCCGAACCGGTTGTCGTCAATGCTGTCGACAGGAACACCGATGTGAGACTCCCGGGGATTGTACACACGGATAAGAATTATCTTATCGTGAAAGGAGACGACTTTGACGTGGAATTCAGCCGCAAGGATGGTTTCATGACGAAATACGAGGCCGGAGGGATGGATTTTCTGGAGGATGGGGCGCGTCTGGCTCCCAACTTCTGGCGGGCTGCCACCGACAACGATATGGGGGCCGGGCTGCCGGTAAAATTCGCCGCATGGAAGAATCCCGCGTTCGATCTCAAATCGATGACCGCAGAGCTTGACGCCGACGGACTCGCGGTTGTCAAAGTCGACTATCAGATGCCTGACGTTTTCGGGCAACTCACCATGACATATGTGATCAACAATGTCGGTCAGGTGAAGGTGACGGAGGATTTCAGGGCCGACACATCAGCGAACGTGTCGGGCTTGTATCGGTTCGGAATGCAGATGCCAATGCCTGCGGAATTTGACCAAATCGAGTTCTACGGCCGAGGCCCGGTGGAAAATTATGCCGACCGCAACAACTCTGCCGACCTTGGTCTTTACCGCCAGAAGGTCGCCGACCAGTTCTATCCTTACATCCGTCCTCAGGAGACCGGCAACAAGACTGACATCCGAGTATGGCGTCAGCTCGACAAAGCCGGAAACGGACTGGAGATAGTGGCTTCCGAACCATTCTCGGCCTCTGCGCTGAATTACACCATAGAGTCGCTTGATGACGGGCAGGAGAAAGACCAGAGACATTCCGAACTTGTCGAGAAAGCCGATTTCACCAATCTGCTGTTTGACAAGGTGCAGATGGGGCTTGGATGTATCGACAGCTGGGCCGCTCTTCCGCTCGAACAGTACCGGCTTCCCTACGGAGACTACAAGTTCACATTCAGGCTGACACCGGTGTCCCACAAACTTTAATCGGGCTGCCTGTCATTGGTCATTATTAGTATTTTAACTGCTTTCGTATCAATTGGTTATTTGCTGTGCGGAGCCGTGAACCAATTGATTGCCAGCAATTTGATACTAAGGACTAACGGGTAATTTAAAGGATGTTTGTTTGAGAGGACTTTTAATGCCGTTGAGGGATATAGTCTGGTGAAAAGGCGCAAATCGACGCCATTAAAAATCTCTAACGGATGACAATTATTTCAAATCCGTTTGCTCAGGCTTGCCGCCATCTTCTCTCAAAGTACACTATTAGTACGCTACAATCTACAAATATTGCTGATAATCAGGATGGTTATGGATGTATATAGAAATTTCCGGATTTTAATGTCCGACATGATTGAGCAACAATTTAAGGGTAGCAAAATCAATCTCTGTCATTTGGGAAGGTCGTGGGGGTGCATAGAGGCGTGATGATTCATCACCTACAAAAATTAAGGATATGTCAAATAGACAATCTATTGACATATCCTTAACACGTTCGATATGCTGGTTGGCAGGGAAATCAGGATATATTTCCCCACCGTTTTATTTATTGAGCAGGAGCATCTCTCGAGGCGACATGGAGAGTGTGATGGTCCCATCAGTTACCGGCAACGTGCCGCGCTCAACTAAACCGTCCGCTGTCACTTCAAACAATTTTACCTCACTGAGGCCGGCCCAGTGTGATGCGAGTTTCCAGGTACGATTGGAGTATCCCTTTTCGGAATAGAGGATAGGATCACCGGATCCCCATGTCATATGGAACATTAAATCGTTCCCGTCGCGGAATATGACGTTGCCGTCCTCTCCCGTTATGGTACCGATTCCAGTGTCGTCAGTGTATTCGGCCCTGATACCTTTGTTGTAGCTTACCCATGACTTACCGTTATCGTGCAATTTGTAGTCCTCGACATAAAGGTCATTGAGCAGCATCGTGGGTAAAGTGGTGGTACAGAATTTATGCCTGAATTGGGCCCAGCGCTCCGATTCATCGGCAATGTTAATCAGTTGCTCGCCGTGCATATTGTCACCTAACAGAAATCCCGCATCGGAATAGTAAGTTCCGCAATAACCGCTCATTCCCCCGCAGGCGAGTGCCGGAGTGAAACCTTTCTCGACGCGCCATTCAAAGGGCACATCGTTCCACCATGCGGCCGCCTGTAATCCGTACATCGGATCAGTGCGCTGACCGTTGTTGATGAAGAATTCACCTGTCACGTCAACACCGAGACTACGCCAGTAGCGTATCACTTGGCGCATGGTGCGTTCGGAATCAAGTTTGGTGGTGCCATGCAAGGGGCTTTCCGGGGGGAGAAATGCATCTATATGTACGGTTCCCGCCTGGGCCAGACCGCAGAGTTCTGTCACAGTGCGAATACGTTGTTGCAGATAGCCTTTTTCCCATTCCCTGACAATATTGACGCGGTAGAGCGGCTGCCCCATAAGAGTTCCGGGATTTAGCAATGTGCCGTCTTCGTTACGGCAGATCATATCATTGTAAAGGTATGTGAACCAATCGGGTGAGTTACGGTAAGCATCATTGATTGTAAGATGCACACTTACCGTAGTATGATATTTTTTAGCTTCCTGCTGAAGCCACTGCAGACTTTCCCGGGCCGATGCGTCTTCAGGACGCTTCAGCGCCTCATTGAGAATATTGAGGGAGGGATAGGCATCATCGTGTCCCGATGCGTTCCATCCTACAAGATAGACTATCTTGTCGATTCCAAGTGTGAGGTTGTCGATTTTACGTATATTCTCGAGAGCCTGTTCATAGTTCATGAATACAGTTGATGTGCCGGTGGTACGATCTGGTTCTGCCATATAGAATTTCAGCATCATCAGTCTGTGATAGTCGTGGTTGTAGGGTTGCTCCGGCAGGAATTTGCCATCTGCGTCGGTATGGGCACGGAAATTGTATTCACTTCCGTCGATTTCGTCGAAGACATCCGCGGCCGGAGGAGTAAACGGGACATTGATTCCATCAACGGCTATAAGGCGGTCTATACGGATTTCATTGATTTTAGTGCGGTCTCCCTGATAAATGAAATCGAAATCCGGATCGCCCGGCCGCTCTTCGGGATCAATCACCACGTCTCCACTTTCCTCTTTTGTGAAAGGCTTAAGGACGAGCTTGATATAACGTACCATCGGCACATCGGTATCTTCAAGATTGGATTCGTGAACATATGCCATATACGAGTTATTGTCCTCGGGATTACGACCTCCGACATTGATTTCGGCGAGTTTACGCCAGTTAATAGTGGCGTCATGTTCTTTCAGACGGCGAGCCAGGTCCCGATACTCCGGGACGAGATGTCCCTCTTCACTGAGACCTAATATGTTTTTCCCGTTCATGAGGTCCCACTCGGTGTATTTGTTTTTTCCGGCGTCCAACTCCTCCTGGGTATATTTATGGTCATACTTTACAACCTTACCGTTCTCGCGGCAATAGATTGGATGATCCGTGTCTGTAAAAACCACATCGGGATTGAACGTGTAGGCCGGATTCGTGGTGGTGTAATAGATTTCCACCGTTTTTGGGAGAACGTCGTAAGCACCCCCGTCAAGGTTGCCGATGCGGACCCCTATACGGGCCGCAGGATATTCCGTCCCGAGATCCACGACAATATATGGATCGCCAAGATTCTGGGAACGGCTGTAAGTATCGCAGACATGACTCATCCAACCGGAATTGTCTATGATGTTGTCCATTGCGGTGGCAAAAGCTCCGTTGCGCTTGGTCTCGTAGGTCTTATAGTAGGGCATGGCTATTGAGCCGTATAGGACTCGCCATGAGCTTTTGTCGGTTACGCGCTCCATGGTATAGGTATGGGAGACTTGTCCCACCTCTATGCGGTCAACGTTGCCATCGTTATATATCGTGTTTGAATTACCGTCACGGCTGATTACTGTGATTTTTGTAATATGATCAGATGCGAGAACCGGGGTCGTTATCGCGACGAGTGAAAGCGCCCAGGATACAAGAAAGTTACGCGATTTCATTTTGTTTGCAGATTAGTTTTCGGAGGATTCAGTCAGCAATAGCGCGTACATAGAATTCAAAAATTTTTGTACGGTCGCCTGTTCGGTCACAGTTAAATGGCGTGACATCAAGTTTGACATAGCGTGCGGTCAGATTATCGGCAATCTGGCTGCTGCTAAGATGGTAGAAATAACGGCCGACATGATCTTTTTCTGGAGCGCCGATAACCACCGACCCTACTTTTTTCCAGCCGAACTGCGCGTCAGCGTCTTTTAGCTTGCGGTGCAAGGTAAGGTATTCATCGTGATTGTCGCCTTCGGCTCCGTTCATCAGCTGGCGTTCACGGTCAGTCAGTTCCACAGCCACGTCATCGCGGTCAGTAATATAGAAATCGACTTTGGCCGGCATCACATCGTACGCGCCCTTTGCCTGCAGTTCGCCAGCCTGAATACCGAGTCCGGCCAGCCGGATATTTTCTCCGAGGTCTACCACCACGAATGGATGTCCGAGCCCAGGCGAGTTATTGAATCCGTTGTCGATGAATCCCATCCATCCCCCGTTGTCCTCCTTTGCATCGATCATCTGGCTGAAAGGGCCGAAAGGCATCGCTACCGAACCGTAAGGTATGCTCCACTTGGATTTGTCAGTGATGTCCACGAATCGGAGACCTGATGTGGCGGCGTCAGATTCGTCATAGGTGAGTTCGTGTTCGATACGCGCGATGTCCTCGAAATCGTAACAAATACGAGAGCCGTCATTCCGCTCATAGATTATTACCCGGTTGTACTGACGTTGTATAGTCTGGGTCTGGGCATAGCACAACACCGGAGCTGCCGCAGCCACCGCCGCTGTCAGAATTGCTATCAGAGGTTGTTTCATCGCTTAAGGAATTTATAGGTTATGGTTGCAGTCGATACGATATATGTGCCGGCAGGTAAATCTGCTATGCCGATGGAGCAAGTTCCTGATGCGGAAACTTTCGCTTCGGCGGCAACCTGGCCGGCAGTATTGCACAGAATCATGGGGGAACTTTCAGGCAAACCGGAGGCTATGATCTCGTCGGGCGTTATACTGAAAGTAGCATCCGTTGCCCGGACACTTTCAGTACCGGAGATTACGGTTGACCGGTAAGAGAGACTTTGGAAGTTTTCCATCGGAAAACTGATCTCCTGTTCAGTCTGCGGAGCGTTCTCAAAACGTATGACCACTGCCTCATCGGTGAAATAACTATGCGGCTTCAATGCCACCTGATAGTGAATCTGCTGGTTGTCGCGTGTGTTGACAGTCAACAGATTCACTTGTTCTGCCTCGCATGTCAGAGACATTCCGGAAAGGAGCAGAATCACTCCTCCGACAGGCATTTTCGATTTCATAAAACTTGATAAATGGTAGAAATAAGTTATTAGTTAAGGTTTGTTGATACGCCTGAGCGTTTTTAATCGGACTATAAAAAAACTTAAACCTACTCAATTACCGTAAAAAAACTGTGGGCTAAAAAGGAGATGTCGCTGCCGCCTGTTGTAAATTCTCCCCCATGTGAGTAGGTATTGGAAACATTGAAGTCATAAGATTGTCCGGGCGTTTTATGAAAAGGTGTTTAATACCGTGGTTCAAATACGCTCCATTTGTCCATACAACTAATAAACCATGAATTTCCGAAAAATCGTTTCATCAGTAGTCTCAGTGTTAGTGGGATATTCATCGATGTTCGCCGCTCTGCCGGAATGTACCCCCCAGAATGTGGAGAAGTATAAGAAGATATGTCGGGAGAATATCCATAAGGTAAAAAAAGGGATGTACCGCGAGCCTAAGGGATCGTTGAGACACAAGTTTATTACACCCGGATGCGACGCGTATCTCGATAATCTATGGGACTGGGATTCCTGGCTGTCGGGAATCGCCCTGTGTCAGATTATGCTCGAGACGGGCAACAAGGCAGACTTCAACGAGTGTATGGAATACCAGAAGGGATGCATATACAATGCGTTGGATTATTGCGGTCTGGAGGGATATATACCAATCATAATCGCGCCGAATTCCCCTTCACGCGAGGAGATGATCAGCCAGATTAATGTCTATGACTCCAATATGCACAAGCCATGCCTTGCGCAGCAGGCTGCCTTTATAACGAAGCTGACGGGGGACGATGCCGAATGGATACGCGATAACATCAACAAACTGGCGACCTTCGTAAACAAATATATGACATACCACCGCGACAAGGCCACCGGCCTGTTGTACTGGAACGACGACTTTATGATTGGTGTGGATAACGACCCTTCGACTTTTTACCGTCCCCGGAACAGTTCCGCCTCAATCTATCTAAACACCCTGATGTACAAAGAACTGCTCGCGATGAAATATCTTAGTGAGTGTCTGGATATGCCGTCAAACGCCGCCGCTTACGGGAGAGACGCCTCGGAGTTGCGCGACAGCATTATCAAACACTGCTGGGACGAGCGCGACAGCTTCTTTTACAGCTGTGACCTGAACCTGCTACCGGTGGAGAAGTTTTCCGACTCGGGCTTTCATCTTCATCAAAGCGCTCCACGAGATTATGACTGTGTTTTACAACGTTTCAGTGTATGGAGTGGATTCTTGCCGATGTGGGCCGGACTGGCGACCCCGGAGCAGGCACGCGGAATGGTGGAGCGAAATTACCTTGACGAACGTCTTTTCAATGCTCCCGGCGGGGTATATACTTTGGCTCCCACGGAGAAAATGTATAATATAAAGCCCACTCAGAATCCTTCCTCATGGCTTGGGCCCGTATGGACCTGCGCCAACTGGTTTGTGTGGCGCGGGCTGGTAAACTATGGATATGAAAAAGAGGCCCGCGAACTTGCTGAAAAGACGGTGCTGATGCTCGGTCGCGACTTTGAGCGGTTTGGCGAACTGCATGAATATTACGAACCTGTGACCGGAGAGCCTATTATGAACAAAGGCTTTCAGAATTGGAACCTATTGGTGCTTAATATGATAGCATGGCTCGATGGCCGCGATGAAGTGCGCGAGTTTTAAGAGAAGGAATCAGGCAATAATGTATCTATGACAGAATCGCAGATGGAAAAGAATTGGCGATATTTCATCACTTTGTTTCTTCTGGCAAGCGTTAACTTCGCGGGCGCGACGAAAAACGTTGAAGCACCTTCAGCCCAGGAGTCGTTGCACCGTCATATTATGGAGGTAATGCCGCTGAGTGTGTGTGCTTCAAATTCAACAGCTGAAAATAATTTCGCGCTGCCGAAGCCATATAGTGTGCCTTGCACAAACGGTGGATTCCGGAATATGTTTTATTGGGACACATATTTTACGAATGCCGGCCTCTTGCTCGACGGAGATACGGAGCAGGCACTCAATAATATTGAAAACATAGCCTATATGATCGATTCCATAGGCTATATGCCTAACGCGACATCAAAAGATCTCCTAAATCGCAGTCAGCCACCTTTGTTCTGCCAGATGGTAAAAGACTATTATGATGCGACCGGTGAGCGGGAGTTCCTGGCCCGTATGATTCCCGTGCTGGAAAAAGAATACGATTTCTGGATGACACGCCGCGTCGCGCCCAACGGACTTAACCGGTACGGCCATGATGCCACACGACAGGAACTTATCGATTTTTGTAATGGCCTTGCGCATCGGGTTAAAGTTGATCCTACGGGTTTTACAGATGAAGAGCGCATTGAGTTTGGTGCCCATCTGCTGGCGGAAGCGGAATCCGGATGGGATTTCAATCCCCGTTTCAAAGGAAGATGTATGGATTACAATCCGGTTGATCTCAATGCGATTCTTTATGGATTCGAACGTAATATGGCGTCGTTTGTCGACCGGCTCGGACTCCCGGGAAAGGAAGTCTGGGATAATCGTGCCGACACCCGTCGGACTCTCATGAACAAATATATGCTGGATCCAGAGAGCGGCCTGTATTACGACTTTGACTTCGTATGCGGCAAGCGCTCCGATGTATATAGTGCCGCTGTTTTCACTGTATTCTGGCTTGGTGTCGCAGACAGGAACCGGGCCCAGGCACTCGTTGACAATCTTGGACTGCTGGAAGCCGACCATGGGGTCTTGACGTGCGCTCCCCGTCCCGGCGTGACATCTTTTGCCCAGTGGGATACTCCCAATGGCTGGGCTCCGGTCCATTTCTTTGCAATCAAAGGACTTGACCGGTACGGTTACAGAGAAGATGCTGCCAGAATCGCAGGCAAATATCTCGAAGCCCAGACCTCCATATACGGTCAGACCCATCAGCTTTGGGAAAAATATAATGCTGTCAAAGGTGACACCGATGTCAGCGACGAGTACAAGATGCCAGGTGAATTTCTCGGATGGACGGCCGGTGTTTACCAGACAGCTTATGATTATTTGTACGGCCGGGTAAAACAACATACATCTAATTGAGCAACATCCTGACTATGGACTATCATTATCTTGCATTTGACATAGGTGCCACCAGCGGCCGTTCCATACTGGGGACCCTGTCGGCATCCGAAGAATTGACGTTGCAGGAAATCACTCGTTTCCCCAACCGGATGATTAATATCAACGGCAATCTGTACTGGAATATTTATTCTCTGTTTGAAGAAATCAAGAAAGGAATCAGGGAGACTGTAAGCATGGGGATCGTTCCGCAGTCGATAGGAATTGACACGTGGGGGGTCGACTATGGCTGTGTTTCAGAGGACGGAACCCTGACAGGATTACCTAATGCTTACCGAGACCGACGGACAATCGGTGCCGGTGAAAAATTCTTCACATCCTGTATGGGAGCGCGGGAGTTATATGGAATTGCCGGAATTCAGCATCTTGATTTCAACACGCTGTTTCAACTGAATGAACACAGAGACGATTGCAGTCATATCCATGCATCGAAATTTGTATTTGTGCCCGATCTTCTTTCATACCTGCTGACAGGCAATATTGTTACTGAATACACCATTGCTTCCACCGGCAGCCTGTTGAACCCTATAAAACGAAACATAGATGAAAGAATCATTGAAAGCATTGGCATTGACTGCTCAAAGTTCGGCCCGCTCGTTGAACCTGGCACAACAATCGGGATGCTCTCTGACGCTGTTTGCCGTGAAACCGGTATGCCGCCGGTACCAGTCATAGCTGTCGCAGGGCATGATACGGCGTCGGCGGTGGCTGCGATTCCGGCCGAGGACCGGAACTTCGCCTATCTGAGTTCCGGGACATGGTCCCTGATGGGTATCGAATCTGATACTCCTGTGATAAACGAATTTACGTTCCGGCATAATATCACCAATGAGGGTGGTGTGGAAGGCACCTCTCGATTACTCAAAAACATAACCGGTATGTGGCTTGTGGAGGAATGTCTGAAATGCTGGCGGAAAAATGGCAGGGACTATTCCTATGATGATATGGTGTCATTGGCGGAGAAGTCTGCAAACAATGCGGTTATCAATCCCGATGCTCCGGAATTCACAGCTCCGGATGATATGCCTCATGAAATACTGTCCTATTGTCGGAAACATAGAGAGCCTCTTCCGGAAACCGACGGTGACTGTCTGCGGATTATCTTCCGCAGTCTTGCCAGAAGATATTCTGACGTACTCGATTTATTTAAGCATATATCCTCTTTCGATATCGAAAGACTTCATGTGGTAGGCGGAGGCTCCAGAAACAGATATCTGAATCAGCTTATCGCAGACGCCTGTCAGATCCCGGTCATAGCCGGTCCTGCCGAAGCGACAGCTGTCGGCAATATCATGCTTCAGGCAATATCCGGAGGTAATGTCAAGAATCTTGCGGATATGCGTAGAATAATTTGCAAAAATATCGAGACCGAAAAATTTACACCTAAATCAGTCCATCATGAAAGAAGATTCAATCCGCAAGGCGTATGAGATAGCGAAAGAACGCTATGCGGCTGTCGGTGTCGATACCGACAAGGTTCTTGCCCGGATGCAGGATTTCCACCTGAGTATGCACTGCTGGCAGGCAGACGACGTAACCGGTTTCGAGACACGCGAAGGCGGCCTCACCGGTGGAATACAGGTCAACGGCAACTATCCCGGCAAAGCCCGCAATATCGGGGAACTCCGCGACGACATTCTCTATGCCATGTCGCTCATTCCCGGCAAGCACCGCCTCAATCTCCACGAAATCTATGGCGACTTCCAGGGCAAGTTCGTCGACCGCGACGAGGTGACACCCGAATATTTCGAGAGCTGGATACAGTGGGGCAAGGAAAACGGCATCAAACTCGATTTCAACTCCACATCGTTCTCCCATGCCAAGAGCGGAGACCTCAGCCTCTCCAATCCCGACAAATCCATCCGTGATTTCTGGATAGAACACTCCAAGCGTTGCCGCGCCATTTCACAAGCTATCGGCGAGGCCCAGCAAGACCCCTGTATCATGAACACGTGGGTACACGACGGCAGCAAGGACATAACTGTCAACCGCTATATGTACCGCGAACTGCTCAAAGACTCTCTCGACCAGATTTTCGAGCATCACTACGACTGGATGAAGGACTGCGTGGAGAGCAAGGTCTTCGGCATCGGTCTGGAGAGTTTCACAGTCGGCAGTAATGATTTCTATACGGCCTACGCCGCCAGGCGCGACATGATGATAACTCTCGATACCGGCCATTTCCACCCGACAGAGAGTGTCGCCGACAAGGTTTCCGCCATGCTACTGTTCGTGCCGGAACTGATGCTGCACGTTTCGCGTCCCATCCGATGGGATTCAGACCATGTCACCATCATGGACGACCCGACAATGGATCTGTTCAATGAGATTGTACGAGCCGGAGCCTTGAACCGCGTGCATTACGGTCTTGACTACTTCGACGGAACCCTCAACCGTATCGGCGCATACGTCATCGGCAGCCGTGCCGCCCAGAAATGTATGCTCCGCGCTCTTCTCGAACCACTGACAACACTGCGCGAGTATGAACTCGCCGACAGGAAGTTCCAGCGTCTCGCCCTTCTTGAAGAGTGTAAGAACCTCCCGTGGAACGCCGTCTATGATATGTTCTGTCTCATGAACGACGTACCTGTGGGCGAATCATTCATCGCGGAGGTAGAGAAATATGAAGCAGACGTAACCTCAAAACGCTGATGGAAATCATTCTCGGACTACTGATAATCGCAGCCGGAAGTTTCTGCCAGTCCAGTTCTTATGTGCCTATCAGGAAGGTACGCGACTGTAGCTGGGAGAGCTTCTGGCTCGTTCAGGGCGTTTTCGCATGGCTGGTGTTTCCGCTGTTGGGGGCAATGCTGGCAGTCCCTTCCGGTCATACCTTGATGGAGGCTTACAGCGAAAATCCTACTGACGCACTCCTTGCGGTTCTTTTCGGTGTGCTATGGGGCGTCGGTGGTCTCACTTTCGGGCTGTCAATGCGCTATCTCGGGGTCGCTCTCGGTCAGTCAATCTCCCTGGGTACCTGTGCGGGACTCGGCACCATACTCACGCCCCTGTTCATGGGTAAGCCGGGTGAACTCACCATGCCTGTAATCGTCGGAGTTGTCGTTACATTGATTGGCATTGCCATTATAGGCGTGGCCGGGAGCATGAGGGCAAAAACCGCCGGAGAAACAGTAAAGGACTTCAATTTCGGCAAAGGCATAACCGTTGCACTGATTGCCGGACTTATGAGTGCTTGTTTCAGCATAGGTCTCGGTTTCGGCTCATCGCTTTGCTTCGAGGATACTCCCGAAATTTATCGGACTCTGCCTGCTACTTTTCTTGTAACCCTCGGTGGCTTTTTCACAAATGCCGTCTATTGCCTCTGGCAAAACGGAAGAAACAAGTCATTCGGAGACTACGGCAAAACTTCGCTGTACCTGAACAATGTCCTTTTCTGCGCCCTCGCCGGACTGTTATGGTACAGCCAGTTCTTCGGTCTCGCTCTCGGCAAAGGCTTTCTTGTCAATTCGGCAACACTGCTGACATTCTCGTGGTGCATACTTATGTCCCTCAACGTAACATTCTCCAATGTCTGGGGCATAATACTGAAAGAGTGGCAGGGAACAGATTCCAAGACCAAAACAGTTCTTGTTGTCGGTCTTACCGTTTTAATTGTCTCATCATTCTTACCGCAAATAATATGACATCAATATTGGAAAACCGCCCGGCACTGACAGCCGAGGTGGAGAAAGTTGCCGAAACCGCCGGCTATCTATGGCAGAAAGGTTGGGCGGAGCGCAATGGCGGCAACATAACCGTCAATATCACCGAACACGTTGACGAGACAATGAAATTCCTTCCGGCAATCAGCGACCCGGTTGCCATCGGACTCACATTGCCCAATCTCAAAGGGTGCTGGTTCTTCTGCAAGGGGACCAACAAACGTATGCGTGACCTTGCCCGCCGCCCCATGGACAACGGTTCCATTATCCGTATCACTGACGACTGCTCACATTATGAGATTGTGGCAGACAATCCTGTAAAACCGACATCCGAACTTCCTTCGCATCTCGCCGTTCACAATTACCTTATCGGCAAAGGCTCTAACTACAAGGCTTCGCTCCATACACATCCTATCGAACTGGTGGCTATGAGCCACAACCAGGAATTTCTCAAAAAAGATGTGCTGACCAACCTTCTCTGGAGCATGATTCCTGAGACAAAGGCTTTCTGCCCCCGTGGATTGGGCATAGTTCCCTATATGCTCCCAAGTTCCAATGAACTTGCAGAAGAGACAATCAAGGCAATTGACGACAATTACGATGTCGTTATGTGGGAGAAACACGGTGTCTTTGCCGTAGGTGATGACATTATGGAGGCTTTCGACATGGTTGACACCCTCACAAAGAGTGCAATCATCTACATGGATGCCCGCGCGATGGGTTTCATACCGGATGGTATGTCGCGGCAGCAGATGCGGGAAATTTCAACGGTATTCAATCTTCCTAAATAACTTTTGTCATGAATTTTGCGAGATTTTTGATTCCGATAGTTTTTGCAGGGGTATTATCAGACGTCAATGCCGAACTAAAAATAACGGCTCCAACCCTTGAAATGACAGGAAAACCATTGTGCGTCGAAATCAAGAAACCACGATTCTCCTGGAAACTCGAATCCGACCAAAAGGGAGTGGTCCAGACATCATATCATATACGCGTGGCTGAAAATCCTGAGTCGCTTTCCAATAAAAACGGAACAGGAATTATGTGGGATAGCGGCGCAGTGGATTCCGACCAATCGATTTATATCCCTTATGCAGGCAAAAAGCTCGAGCCTATGACCCGTTATTGGTGGTCAGTCAGTGTGACCGATAATCATGGAGAGACCGCGGCCAGCGAACCGTGTGTGTTCCAGACCGGCATACCTGGCGGAGAGAGCCGCTGGGATGCCGAATGGATCGGAGGAGAAATCTCAGGCGACAAGCCGATGGAAGCTGTCCCTGCCCGTTATCTTCGTAAACAGTTCGCCCTTACGGGAACCGATGTGGATTACGCGACACTGTATATCGTCGGCCTCGGTTTGTATGAGGCCTATCTGAATGGCCACAAGGTTACTG
The DNA here is from genome assembly GCA_910584365.1 of uncultured Muribaculaceae bacterium. Lineage (GTDB taxonomy): Bacteria > Bacteroidota > Bacteroidia > Bacteroidales > Muribaculaceae > UBA7173. The sequence goes on along the minus strand of CAJUAF010000001.1, from coordinate 257,400 downwards.
ATGACGTGTTGCTGCAGATGCCGACCATGTACAATAAGCTTGTCAGATATAACGCGCATGATGTCACGGATCTGCTGAAAAAAGGACAGAACACCATCGGTGTGACCCTTTCAAACGGCCGATTCGCTCCAGAGAGGATGATGACCATGAAATGGTTCGGTTTTCCACGTATGCTCTCCCGGCTTGAAATCGTGTACAAAGACGGTACACGCCAGAGTGTGGTAAGCGATGATACGTGGAAACTGACGGTCAATGGCCCCGTAAGGGCCGCCAGCGAGTTTGACGGTGAAATCTATGATGCGACCCGTGAAATGGATGGATGGAGCAGCAACGGTTTCAATGATTCCGATTGGATAAAGGCACCGTTGACCGGTACGCCGGGTGGACGTCTCGAACCTCAGATGAATCCTTCGCTGAAGATAATGGATATTATTTCGCCTGCCGATCTCTTCGAGACACGGCCCGGAGTCTATGTGATTGACATGGGGCAGAATATGGCAGGATGGCTCAGATGTAAATTCCGCGGCGACACCAGGAACTCAAAGGTGCAGATCCGCTATTCCGAGACACTTGAGCCAGACAGCTCACTTTTCGTGGCTAACCTGCGTTCTGCCAAACCTTGCGATACATATATTTTCAAGGGGTTGGGTGAGGAAATCTGGGAACCTCGCTTCACTTGTCATGGCTTCAGATATGCGGAGATTACAGGATTACCTTATATGCCGTCGAAAAACGAGTTTTTCGGTATGGTAATCCATGACGATATGGCTCCGTCCGGCACATTCATCACCTCTGATTCGATAATCAATCAGATTTACCATAATGCCTGCTGGGGGATCCGGAGCAACTATCGCGGGATTCCTACCGACTGTCCCCAGCGGGATGAACGTCTGGGATGGCTCGGAGACCGCACAACCGGCGCATACGGCGAGGCATTCCCTTTTGGCAACCATCTGTTCTATGCCAAGTGGCTTGATGACATCGAATCGACACAGATGGCAACCGGCGGCTTGCCGGATATAGCTCCCAATTACTGGGATGTGATTTCAGATAACATGACATGGCCGGCGGCATTCCTTACTGTCGCCGATATGATTTACCTCCAGTATGGCGACTCAGATCCGATAATCCGTCATTATCCTGCCATGAAAAAATGGTTTGATCATATGAAAGAAAACTGGATGGTGGATTATATTATAGAGCGTGACGAGTACGGGGACTGGTGTATGCCTCCCGAAAACGCATGGCTGATTCATTCGCAAGACAGCACGCGGATTACCGATCCGGCAATTCTGGCCACGTCACATCTTTATTATCTGTCGGGACTTATGGCTAAATTCGCAAGGCTTGCCGGTCATGACGATGACGCCTGTGATTTTGAAACGGATGCTGAAAAAATCAAGGATGCCTTTAACAAACGCTTCTTCGACCCGGGCACGGCGCGGTATGGCAACAATACGGTTACTTCCAACTTGCTTCCCCTGCGGTTCGGAATGGTCCCCGAAGAATATCGGGCGCAAGTATTCCGAAACATTATTGATAAAACTCTGAACGATTTCAACGGCCATGTCAGTGTAGGGGTCATCGGCATCCAGCATCTGATGCGCGGGCTCACAGAAAACGGCAGGATAGATCTTGCCATGAAACTGGCCACCAATACCGACTATCCTTCATGGGGATATATGGCCGAAAACGGCGCCACGACCATATGGGAGCTATGGAACGGCAACACCGCTGACATAGCGATGAACTCAGGCAACCATGTCATGCTTATCGGCGATCTGCTTATCTGGGAATACAGTTGTCTCGCAGGTATACAGAATGCCGATGGAAGCCATGGTTTCAGGCACATTGCCCTGAAACCTGTTGTTCCGGAAAAGTTGGAATATGTTTCAGGCACCTATGATTCAGTCTATGGGCTGATAAAAAGCTCCTGGAGAAATCTCGACGGCATATTTACATGGGACTTCTCCATCCCGGCGAATACTTCGGCTCAGGTAGATATCCCGCTCGGCGACGGCCATTATGAAACGCGGCACTTCGGTTCGGGAAATCATACTGTCAGAGTCGTCAAGGGAAAGATACAGAGCGTGTGTGACTGACATTGATTGTATGTCGGCTGATTTTTTTCCTCAACAAAGTGAGTAGGCGGCATCATATTTGTTGTCATAAGATTAGTTTATTACTTTTAACCAACTTTATAAACCATGAAAAAGTATTTATTACTTTGGACATCGGTTGCTGCGATGGGACTCAGCGCCTGCAGCAACGATGAGGAGGGATTCTCTCCATCAAACACAAACGAAATCCGTGTCGTTACCGAGGTGAGCAATTATAGCCGCGCCGGTTACACTACCGACAATCTCGACGCGTTCGGTCTGATTATCGGATCTGACTCGGAGAGCTTCAGCTATCATAAGCAGATGGTAAAGAACGGTATCGCCTGGACTGCAGCGGATGGCGAGAGTATGTACTGGGAAGACCGGGCCAAAGCTGTTGACGTTATCGCTTATGCTCCTTTCCGTGCAGACGAGATTAATGCAAAGTCAAAAATAGACGTTGACGTGCAGACAGACCAAAGTACCGAAGACGGCGTTAAAGCGTCCGATTTCGTAGCAATGAAAAAGCCGGGCTTCGTGCCCAACTCCGGCCTGAACGCCGACGGGAACCTGGAAATCGCCATGTCACATATGATGGCAAAGGTTTTCATAAATATCAAGTATCCCGAAGCCTACAACAAAGCAGACGGAGCCAATCCTTTCGGGCCGATGACGGTTGAAGGACTGCATATCAATGCCACCGTGGACTTCGGCAGCTGGGACGGCACTCGTGAAAACGGGACGCTCGCTATCAATCCCAACGGTGAAATCGCTGCCATCAAACCTTTTGCGACCGCTTTTGACGCGACCACGCGCACGGCGACTTATGAGTTTATTGCCGTTCCCCAGACTGCTGACATGAATCTGAAATTCGTCATTGCCGATGTGCCATATTCATGGAATGCCACAAACCTCGAGCTGAAAAGCGGTTACAGCTTCAATATCAACCTTAGCATTGACAAGACCGGCGTTACGACGGACTCAAACGTAACCGTTGATCCATGGGATGAGGGGGGCAGCATTTCAGGCACACCCGAGCAGGGTGCCGATCCTTTCACCGTCAAGGAGATGACCAACAAGGACACCTGGCAGTGGGTTTACTCCTCACAGAGCAACAACTTCTGGGGTGGTGACCGCGGTATACTGAATCTGTGGAACGGCAATGGTGATGGACTTGACAATTGCTGGCTGTCTCATCAGGTTGTCAAAGGCCCCTCCCAGCCTGCCGAATACGTCGTACCCTTCGAGGGCCGTTATCTGGAGGCGTTTGCTGTCATCGATCTTGGCAAGACAGAATGGATTGCCGGTATCGGCGCCCGTACTTGCGGATTCACCGATACGACTTTTGACCGCGTGGAATTCTTTGCTACTGACAGCGAGAACATCGACAATTCCGTTCTGACCGAGGACGATAAGAACAACCTCCGGTGCAACAGCGGATTTGATGGCGACATCGACGGTATCAAGACAGTCATGGATAAGGTTTTCGCTATCGACGACCAAGTGACATGGACAAAGATCGGGGAAGTTTCTTCCGAGGGCAATTTCGCCCCCTGGATAGATTACCGCAAGGATTTCAGCGAGGATGAACTGGCTGCTTCTCCTGTGAAGTCGCGCTATGTCAAGGTAGTGATACATCCCTACACAAGCTGGCCCGAAGGACAAGGCTATTGCGAGCGAGTGTCGTGCGCCGAGATTTATCTCAAGCATGTCACAGCCACTAACGGTGTGTCCGTCGAGTAATCGGTCAGATTAATTCAAAGGTAAAAAAGATTGCAATTTATGGTCGCGGCGATATCGCTGACAAACGAAATTCCGGAAAGTGTATTGCCGCGACCTTATTATTTATTAATTCAGGTCTCAGACTATGGGGGAGAATGAATTTGAAAACAAGATAAAAGAATTGTCCGGTGTTATCGACAGGAGGGATATAAAACTTTCGGAAGAGGAGATTGACGAAAGATGGAAACTCGATTCCGAGAGGGCCTTACTACGCCGAAAACACAGAATCTTGTGGAATTCAGTCTCGATTGCCGTCGCAGCGTGTGCGGTTATAGCGTTTCTGACGTGGCATACGGACTTTGTCCCATCGGAAATTGACACTATCGAACACTACGCTCTCAGTCAGCGTCCTGCGGCGGACAATACAGCTACTGACATCAGGCTGATTATGGCAGACAAGACAGAGATGAGCGTCGGAGGCGAAGAGTCATACATCGACTATACCCTAAAGGGTAAAATCGTTGTGGATTCAGATACTATCGACGAGATTTCTGACGATTCAGCCCCTCGTTTCAACCAGCTCATCGTACCCCACGGAAGGCGTACCCGTCTGCGGTTAAGTGACGGCACCCGGATGTATGTCAACAGTGGCACACGCGTGGTCTATCCCCTGACGTTCGGCACAGGCAACCGCACGGTGTTTGTCGAGGGTGAGGCCTATTTCGAGGTCGCGAAAGATGCAGAGAGACCCTTCATAGTCAAGACCGGAAGCGTCAGCGTCCGCGTATTGGGCACTAAATTCAATGTGTTCGCTTATCAAGATGAGAATCCCAACGTGGTATTGGTCGAGGGGAGCGTTGATGTCGCCACATCTCAGACCCAGCGCCGCTTGAAACCGGGCCAAAAGGTAGAAATATCGGGCGACGGGCTTGGCGAGCCGGAAAAAGTGGATGTCGAGTCTTATATAAGCTGGACAAACAATGAACTGATATATGATGACGAGCCTCTGGCATCGGTGTTCAGGCGCCTTCAGACATATTATGGATTTACTTTCGATATCAGATGTGACATCAGCCGAGTAAGGATCTCGGGGCGCCTGTCACTGGCGGAAAATCCGGCTGACGTACTTTCAGCGATAAGTTTCGCCGTTCCGGTAGAGATCTCATCAGATAATACCGTAATAACAGTTACTGCTAAATAATTCAAACAATTTCATATATTCGCATCACGCATTACGATATCGGTTCTACGCCAATCGAACATCCTGACGAATTATTAATCATCCTTGATAATGAAACCCAAATCAAACATAATCCTAACCCTCTCTATGCGTTGGCTGGCGGTGTTGCTGCTGATGGTGATCGGAGGCAATCCCTGCCGGGCGCAGTCGCAGCCAATCACACTCAGTGTGGAAAACCGCCCGCTGAAGGAGGTTATGAACAAAATCGAAAAAGAAAGTAACCTTATTTTCATCTATCAGTCCGGCACAATCGATCTTAACCGAAAGGTTTCTGTCCATGCCGTGAAAAAACAGCTGTCAGAGGTTCTCAATGAAATTTTCACCCCTGCAGGAGTGGTATGGAGCATCAATAACCGGCAGATATCCCTGAATCAGGGGAAAGCTCCCGTCAAGGGAACCGCCGCTCCTGAAAAGAAAAACTCCAAAGTCCACACCCTCAAGGGAGTTATCACTGATGCCAGCGACGGCGAGCCTCTCATCGGCGCGTCTGTCGTGGTCAAAGGCTCGAAAGGTGTCGGGACGGCCACTGATATCGACGGCAACTATACCATTGAAGTTCCATCTGACGGCGAGATCATCGTAAGCTATCTGGGCTATGATACTCAGACTCTCGCGGTAGGAGATCTTGGTGTCCTCGATATTGCCATGTCGCCTGCCAACAATACTCTGTCCGAGGTAGTCGTAGTCGGGGCCGGGACACAGGCAAAGGTTTCTGTCACCGGTTCAATCTCCGCCATCAAAGGAACTGAACTCCGCGCTCCGTCGTCATCGCTGACATCTAACTTCGCAGGTAAGCTCGCCGGTGTCATATCTTCCACTACCTCCGGCGAACCCGGCGCGGTCAGTGAGTTCTATATCCGAGGTGTCGGGACGTTCGGAGGTCGTGCGACTCCTCTGATTCTGCTGGATGACATAGAAATCTCCACAGCCGACCTCAATCGTCTGCCGGCGGAATCAATCGAAAGTTTCTCGATCCTGAAAGATGCCTCGGCGACAGCCATATACGGAGCCCGCGGCGCCAACGGTGTCATGCTGATCACTACAAAGAAAGGTATGGAGAACACCCATGCCAAAATCAATGTGTCACTTGAGGCATCGTTTCTTCATCCGGTAAAACGAGTGGAATACGTGGATGGTCCCACCTGGATGGAAATCTACAACGAAGCTCAGCTGGCCCGTACTCCCAATTCAGCAGTACGATTCTCTCAGGAAACCATCGACCGTACCCGCAGCGGTGAAAACCCCTATGTATATCCCAATGTGGACTGGTATGACCTGATGTTCCGGGACTGGACGTATAACCAGCGTGCCAATGTAAACCTCTCCGGAGGCGGTTCAAAAGTGACTTATTACATGGGGCTTCAGGTCAACCACGATTCCGGAATACTGAAAGTGCCCAAAACATACTCGTTTGATGCCAATATCAACGATTGGAACTACATTTTCCAGAACAATATATGCTATAAACCTACTTCAACAACAACGATAGACCTTCATATAAACTCCCAGTTCGGCAACCGTAAGGGGCCCGGCACGTCGCTGACTACAATCTTTGACGATGTTTATAACTCCAACCCGGTCAGCTTCCCGGCTTATTATCCGTCTGAATATGGAGTAGACCATATACGCTTCGGCAACTCGGTAAAGACCGCCGATCGGCTCAACGTGAATCCCTATGCCCACATGATGAGTTCATATTCCGAGGAAAACTACTCGACGATCAACGCATCTCTCAGGGCTACACAGAAGCTTGACTTTATTACCGAAGGCCTGAGCCTTACCGCCCTGGTGAATATGAAGAGCTACGCTTATTCGACCTACACCAACACGATTGAGCCTTACTACTACCGGGTGATGGACAACACTTATGACCCCTCTGACCCGCGGTACTTCCAGCTCGAAAGCCTCAGGAAGGGTACTGATTATATAGCGGAAGGAGCCATCAACCGCTATAACGACCGTACTTTTTATTTCGATGCCCGCCTGAACTATAACCGGCAGTTCAACAAGGTGCATAATGTGTCGGGTATGCTCATGTTCATGATGCGCGAGTTCCGCAGCGATGTGCTGCCTAACCGTAATGAGGGCTTTTCCGGCCGATTCACCTATGATTACAGCCGTCGTTATCTTGCCGAAGTCAATTTCGGTTACAACGGTACGGAACGTCTTGCAAAAGGACATCGCTTCGAACTGTTCCCCGCGGTGTCGCTCGGCTGGGTAGCCAGCAACGAAGACTGGTGGTCGAGTGTCAGCCCTTATATCAACCATCTGAAAATACGCGGCAGTTATGGCCTGGTGGGATCTGATGAGACCGGCCTGCTGGCCGGAGCCGCCCACTTCCTGTACCGTAACGAAGTGAATCTGAACGGCGGGGGAAGCTTCACTACCGGCCCTTATCTCGGAGCGAACTCCACCACCACGCTTTCCGGGCCCGCATTCCTTAAATATGCTGTGGCGAATGCCGGCTGGGAGCGTGCCAAAAAATTTGACATCGGATTCGATATGTCGCTGTTCAATCAGGTGGACATTACCATCGACTATTTCCATGACCGTCGCGACCGTATCCTCCAGAAACGTAGCTCATGGCCCCAGATGCTGGGTTACGGTTCCTCCACTCCCTGGGCGAATATCGGCAAGGTTGACAATCAGGGTATCGAGCTGAGCGTCAACTGGCGCAAGAATCTTACCGATGACCTCTCTGTCGACATCAGAGGCAACTTCACCTACACCAAGAACAAATATGTCTACAATGACGAACCCGATTACCCCTATGTGTGGCAGACACAGACCGGCAAACCGCTGTCAGCCACTTACGGCTACATTGCCGAAGGACTTTTCCGTGACGAACAGGACATTCTGAATTCCCCCACCCAGACTCCTCTGGGAGGTAATCCGATGCCTGGCGATATCAAGTATCGCGATGTCAACGGTGACGGGATGATTACTGAGGATGACAAAGTGATGATATCCAAATTCGGACGTCAGCCTCGCATACAGTATGGCCTTGGAGTCAATATGGTCTGGAAAAAACTCGATTTTGGAGTTTTCTTCAGCGGATCGGCCAACCGCACGATTATGATTGACGGTATATCGTCTTTCTGTGCAGATGACTTCCATCAGGATCGAAATCTGATGTCATTCATAGCCGAGGATTACTATCATGTGGATCAGAACAATCTCGATGCTGCCTATCCCCGCCTGGGTGTCACGCCATCTCAGGTACAGAACAATATGGTGCCAAGTACATTCTGGATGCGTAACGGTTCTTTCATCCGTTTCAAGACGCTGGAAATAGGCTACACGTTCCCGTTCGTCCGTGTGTATTTCAGTGGCGACAATATCGCCTGCTGGGGGCCTTTCAAACTGTGGGATCCGGAACTCTACTATTATTCCTATCCTCTCCATCGTACGTTTAATATCGGTGCCCAATTTACATTCTAATGCCTCAAACCGCAACATCATCAATAAAGAATATGATGAACCCATTTAACAAGATTTATTTGAATATCAAGATATATTCGAGACTCGTCGCGACGACACTGCTGTTGTCCGCCGCGGTGACCGCCTGTGACTATCTCGATGTGGTTCCCCCTGAAACCGCCGATATTCCTGACACCATGAAAGACAAGCAGGATGCCCTGGACTTTCTTTACAGCTGTTATTCAGGAGTTAACAGTAATCATGGCTTTGGGACTCTGGGAACCCATGAGGCTTCGACCGATGAGTTTGTCTGCCCGCAGGCCTGGGGGCGTCTGGGGCAGGTGACGGCATGGAATCAGCTGTCGGCCACAACGGTATCGAACAATGGAATTTTCCAGCTTCCGTGGGTTGTCACATATGATGCGATAGGTCAGTGCAACCTTTTCAATAAGATTCTCGAGAGTACCAATCCCAAGGAGGTGACTGCCGCCGACCGTGTGAGATGGGGAGCTGAAATCAAATTCCTCCTCGCCTATTATCATTTCCGCCTTCTGGAGAATTACGGTCCGATTCCCATCATAGATCACTATTACGAAACCTCTGTGACCAAGGAGGAGTTTCCCGGCCGCAGCCATTTCGACTATTGTGTTGACCGGATTGTTGCATGGCTGGACGAAGCCGCCGGAGACCTTCCTGCAAATGTGGAGACTACCGAAATCGGACGTGCTTCCGCCACAGCCTGCAAGGCTCTCAAAGCCCGTGTGCTGCTCTACGCCGCGTCACCCCTGTGGAACGGCTCTTTCCCGACCATCGGCTGGGTCAATGTCAACTATGAGACTCCGGGGTATGGTCATGAGCTGGTCAGCAGCCAGTATAGCCGCGAGAAATGGGAACGTGCCCGTACGGCTTGTCAGGAAGCCCTTGACTATGCCGTAGTTCAGGGCAATCGCGCGTTCTATACTCTCCAGGCATCGGAGACACAGCGTATTTCAGAGGATGTGCCTCTGCCGGATATCCCCGGCGTTGACGATGATTTCAAGAAGAAAGTGATGAAAATCCGCTATGCCAACAATACTGTTGAAACGGAAGGCAACCGGGAAATCATCTGGAGCGTCATCTCCAAACCAGGAGCGTATCTTTTCTGGCAAGCCGATATGTATCCCCACAATATCGGTACCAGCAACGGAGGAGGCCTTTACGGAGGGGTTACAGCTCTGGCTCCATGTCTTTACACGGTGGAGCATTTCTACACCCGCAACGGTATCCTGCCGGAAGACGATTCGGAACTGCCTAAGTCAAGCTGGTTTGAATCTGCGGGATACGTTGGCCGCACTGATATCATAAAACTCAACGACAGACGCGAGCCGCGTTTCTACGCCAATATCTCATTCGATGGAGATGAATATTCCCAGCTCATTAAAGCAGGAGGACCGTTGATTGTTGACACCAAAAGCTCGGCTGCCCAGGGCTACAACCCCACCCGGTATGTATGGGACAATAATGTGACCGGCTTCTACACAAAAAAGTGGTGCCAGCCTAATGTGTCGTGGCGTCCTGACGGTTCGCTTAACGCTCGTCAGATTGGAGCCCGATTCATACATCTGTCGGAACTTTACCTCAATCTGGCCGAATGTGAAGAAGCGCTGGGCAACACTGCCTCCGCTCTCGAGGCTCTGAACACAGTGCGCCGGCACGCAGAAGTCCGTGACCTGACCACTGCGGACTTCTCTCGGATGTCGCTTAGGGAATGGATTCGTAACGAACGATTCATAGAGCTGTATGCCGAAGGGCACCGTTACTACGATGTGCGCCGTTGGATGATAGCCCCGCAGGTTCTCAAAAGCGGTGCCCGCGAAGGTCTCAACGCCCTGTCCAAGACTGATCCCACTTTCGAGGAATTCAATGTGCGCACAAAGGTGGACCAACCCTTTAGCTGGAGTGACCGTATGTATCTGTTGCCCATACCATCAAGCGAGATTTACAGTAATCCACAACTTATTCAGGCTCCCGGATATTGATGCCGGCAGCGGAGAATACCAATAGTGACATAACAAATGAGAAATTATCTGTTGAAATTAGGCGCTGTGATGCTGGCGGCTGTCGGCATCATATCTCTGAACGGTTGCTCGGACATAGACGACAACTACGACGAGATTGTGCCCGAAAGCTATTATACGATCATATCGTTCAAGGAGACCGGAGTCCAGGATGTGTTTATGTCAATCGCCGACACTGATTATGACCGGGAAGTCCCTGTCCTCAAAGGCGGCTTACACACCGACGAGATTGTGGAAGTCATGGTGGAGACCCCCAATCAGGCGTGGATTGACGAAAATTACAATGATAAGCAGGGGAGCAATTACAAGGTCATTTCCGCTTCAATGTACCGCATAACGGACTATCACCTGAAAATCGGATCCGGCGAGACAGGCAGGTCTGTACATGTGATTTTCGATGCCCCGAAAATCTATACCGAAATGCAAAAAGCTGAAAATTCCGGTAAAAGCCTTGTTCTTCCGATAAAGATTGCCACGGCGTCCAACACCGTCAGGACCGATAAGGATGTCGTTATACTGCAATGCAATGTATCCCCGGCTGTGATTGGCTTCGATATGGAAAAAATGACTGTCAAGCTTCCGGACCATGAGCCAATCAGCCATGCCGAGTTTGTGGTCCAGAAAAGCGGGGACATCGCGGCCGATGTCAGATTTGAGGTTATGTCGCAGGAATATCTTGAAGAGAACTACGGCGTACCCTCCGGAATCAATTACAGAGCGTTGTCTCCGGAAATGTATTCGATGGAAGAGACCGCGACAATCGAAGGTGTGACCGAATTCTATTCACATTCAGTTACATTTAACGTGGACAAAATACGGGAAGCCTCGGGAAATGGAGTGATGGTGTTACCTCTGAAGCTGGTCTCTCTGACAGCTGGCGCCGAGGTGTCTCGCGGCGAGATGCTTGTTGAATGTAACTTCCATGAGTACACACTCTCGGCCATGAGTGACAAGAGTGCCTGGAACATAGTTTACGGAACACCCTCGATGCCTTACGGTCGGTTCAGCAATATCATCGACGGGCTTGAGGAAACATCCGGATGGTATTCCCACATCTGTGAGGGATGGCCCGGTTATCAGGGACTCGGCAATCCCTACGTGGTGATCGACTTAGGAAGTCGCGTGATGATAGGCCGGTGCGGCGTGCAGTTGGCCTGGAGTGACGGATGGTATGACACCAACCCCATGGCAGTGGAATTTTACACTACCGAGCAGGATTATCTCGACCCCGGTCTTACGGCCGCCGAGAGCAAACAACTTATTGCTCCGGATTCCGACTCAAACTTCGATGATGATTTTATGTCGCTTGTGGAAAGGGCCAGAACCTATGACAGCTCTGTCAACTGGATTCATATCGCAACGCTTACCGGTCTGTCGCAGACTCAGGAATGTAATGGCGTGATGAAAGTCGCCGTCCCCGAGAGTGTGCTTTCGGCCCAGTATCGCGGACAATACCTCAAGATTGTATTGATACCGTTCCCTGCCGCACAGTCGTTGGCCGACCGTACTAAAATCAGCGAGGTGTATGTTGACCGGGTGTCAGCTATCGACGGAGAATCACTTTAAACACTAAAACCGATGAAACATAATATATTACTGACCATCACACTCATCTGCTCTATCGGTTTCTGCGCTGTCTCGTGTAGCGATGATGCTGAGATCCCAATGATGGAGCCTGTGGCCGAACTTCCTGACTGGGAGGATGATATCCCGGGGGAAGAATATGACTATACCCTGACTATGGCCCCGGAACGCCCGTATATGCATGAATACGATAAGGCCATGCTGATGAAATTGTTCATGGCCCGTCCGAACACCGACGGCACTTCTAACGTCAATCTGACATTTGAGGATGCTCTCGAGGTAATCAAAGGACTTGATGCCATCACCCGCGGTCTGCCGAAGATTGTCTACCTGGTTGGATGGCAATATGAGGGACATGACTGGAAATATCCCGCATTTCATGAGTTTAATGAAGCGCTGAAACGTCCGCAGGACGCCAGTGCCCGCGAGAGCTTCTACTGGCTGCAGGATGAAGCCGCGAAGTATAACACTACGGTGTCTGTACACGTATTGGTGCAGGATGCCGAATCCAACTCGCCTCTGTGGCACGAATATGTCAAGAACGACTTCATCTGTAAAAACGCGGCAGGATCCTTTATTACCCGCGCTACATTCAACGGCCTTCCGATGTATGATGTCAATATAGTCAACGAATGGAAGAAAGGATACCTGCAGAAACGCCTCGATGAGCTTGCGGAACTGGTGCGTCTCGACAAAGTCAAGACTATGCATTGTGACGCTTTCTATGCCCGTGAGAGTCCATTCCATGGTGTGACCGTGGAGCAGACCGAGGTTGTGATGCGCAAGATGCTCCGTTATATGCGTGACAAGGAGATTGACGTTACGATCGAATTCCTGCATAACGGCGGAGAACGTGTTGATCCTATGTTCGGACTTAATCCGGCCGCCTGGTGGCTTGATTTGACGGCTTATGAACGCGCCCAGCTGCCCGCATCTCTCATCGCAGGAGGCAAGGCGGGACGCTTCAATAATTACTGGGAGTACGAAGCTTTTCTTTTTGGCGACAACTATCAGGCCGAATCTGACTTCAACTATATTGATTACGGCCTGAGCAAAGACTTATCCCACTCGATGAAAGCTGCCCGTAAGGGTATAGCCCTGTATACGATTCCATATATGTATTTCAACCGTCACAAGGTTGAGAGCTATGACGCCTCGGCGCAAAAAGTGACCTATGACGGCGGCCTGGTTGCAGACTACAGGAATCTGACTGTAAAAGAGAACGGCGTAACTCTCCGCGACCACAACAATATCTTCTTCCCCCTCCCGTGGATTACTGGCCATAAAGAGATTCTGGCCTATTCGCAAAACGGTTATACCCGTAAAGAGTGGAAACTCCCCGCCGATTGGACCGGCGTAACATCCGTGATGGCATATCCCGTCACGGAGAACGGCCTCGGTGAAGGGCAGGAGATTGAAGTTACTGACGGCAGCATCACCCTCAGTCTTGAGGCAAATACATTTCTTTCAATTCAGCAACAATGAAAAAACAATTGTTTATAACAATGTTGACTGCGGTATCTTCCATGCTTACGTCTGTGCCGGCTAATGCTGTGGAGACCGTAAGCGGAGCGCCTTACGACTATACCGCGACCATGAAACCCGAGCGCCCTTATATGCATCAGTATGACAAGCTGATGATGCAGAAACTTTTTCTTGCACGTCCCGACCAGAAAGGTGGCTCGACCGTAGGCATGACTTTCGCAGATGCCCTGGATGTAATCAAGGGGATGTATAATCTCAGCCGCGGAGTGCCTAAGATTGTCTATCTGGTGGGATGGCAGTATGAAGGGCACGACTGCAAGTATCCGGCTTTCCATGAGTTTAACAAAGCTCTCAAACGTGAGGAGGACGCCACCGCCCGCGACAGTTATCTGTGGCTCCAGCGGGAGGCGAAGAAATATAACACAACTGTGTCGGTGCATCTGCTTGTTCAGGATGCAGAACCGGATTCCCCTCTGTGGCGGGAATATGTTGACAATGAGCTGATTTGCCGCGATATCGATGGCAACCTGATTACCCGCGCGGTATTCAACGGACAGCCTATGTATGACGTAAACCTTGCCGCTGAATGGGACAAGGGGATGCTTCAGAAACGTCTCGACGAAGTAGTGGATCTGGCCAATATCAAGGAAGCCGGAACGCTTCACTGCGACGCTTTCTATGCGCGTATGAGTCCATACGACGCGGCAAATATGGCCCGGCAGGAAGAAGCAATGCGTAAAATGCTCCGCTATATGCGCGACAAAGGGATTGATGTGACAATTGAATTCCTTCATAACGGGCAGCGCTGCGATCAGATGATCGGCCTGAGCCCGGCCGCCTGGTGGATCGACATGAGCGCCGTTGAGCGTGCCAAACTTCCCGCATCACTTATCGCCGGTGGCCAGGAAGGCAAGTTCGGCAAGTTATGGCTCAAGGAGACATTCCTTTTCGGCGACAATTATCAGGCGGAAGATGATTTCAACTTCGTCGATATTTATCGCGACAAGGATTATTCCAAGGCATGGGAGCGAGCCAAATTAGGTATCGCGACCCGGACAGTGCCATATCTGTTTTACAATACCCTGAAGATTCAGGAATATGACGAGGCAAACGAGAAGGTGACATATTCCGGAGGTGTCGTCTCAGACTGGAAGAATAAAACCGTGACCTGGGATGGCGTTCTGCTACGCGACAACAATAACATCTTTTTCCCTCTTGCCTGGAAGGATAACAAAGAAATCATGGCATACTCCCAGGAGGGATACAACGAACGCGAGTGGAGACTTCCTACGGGGTGGAGCAATGTGAAAGCCGTAGACGTTTGCAATGTCAGTCAGGACGGTATGGATAAACCGCGTACCGTCAAAGTAAAAAATGGCGCGATCAGACTGTCGATGGAGCCGAATTCAATAGTTTCAATTGTCCCGGCAAAGTAATATGAAACTGACCTATGTGAAAAAAACGCTATTGGCTATGATTGTCATAGTCGTGGCTTTTGACTGTAACGGTGCCCGTACTTCCTTGCGGGCACCGGCTTACCCGCTGCTTTCGCTTGACCCGTCGGTGAATCTGTGGTCAATGGGTGACACGCTGTATGCCGACACCACACGCCATTGGACGCGTCGCGAACAGCCCCTGCTTGGTGTCCTCACTGTCGACGGCGTTTCTTACCGGTTCCTCGGCCAGGAGTTCAATGTGGCCGAATCTGTTGCGCCAAACTCGGAATGGGGAGACTGGGTGGCTTCCTATACTACCGACTCTCCATCGTCCGGCTGGGCCAATACCGACTTTGACGACAGCTCATGGAAGACAGCGCCCGGCGCCTTTGCCACTGACGGAGAGGAAGGTAAGTTCGTGATGGTTAAAAACGAATTCTGCAAAACCGGGGCACGGACTAAATGGACTACTCCGTATCTCTGGGTGCGCCGGGCTGTTGACCTTCCGGACCATATTACGGGCAAGGATATGTTTCTGGAAGTCACCTATGACGATGCCGCAGATGTCTATATTAACGGAGTCAGGGTGTTTTCCGGCACCTCACCCGAGGATCACCGCCTAATTCCTCTGACCGGTGAGGCGGCTGAGACTCTTCATCCGGGGAAGAATATCATTGCGGCAAAGGCGATCAATAACGAGGGCTACGGCGTGATTGACTTCGCTCTGATCGCACAGGAACCTGTCAATAAACAGTTTGAAAATACGGCGATACAGACCGGCGTCGATTTTCTCCCGACTCAGACGCGCTATAGTTTCGTTTGCGGTCCGGTCGATCTTGATGTGACGTTTACAGCCCCGTTCCTGCCCGATGACCTTGAGTTGGCCGGACGGCCGGTTAACTACATATCCTATGATGTGAAATCGCGCGACGGAAAAAAGCATCAGGTCTCATTCATGCTCTCTGCATCGCCCCTCTTCGCCTGTGATTATGCGGGCCAGCCCACAGAGGAGGCCATTATTGAATATGACGGCCTTACCCTTATGAGTACGGGAACTACCGGCCAACGCATTCTCGAGAAGTGGGGCGATGACCGCCGTATCGATTGGGGATATTTCTATCTTGCCGCCAACAACAAGGACACCCGTTTCTCCGTGACAGACAAACGTCTGACCCTCGACCGCGATCTGGGAAATGTCACAGCCGCAAACGGGTTTGTAATGGCGGGTTATGACGATGTGCAGGCTATAATTTATATGGATCGTCAGATTCGTCCATATTGGAACCGCACTGGAAATGAAACCATTGCCGGGCAGTTTGTAAAGGCCGGAAAGGAATATCAGTCGATTATGGCTCTATGTCAGGACTTCAACGATGCGTTGATTGCCGACGCCACCGCCGCGGGAGGGAAGGAATATGCTGAACTTTGCACTTTGGCCTGGCGACAGACATTCGGAGCCCACAAGCTGATTGAGACACCGGAAGGATTACTGTTATATCTATCGAAAGAGAACAACAGCAATGGCTCGATTGGCACAGTTGACCTGTCATATCCGTCCATACCCCTGTTTTTGCTTTACAATACTGAGCTGGCCAAGGCCCTGATGAATCCAATTCTGGACTACTGCTCCTCCGACAGGTGGAACAAGGATTTTGCGGCACATGATATCGGACGCTATCCCCGCGCCATCGGCCAGAACTATGGGGGCGATATGCCCGTGGAGGAAAGCGGCAATATGCTCATCATGGCGGCCGCTGTCACTAAGGCCGAGGGCAATCCCGAATTTGCCCGCAAGCACTGGCCGCTATTGACAACGTGGGTCACATATCTGGAGAAATACGGGCTGGACCCGGAAAACCAGCTCTGTACCGATGATTTTGCCGGCCATGTAGCCCATAACGCCAATCTATCCGGAAAAGCGATTCTCGGCATAGCCTCTTACGGTTATATGGCAGAGATGCTTGGCGACCGAGGGACAGCGGAAAAATATATGGCTAAAGCCGCCGGAATGGCTCGCCAGTGGGAAAAGATGGCTGATGACGGCGATCATTATCGCCTGACTTTTGATCGGCCTGACACATGGAGTCAGAAGTATAATCTGGTATGGGACCGGTTGTTCGGATGGAATCTCTTCCCGGAAAAGGTGTTCCGTAAGGAAATCTCATATTACCTGGACCACATGAACAAATACGGACTGGCGCTTGACTCCCGGGAACTTTACTCCAAAACTGACTGGATTTTATGGACGGCCACGATGGCGGATTCCCGGGATGATTTCCAGAAATTGATTCATCCTGTCTGGGAGTTTATGAACGAGACTGTCGACCGTGTGCCGATGACAGATTGGTTTTGGACAGATCGCCCCAATTATCAGATATTCAGCAATCGCTCTGTGGTAGGAGGCTACTTCATTACGCTTCTTGACCGCAAGTGGAACAAAAAATAACAGGCTGTTTTTGGAATATATAGATGACATCCGGTTTTGCAGACTTGCCGCCAGCGGAGAACTGGCGGCAATAGAGATGCTGTATAAACATCACTATGAGCTGATGCTAAATTTTGGCCTCAAATATTGCAATGACAGCGATTTTATCATGGACTGTATTCAGGATCTGTTTGTGAAACTGATATGTCATCCGTCGTTGTTCGCTGACGTGAGATCTGTCAGACCCTGGTTGCTGATATCCCTCCGGAATATAATCTTTGACAAGCTTAAGTCAATTAAAAATAACATACCGCTCGAGGAATTGCCTTTCGCTGATATTGACGAGGATTTCTTTATCATGTCGGTTTCCGAGCAATTGGGCGATGAGGAGATTCTTCGTCGGCAAAAAGTCATTGACGCGTTCAAGAACCTCAATGCCAATCAGCGTGTGGCCGTATATCTTCATTATTTCAAAGGCCTCTCCCACAAGGAAGTGTCTCAATTGCTCCATATGAAGGAACAATCTTCAATGAACCTTCTGTCACGGGCACTTATAAAGTTGAGACGCAATCTGAACAAGTTAACATTGCTGTTTTTCTAAAAATATGAGAATTAATCTTTGCCATATCGTTCTGTCGGCTCTTTCCGGAATCTGCATGATGTCATGCGGTGTGTCTGCCGATAGTCGCGGACACACGGTTTCCGGTCTTGATCCTGAAGAGTTCGCAAGTGTTTACCGTGGCGATTCCACTGCACTGTATATCCTGACAAACAGCTCCGGTATGGAAGTCTGCATTACTAATTTCGGAGGACGAGTGGTGTCGCTTATGGTCCCCGACCGCAATGGCCGACTGACGGACATTGTACTTGGCTTCGACAATATCGAGGCATACTTCCCCGAAAACAACAAAACAGACTTCGGTGCTTCCGTCGGTCGGTATGCCAACCGGATAAACCGTGGACGATTTACGATTGATGGTGTTGAATACCGTCTGCCGCAGAACAACTTCGGACATTGCCTGCATGGCGGTGGTGAATTGGGGACACTTGGTTGGCAATACAGAGTTTTCCGCGCTTCCCAGCCAAGTGACTCGGTTCTTGTCCTGCATCTTGACTCTCCGGACGGGGATAACGGCTTTCCCGGAAATGTGTCCGCCACGGTTAAATATACTCTTGCCTCCGACAATGAGCTGAAAATCGAGTATGCTGCGGTGACTGACAAACCTACCGTTGTCAATATGACCAATCATAGTTATTTTAACCTTTCCGGCGACGGTGGCAAGGATGTGCTGAACGATATTCTTTGGGTGAATGCGGATTATTTTACTCCTGTCGACAGCACATTTATGACCTCTGGAGAAATCATCAGCGTAAAAGGCACACCTTTCGATTTTACGACTCCAAAACCGATAGGCAGAGATGTTTATTCTGATGATACCCAGCTACACAATGCCAACGGTTATGACCACAATTGGGTACTGAACACCAAGGGAGATATTACACAGTGTGCCGTTCGACTGCGGAATCCGGATAATGGCATCACCTTGGAGGTCTATACCGACGAACCGGGCATACAGATTTATTCGGGGAACTTTCTGGACGGCTCTTTAGTTGGCAAACACTCCACAGCTTATCCCTGCCGGGGGGCAATATGCCTGGAAACCCAGCATTATCCAGATAGTCCTAACAAGCCGCAATGGCCATCCACAATACTGCGTCCGGGCGAGACCTATCGCAGTACCTGCATATACAAATTCCTGTAATAACACAAACCTATGATATCCATAAAACATAGTCTGATTTCATCGTTATTCGCAGTTCTTGCGACTTGCGCTGCGAACGGTGAGATTGTCAATATATCCTCACCCTCCTCGTCACTCTTGCTCGATGCGGAAAAAGGTAAGTCACTCAAATTTCTGTATTATGGCAAGAAATTAATCGATAATGATATAACGGTCATTGCCACTACCGCGGCAAAAACAGACTTTTACCCTGTCTACGGTCTTGGCAACAGCTGTAAGACAGCCCTCGCCGCAACTATGCCGGACGGGAATATGACCCTTGACATTGCGGTGGATACAGTGGTGACAGACGGTGCGGTTACATCAATCAGGATGAGCGACAAGGTGTATCCCTTGGACGTCGACATCCGTTTCCGTACATTTCCTGATTGCGACATAATCGAGACCTGGACTGAGATACGCAATAATACTCGGAAAGACGTAGTCCTCAGAGAGTTTGCCTCAGCCCATCTGCCAATTCCCTATGGCGATGTGTATCTCTCGTCGCTCTATGGGACATGGGCTAACGAAGCCCGTCTGGAAGAACGTCCGTTGCCACATGGCGTGGTGGAAATTTATAATACCGACGGTGTTCGTAACTCACAGAGTTCACACGCTGAGGTGATGTTTTCTCTTGACGGGGCGCCAGCTGAGGAGCATGGACGCGTAATCGGGGCGGCATTATGCTACAGCGGGAATTATAAACTGAAGATTGACACAGATGAATCTGATTTCCATCATTTTTTTGCCGGAATAAATGAGGATAATTCCGCCTACACGCTTGCGCCGGGAGAGACTTTCGTTACTCCTGAGCTGGCGATTACTTACTCTACAGACGGAAAGGGAGGCGTCAGCCGTTCGTTTCACAACTGGGCGAGAAAACATAAGCTCGCCAATGGCGAAAAAGACCGCAAGATACTTTTGAATTCCTGGGAAGGAGTATATTTTGACATCAATGAGACGGGTATGGCGGGAATGATGCGAGATATTGCCGATATGGGAGGAGAACTGTTCGTCATGGATGACGGCTGGTTCGGTTCCAGATATCCCAGAGATAATGATACCACATCGTTGGGGGACTGGGTTGTGAATACCCGGAAACTGCCCAATGGTATCGGAGGGCTCATCCGCGAGGCGGAAAAAAACGGGATAGAATTTGGTATATGGATTGAACCGGAAATGACAAATTTCCGCAGCGAACTGTTTGAAAAACATCCCGAATACATTGTCAGGGCAGACAAGCGAGAAATAATACCTGGCAGAGGTGGCTCACAGGTGGCGCTTGACCTGGGAAATCCAAAAGTCCAGGATCTCGTGTTCGAAGTATTTGATACCTTGATGACCAGATATCCGGAAATTGATTATATAAAATGGGACGCCAATACCGCGCTTCTCAACCGTGGCTCCCAGTATCTTGACAAAGATAAGCAATCGCATCTGTTCATCGACTACCATCGTGGTTTTAAGACTGTGATGGAACGTATCCGCGCCAAGTATCCCGATGTTACCATACAGGCTTGCGCCAGCGGCGGAGGACGGGCTAACTATGGCGTACTCCCTTGGTTCGACGAATTTTGGGTCAGCGATAACACCGATGCATTGCAACGAATATATCTGCAGTGGGGTACAAGCCATTTTTTCCCGGCATTGGCGATGGGGGCGCATATCAGTGCGGCTCCCAACCATCAGACTGGACGCGTGATCCCTTTGAAGTTCCGGATTGACGTTGCTATGAGCGGGCGCCTGGGGATGGAAATCCAACCGAAAGACATGACCGAATCAGAGAAAGAGCAATGCCGTCGGGCCATATCAGACTATAAACGTATCCGCGACATCGTGCAGCACGGAAATCTGTATCGGCTTCAATCTCCATACGACAACAAGGGTGTCGCTTCACTGATGTATGTTTCTGACAATCGCGATAAGGCTGTGTTGTTTTGGTATAAAACCGATACTTTCGCAGGGCAGAAACTTCCTGCCACAATTCTTGCAGGTCTTGATCCAAACAAATCCTATAAAATAACTGAACTGAATCCAATAGATATAGTACCATTGACAATCGATGGTACGATCTTGTCAGGCAGCACACTTATGAGCAATGGCTTGACGCTGCCCAAAGAGCATAACAATGCCGAAGATTACCATATTCCGTATGCATCAAGGGTTCTGTTGTTGGAAGAACACACGTCAGCGTATTAAAATGGACCACGTGCGATACGAAATGCATCTCAAAAGTTAGGTTAGTTAAACACAATACATTCAATGAAAGAGTTCGGAATTGTTCCGGACTCTTTTCTGTGTTTGTCCGACAGAGTAATAATCTGACGGGAGGAAAGAACCTCAATTCATTTTTGTCATATTTATCCATGAACCTCATGCAAATCATACAGAGGGTAAACAAATACCTACAATTATTAATATTGTGACCATAACGGTCTATTCTTCAACGTAGTCGGTACGACAGGAGAACCTTAGATTTTCTGTGCTAATTTGTAACCGATACCTCTGACATTTAATAGCGCCAATCCTCGGGCTTTCGACAAATACTTGCGCAGTTTGTAGATGAAACCGTGGAGACGGTTGAGATTGTTGTAGTCATCATTCTGCCAGATGCGATACATCAGTGTCCTGGCTTCGACCACTTCATTGGGATGGCGGAACAGTTCATCTGCAATCACAGCTTCCGTATGTGTCAGTTCGATTGTCTCAGACCCTATCGTAAGACGCTGGGATGCAAAATCAAGAGAACAATCGCCGATGCTCAGATTGGAGTCCTCTGTCACCCCCTGCTGATTTCGTTTTAACAAGGCCTTTATGCGCACCACAAGTTCGAGAATCTGAAATGGCTTGCGGATATAGTCGTTGGCTCCAAGTTCAAAACCCTTTATAACATCATCGAGTGCGGTTCTCGCGGTGAGGAAAAGCACAGGCACCGCCGGAGCCGTAAGTCGCAGTATCCTGACCATCTCGAATCCATCCATCTTAGGCATCATCACATCCGCAACGATTATATCCGGGTTGACATCCTTAAACAATTTAAGCCCGGACTCCCCATTGGGCGCACATACTACATCAAACCCCTCACGAGTCAGCGCGTCCTGAACTATGAATGAAAGAGTAGAGTCATCCTCAACCAACAATACCTTATCTTTTCTCATTGCCGTCAAATCTTATTGTAAACTTTGTGCCTTGACCCGGTCTGCTTGCCACGTCAATATTCCAACCCATTAACCCGACAACCTGTTTTACATAGAAAAGTCCCAGACCATAGCCGCTGATCTCATAGCGATCCCCTGAAGTTACACGATAGAATTTATCGAAGAGAAAGGGGAGATTCTCCTTGTCTATCCCGATTCCATTGTCGGAGATTGTTATCGAGTGTAGATCCGCCTTAATGGTAATGTGGACTGAATCACCGGAGTATTTTAATGCATTGTCTATCAGGTTGGACAGGATATTGCCGAGATGCAATGAATCCGCCTGAACTGACAGACCGTCAGGGATTTCTATGTCTATATCGACCGGCTTGTCGGCTTTTAGTTCCATCATGCCTGACACATCCTCGACAAGTGGTTTTAATTCCACATCCTCGATATTTAGCTTCATAGTCCTGAACCGTTCCATACTCATGGAGAGGATGTTCTCGATCATCCCCGACAGGTAACTCAATCTCTGCATGATGATCTTAAGGAACTGCCTGTTTCTTTCCTCGTCGCTCTGGTCATAATAACGGAGCATGGAATCCGCTGCGGAATATGCGACCGCAACCGGAGTCTTAAGCTCATGTGTCATATTATGGGTAAAGTCATCTTTCATCTGCTCCAAAGTCTTCATTTTCTTTATCAATCCGGTGAGATAAAGCGACAGAAAAGAGAATATCAGTATTAATACAATGAAAGGGATTATTATACCCCACATTTTATCGAGGACTGATTTATACTGCGGAGAGACATAAACTCCATATTCTATATCTGAAGATGGGCTAATCCTGTATGACGTCTTCCATAAGTGCGCGTCTTCCGGTGATCCCGTAACTGACTCACGGATATATGCTTCCCTGGCCTCGATGCCATGTCTGGACAATTCCGCCGATAAGATGCTGTCAAGTTGCTTCGGTTCAGGCTGCCACCGGTTATTTTCAAACTCCAGGCCTGATCTGAGGATACTGACAAACGATGTTTGCAGCGTATCGGATTCAGCAGGTCTGCCATCCTTTTGTTGAGCCATTGAAATAAAGCTATTGAGCCGAACGAACGATTCCCGGGATTCCACGTCGTTCTGCATACGTCCGAACATTTCAAGCAGGAATGCGTTTTCGGCACATTCCCGGACTGTAGCCAGTGTCTGATCTTTTTCGTGAAGGTAGAGGGCTCGTAGATTCCATGACGCGATAGCAACAGCTAATGCTGTAGCGACTAAAGAAAGAATCAGAATCAGTCTCATGCTTTTCATGCTGCAAAATTAGTGAAATTTGATAAGAAACCCGCTCTAACTAAGACTAACTAAGACTAAAGGAGGTTCACCTAAGGCTATTGGGTTGGTTTGCGATCTAACTTTGCAACAGGAATCGTCGTAAGACACTTTTCCCGTAAAGACATAACCCCTGATTTATATGAAACAAATCATTTCTATCAAATGCACCGTCGCCCTGGTTGCGGCAATCCTGCTGATGGTAAGCTGCTCGTCCCCTAAAGGTCTTGTATTTGCTGACCGGGAATGGCATATCAGCGATTTTTATGGTCAGATAATCGATAAGGACACCACCTATCGGATGACTTTCGGGAATGTCCTGATTCCTTATCCGTTACCGGTTATATCGTCGGCTGACTCGGTGGCAAAATATCCCGGGATGGATAAGTTCATGTCTGATATTCTGCACACGGCGCATCTTGACAGCGCGGAAATTCTTTTCTACGCACCGCTTATGCACACTATGTTTGTCAGACCTAATGGCATCATGCCTCCAATGAAACCTTCTTCCATATCTTCACCGATGTCCGACGTTAATCCTTATACCATGTGGGTGAACAAGGATGATATTGAAGATTGGACAAGGGATTCGACGGAGATGTACACTTATACTTATTATGATAAAGGTAAGAAACAGCTCCTGATCGTTGATCACTATGATTATGGCGATATGCCGATTGCTCAAATCACCATTTATCAATCCAGAAATAAGCTCACATCAAAGATGGGAGTACACGACAACCTGTACCGTGCCTATTCTGAGCTTCATGATTTAAGAAAGTATATGGATGATGTGGAATACTGGTCTCACGGCGTAGTGGCACGAAGAGCTAATGCCTTTGCCAATTATAAAATCGGTCAGGAACAAAAACTCAGGAAGAAATGAAACGTACACTGATAATTCTCGATATAATTCTATGCTCAGTCTTCCTGGCATCGGCACAGGAGATTGAAGGGGTTGTTATGGATTCTGACTCAATTCAGATAGAATTTGCGAATATTACTGCGTTTGCAAATGACTCAGTCATTGGAGGTGGTATCACCGACGCATCCGGTATTTTCAGAATAAAGATCGGTCCTGACTGCAATAGACTCCGGGTATCATTTGTCGGGTATGATGACGTCATCCTGACCTCCATCCAACGGAATATGGGTAAAATCGTTCTGAGACAGACATCGACCACATTGCAGGAAGTTGTTGTCAAAGCTCCGCTTATAAGACGGGAGGCAGACCGGATAGTGCTTAATGTGGCGGCAAATCCATTAACGGCCAATAAGGATGCGCAGGAACTGTTAAAGACTGCCCCCGGGGTCTGGGCAACCGACGAAAGTCTGTCTATATACGGTCAGGGTGGCACCGCAGTCTATATCGACGACCGTAAAGTGAATATGTCCGGCAGTCAACTCATGACATATCTCAAATCTATACAGTCATCATCAATCGCAACAATTGAGATTATCCCCAGGGCCGGGGCTGAATATAGCGCAGACTCATCAGGAGGTATCATAAAGATACATCTGAAGCGCAATCGTGTTGACGGACTCAACGGTTCGTCAGGGTTGAACTTAACTGCGGGAAAATATAAACAATGGGTAAATCCCTTCGTCAATCTCGGTCTTCATACCGGACGGTGGACTGTCAATTTTAACGGCAGTATCAACGGAACTCCATCGGAGAGATATACATCCCATGAAGAAACGATAAATCCTGCCGCATCACAGACCATGACCGGAGCCTCACAGCATAAAAAGAAAACAATTCAAGGGAATATCTCTCTGGGTATATTCTATGACCCGAACAACAGAGATAAAATCGGGGTGCAAATCGACTGCACTCCGAACAAGACCCGTAATACTTCCTCCTCGGAAACAGAAACGCATGGTATGGATTTCTTCGGAAACACATTTGGTAAGTATTACAGTCAAGACCGTTTCCATAATTTTAATGTCGCAGTCAACTGGTCTCACACGACAGACAATAAGGGATCGGTGCTTAAACTCGTCTCCAATTACAATTATCAGAGTTCCGCCGTAACGGAGGACAACGAAATGAGGTGGTCCCATCGCCTCAATGATTCGGTCTACAATACCGACAACCGTAATCGTTACAATATATTTGTGACCGACCTGTCTCTCCGGAAGGTTTTCAATTCCGGCTGGAATCTGAATGCCGGGGCCAGATACACTTACAATAATGTATTCAACCGTTCATTTCATAGTTTCCTAAAGGATGGATTATGGCGACCTGATGAACTCTCGGATTTTGATATGTCATACGATGAAAATATTGCCGCTGTCTATGCTGCCGCCAACGGCAAAGCCGGAAGATTGAAATTCAAGGCCGGAATACGAGGCGAATATTCCGGCACCAACGGAGATGTGACTACTTCGGGAAGATTTGATATATTCCCTAATGCCAATATATCATACAATCTTACCGAGCGGGGGGACTACACTGTCGCAGTTGGATATTACAGAAACATCCGGCGCCCGTCATTTCATTCTTTGAATCCGATTGTCCGTCAAGTTTCCGATTACACCTATACGGTGGGTAATCAAAAACTCACTCCAAGTTTTACTGACGCCCTCAGTCTTGATTTTGTCCTTGCCGGAAGATTCACTATTGCCGCCGGCTACTCAATGACCGCCAATCCTATCAGGCAGATGTTCATTTCCAATCCCGATTATCCCGAAAGATTGTATCTTACATGGGGCAACGAAGGGAAGGACCGCAATATGTTTGTTCACGGAGATGGATTTATCAACATAACGAAATGGTGGAATCTGTATTCAAGTCTGACGTACATGATAACTTCACAAAAACTCTCGGCTACGTATCCGTCTGACACATTCAGCTATATTCAGCTTGTGGCGAGTACAACCTTCCTGTTGCCCGAAGGATTCAATCTTACTATGAGCTGTTTCTATAATTCAAGGATGAAGATTGGCAATATCTCGGTATCCCCGATTCTTAACCTCAATCCGACATTACAGAAACAGTTCGGGAAACATTGGTCAGTATCATTTGGTATTGAGGATATGTTGCAGAGGACAAGCAGAATCAAGACTGAATCATCAGGCTATACCCGCATAGGTTATACGAAAAGCTATCTCACGGCTAAAATTGGAGTGACTTATAAGTTCACCTCCGGTAAGGGCTTCCGAACACCGAGAATTGAGAAAAATACTGATAATTCAAGATTCAGCAAGGAGTGAAAAGGCTATCAAACCGACAGGTGCAGGTAATGGCTCTCAGTGGGGAACACTGCTCTTAGACAGTCGGCAAAATAGTTGCGCTCAAGCGCATAGAAATGTACTATCAGTTTAATAAGCAGGGATTTTGCGCCTTGTTTTCCAATTGCTGACAACATGGTCTGTATTCCGGACCCTGTCGATTTCTGACGGATCTCCTGCCATTAGGGCGTAAGACAAGGCGATGTGCCAGGATTCCGGCACATCGCCTTGTCTTATCAGGTTTGCCTCCCGCACTGTGTTGCGGGAGGACGTGGTCTTCAGTATGGGAGGGGTCAGTTGAGGAGACGGAAAGCGGATGTCTGCTTGATACCCGGGATGGTATTGTACTTCATGACATCGCCACGGACCATAACTTTGCGCCCCAGCAGCGAGGGATTGTCCTTGAGGTTGAGCGCTTCACGGACAGCGCCGTAGGGGAGCTGGACGTCGATACACTTGCTCTTGTTTGTCTCCGAGGGACTTTCCGCCAGCAGGATGTTGTTGTTCGAGGCATTATCGACGGTGAAGTGGGCGTCGTAGTCATGGTAAGTTCCGACGATATAGCCCGTCACCCAGACGTCGGGATGGTCTGTCTGCGAGGTCGACTGGGGATTGAACTCGATAATTTTGCTTACCAGATAGGGATCGCCTTCCGTGCCTGAACCTCCGACAGGAATCTCAACCCCTTCGAGGCTGAAATCGCGTGCGTTGCCGGAAAGATTCACAAGACCGTAGGTTCCCATGTATTTACCCAGGGTGGCATATACTCTCAGCTTTTTGCCCAGGTTCTCGGGATGATTGGCCAGGGCCACATATTCGCGCATCACCGAATTCTGGGGCAATGCCATTACAAGGCAGTCGGCCAGGTCGCGTGTGTCGGGAGTGGAGGCGATGACTACGGAGGAGGCCAGAGTAGCGTCTGCGCCCCATTCGATCTGCGATGCGGAAGTGATGTTCTCCACTTCGGGCGCGATGGTGCCGACGATGTAACCTTCGACCCATCCCGTGGCTACGGTCCCGGCGTTCTCGGCCTTTACTGCATCCGCCACCGTATAGGGGCGTTCCTCGCTGCCGAGCGGGAAAGTCGGGTTGCCTACGTTCATGATGCCGTTGACGTCAATAAGAGTGAGCTGCCAGGAACTGGAAGGATCTGAGGTCGACAGGTAGTAACCCAGGATACCGACTACGTCGCAGTTCTCCTCCGGAAGCTTCGTGTCCCAGAAATTGGAGTAGCCCGAAGTGCGGACCGTCAGTTCCGAATTGTCCTTGCCGCGGATTACCTGGTTTATGTTCTCATGATATTCGCCGAGAACATCCAGGCCGTTCTGGGGGATGAACTTTACGTTGTTGATGCGCACCAGCTGCCCCTGCATCTTCTGGAGGAAGGGACCGTCGGTGGCGTTGACCGTCAGTTCCGAAATGGAGGAAATCAGCAGAGTGTCGATTTTCGCGGGGTCGGGCAGACCGCTGAGTTCAACATGGCCGTCGAGCAGCCCGGGGGCCATGAACGTGGGCTGATAGGCATTGTCGCGGGCGCTCCACTGGGGATAACCCATCTGCTCCAGCCCCGAATAACGGCCGATATAGAGATCCGTCAGGTCGATCACCACCTCCTGACCTACCGGCAGGGTAAGATAGAGGTTATACTGGTTGATCGACAGGGGAAGCGCGGCCGTGGCGTCCTGGATATAGATTGACTTGAAGATATTGCCCGGCTCGTCGGTCGAAATCACGCGTCCTTTAACGATGTAGTGGTCGCCGTTGTCTTTCGTGCCGACCTGCACGCAGTAGGGCGAGTTGTCCTGCCAGAAAGCCTCCTTGACCTCGAGGATTGTGGAGTTGGCCTTCAGCTTCGCCACGGGCACCTCCTCTACGAAGGTAGGCTCGTCGAACGTGCCCTGGCAACCCGCCAGGCCCAGCGGCGCGGCTGCCGCCAGAAGTCCGTATGTAAGTTTCTTTATAGTCTTCATAATGGATATTGTCTGAGGTTAAGGTTACTTTGTACCGCGTATTTTCAGGTTCTTCACCTCCCATGTGCCGGCTTTGGCGGCTGTGGAGGAGTAATGGAACGCTACCTGGATTTTCTTCCCGTGGAAGGCCGACAGATCGATGGAACCGGAGGAATTGAACGTCCAGGAAGAATAGTCGGTGAAGTTGGGAACTTCAAGAGCCTGCCACTGGCCCCCCTCTTCGCGTACCTCGAAGGCGGCCTCTGCTCTGGCGGCCTCAAGCGACGCGAAGTAATTGCAGGCCTGGTCGTAGGAGGCGGAAGCGTTCTGCGCGTCGGTAAGGTCGATTACCGGCGATACAAGGCGCGAGGAAGATGCGTGGTTCGAACCGCCCACGAATGCGGAAGCCTTCATGCAGCTGTAGCTGGCAGCGAAAGACCACACATAGTCCATCCCCTCGATATTCTCGTTCTCGATGGTGAACGACCCGGTGCCCGAGCCGAACGATTCGGAGAAGATGGATTCCACCGGCGCATTTCCGCCTGTGAAGTCCTGAAGGTCATCCAGACCGTTGAGAAGCAGCTGCCAGTCGCGGTTATAGAACGACAGAACCCCGACGATGTTCCCTTTGCCCCAGGGAAGGATAGAGGTCCATATCTGAGACTGTCCCGAGTTGTAGAGCTGGATGCGTCCACCCTCGGCATCGAAGGCGTAGCGGCTTGTCGACTGACCCTGCACGGCCAGCGGTTCTCCGGGTGTCTCGAACTCCATGTCAAGGAACTTTACGTAGCGGCTCTGCCATTTGAGGAATTCCTCTGGATTGTTGCGGTATTCCATGATCTGCTCTACGGTCACAACCGTAGGCTCCACTACCGTCGGGAAGCCGTAGCACTCGGAATGCTCCGTGAACAGTTCCTCCTCGATGCGGCCCGGCTGCTGACGTCCCGTCTGGGGTACGCCTCCGAGCTGCATACAGTTACCGTAGGCGCCCATATACAGACCGGTGACATCCACCGCGAGGGTCTGGCCGATTTTGTAGTCCTGGTACAGCTTTGTTTTGTCAACGGCGATTGTCAGTCCGGCCGACTCATCCTGGATCATCAGCGTCTTGTAGATGTTCCCTTCTTTGTCGGACGAAATGATAGTACCGGAGATGATGTAATGCTCGCCGTTCTCCTTGGTGCCCACCTGGGTGGCGTAGCTGAATTCCGACGGCTTGTTGAACGCCTGTTTAAGCTCGAGAATCGTGGTGTTGGCCTGCATATGGGGGCCGTCTCCTCCGGGCATCGGCACCGGGGGTATCGCCTTGTCGTCATCGCAGCCGGTCAGACCTGCCGCGGCCAGTACAAGCGACGCTATATATAAAATTGACTTTTTCATGTTTGGATTTCTTTAGGGGATGACTTACTTAGAAGCGGACGCCGACATTGAAATATACCTTGATGCCCTGGGCATACTGGAGTTTGGTCGGGTAGGCGTTGACATTGTAGCGTTTGGTGTCTACGCGGCTCTGTTGGAACGCATTGGTCACCAGATCCTTGTTGTTGAGGATATTGGAAACGCTGAGGTTGAAGTTCAGCGACAGTTTCCGGTTGATGTAAAGCAGCTTGCCGATGGAGGCGTTCAGCACCCACTGGTTGTCGAGCTTCGGCTGTTCGGCATATTTGTCGATGATGGCCTGGGCTTCCTCCACGTTCTGGGCCACGCTCCAGATGTCGGGCATCTCCTCATGGTAGGGATAGGCCAGCTTCACGTAGTAGTCGGCCAGGTAGGAAGCGTTGACGTTGAAGAACCACATCCCCGGAGCGGCATAGTCCAGGCCGATGTTGAACGCCGTCTGGGGCGTAGAAGTGCAGTAGTAATTCTTCAGGTAGACCTGCTTCTCGGTGTCGGGATAAAGGCCGTTCTCCACCGAGCGCAGACCCATCGGGTTGTTCTTGTACTGGAATTTGGAGTAGGTCCCCGCGAAGGTGGCTGTCAGAGAGGGGATGATGGTGTAGGCCATGCCGAGTTCGATACCCTTGTACTGGCGCTTTACGCCGTTGAGGGCGAAGTTGGTGAACGTGTTGAGCGTCTCGTCGAAGAAGCCCATGCGCTCAACGGCATCTTCCATGTTGATGAAGAACGCTCCTAACGTACCGCGGAAATTGCGGTAGTTCCAGGTGTACTGTCCGTCGACCGAAAGGGTCTTCTGCGACTTGGGGTCATTGATAGTCGTGTCTTTATAACGCGGCGAGATATACACGTCGGTCACGATGGGGGCCTGTGTGCCGTACTGGGCCTGGACGGTGAAATAGTTGCGGCCGTCCAGCTTGTAGGTCACACCGGCTTTGACGGCGTAATCCTCGAAATGAAGTGTCTTGGATTTGCCCAGCGAGTTGAGCGGCGCGCGGCCGTTGCGCATATGGCCGAAGCGGTAGAACTGCTCCCAGGAGAAGCTGGCGCCGTAGTTGATGTCCCAGTGGGCGTAGTTGTGCTGATTCTGTACCCAGGCCTGGAGCTTCTGTACATGATAGTTGTAATCATATCCGAAGCGGTCCCCCTTGACAACGCGGCGGTTGGGGTTGTCGAGGTCGTTCTGGAGAATGTCGGGGTTGGCCGTGGGGTCATACATATCGCGGTCCGAGAAAGGATCCACGTCAACCCAGAAAGCTCCCCCGAGCAGGTCGCGGACGGTCATGTAGTCGGCCGAGCGCGTGTAATTGTAGTTTACGCCCCCCTGGAAAGAGATGTGGTCCGACAGACGCTGGTTCAGGGTCGTTCCGGCGATGAAGTTGAACTGCTTCGAGTGTTCCATCTGCTGGATATATCTCGCGCCTGACTGCTGGCTTTCCGGCAGTTCCTCGTTGCGGAGATTGTTCAGGTGGTTGGCCATATACATGGCGTCCCAGTCGATCTGCTGTATATCTCCGATATTGTTCTTCCAGAGATAAGTGTAGTAGTCATACATCCCCCAGTCCGGAGTGTCCTGGTTCTCCACGAAGTAGGAGGGAAGATTCTTATAATAGTCCGGTTTGGGGTCATTGGCTTTGTAATAGTTCAGTCGCGTGCGGGCGAAGCTGGTCCACCGGAAAGCCACCGAAGTGTTCAGCACCGTTTTCTCCCCCTTGTGGAGCCAGGTGAGCATAGCCGTGGGGTCGAACTTCTCGCGGATATTGTCGGAGCGCTTCTTGCCGTTCTGCCATCCCCATGTCGGGTTGTAGAGATTGTCTCCCGTCAGGTCATAGACCTCCTGGACGGTGGCCTTCCCGTTGGCATACTGCGTCGGGGCGCCCCACAGCGTCAGCGTCAGCGAATTGTTGAGGCCGAAAGTCTTTTCAAGCGACATGAACAGACCTCCCGAACGGTAGAAAGTTCCCGGGACGACACCCTCTTTGGAGTAACGGCCGATGGCCGAGAGGGTCAGCGCGAAACCGTTGGAGGTCATCCCCGACGAATAAGTCACCATCCCGCGGTAATTGTAGTTGGAGTTGGTGTAGCTCAGGGCGCCGTTGAAGCCCGGAGCGTAAGTGTCGGTGATGGTGTTGAAATTCTGCGAGCCGGCGATCGCTCCAAGGCCGTAGGAGGCCGCGCTCATGCCGATCGATGCCGTGCTGTTGCGGAAAGCCCTCGAGGTCATGCCCCCGAGCTGCGAGAAGGAGAAGCCTCCGCGGACAAGGTCGTTCATCGGCAGGGAGTTGATGTACGTCTCCTGGTAACGCGAGCCTACGCCGCGGTAGTTGCTGTAAAGCGGCGAATAACCGTAGCGGGTGAACTTGTAATAGATGTTGTCGCTCGAGCCGGTCAGGGCCGTTACGTTCTGGCTGTTTCCCTCCTCGTCCTCCAGCATAGACTCGTCGAAAAGAATCTCCTCGACATTGTCCTGATTTACGGAGTCGAACTGACTGTCGTCCGATACGATAATCAGATTTCCGGCATTGACGTTCTGGTCATTATACAGTCTTACCTGCGAAGCGCCGGGAGCATATCCGGGAGCCTCCACCACGATGAGGGCCTCCCCCGGACGCGCCGTCGAGATACGGAAATCTCCGGCAGGACCTGTCGTTACGGTGATACCCTGGTCCTGGATTGAAATGGTCGCGCCCGGAATAGGGCTTCCGGAGTCGGCGTCGACCACCACGCCCGTAACCGCCGCCGTCTGGGCGAGCGCCGGGATGGCTGCCGTAAGCAGCATCAATAGAAACAGCTTGAATTTCATGTTTTATAGTTTGATTGTTGAATATATTCTCTCGTTCTGATATTTATGGCGCGGACCGCATCCCCTGCGGAGCGAATCAGCGTGTAAAGATACGCAAAAATATATTAATTACCCAAAAACTTATATTAAATTTAAATGACATCGCCATGAATGGCATTGCCTGTTCCGTGGCTACCCGTGTGCAGCGTATCAGTTTCTCATGGCAGTCCGACAAAACATAAATAATTATAACGCCTGAGCCACCGGCATAGTTTTGTTCTTAACACTCCGTCTGACCAATCTCCGGCAACCTTCCCATACTGGCTTTTCTTCTCGCAGAGTAGGCGCAGATTAACGTAGACAGGGTAGATACTCTTCGGGACGCGCTTTGCGCGGAAAGATTATGCGGAGGCGGGCGGCATCATTGCACGCGGCCCAGGTTGTTTATCTCCCACGGATTCCACGGAGGGAAGGATTTCACACGGATTCCGCTTCGGCTTCGCCTCAGGATTCCACGAATTATGCGGATTCCACGAACCCAGGCTGCTGCAAGAGCCACAAGAGCAATCTGCGGAATCCCTCCGCGCAAAGCGCGTCCGTGGAATTGGATTCTGCGATAATCTGCGCCTCTGCGAGAGATAATCCTTATAATCCTTAAAATCAAATTTAATCCGTGGAAAATCCGTCCCTCCGTGGAATCCGTGGGAGATTCTTCCGAAAAGTTAAAGGAAGGGATAAAGATTTTTTCTCGCAGAAGCGCAGATTAACGCAGACAGAGCGAGGGGCGTTTCGGGACGCGCTTTGCGCGGAAACGGCAAAGGCGCCCCGCCGGTAATGGGCGGAGCGCCTTTCGCTATTGGTCGGTATGAGAATCGCGCCGGAAATTATTCAATCGCGGCTCTTCTCATATTGGGGATATCTCAGAGCTGAGGACCAGCGGCAACGAGAGCCTTGCCAGCCTCATTGTTCTCGAACTTCTTGAAGTTGTTGATGAACATCTCGGCGAGTTTGGTAGCCTTAGCAGTCCATTCTGCAGGATCTGCGTAGGTGTCGCGGGGATCGAGGATGTTAGGATCAACGCCGGGCAGTTCGGTGGGCACGGTGAAGTCGAAGATAGGAATCTGCTTGGTGGGAGCCTTCAGGATAGCGCCGTCGAGGATAGCGTCGATGATACCGCGGGTATCACGGATGGAGATACGTTTGCCGGTACCGTTCCAGCCGGTGTTCACCAGATAAGCTTTTGCGCCGGACTTGTCCATCTTCTTGACGAGTTCCTCGGCATACTTTGTGGGATGGAGGCTGAGGAAGGCAGCGCCGAAGCAGGCCGAGAAAGTGGGGGTAGGTTCGGTGATACCGCGCTCTGTACCGGCCAGTTTCGAGGTGAAGCCCGACAGGAAGTAATACTTGGTCTGCTCGGGAGTCAGGATGGAAACGGGGGGCAGAACGCCGAAAGCGTCAGCCGACAGGAAGATAACGTTCTTGGCGGCGGGACCGTGGCTGCCCGGGGCGATCTTCTCGATGTGGTCGATGGGGTAGGACACGCGGGTGTTCTCGGTCACCGACTTGTCGGCGAAGTCGATTTTGCCCTTGTCGTCTACGGTAACGTTCTCCAGGAGAGCGTCGCGACGGATGGCGTTATAGATGTCGGGTTCGGATTCCTTGTCGAGGTTGATAACCTTGGCATAGCAGCCGCCTTCATAGTTGAAGACGCCGTTGTCGTCCCAGCCGTGTTCGTCGTCACCGATAAGCAGACGCTTGGGGTCGGTGGAAAGGGTGGTTTTGCCGGTTCCGGACAGACCGAAGAAGATGGCGGTGTTCTCGCCGTTCATGTCGGTGTTGGCCGAGCAGTGCATGGAAGCCATGCCCTTGAGGGGAAGGTAGTAGTTCATGATGGAGAACATACCCTTCTTCATTTCACCGCCGTACCAGGTGTTGATGATGACCTGCATACGCTGGGTGAGGTTGAAGGCCACGCAGGTCTCGGAGTTGATGCCGAGTTCTTTCCAGTTGGTTACTTTGGCCTTCGATGCGTTCAGAACCACGAAGTCGGGCTGGAAGTTCTCAAGCTCATCCTTGGTGGGGCGCACGAACATATTGGTCACGAAGTGAGCCTGCCATGCCACTTCCATGATGAAGCGTACAGCCAGACGGGTGTCCTTGTTGGTGCCGCAGAAAGCGTCGACAACATACAGGGGCTTGTCGGACAGCTCCTTGTCGGCGATAGCCTTCAGGGCGTCCCAGGTCTGGGGAGTGATGGGCTTGTTGTCGTTCTTGTATTCGTCGGAAGTCCACCAGATGGTATCGTGGGAAACTGCGTCGTCAACAAAGAACTTGTCTTTGGGGGAACGGCCGGTGTAGATACCGGTCATCACGTTCACTGCGCCGAGTTCTGTTTCCTGACCCTTCTCGTAGCCTTCGAGACCGGGCTTGGTTTCGTCGATGAAGAGTTCGTCCCAAGAGGGGTTGTGGATAATCTCCGGGGTGCCGGTGATACCGTACTGGGTTAAATCAATCTTGCTCATTTGTGTAGTAAATGAAATATTTGATATATATTGTGTTGTCTATTTCGCGTATGCATGATTCAGGGCCCTCTGGGCCGGGCAGCCGTGTGGACCTTGTTATTCAGATGCAAAGTTACGATAATATTTCGGAACAGCAATGCAAATTAAAGAAATATTTCCTTAATATTGATTAAGGCCTGGATTAAGGGCCGCACCAATAAAAAGCGCCCCGGCCTTCTCAGGTCAGGGCGCTTTCCGCGAACAGGGCTGTTCGGCCATTCTTTACTTACATTACTAAATTCTATTTTCTATTGTATTGCATATTATAAGTCTTTAGATTTTACCAATCTTCAGAGAAGGGATAATCGTGTCAGCGGATAACAACCTTTTCAACCTTGGTTCCCTGGCGGCGCAGATAGATGCCGGGAGTCGGCTCGCCGGCAACGCGTACACCGGCCACCGTGAAGTATTCGGCGGGGCCCTCGCTGCCGTCAGCCTCTACGTTCTCCACGCCCGAGACAATACCGCTTATGGTCTTTGCTACGGGAGCGGCAAGAACCATCTTGTTCAGGGCGAAGTCTTCCAGATTCTCGATGCCGTCGTCTGTAACCGTGTTGGGGGTTACGGGGCTGTCGGAAACTGCTCTGCGGGGAGAATTGCTGGGAAGTGTCTGCAGCACGGTTACCGTGGGATTCATCTCATAGAGGAAAGGATATACGGCGTAAACATTTCCCGATACTTTGTAATCCTTATATTTCGTCTCCAGTTCATCGAAGTCCGTCACGTCAGTAACCGCCTCGGGAAGATATACGGGGAGAGTCTGGTTCTCGCTGATAATCTTGCTCGACCAGTCGTTGGCATAGTTGTTGAAGTCATATTGGCTCTCATCTTCCAGCTTCGTCCAGTCCAGCAGATAGGATTCATCGGCAAAGAAAGAGGGCTTGGCGATGTGGTGGTCGCTGTTCACGATTTCGCCGCTGAAACCATCGAACCGGAAGTCCCCGTAAACCGCATACTCATTTTCGTTCACGTGCATGGTGACATCCGGCATCCATACTCCGAAATGACCGTTCTCGTCCAGGTAGAAAGATGCTCTGCCGATGCTTCCCGTAGGAGCTTTGGGCTGGATGTCGGCCTCAAGAGTACCTTCGGATTTCAAGGAGTGGAAAGTGATATGGGTGTCATTGTCTTCATAGGTGGCTCTTACCTGGAAAGCCTTTCCTTCGTCAAGAGGCAGATAGTTCATCTGGAGGTATGCGGGTTTGCCGACATGGTCCAGGAGGTCTTTTCCGTCGAGCTGAATGTTATATGTGGGAGTGAAGCCGGCATCGTACACTGTGGCGTCATCGGCTCCTGTCACCTGGAGATAACCTTTGGCGATATTGACCTTGTCCATGATGATATGGCCGTTGGCATTTGCAGCTTCCAGCTGCAGGCCGTTGTCATGCATATACTGATGCAGTCCCTTGGCATGGTCTGTGGTAAGGGTAAGGGTCTCGATGGTTGACGGAAGCACGTTCAGGTGAGGGTGAGGCTCGAATGTGCAGAGCGTTACCGAGCGACATTCGCTGTGGGTGTCGATAACCGCGTAATATGTCTTACCTGCCTCTGCAATACCATTGACAAGACACCAGTCATACTGGCTGTAATTGGAATATGTTACTGAGGTATTCGTGCGGAACAATGCGTTCTGACCGTTGGTTTGTATGTTGATTTTTTTCTCCTCTCCGTCAGTAATTCGGGTATCGCGGTCGTTTACACCTATGATTCCCAGGTCAAATGTCGCCCATCCGCGCTGGCTGTAATCTTTGTCTGTGGGGATGCCGGGGCCTTCGGGGCCGGTGGCCCAGTCGTAAGCCCAGCCTACGTTGATCCATCCGGTCTTGAATTTTGCAAGCTGGCGTTTGTCCCCTTCATTCTCTTTGTCGGCATTATCCGGGAATGTCGGTGTAAGCTTGATATAGAAACAGCCGTCCTCTGCAATGGCCTGCTTGGGATTGAAAATGTCCCAGCTCAGGGGAACAGGGTTAAGGTTTTCTCCTACACGAGGAGTGAATGTCATAGATGGAGAACCCACGATAAATGCCCACTGGCGGGGATTGTTTTCTTCATCGCGGAATTTGAAACGTGCGTATGACATATAGGTCTGTACGGCGCCGTATTTATCTCCGACATTGCCGGTGGCGTAAATGAAGTCTGCCCAGCGGTCGCCGTCATGTACTCCGCCTGTGTACATATCGGGAACTGCGTCTGTGCGATAGTGGCGCCAGCCGCCGCCGGACAGTTTGAACGAGAAGATTACGTTGTCGTACTGGTTAATCTTGTCGGTATCGATGTCATATCCCCAGATCTGATATTTTCCGTTGACAAGATACATATCCTCCTGATGTGCATTCTCGTTCTGCCATGCGCCGGACGTGTATACAGCGCCGTTAGTACCATTGTAGATATGGCAGTGAGGCGGGACGTTAACATCGGCATTGGCTACATAGTCGCGCTTGAAATGCATATATATGGTTGTCTTGCCCGGAACCGGGGTGCGGTCTACCAATGCATAAGTGTTGGTGTCATCGGTCTTGATTTGAGAATTATCGCCGGAGACAGCCCCGTCGTAATAGTAGAATTTACCTTCTGTATAGGGCAGGTCCTCCGACTGGGCAAGGCCAGTACCCTGGAAGATTATCTGCGCGCCTTCGACCGATTTGTCCCAGTAGAAAGTGTATTCCCAGGCGGGATACTGCTGACCGTCTTTGTTGATGTACTTGCCCTGGAACGATACCGGAACACCGGGCCACGGCGACACCTTGTCATCTCCGTTCCATACGTAAGCGCGGAGGTCCATCATGTTCTTGCCGCTCTTGTTGTAGATATAGACCGTGTGCTTAACCCTCTTGGCTACGGGAACCACAGGCTGAGGATCGGGTGCGTCTTCTGTCGAACCGGAGGTGCAGTAGATAGTACCTGCTACATTTGATTGGTTTGTAAAATCTTTCTGTCCATTTCCGTTATTGGAAATACTAACGTTTAGAGGAGCGTTTGTAAAGGTGATTTCGTAATATCCGGAAGTAGCATTAAGTGTCATTTTGGGCCCCGGCCATGTATTTTGTTTACCATCGTTTCCGGTCCAGCTGCTTTGTCCGTTGTCTGTCATCCATTTGCCGGCGTCTCCAGAGTCGTAGGCCCAGATGTTTACCTGACCCCAGTTTGCATCATTTTTCACCTTGATAGTGACATCGGCGTGTGTCGCAAATGCGACAACTGCCCCTATCATAAGGAGTAAAACTTTTTTCATGATACGAAAATGTTTAGTAAGATATTGAGTTAAGATAGTTTAGTAAGCCTGTTTAGTAAGATATTGTAAGTGTAGATATGGAATAGCTACATTTGCACGGTTAAGCAACGCAAAGTTACGTAAAATCGTTGTAATTTACCCCCCCGATAGTTAAATATTGTTAATGTAATGATTTTTAGCTGGATGCCTCTGATTATCAGATCGTTACTAATTCTATGGCAAAATTATCAGAATTGTAAAAAAATATCATTGCCTTTACAACTAATCCGGGGGTAATTGCGTTTATAATTTAGACAGACGTGGAAAAGCGTCCATAAACGAGTGTAAATAAACAAACATAATATACGATGAACGACTTTAATGAAATTATCAAATCGTCGAAGCCTACACTGGTAGATTTCTTCGCAACCTGGTGCGGACCCTGCAAGATGCAGTCTCCGATTCTCGAAAAGGTAAAGGAAAAAGTCGGCGACGCCGGGACGATTGTAAAGGTTGATATCGACAAGAACGCCGAACTGGCGGCCCGTTATCGCGTGCAGTCCGTGCCGACGTTGATTCTCTTCAAGGACGGCGAACCCGTATGGCGTACCGTCGGCGTACAGCAGGCCGAACTTCTCGCCGGCAAAATCTTCGAACACGTCCCCACCAAGTCCGACGAATAACCCTCTCTTTCCCGTCCTTTCTGCGTAGGACTTCTACCCTGCGCCACTACGATACTGTCGCCCGTCCACACCCCCATGTGGCCGGGCGTCCTGTGTTCACCCATCCTCCTTCCTCAGCCGCCCCTACTGAGACTGCGATAATCCGCGCTTCTGCGAGAAAAAACTTTATCTTCCGTTCTAACTCTGCGGGAAAATTTCCCACGGATTCCACGGAAGGGCGGATTTTCCACGGATTAATTTTGATTTTCAGGATTATAGGGATTATTTCTCGCAGAGGCGCAGATTAACGCAGAATCCAATTCCACGGACGCGCTTTGCGCGGAGGGATTCCGCAGATTGTTCTTGTTGCTCTTGCAGCCAGCCTGGTTTCGTGGAATCCGTATAATCTGTGAAATCCTGAGGCGAAGCCGAAGCGGAATCCGTGTGAAATCCGTTCCTCCGTTAAATCCGTGGGAGATAACCAAGAGGTGGGCGGCGCTTTGCGGGAAGGGGAGGTATCAGAACTTCTGCATATCGACAAGATGGGAGTAGTAGCCCCCCAGGGCCAGCAGTTCGTCATGTGTGCCGCGCTCGACGATACGTCCCTCATGGAGGACGCAGATAAGGTCGGCGTTGCGGATGGTTGATAGCCGGTGGGCGATAACCAGGGTGGTGCGCCCCTTCATGAGCCGTTCCAGGGCCTCCTGGACGAGTTTTTCGCTTTCGGAGTCGAGAGCCGAAGTGGCTTCGTCGAGAATCAGTACCGGAGGATTCTTGAGGATGGCGCGGGCGATTGACACGCGCTGGCGCTGACCGCCGGACAGACGGCATCCGCGGTCGCCGATATTGGTGTCGTACCCCTCTTCGGTGGCCATTATGAAATCGTCGGCATTGGCCACACGGGCGGCCGCGCGGACCTGCTCCATCGTGGCGCCTTCTACGCCGAATGTGATGTTGTTGTAGAAAGTGTCGTTGAAAAGTATCGCTTCCTGGTTGACATTTCCCATCAGCGAGCGCAGGTCATGAACCCGCAGGTCGCGGATATCGGTTCCGTCGACAGTGATGGAACCGCCGGCCACATCGTAGAACCGCGGCAGCAGGTCGGCCATCGTGGACTTTCCGGAGCCGGACTGCCCGACAAGGGCCACGGTAGCCCCGGCCGGAATCTCCAGGTCGATATTGTGGAGAACCTCATTGGTGCCGTAGCTGAAAGAAACGTCTTTGTAGGAGATATTTCCCTTGAGATTTTCGATTTCGCGGGGATTGGCGGGATCCTTGATAGGATTGGAGGCTCCCAGGATTTTATCTACGCGCACCATCGACGCCAGGCCTTTCTGGATGGAATACATGGCTTTCGACAGCTCTTTGGCCGGGTTGATGATGGAGTAGAAAATCACCATGTAGTAGATGAAAGATGCCGCGTTCATCGACGATGTGCCCGACAGAATCAGCGAACCCCCGAACCAGAGGACGATGGCGATGGCCAGGGTGCCGAGGAACTCGCTCATGGGATGGGCCAGACTCTGGCGCCGGGCGATGCGGTTCGACAGCCGGTAGAATACCTGGTTTTCCTTATGGAAACGGCTCTTGACCTTCTCCTCGGCGTTGAATGCCTTGATGATGCGCAGTCCCCCCAGGCACTCCTCGATGTTCGACATCAGCAGACCCCACTGGTTCTGCTGTTCAAGCGACTGCCGCTTGAGCCTTTTGCCGACCTTGCCCATCACAAAACCCGCCAGCGGAAGAAGTATCAGCACGAAAATCGTCAGCTGCCAGGAAATCATCACCATCATCACCAGGCACACGATTATCATGATGGGGTTTTTGAACATCATGTCGAGAGAGGCCATGATGGAGTTCTCGATTTCGCCGACATCGCCCGACATACGGGCCATGACGTCCCCTTTCCTCTCCGAAGTGAAGAACGAAATCGGCAGGGTCACCATCTTGTCGAAGACATAATTGCGGATATCGCGCACGATGCCGCTGCGCATGGGAATCACGAAGTAGGAGGCCAGGAAAGTGACACCGGTCTTCAGACCCGTCATCACTACCAGCAGCAGCGCCAGCAGCGCCAGCGTCGTCGGGGCGCCGTAATGGGCGATAGCCTCCTGGGTGTAGAAGTAGAAGTTGTTGATGACAACATCTTTCAGTGAAGCGGACCCCCAGGGGAGAAACTCATAGGTGGCCTCCTTTACCTTGAACAGCATCTCCAGAATCGGGATGATGACGGCGAAAGAGAAAAGCGTCAGGAACGCCGACAGGATATTGAAGAAGATATTCAGGAAAAGATACTTCTTGTAGGGGGGCACGAAGCGGCGCAGTATGGCAATAAAGTCGTTCATAGTTTCTATGTTTGTTTCCCGGTCAACTCCCGCTGATTTATCTGAAATATGGGGAGTTTCTCGCAGAATCGCGGATTAACGCGGATTTAATGTTTCCGACGCGCTTTGCGCGGATTGATTTCGCAGATTATTTGGTGGCAAAAGGAAAAATGGCTCAAGAGTCTGCGAAGTTGTTGACAATGCGGGAAATACCTTTTGTGAGATTGACTTCGTTGAAGTTTATAAGGAGTCCGACGGCCAGTCTGGAAATCCGCAGATAGGTGAGGAGTTGTTTTTTGAAAATGTCAGAGACTGTACGCACGCTTTTCAGTTCCACTATTACCTGTTTGTTTACCAAGATGTCAAGCCGATAGTCACAGTCTAACCTGATTCCGCGGTAATACACCGGCAACGGCACCTGTCTCTCGATTATAAGGCCCTCGCTCGTCAATTGATACGCCAGAGCTTCTTCATAAATATTCTCGAGCAATCCCGGGCCGAGTTCCTTGTGGACTTTGTATGCAGCCCCGATAATAGCGTAAGTCAGGTCGTTTGTTTTCATGGCCGGAGTATTGGTTCGGATGGTTGTATCCGGTTCTGCGGATTCCTTCCGCGCAGAGCGCGTCTGAAAAATTAAATCTGCGTTAATCCGCGATTCTGCGAGAAAAATTCTCCACAAGGAGTCATTTGCATCTCGCCGACTCACGGATTAACGCTGGTTCCGCAGATTATAATTTATTTCTCTACGGAGAAGTAAGGTGGAAATCAGGTGAAGGCGAGGATGAGGACCTGGGCCGCCACCACGCGGAGGAACATCGTCAGAGGATAGACCGTCGAGTAGGCTACCGCCGGGGCGTCGGAGGCCGTGGAGTTGTTGGCGTAAGCCAGGGCCGGGGGATCGGTGTAGCCGCCCGAAAGCATACCCATGATGGTGAGGTAATTGATTTTGAATATTCCGCGGGCGATGCAGCCTACGATCATCAGCGGCACGAAGGTGATTATGAAGCCCCATACCACCCACCACATACCGGTGGTGTTGAACACCGTGGAGGCGAAGTTGGCGCCGGCGCCGATACCCACCGCCGCAAGGAACAGGCAGATGCCAAGCTCGCGCAGCATCATCGATGCCGAGGAGGAGGTGTAGGTCACCAGTTTGAACTTATATCCGAAACGGCTCAGGAAGATAGCCACCACCAGAGGACCGCCGGCCAGACCCAGCTTCATGCCGAAGCCTACGTTGATGGACCCTACGATGATACCGAAAAGGATTCCGATAAAGATGGTGATAAGGTTGGGGGTGTTGAGACGCTTCATGGAGTTGCCCAGCTTCGAGGCCAGGCGGTCGATGTCGTTCAGGTCGCCGACAACGGTGATGCGGTCTCCCATCTGGAGGCGCAGACCAGGAGTGGCGAGCAGGTCGACTCCGGCGCGGTTGACGCGCGTGCAGTTCAGGTTGTAACCCTTATGGAGACGGAGGTCGGCGAGGCTCTTGCCGTTGTATTCCGTGCGGGTGATGACGATGCGGCGGCTGACCACTGTTTCGGGGGAAACCTCTTCCCACTCGTCGTCGCCCATCTCGACCGACGGACCCAGCACGCTCTGGAAGCTCTCCAGGTCGGTCGGTGTCATCACAACGTAGAGCTTGTCGCCCACACGTATCTGTGTTGTGGACTTGGGGATGATGATGGTGCCGTCCTGCTGCATGAGACGCGATACGACGAACTCACAGTGGATAATCTGGTGGAGCTGCACCAGGGTTTTGCCGTTGACCAGCGGGTTGGTCA
The DNA here is from genome assembly GCA_910584365.1 of uncultured Muribaculaceae bacterium. Taxonomy (GTDB): domain Bacteria; phylum Bacteroidota; class Bacteroidia; order Bacteroidales; family Muribaculaceae; genus UBA7173. The sequence continues at coordinate 213,779 of CAJUAF010000001.1, read as the reverse complement.
CCTCGATGGAAGCCAGGTAAGGCTTGACGGTGGCGTCCTCGGCCTCCTTGTTCATGCGGGAGATCTCATCGTCGACTTTCACCCGGAAGATGAACTTCACAAGCAGCATCGAGGTGATGATACCTAGAACTCCCAGGGGATATGCGGCCGCGTAGCCCATCGACATGGTGTTGACCGCCTGGCTGATGGCTTCCGGCGTTCCGCTCAGGGACTGTTGCGCCGCGGCCAGTCCCGGGGTGTTGGTGACGGCTCCCGACATGACGCCGACAAGCACAGTCATGTCCGTATGGCCGTCGATGAAGAAGATAGCCACGGTAATGGCGACGTTCAGCGCTATGCCCAGCACCGCCAGCATATTGAGCCGGATACCACCCTCCTTGAACGAGGAGAAGAACGCCGGGCCTACCTGCAGACCGATGGCGAAGATGAACAGAATCAGACCGAATTCCCGGACGAATTTAAGGACTTCGGCGTCGACAGTGTAGCCGAAATGCCCCATAAGAATACCGACAAACAGGACGAAAGTGACGCCCAGCGAGACGCCACCGACTTTCAGCTTGCCGATGAAGATTCCTGCCGCTATCACGAATGACAGCAACATCAGGGTAGACGCCAGCGACGTATTCCCCGGATACAGGATGTCCACATCAAAAAAACTCATAATAAAATTACTTTTTAACCCTAAAATTGCAGAAGAGACCCGCCGCTTTCCGCGGAGGCCGGATTCCGGCTGCAAAGGTACGCATTTTTCCCCGACCGCGCAAGTTCATTGTCCTGAGAATAGCGTGGTAAAGCCCAGCAGACGGTCATGCCGCTCCCCTGGGGCGCGGTAGTAGACTGCCACGGAATATTCGTTGACGGTCTGGTAATGGTCTCCTTCTACGGGAGCGGTGGCCGACGGCAGAGGGACCGGAACGGACCGTGGTGTCAGCAGCGGGGAACTGTCCTGGTCCCTGAGCGATGCCGGAAGTGCCAGGTAACGGTAATTGTAGGCTCCCTGCTTCAGCGGGATCAGCTTCTCGTAACGTCCTTCGGCAGGGTTATAGTCCATGCGCGAGGCGTCGTCGAAGCGGCGGTGCATGAAGTCGCCGTCCAGGTAGATGTCCGTGTCGGGAAGCGGGAGCATATCCAGGGTGAAAAGCACCAGGGGGTAGTCCGCCTCCGTGTCGGAGTCCGCGGCGTTGTACTCGCGGATGAAGAAACGCCCCTGCTGGGTCTGGTCGTACCGGTACTGACGCTCCGCGCGTGGACTGTCAGTGTTCAGGATATGGTGATAGAAAGGCGCGTGGAACTCGATATGGTCCTCTCCCATGCCGGGATAGAGGTTGCTGACCGTCTCCATGCGCCGGTATTCGTTGCCGGCATCGAAAATCAGCAGGGGATTGTGTTCATAGATGGCCACGCTGCCCTTCAGCCTTGTGGGATGAAGCAGTTCGACGGCGTTGTCGCGCCGGTAGTTCTGCCGGACGACCACGCGCAGGTCTGTTGAAGGATTGCGCACATTGGCGTTGCGGGTGTCAATGTCGAGCGCCAGCTGCTGGTGCGAGTCGTTGTAGTCGACGTCGGTGCGCGTAGTGATTGTGCCGCTTACCGAGACCGATTTTTCCTGCACCATGAAAGGGAACTGTAGCAGGATATCGTCGGGATTCTCTTCCGGATAGACCCACAGCAGATAGTTGCCCGAAAGACGGAAGGAAAAATCGCTGTTGGGGAGCGTAATGGAGTAGTGGACATAATGGGCGGTAGTGGCCCGGGAGAAGGAATAGTCGGTTATGTCGGCGTAGTTGAAACCGTCGAACACCTCCGAGTCGATAAGTTCCGACGGAGACCAGTCGGCGTCGCACAGGCATATACTGTAACGCAGATAGCGACGCTCGTCGCCCATCCCGTCGAAGCCGATTGTCAGGCGGTCGTCGCTCCCCAGCGTCAGCACCGGGGGCGCCAGGCGGTTCCCGTCGATGGCGGCGGTCAGTGTACGGAATTCGTCAGAGAAGACAGCCGGGGCGTCGCGGGAGATGTCCGCCGCTTCGCAGACAGCTGTCCCCGCAGTCATCAAGCCCGTGAGGAGCGGAAGAACAATGGATGGTTTTATACGGAAATGAAATTGCATATCGGTCGATTACCATTGGACAGGGGTGAGGCCGTTGGCCGCCAGATAGGCGTTGGCGCGCGAAAAATGATGGTTCCCGAAGAATCCGCGGTGGGCCGAAAGGGGAGAGGGATGGGGGGAGATCAGCACCAGGTGACGCGAGGAATCGATGAGCGCCGATTTCCGGATGGCGTAGGACCCCCAGAGAATGAAGACCAGGTGTTCGCGGTCGCGCGAGAGGCGCCGGATCACTTCATCGGTGAATTCCTCCCACCCCTGGTTCTGATGGGAACCGGCGCGATCAGCCTCCACGGTCAGAGTGGCGTTCAGCATCAGTACTCCCTGCGTGGCCCAGCGCGAGAGGTCTCCGTCGGCCGGAATCGGGGCGCCCGTGTCATCATGCACTTCCTTGAATATGTTCATCAGGGACGGCGGAAAACGTACTCCGGGATTGACCGAGAAGCTCAGGCCGTTGGCCTGCCCCGGGCCATGATAGGGATCCTGGCCGAGAATTACGACTTTAACCTTGTCGAACGGACAGGCGTCGAAGGCCGCGAAGATTCGCGGAGCGGGGGGATAGACCGTAGTGGCGGCATACTGACTCCGGACGAATTCCGCAGTGCGGCGGAACTGTTCGCTGTCGAAGACGTCCTGAAGCTCGGCTTTCCAGGTGGGGTCGATTCTTACGTTCATGGCGGATAACATGGAAAATGAAACGTTGGCTGGAGATAATGGGCTGCTGGAAAAAGAAGCAGGTCCGCCCGCGCTGGGCGGACGGACCTGTCGTTATAAGTTATGACTCTTCAGTCGGATTTAATCCCGGAAGGATTATTTTTCCATGATAGTCACGCAACGGTCGAGGGTGAGGCACTTCTCGCCCAGATCAACGCGGTTACCGTTGTTGGTGGTAGCCTCGAGCTGGCTTTCGGGAACACCGAAGCGGAGCAGCTGGTTCTTGACGCCGTTCACACGGTTCTGACGCAGACGGACGTTGATCTTGTCGTTACCGGTGTAGTTGTCGGCCCATCCGGTGAGGACGTAGGTCTTCTTGGTGTCCTTCATCACGCTGGCAACAGATTCGAGAACCTTGCGGTCAACGGGAGTAAGGGTGTAGACGTCGCAGGGGTAGTAGATGGTGGCCAGGGGAGCTTCGGGAACTTTCTCGACAACCTTCTCGACGGGACGGTTGAGGCAGGCGCGGAGCTGGTTCTCGAGGTCGGCGATTTTGGCGTCGGCTTCAGCAAGACGGGCGCGGTATTCGTCGCAGTTCTCGGCGGGAGGACATACGGGAACGACGGGAGCGCTCCAGTCGGTCTTGTTGAACTTGTAGGTAGCGGTCAGAAGAGCCTCGCCGATAACCTGGGTTTTGCCCCAGGAGTCGGAGTGGTTGGAGGTTGCGGTGGCACGCAGGTCGAGACCGAGAGCGAAGTGCTTGGTCAGGTTGAATTCCTGGGTGAGGCCGGCGCGGATGGTGATCACGCGGTCGTGGCAGTTGTGCCATTTCTCTTTTTCACCGGGCTTTTCGGCATATTTGGTAAGGGTCCAGTAGAGACCGCCTCCGGCATATACGTATGCGTTGTAAACGCGGCCGGGACGATAGCCGCACCACCAGTTGGTAAGGTTCAGCATCACGTCGAAAGCAGGACCGAAATAGTTCTGTTTGGTCTTGAAATATTTGCCGTCGTAGATGTGTTCGTTGGGACGGGCACCGATGGATACTTCGTTGTCGAGCAGAGACAGACCTTTTACGGAAAGGAAGTCAGCGCCGCCGCGGATACCCAGCAGCGGGGAGAACCACTTGCCGACATACAGCGATGCTGCGGGAGCGAAACGGTCGCCGAAGGGACGGTGGCTGTCGTCATCTGTGAAGCCGACGGAAACACCGCCTTCGCCCTGGATAAACCAGTTGTCGGAGAACTTGTTGAAAAGATAGCCCTGGGCGGGATCCTCAACGTAAGTTACTTCCTGAGCGTTCTGAGCAACGGCGGTACCTGCAAGCATAGCGCAGCCGAATGCTAAAAGTAAACTCTTTTTCATAGTTAAGTAAAAACGTTGTGTATTTAGTTGTTATTATTCTTTCGATTCATTAGAGAACCTAAGCGGCAGAAGCTCCTCCGGGCCGACCCGGCGGTAGCTTCCACACGAAATTCGGTTCAAAGGTACATAATTTTTTTGGAATAATTCAAAAAAATCCAAAAAATGTACGAAAAAGGTTGAAAAGTATGCGTTTTGGTCAAATTAGTATCAGTGAGACCGTTGGCGCATATCTCCGGGGAATCAGAGCCTGTGGAGGAAGCGGAGTACCTGCTCGGTGATGTTCTGAACGGTGAAGCCGAACTTCTCGTCAAGGACTTTGTAAGGAGCCGAGGCGCCGAAGTGGTCCAGTCCGTAGATTCTTCCATGAGGACCGACAACGCAGCGGAGGGTGGAGGGAAGGCCGGCGGTCAGGCCGAAGACGGGCACACCGTCGGGAATCACACTCTTGCGGTATTCCTCATCCTGCTCCAGGAACAGGCCGGTGGAGGGAACCGAAACCACGCGGCAGGGAACTTCACCGGCAATCAGCTGCACGGCCACTTCGCAGAGCAGACTGACTTCCGAGCCGTTGCCGACAAGAACCACTTTCGGATGAGGTGTGTCCATGACCACGTAGCCGCCGTGGCGCATTCCCTGGGCTTCCTCGAAGCGGTTGCCTGTCACCGAGGGGAGGTCCTTGACATCCTGACGGGTGAAAATCAGGCCGGTAGGAGTGGTGGTGTTCTCCATCGCCATCTGCCATGCCACGGTAGCCTCGGCGGCGTCGGCCGGACGGAGGACAAGCATGGAGGGTTTCCCCGAGAGATTACGCAGTTCTTCCAGCAGGCGTATCTGGGCTTCCTGTTCCACCGGTTCGTGGGTCGGGCCGTCTTCTCCGACGCGGAAAGCGTCGTGGCTCCATACATACTTTACGGGAAGTTCCATCAGGGCGGACATACGGATGGCTGGCTTCATGTAGTCGGAGAAGACGAAGAACGTTCCGCAGGCAGCGATCAGACCGCCGTGGAGGGCGATACCATTCATTATGGAAGCCATCGTCAGCTCTGCCACTCCGGCCTGGAGGAAGGCCCCGGTGAAGTCTCCGTTGGCAAGCTGGTGGGTCTTCTTTAGGAAGCCGTCTGTCTTGTCGGAGTTGGCCAGGTCGGCCGACGATACGATCATGTTCCTGACTTTCTCGCCCAGTACGCCCAGCACGGTTGCGGATGCGTTGCGGGTGGCGATGTCTGCTTTCTGGACGATGGCGGAATAGTCTATTTCGGGAAGTCTGCCGTTGATGAAATTGTCCAGCTCGGCGGCCAGGGCGGGATTGGCTTTGGCCCATTCCTCCTCCTGGGCGTGGCGCCGGGCCACGATTCTGCGCAGCTCTTCGTTGCGGTCGGCATAGAGGGCGGCCACTTCGGCAGGTATCTTCCAGGGATCGGCGGGATCGGCGCCCAGGTTCTCGATCGTCTTGGCGAAGTCTGCGCCCGATTTGCTCAGAGGCTGTCCGTGGGTGGAACACTGCCCTTCGAAATTCTCGCCCGTAGCGGTTACGGCGCCTTTTCCCATGATTGTATGGCCGATGATGAGCGTGGGGCGCGTCTTTTCCGCCAGGGCCTTTTCAAGCGCGGCGGCGATGGCGTCGGCATCGGTTCCGTCGATTTCCAGCACGTTCCAGTGCCATGCCTCGTATTTCCTGGCGACATCCTCGCGGTCCACGGCGTCGACCATCGTGGAGAGCTGTACCTCATTGCTGTCGTAGAACATGATGAGGTTGCTCAGGCCCAGATAACCGGCTATGCGGCCGGCGCCCTGGGAAATCTCCTCCTGGATGCCACCGTCGGAGATGAAAGCGAAAGTCTTATGGGCCACGACGTCCCCGAAACGGGCCTGGAGGAAGCGTTCTCCGATCGCGCACCCTACGGCCATCGTATGGCCCTGGCCCAGCGGACCGGAGGTGTTCTCGATTCCGCGGCGGGGGTCAAGCTCGGGATGTCCGGGGCAGACTGAACCCCACTGGCGCAGTTGCTGCAGTTCCTCGATGGTATATTTTCCCGTCAGGGCCAGTACGGCGTAGAGCATCGGGGACATATGTCCGGGGTCGAGGAAAAAGCGGTCACGGGCAATCCATGTCGGGTCATCCGGGTCGGTGACGAGGAAGCGGGAGTAGAGAACATTGACAAAGTCAGCTCCACCCATTGCTCCGCCGGGGTGGCCGGATTTGGCTTTTTCTACCATAGAGGCGGCAAGCACGCGGATAGTGTCCGCGGCACGTTCGGTAATTGTCTTGTCCATAAAACACGAAAGGTAATACATATATAATATTCCACGCGCTGAAAATGTTTATGCTTGCAGCGCGTGGAATATCAGAAATCAAATCATAAGGCGTCTTCCACTTTGTCGTCCACGGGGATGTCGGTGTTGACGTTCTTCGACCCGACAAGACCGTAGAAGAGCAGGTAGCCCAGGCAGGCGACAATCAGCCAGTAGGAGGCCATGTAGCCGGCGCTCTTGGCGATAACCTGCTGTACCAGGGGGATGACACCTCCGCCGACTACCATCATCATGAAGATTCCGGAAGCCTGGGCGGTATATTTGCCGAGTCCTTCGACGGCGAGGTTGAAGATGCCGCCCCACATTACGGAAGTGCAGAGGCCGCAGAGAATCAGCAGGTAGGCGCTTACGGGAACGGAAGCGGTGATGATTTCTCCGGTGGCTTCGTCAACCGCGCTGTAAATGAAGGCGGGAACCGGAAGGGTGGCGGAAGAGGGAGTCACGATGGCGCCGATGACAAGCAGGATAGCGGTGGTAGACACTACAATCAGCTGGGTCTTGGCCGATACCGCGCCGGAAATGAAGGAGGAGAGCGTGCGGCCGATAAGCATAAGCAGCCAGTAGATAGCCACGATGGCGCCGGCTATTGCGGAGGCGGCGCCGATTACGCCTGCACCGTCGGCGCTCTGGTCGGAGAGGTAGAAGTTGAGGGTGCCGGGGATGCCGATTTCGATACCTACATAGATGAAGATACCGATGACGCCCAGGACCGTATGACGGAAATTCCAGGGAGAGTGGCTGTATTTGGGTGCCTTAGCGCCCCCTTTGCGGAGGTTAGGCTCGGGAATTGACACGAAGGAAATAACTATGAACGAAGCCACGAACACGCCGATGGCGATCCAGAGCAGCGGCTCTACGGCGCTCATCGTTGTCGACTTGGAAAGCTCGCCGATCAGGACGCCCACGAACAGCGGGGTCAGCGTGCCCGACAGTGAGTTCAGGGCGCCTCCGGCCTGGATAAGCTGGTTACCCTTGTTGCCCCCTCCGCCCAGGAGGTTGAGCATCGGGTTAACAACCGTGTTGAGCATACATACGCAGAATCCGCAGATGAACGCGCCCAGGAGGTAGATGAAGAAGTTGAGGTTTACGGTATAGCTGCCGGTGTGGAGGATCTCGGTCTCGGCGCCGCACTGGCTGGAAATCCACTGTACGAACAGGCCGATGGCGCCGACTGCCATGGCCCATAGGGCTGTTTTCTTGTAGCCTATTTTCAGAAGGAGGTTGCCCGCCGGAATTCCCATGAAGAGATAAGCCAGGAAGTTCATCATGTTGCCGAGCATACCCAGGGTGGAGTTACCCTCATACTGGTACCCCCAGATTGTGCCGATAGGGGCGGCCAGGTTTGTTACGAACGAAATCATCGCGAAAAGGAAGAACATCGCGATGATGGCTATCAGGTTACCGTTGCCTGCGCCTTGTCCGGTTTTCGTGTTATTTGCCATTGTCAGTTTTTTGGATTGGATTTATGTTAGGATTGTTTATTTCTCAGGTAAGAAGTAACTAAAAAGGTCCAGAATGATTCTGAGCATTTGCTTATCACTGCAAAATTAACTAAAATTTTGGAAACTGCATCTATCATCCCGGCTGTATTTTCAATATTCGCGCGTACCGAAGATAGCCGAGCCTACGCGGACCAGCGTGGAACCGCACCTGACGGCCACGCCGTAATCGTCGCTCATCCCCATCGAGACGGTATCGAAGCCACGCAGGTCTGGGCAGATCCGCCGGATTTCATCGAAAACGGAGCGTATAAGGCGGAAGTCGGCTTCCACTCGCTCCGTGTCGTCGGTGTTCGACGCCATCCCCATGACGCCGCAGATGTGCGTGGCCCGGAGGCTCTCGAAGCCGCGGGCGCGGAACCAGTCAAGCAGTTCCTCGGGGAAAAAACCGAATTTTGTCTCCTCGCGGGCCACATGGAGCTGCATCAGCAGGGGCTGCACGATCCCCTGACGCCCGGCTTCTTTGTCTATTTCGTCAAGCAGTCTCAGGGAGTCGACGCTTTCGATGAGCGCCGGGCGGAGGCGCAGAAGCTGGCGTACCTTATTGGTCTGGAGGTGTCCTATGAAGTGCCATACGTATGGCCCGTGGCCGAGCCGCTCCACCTTCGCCTGAAGTTCCTGCACACGGCTCTCGCCGAAGGCGCGCTGCCCGGCACCGGCGGCCGCTTCGATGGCCTCGGCGGGATGGAATTTCGACACAGCGACCAGGCCCACCCCTTCCGGGAGGGTCTGGCGGATTTCTTCAAGCCGCCGGGGAATCTGGGTCAGGTCAGTCATGGTCTTTTCAGCCCTGGGCGCTTTCGGAGTTGCCGGAAAGGTCGGCGCCGTAGACGTCGAGATAAGCGGTTTCGGCGATGGAGACGATCTCGAAGTCGGCCATCGTGCCCTTCATGCCGTCCATGAAGTTGTCGTAAGCGTGCTTGAAGTTGTTGCCGGCCACGAGGATAAGGGAGGTGGACTTCTTTTCGGCGGCGGTCTTTTCGTCGATGGTGATGAACGCTACTTTCACAAGGTACCATTTGTCGGCGGAATCATCGCGGAAAATCTCGGCGATTTTGGTGCTTTTGGCCGACGAAACGATGAAGTCGCCGGAGATAAACGGGGCCTGCTCTTTGGTGATCCGGGCCACAGCCTCGGTAATCGACAGTGAGTCAACCAGGAAGGTGTCGGTAACTTTCTTTACTGCTCCATTTTCCTGAAGTTTGTCGTATCTCACTTTACATTCAAACCAGCTTGCCATATTTTTTGCTTTTTTTTTGAGAAATTTCAATAATTAATGTTACTTTTGCATCGGAGTTCTCCCGAGGATGTTCCTTTGCCGGAATGTCCGGACGGCTTCCGGGCCGGACAAACCTCCTGCAAAGGTACTCCGAAATTTCAAATCATGCAACATTAGTCCCCTTAAAATTTTGCCGCATCAGGATAAACATAACCCCTCAGGAACCTCTCCCGACGGTTTTTTCCGCCGGGTCGTCGACCTGTATGCGGGAGGATTCAGGGAGATGACCGTGGGCCGTCGCCTCTGGGCGATAATCCTGATAAAGCTGGCCGTAATGTTCTTGGTTTTCAAACTCTTTTTCTTCCCCGACAGGCTGCGGGAGGAGTATGACAACGATGCCGACCGGGCCCGGGCCGTTCGCTCCGAGCTGATGAATCCCCGTTGAGTCTTCCCGGAGTCAGCGGCGGTCCCGGCGTCCGGATCTGAAAAATGTTTAAATCCTATAAGTCTTTGCCTGATGAATGATTTATTGAGTACCGTCGACTGGTCAAGAGGCCAGTTCGCGCTTACGGCGATAGTCCACTGGCTGTTCGTCCCCCTGACGATCGGACTGTCGCTGATTGTGGCTATCATGGAAAGTGTCTGGCTCAGGACGCGTTCCGAGAAATGGAAGCGTCTGACCAAGTTCTGGATGCTTATGTTCGGCATCAATTTCGCCTGCGGGGTAGCCACGGGCATTATTCTCGAATTCGAGTTCGGAACCAACTGGTCCAACTATTCCTGGTTCGTGGGTGACATTTTCGGTGCCCCGCTGGCCATCGAGGGCATTGCGGCCTTCTTCCTGGAGTCGACCTTTATCGCCGTGATGTTTTTCGGCTGGAAAAGGGTATCTCCCCGTTTCCATCTTGCCGCCACGTGGCTTACGGCTGTCGGCGTCTGTCTGTCGGCCTACTGGATTCTGGTGGCCAACGCCTGGATGCAGTCGCCGGTGGGGATGGAGTTCGACCCGGCCCAGATGCGCAACGTGATGGTATCGTTCGCCGACGTGGCCCTTTCCCCCGTGGCTGTCAACAAGTTTTTCCATGCCGTTTTCAGCGGATGGGTCCTCGGTGCCGCATTTGTCATCGGGGTCAGCTGCTGGTTCCTGCGCCGCAGGAATAACCGCGAGTTCGCCCGTAAGTCGATGACGGTGGCCGCCTTGGTGGGACTTGCCGGAATCGTCCTGACGATGTGGACCGGCGACGGCTCGGCCGTGCAGGTGGCCCGCGTCCAGCCTATGAAACTCGCCGCGATGGAGGGGCTGTATGACGGTGAAATCGGCCAGTCGCTTGTCGGCTTCGGTATTCTCGACCCTTCGAAGGAGCGCACTGATTCGAAGAATCCCATGCTGATGGAGATCTCCATCCCCAAAGGGCTGTCAATCCTGGCCAATCATGACCCCAACACTTTCGTCCCGGGCATCAATGACCTTATCGAAGGGAAATCCCTGACGCCCGACGGGAAGGTCGTCAACACCGTAAGCTATGCCGAACGTATCGAGGCCGGAAAGCGCGCCCAGGAGGCTCTGCGCCGCTATGACGCCGCCGCCCGCGCCAATGACTCCGCGGCTATGGCTGCAGCCAACGAAGACCTCAAGGCCGATTTCCGCTATTTCGGTTACGGTTATCTCGACAATCCCGATGAGGCGGTTCCCCCCGTGGCGCTGACGTTTTACAGTTTCCGCGTCATGGTGATGGGTGGCGGTTATCTGCTGCTGTTCTTTATCGCGGTTCTCTTCCTTGTCTACCGCAAGCCGGAGCATATCGGCAACAAGTGGATGATTTTCTTCGGACTGTTAACAATCCCGGTGGTATGGCTCGTAAGCGAATCGGGCTGGATTGTGGCCGAAATGGGACGTCAGCCCTGGGTTATCGAGGGGCTGTTGCCCACACGTGCGGCCGTAAGCGCTATCCCCGCTTCCTCCGTGCAGCTTACTTTCTGGATGTTCGCCGTGGTCTTCTTCGGACTGCTCGCCGCCGAGATTTCCATCATGTGCCGCGAAATTTCGAAAGCCTCCCGGAAAGATATCCTCGCCGGAGAATGAATCCTCAATATTAACCGTAAAAGAAATATTTGAAGTGGAAACTTTACAGATATACTGGTGGTTCGTCATCTCGCTGCTTGGCGGCCTGCTGGTTTTCCTGCTGTTCGTGCAGGGGGGCCAGACTATGATTTGGTCAGCGAAAACGCCTGAACGCAAGGCGCTGTATGTCAACGTCCTCGGGCGCAAGTGGGAACTGACGTTCACAACCCTGGTTGTGTTCGGCGGTGCGTTCTTCGCCTCCTTCCCCCTCTATTATTCCACGAGTTTCGGAGGCGCCTACTGGCTCTGGATGCTGATTCTGCTGAGTTTCATCCTCCAGGCCGTCAGCTATGAGTTCCGTTCCAAACCGGCCAATGTTTTCGGTACGGCCACGTATGATATGTTCCTGTTCTTCAACGGACTGGTCGGAAGTGTGCTGCTCGGATGCGCCGTCGGGATGCAGTTCTTCGGAGCCGATTTCGAAGTGTCGCGTCAGAATATTCTCGACGGGGGCGCTCCGGTGATTTCCGTCTGGAACCCCTCCCACGGACTTGAACAGATTTTCTCGCTGAACAATCTGCTTCTGGGCTTCGCCGTCTTCTTCCTGGGACGCACTCTGGCGGCCATGTTCTTCGCCAAAAGTCTTCGCCTGGGACATGAGGAATCATTCCTCAGGGAGATGCGGCGCCGGATTCTATTCAACGGCACTGTCTTCGTCCTCCTGTTCCTGGCTTTCCTTGCCGCCCTGTTCCTTTCTCCGGGCTATACCCACGCCCAGGACGGTTCCGTCGTCCCTATTGGAAGCAAATATTTCTATAATATGGTGGATATGTGGTGGCTGGGCGCAGTCTTCCTTCTCGGAGTGCTGGCTGTGCTTTACGCTGTGCTGCGGGCCTCTTTCGACGACGGTTTCTGCCGTCAGGCGTTCTGGTGGGCCGCTGTCGGTGTTGTTGCCGTGGTTACCACGCTCCTCTGCGCCAACGGTTACGGCGACACCGCCTTCCTCCCCTCAGTGACCCATCCCGAAAGCTCCCTGTTCATCACCAACGCCTCCTCCTCGGAGTTCACTCTCCGTACTATGGCGTGGGTGACTGTCCTCCTACCCGTGGTTGTGGGTTATATCGCCTACGTATGGCATAAGATGACCTCCCCGGCCATGACACCTGAGGAACTTGCATCCTCCGACCACAATTATTAATCTCCCTCCGGATGTCAATCCCTTCCAGAAACCAATCTGAAGTTCCCGGAAATGACTGTATGCGTTTCCGGGAACTTTATCACATAATTTTGCTTTATGTTCCGTAATCTTTCCATCACCAGGTGTTTGTGTGCTATTTTGCTGACGGTGTCAGTTCTTGCTTCCGGGCGAGTTTCGGCCCAGGAACTTGAAATACTCAGGTTCGAAATGGCTCCGATGGACCTTACCGCCGCCACTCATGCCGTCAAGGACTTCAACGGCCAGGACTGCGCCCTGATAAAGGTGCAGGTACCACGCGAGGGGGTAGGCTTCGAAGGAAACATCGTCCGCCAGGAATTCCACATCAATGAATACTGGGTGTACGTCATCCCCGGCACCAAACTCCTCCAGATCAAGCATCCCGATGCCTTACCCAGGATGGTGGAGTTCGCCGCCTACGACATCCCCGCCGTCGACTCCGCCGTCACCTACGTAATGACACTGAAAGTGTCGTCTGAGGCTTCGGCTGCTCCCGGTGTCGCTATGCAGAACGTTATCGTGGATGTCGCCCCGGCGGACGCTCTTGTTATCCTTGATGGAAAGATGCTGTCGCTTCAGGGGGGTAAAGGCACTGTCCCCTTGCCGGTTGATAAAGAATACCACTATACGGTCGCCACCCGTGGGTATTACCCCGTGGAAGGTTCCATCAGGCTGACCTCCAACGCCCCCGGCCAGCTGATAGCCCGTCTTGTCCCCCTCCGGGAATCCGCCGCCCAGCCCGCACCATCCTCGCCGGCCTCTCCTTCACCGTCAGTCTCCAAGGATGTCGTCTATCTTCCTGGGGAACGCGCTCCGCGCAAAGGTCCCGATTTGCAGTACGGCTACATACACACTCTCCCCCTCCGTCTGCAGACAGCCGACTCCCTTTTTCAGTGCCAGCAGTACGCCAAAGCTCTCCCGATCCTGGAAGAGTTCAAAGAAGATCCCTATGCTCAGTTGCTCATGGGTAAAGCATATCAATGGGGATATGGTGTGGAAAAAGATAAGGACAAGGCCGTGGGATGGTTTAAGAAGGCTTTGAAATCTGATGGGCCTGAAAAAGATTGCGCCACGGGCATTATGTATGATGACGGATTAGGAACTAAAGAAAATGATAAGGAAAGTATCACTTATTATACAAAAGCTGCGGAAGCCGGTATCCCTTATGCCCAATATTTGTTAGGTCTTCAATATGCGTGGGGACGTGGTGTGAAAAAAGATGTGGTGCAAGCCAAGAAATGGCTTTCGCTCGGATATGAAAATGGAAGTCTCGAGGCTGCGAATGCTTTGGGCGGTTATTATGAAGGTATGTATGGCGTTGTTTTTAAGAAAGGTAAGGGGCAGGCATTTATATGGTATGAGAAAGCTGCAAAAGCGGGATTTCCCCTTGCTCAGAAAAATCTCGGGGAGATGTATTACAATGGCAAAGGTTGTATCAAGGATCGGGATGAGGCTTACCGTTGGTTTAAATTGGCCCATGACAACGGATGTAAATACGCCCAGGAGTGGCTCGACAAATACAAATAGTTTCCTGCGATACACAAATTCCAGCGAGGCTACCGGGTACATTTCGGCGTGTTTTTCCCGACTATAACCGGGGATTAGTGCAAAATATGCTTGCTTTACCGATTATAACCGGGAATTTTATCATTATATGTTTATTCTACCGGTTATAATCGGGAATTAGTGCAAAATATGCTTGCTTTGCCGATTATAGTTTGCTATCTTTGCAGAAAAATTCAAAGTTATGGAACTTATTCCTCGCCCACAATATATTGAAAAGATAGCCGGTCTGATTAATCGAGGCATGATGTTGATTCTTGTCGGTCAACGCCGCGTAGGAAAGAGCAAGATACTCGAGCTGTTTAAAGATTGGCTCAATCTGAATCGTCCAGGAGCAAACATTGTTTACATTAATAAGGAATATCAGGAGTTTCGCAACATTGTAACTGCGGAACAACTGTATGACTATGTTGTCGCAAGGTTGCCTGAGGGTGGGGATAATTATCTGCTTATCGATGAAGTTCAGGATATTGAAAATTATGAAAACGCGCTTCGTAGTTTTCACGCTGAAAACCGCTGTCAGGTGATAGCTTCCGGAAGTAATGCATTTATCTTTTCGAGTGAACTGGGGACGCGACTGTCAGGACGATATATAGAAATAAAAATCTATAATCTCTCATATCTTGAATTTCTGCGGTTTCACGATATGGCAGATAGCCATGAAGCGCTGATGCATTATCTGATAATGGGCGGTCTGCCCGGGTTATCCGCCTTTAAGACCGAGGAAACATCGCAAATAAACGATTATTTCGAAGGCGTTTACAATACTATTCTTGTCAAGGATATTGTCAGCAGAGAAAAAGTCCGCAATGTCAGTCAGCTTGAAAATATAATACGTTTTGTTGCTGACAACATCGGGAAGCCGATATCGATTGCCAATATTGTCCGGTATATGACGTCCAGAAGCGAAAAAATCAGTGATGAGACTGTTTCAAATTATTTGAAATATCTGAATGACGCATACCTCGCAATTCCTGTCAGGCGTTTTGATATCCATGGCAAAATGCTCCTTGAATCGAATAACAAACACTATTTTTCGGACCATGGTATCCGCAATTATCTTTGCGGATCTGATATCAGGGGCAGTATTGAAAAGACTATGGAAAATGTGGTGTGGAACCATCTCCGGAGACAAGGCTTTGACGTTTCTGTCGGTGTTTTTCGTGCCGGGGAGATAGACTTTGTTGCTACCAAGACAGACAATCGGATATATGTTCAGGTAACCTATCTGCTCGCTTCCCCCGACACGGTCAAACGGGAGTTTGGTAACCTTGCCGCCATAAAAGACAATTATCCTAAGTTTGTAGTTTCGATGGATCCGGTCAGTGGCGGTTTCAGTGAATATCCCGGAATCGCACATATCAGTCTTCGGGATTTTCTTAAGAAGACCTTGTGATTCTGGCGCTTTTGATTGGTTGCCACGCGGAAAAAACAAGGCGGTGTATCAAAACGCAAAATTTTGATACACCGCCTTGTAAATGGGGAGCGGCGCAACAGGCTCCGAAAGCAGCTGGAAGTCAGGTGAATTAGCTGAAACGGGGACTGTCGGTCCGGAGTAATCAGCGGGTGACGGGGAGGTCGAGGCGGCTCAGGGCGTAGGCGTAGGCGCCGATGGAGATGGCGCGGGAGGCTCCCAGACGGCTGACACAGACGCCGGTGCGTTTCTGGGGGTCGTAGGTGACGTAGTCGTCGGTGCCGTAGACTTTCAGGCGACGGGCTTGGCCGTGGACGAACTTCTCGAACTCTTCGGGGTCGTCGAGATTGTAGACTTTCATCTGGACGCGGTTGAGCGTGTCCCCTCCGATGGTTTTTATCTGCGAGCGGAGTTCCTCGAGCAGGGAGGGGAGGATATAGCGGGCGGCGCCGGTAAGGCCCCCTCCGAGGACGATCAGCGAGTCGGTCAGGGTGACGGCGGTAGCCATTGCGTCGCCGGCGATTTCGCCGAAGCGGCGGAAGGCTTCCAGGGCGGCTTCACGGTCCCCCTCGCGGCGTCCCTCGATGATGTCACAGATGTCTTTGGGGGTAAGGCCGTGGTCGGGATTGCCGGTCAGTTCGCCGTAGACGCGCACGATGGCGCGGATTGCGGCGTGGTCCTCGATCATGCGGCTGCGGTCATATTTGTAGGGGAGGCAGAAGGTCTCGACGCAGGAGTTGTTACCCAGGTTGAGCTGGCCGTTGATGACGGAGCCGATGCCGAGTCCGGTGCCGAAAGTGTAGCCCAGCAGGTTTTTGTACTGGCGGTCGCCACCCATCGCCGCTACGCGGGAGTTGATCCAGGGGAGGGCGCCGGCCATTGCCTCTCCGAAAGCAAAGAGGTCGCCGTCGTTGTTGATGAACACGGGCAGCCCGAATTTCTTGCTCAGGAACGGCCCGAGAGCGACTCCGTCGCGGAACGAGGGAAAATTGGGGAGGAATCCACCCACGATGCCGTTGGCATAGTCTGCCGGGCCGGGGAAAGCGAACGAGATTGCCACGGGTTTCTCTTCCAGGCGGCCGATGATAGTCTCGAAGCCCTTTACCATCTGAGAAAGACACTGGTCGAGGTCTTTGGCCATGGAGGGGAGGGTTACGGTCTCGCCGATATATTCACATCCTTTCATCGCGCCGAAGACCAGGTTGGTACCTCCGGCATCAAGGGTTATGACGATGCGGTTATCGTTATTATACATGGGATTTAAGGGCGTTAGTATGGTTTGTTTTCACAAAGTTACGGAAAAATCCCTTACGGGCTGCAATTTAATCTGTGAAAAAATAAGAAATGGAGACCGGGTGAATAACAATGGGCGAAGGGGCACATCATTATTCACCCGGTCTCGGATTATGGGGTCAGGAGAAACTGACGGATGGATTACCAGTCTTTGGGTTTATAGACGTCATCGGCGATGACAAGTCTCTCATCATAGAGATTGGTGGCGGTGGCGCCCAGCCAATCGTTGATGTAGTATGTCAGCCAATGGCCCGGGTCATTGTAGAAGTTGAAGATCATCATGATTCCGTAACCGTCGGCACGCATACCGGCCAGGGAGAAGCGGTCCTGCCATGCCTGATAGGCGGGCATACAGCCGGCCCAGTCGGAACAGTTCCAGGAGCCGGTACCTGCCTGGTCCTGACGGAGACCTTCGAAGGTGTCGCAGGGATTAGCGGTGTCCCAGTAGTTGTTGCAGACATAGTCCCAGAATTCGCCGGGTTTGGTGCCGTCGATGGTCACGCCTCCGAGATAATTCCCGAATTTCTCACCGTATTTGTAGCCGATGACAAGGCGGTCGGGCTGAGCCTTCTTGATGTCGTAGGCCATACGGTTGACAGCTTCCTGGGAATAAGGCTGGAAGATACCCTGATACTTGTCAAGAGCGGCGGCGTCATAGTCGGTGTACTCATCATCGAGGAATACGCCGTCAAGTTGATAGGCGTCGCAGACGTTCTTGACTTCCTGGGCGAAAGCCTTGGAGGAGGCGGGGGTCAGGGTGGACACTCCGGAGGCGTCGTGGTTGCCGAGGATACCCAGCACAACCTTGATACCCTTGTCCTGAAGGGGCTTGATATACTTCTCGCGCTGGTCCAGGAGGGCCTGCACATTCTCATTGCGGGAAACATAGATTCGGCCAGTCTCGGCGTTGTAGTTGATGTTGGCCGAGAAGAGGACAACGATGTCGAAAAGCTGCTTTCCGGAGTTCTCGAGCGTATATCCAAGAACCGAGAGGGGATTGCGGTCGTTGACCTCGATGACAGCCATCGTCTTCATGGCCGGCTTGCCGTCCACATACTTGTCGGCGCCGGGACGCTTGGTCAGGTCGCGTACCAGCACGACGCGGGTGGCGATGGAAGTCTGGCTCAGCTGGCCGTTGCTGACGGATATGCGCAGGGGGATAGCGTAGGTTACGTCGGGGGAGCAGGCGGTGTTGCCCTTGAGGGAGATAGTCATCGGGGCGGACTTGAGGGAGCCGTCGGTGAAAGCGGCCTGTCCGTTGTTCCCCAGCGAGAAGGATGCGTCGGGCAGCTGAGTGTAGCTGGTGGCGTTCTCCTCGTTGTAGGCGGCAAGAACCGTGGGGTCCACCGAGAAAGTGACCGAGCATCCGCTGACGGGCTTGGAGGAATTTGCGAAGAGATCTACCGAGCCGTTTCCTACGAATTCGGTGTTGGTGAACTCGCGGTTGCCCTTGGCGTCGGTAATATAGATGACGTTGCCGTCCGGGGTGAGGTAGCCGTTGGTGTCGGCCCCTCCTACAATCAGGTCGTCGTCATCGCAGGCAGTAGCCGAAACGGCAACGGCCAGGGCGCAGAGCGAACGGAAAAAGATTCTGGAGTATTTCATTTTGATTTAATCGATATAGAGGTTGAGGTTGGTTTGCTGTTCCGGACCGCAGGAGTTCGCGCAGGCGGGAGCATCCGCGGCCCCGGAACAGGAGGAGAGAAAGAAGAAGGAGAGGGCCGTTTTTATTTTTCCGGGATGGAAACCTGTACCCAGGTGGGGTCGTTGGGGCAGATCAGGTCATAGCCGTTGGCATAGTCCTTGAAGCGCTTGCCGCCCCCTTCGTCGAGTTTCCAGTAGGCCACGAGGCCTTCGGAGTCGGCGGGAACCGTATAGAAATGCAGCGGAGCGTTGATTTCCTCCTGGGTCAGGCAGCGGTTCCATACGCGGAGTTCCGACATCTGACCGTTGAAGTAACGGTTGGCGTCGTAGGCGTAGCCCACATAGAATCCGCGGGGGCCGTCGGTGATGTCACCGGCTGCGGTGTTCCAGTTGATGGGGCCGGGATAGGAACCGGTCTGGGTGGCGCCTTTCTTGACACCGTTGAAGTAGACGTTGCAGGCTCCGGTGGCGCAGTCATAGGTCAGGGTCATGAACGTCCAGGTGTTGGTGTCGAATTCCCAGGCGGCGTCCGTCAGGTTGCCGTTGGGGGTTGCCAGCTGCAGACGGTTGGCGGGAATACCGGCGTCGCCGATACGGACCAGGAAGCCACCCTCGATACCCATCACTGTCGCCAGCATATTGGGGAAGTCATAGGGATAGAGGAGTGCTTCCACTGTGATCTGCGAGAGGCTGCCAAGCTCGGTGGCCTGATTCCCCTGGACATAAACGGCATAATTCTTGGTCATGTCGGGGGTGGTGCTGATAAGAGCGGCTTCGCGCAGTACAAAGTA
This sequence comes from uncultured Muribaculaceae bacterium, assembly GCA_910584365.1. Classification (GTDB taxonomy): domain Bacteria; phylum Bacteroidota; class Bacteroidia; order Bacteroidales; family Muribaculaceae; genus UBA7173. The sequence continues at coordinate 194,639 of CAJUAF010000001.1, read as the reverse complement.
GTAGGTGGCATTGGAAGTGGCTTCCATAGCCGGAGAGGACATTGTGACGGGCAGCACGTAAACCTTGTCGAGGTCCAGCTCGGTGAGGTTATGGAAATTCACTGCCACGTTGCCGGTGGTGTTACCCCCGACGGGGATCACGGCCACGGGTTCGGGAATGGTGTAGAACTTCTCGGGGAGCATCTCGGCCTCCATCGAGTTCAGCAGATTGTAGTCGGTAACCTTCGAGGGGTCGGCGTTGAATACAACCGAGATTTCGGTGTCGGATTCCTTCGCCATATCGGATTTCACATAGCCCACGGCATCGGTGGTGACCATCTGCTTGACATAAATGGTGGTGACGGTGTCGAGCGAGGGTGCGAAAATCTTGTTGTCGAAGTTCTCCGTGTCATCCTGGCAGGATGCCAGGGCGACGCCCATTGCCAGGGCCACAGGGAGATATTTTGTCAGTTTCATCAGTTTCAGGAATTGTTAAGGTAAGAAACTTTTTTCAGTTGTCGCCGGAATCTCAGAATGCCGAGGGATTCAGCACCTGGATGGCCGTGCGGGTTACCGGATAAATGAAAGTGGGGTTGTAATAGTCGTCGGCGATGTTCTGCAGTCCGAGTCCTTTCAGACCGTTGGCGGCGGCCCAGCGGGCGGCCTCGTGGCTGGAGAGCTTGTCGCCCCAGTATCCTACGGCAGCCTGGGTCGGGTCAAGGACAGGCACGGCGGCCATGACGGCGAAGCGGTCGGCGGCTACATTGGCGACGCTGTTGCGGCGCACGATAAAGTCGAACTCATCGGTATTGGTGGCCCGGGCTGTCTCCGAAAGGAAGATCACGTCGGCTTTCTCGATTACCGAGGGATCAAGCAGGTTGGAGGGGACGCCCATGAAGTCCATTCCTTTGCCCGACGATGCGAGCCATTCCTTTACGGGAGCGAAGAAGGCAGTCTCTTCGGCTGCAAGCTCGGCGCGGTCGGCGGCAGGGAGGTTGGCGGACACTTTGCCGTCATACATCACTACCAGGCGGTCGAAACTCGATGCGGCGGCCAGGACTTCCCGGACTTTGTCGCCGAGATATTTCGTCCATTCCGGAGCGGGATTCGAGGCGGTTTCGGTCTCCTTCATCGCGGTCCATTCTTTCTTGATGGAGGCGAATTCCAGAGGAGCGGCGAAGAGCATCCCCTTGTCGGCGCGCTGCTGGTTCATCTCGGCCACGGTGGCCTCGTTGAGCGCCAGGGGGTTGGTCAGGACGGCAACGTCGATGGAGTCGGGCAGGGCCGACACGTGATGGGCCTGGGAGGTGAAGACCGGCTGGTTGGCGAACCAGGCGTAGGCTCTGGGGTGCGTGGTGGCGCGGTACTGGCGCAGGTTGGCCAGGTATTTGGCGTAGACCTCGGGGGCTACCTCCTGGGCATTGTTGAACTTGACGTCGACGCTCTCCGGCTCAGTCCAGTCACTGCAGGAGGAGAGCATGGCGGCGGCCGCAACAGTCAGAAGTCCGTATCTGAAAATATTTTTCATTGTCTTTAAATAGGATTAGGGGATGAGAGATTATCGGTTGCCGCGTGCCCACCATACCTTGGTTCCCATGTTGTCGGGACCGTTGAGCAGGGTGTTGACGGCCTGAGTTACGTTATAGGAGTTGTTGGTGTATTCCTCCTGGGGATAAGGCATACGCTGGGGTCCGAGATTGCTGTCGACCACGCCGCCCGAACCGTTGTAGGCCACGGGAATCAGCTTGGGATAGCCGGTGCGGCGAAGTTCGGCCCATGCCTCGTTTCCGTTGTAATAGAGGGCGATCCACTTCTGGGTGATGATACGCTCGAGCTTGGTCTCGCGGGAAGCGCCTTCCTCCCACTTGATGGTGATGGAGGAGAGGGAGCCGTTCCAGGGATTCTGCTCCGAAGGATCGGTGTAGGCCGAGGGCATCGAGGTGTTGTCGGCCATATAGGCCTCGGCGCCGGATGCGCCCCACTGCTCGAAGCTCAGGCGAATACCTTCGTTATAGTAGCTCTCGGCAGAACCGCCTCCCATATTCCATCCATGGATGGCGACGCCTTCGGCGCGGAGGAATGCCACTTCGGAAGCGGTCATCCAGATCAGCGGGTCATTGGCCTTGATGTTGACGCCGGAGAAGTTGAAGCCCCAGGTCTTGTCGAAGGTGGTCCATCCGCGGCGCAGACCGCAGTAGTCGAGACCTTCCCATACGGACTTCAGGAAGTAAGCCTCGCGGCGGGGGTCGTTGTAGCCGTTCATGTAGCAGATGATGTCGGCTGCCGCATGGGTGTCACCGCCGGTCACGGAGCCGTTGTTGTTGTAGTTGACGGCCGTGTAGAGCGAGTTGGTGAGGCTTTCGAAGTATTTCCAGGTTGCGTTGTCGTCATTGCTTTCCATAACGCCTCCGGCGATAGCCTCTTCGGCCATCTGCTTGGCCAGCTGGGGCTTGACGAAGGAGATACGGGTGGCCAGACGCAGCTTCAGCGAATTAGCGAACTTGATCCACTTCTGGATGTCGCCGCGATATACGTAGTCGCCCAGCGGGGAGAAGGGGACACCGCGGTTGGCGTGGAGGACGGCGATGGCGTCGGAGAGTTCCTGGAAGAACTGGTCATAGACTGCTTCCTGGGAATCGTAGGGGATAACCAGGTCCCCGGTGCCGATGGCGCTGTAAGGAATCGGGCCGTAGGTGTCGGTCACGCGGCTCATGGCGGCCACTTTGATTACCGTAGCCACTGCCAGGGGGACGGGGTTGCCCGTCGACTGGCTGATGGTCTCCACCTGGCCGAAGTTGGCGTAGAGCGTCGGGATAATCTGGTCGGATTTGAGGAACACGCGCGTCCAGTCGTTCTTGGGATTGTAACGGGCGATACTCTCGGTGAAGCCGGCGTTGGCGTCGGAGAAATAACCTCCGAGGGTGCCTCCGAGGAGAGCGTCGGTGAACTGGATGGTGTTGACATCGGCCGACATCACACACCCGGCGATATTGTTCAGCTGGGAACCCAGCGCGTAGTCGTCACCGGTGAGGTCACCCGGCTCATAAGGATTGGAGTTGATATCCTCGTAGGAGCCGGTGCAGGAGGCCGCGCCGACGGCCAGGGCTGCGATGACGAGTTTGTTGATATATCGTTTCATTGTTGAGGCAGTAGATTAGAAGGTGAAGTTTACGTTGAAACCGAAGCTGCGCTGGGAAGGCATCATGAAGTAGTCGATTCCCTGATAGTAGTTGTCGGTGGAGGCAACGGACTCGGGGTCGAAGGGTGCCTTGTTGTAGATCATCCAGAGGTTGCGGCCTACGAAGGAGAGCTTGATGTCGCAGACGTTGGCGAGCCAGCGGCGCGGGATGTTGTAGCTGAAGGTCACTTCTCCAAGGCGTACGTTTGTAGCGTCGTAGATATAGTACTGGGGAACCGATGTACCGCCGGCGATGGTGGTGTACCACATTTCGGGGCTTACGAGGTCACCGTTGTTGAGGGTGATGAAGCCGTTGTCGCGGGCATTGGCCGAGTTCTCGGAAACACCGTAGAAGTCAAGCATGGCCTGGGTGCGGGAGAACACCTTGCCGCCGAAGCGGGCGTTGATCATGAAGCTTGCGCCGAAGTTCTTCCAGGAGAAGGAGTTGCTCCAGGCGAGGTTGCCTTTGGGAAGAACGGAGCCGAGCTTGATGTAGTTCTCCTTGTCCTGGATGGCGGCGGTGGAGACGGCATTGGTCTCGTCAACGTAGATTGCGCCGTTGTTGTCGCGCACCAGGTCGATGGTGGAGTAGATGTCGCCCATCGTGCCACCCTTCTTGAGCAGGAAGCGGGTCGAGCCCAGACCGCCCATGTCGAGGATGTCCATCGAGAAGCGTTCGCCGGTTACGGGGTTGATGGCGTTGTCGGCCAGCTCGGTGATCTTGTTGCGGTTGAAGGAGTAGGTGATGCCGGAATTCCAGGTGAAGTTGCCCCAGGTGTGGGAGTAGTTCAGGGCGAATTCCATACCCCAGTTGCGGACCGAACCGGTCTGGACGAACATCGAGGAGTACTGGTTGGCGGGCAGACCGGGATTGAACGTCTGGTTCTTGGTGTCGGCGTGGTAGAAGGTCGCGTCGAAGGTGATGTCGTTGATGAAGCGGAAGTTCATACCTACTTCAAAGGAGTTGGTACGCTCAGGCATCAGGTTATACATCGGGTACTGGGTCTGCACGCTCCAGGAGTTTGTGGAGGAGTTCCAGGTGTAACGCGGGTTGGCGATGTAGCGGGAGAAGGCGGAACCCACCGAAGCGTAGGAGGCGCGGATCTTCCACAGCTGCATGATGTTCTGGGGAATCTGCGGGAGCAGGTTGTTCATCAGCACGGACAGACCTACCGAGGGATAGAAGAACGAGGAGTTCTTCGAGTTGGGGCCGGCCAACTGCGAGGGCCAGTCGTTACGTCCGGTGACGGTCAGGTAGTAGGTGTTGAGGTAACCGATGTCGGCCGATGCGTAGAGCGACTGGGTCTGCTCGTGCCATCCGGTCTGCATATTGGTCACGTGGGGAGTCGAAAGGTTCTGCACGGCGAAGAAGTTGGGCAGACCTACGGGGACGCCGGCGAACTTGTCGTTCACGCCGTCGGCGATGGGGCCGTTGGTTGCCAGGGCGTCGTATCGCATATCGGAGATCGAACCACCGAAGTTGGCCTGGATGCTCCAGTCGTCGCCGATGTTCTTGTTGAAGCTTACGAGGAAGTCACCGTAGATCTGCTTGTCCTCGCTCTTGGTGATACCGTAGTATCCGCGGTTGGAGCCGCCGGTCAGCTGGTCGTTGGTGGTGGCGTAGAACTTCTCGGTGTACTTGTTGTAGGAGTTGTCGATGCGGATGCGTCCGGCCAGGGTCAGGTAGGGGAGTACCTGGTAGCTCAGGTGAGCGCCCATCATGAAGCGGTCCTTGAAGTTCTCGCGGAGATTGCGGTTGTTGATCCAGTAGGGGTTCTGGACGGTCATGCCGTAGTCGCCGACAGGCCAGTACTGGGTGTTGAGCTTGCGCTCGGCGTCGTAGCGTTCATAGATCTTGATGTCGTTCCAGTCGTTGCCGCGGGGGAAGAGCAGCGCGCCTACCATCGGGTTACCGTAGGTACCCTGGTTGATCATGTTGCGGTCGGTCTGACGCACGTAGGTGGCGTTCAGGTCGAGGGTCATCTTGTCGTTGAGGAACGAGGTGGTGTTGCGGACGTTGAAGTTGTAACGGTCGTAACGGTTGTTGGGGACGATACCCTTGGAGTTCACGGCTGCGACGGAAGCATAGGTCTGGTTCTTGTCGTTACCGGTGGAGAAAGTCAGGGCCTGGGTGGAGAGGAACCCGGTCTGGAGGTAGTCGCTGCCCAGATCGAAGTTGTAGTTGTTGGCTGCGGTGATGGGAGCGCCCCAGGAGAGGTTGGAGGTGGCGATGTTGCGGCCGCCGGCTCCTGTGCCGTAGCGGTTCTGGATCTTGGGAAGTACCAGAGCGCGTTCCCACTGCAGGGAGCTGTTGAAGGTTACGCGGGTCTTTCCTGCCTGTCCTTTCTTGGTGGTGATGACGATGGCACCGTTGGCTGCCTCGGAACCGTAGAGGGCGGCTGCGGCGGCACCGGTCAGCACAGACATCGATTCGATATCCTCGGGGTTGAGGTCGGCGATAGGCTCGGTGGAACCCTGGGAACCGAATTCGGTGGATCCGCCCGAGTTGGCGCCGCGCATGGGCATACCGTCTACCACGTAGAGAGCGTTGGAACTCTGCATGATGGACTTGGTACCACGCATTACGACTTTGGAGATACCGCCCGTACCGGAGGAGGAGGCGTTGATGTTCACGCCGGCCACCTTACCTGCAAGGCCGTTGACGAAGTTGGCGTCCTTGTTGTCGGCCAGGGCGTCACCTTTGAGCTGCTGCACGTTGTAGGACAGCGACTTCTGCTCGCGCTTGATGCCGAGAGCGGTCACAACCACTTCGTCGAGCATCTTGGAGTCCTCGCTGAGGGTGATGTCGAAGGTAGCCCCGGGAGCCACGCGGCGTTCCTGGGTCTGGTAACCGATGTAGGTGAAGGTGAGGGTCTCGCCGTCCTTTGCCTTGAGGGTAAAGTTACCGTCGATGTCGGTGGAGGTGGCGTTGGAAGTACCCTTTACAGCGACGGTGGCGCCGATAAGGGGCTCGCCCGTAGCGTCATACACTGTGCCGGTTACGGTCTGTGCAGCCCCGCTTGCAGCGCCTGCGGCGCTGCCCTGCCCCGGAGCAGGAATAATTTTGATGTACTTGCCGGAAATCTCATAGCTGCAGCCGGTACCCTGAAGAATCCGGGTAAGGGAGGTAGCCAGATCGGCGTTGCTGAGGTCGAGAGTTACTGCCGGAGCGGATTCGAGGCGAGTGTTGGAATACGCGATCGAAAGACCCGACTGCTGTTCGACTTCCTTCAGGGCGTTGATAACGGAAATTCCGCTTTTGTGGATGTTGATTCTCGCCTGAGAAGCATCCTGAGCGAAAGCCGATGCCGAGAAGATGAAGAATGCTAAAAGCATTGCCAAGCATTTCGCTCCCAGTGAGGGGGCGCGGAAAGCTCTTGTTGTCATGTTGGGCATTAAGCTTAAGGTGTTATTGGTTAGAAGATTATGATAAGAAAAAATGAGGTAGCGCAAGAATGTAGTGGGAGAGGGGAGGAGGGGGAGTCCGCCTATGGGCGGACCACAGGACAGGCAGGGAGAAGAAAGCTCTCTTGAGATTCGCGGGGAGAGGGAAGCTCCTGTGAAAGAGAGGTCCTTCGGGGAGGAAGAGGTTTTATGTCAGGGTTTTATGTTCTTTAGGTTTATGTCAGGCAGGGAAGAGAGGGCGGGGTGTTCGTGTCAGGGCGAGGAGAGGAGCGTGGCAGAGAGGATAACGGGGGGCATCAGTGCTTTTTCATGACGGAGACGCAGGTGGAATCTGCGGTTACCTCTATGTTTCCGGCCACATCGGCTATCAGCTGCATCATCTCCGGAAGGGGTGTGTCGCGGCGGAAGCGGAAAGAGTAGTGGTCGGCAGGCAGACGCGAGGGACTGTAGATGAAATCTACGTTGTCGAAGCGCCGACGCAGGGTGGAGAGGATTTCGGGAAGCGTGGCGTTGGAGAAGATCAGCTCTCCGCGCTGCCATGCGGTCATCTCGTCGGCGCCGCAGCGGCTTACGGATGCTTTCCCGGTGAGGCGGTTGTAGGACAACTGTTCATTGGGAGAGAGGATAAACTGGTCGTTTTCATGGTTGAAAGTCACTTTTACGGAACCTTCTATAAGAGAAGCTGTGAATATGTCGTTCTCGGGATGGGCATTGACGTTGAAGCAGGTTCCTAAGGCCCGGACGTGGAAATCGTCGGCGTGGACCGTGAACGGGTGCTTTTTGTCTTTTGCCACAGTGAAACAGGCTTCGCCCGTCAGGAAGACATCGCGTCCTTTCCCTTCGAAGCGTTCAGGATAGAGGAGCGTTGAACCTGAGTTGAGAATTACCGTGGTGCCGTCGGGAAGCGCTATCGTGTCCGTTGAGCATGAGGGAGCGCAGGCGTGGATATAGTCGACGGGCTGCGGAGTACGCAAAACTGTCAGACAGGTCAGTACGCCGAGGCCGATTATCATGCAGGCGGCGATCCCCTGCCAGATGCGGAGAGTCCTGCGGGCCACCAGGTCGCGTCCCATCAGGGCGCTTTTCCATGAGCGGTATGCCTCGTCGGATTCTTCGTTCTCTGCCCGGGTCCTCGGGGTTGCGAGAGTTTCGTCCCAGACCTCGCGAAGGCTTTCCTCTTTTTCCTGCTCATCCTTGTCGCTGGCAAGCCACTGCATGGCAGCTTCCTGAGCAGGGCGCGAGAAGCGCCCCTCAAGGAAGGTGCGGACAATCGTGTTTATGTAGTGGTTTTTAGACTTGTTCATCTTCGGAGGATGGTTGTTTTCGGTAGAGGAGCGGAAAGCTCTTCATTATATACTGTCGGAAAAGGGGAGGGCTACTTAGTCAATATAGTGTTAAAAGAAGTTAAGCAGACAAAAGGGTATTACAGAGACAAGAGGAGGCGAGAGGAGTCAGGAGGGGCGCGGAGAGATTCAGAGCATGAACAGCAGCATGGGGAGAACTTTTCGGAGATCCGAGAGAGCGGCGTAGATGTGGGCCTCGACCGTGCGGACCGAGATGCCCAGTCGTTGGGCTATCTCTTTGTGGGAGAGGTCTTCCTCGCGCGACATCCTGAAAATCTGGCGGCGTTTTTCCGGGAGCCGGTCTACAGCCAGTTTCAGCAGCAGCGCGATTTCGTTGCAGACAACCGGATCGGCGTCCGACTGGTCGTCAAGCACAGTGCTGACCAGGTCCATATCCGCGTCGGTGATCTGTGAGGCGACATAGTTGCGGTGGCGCAGATGGCTGAGGGCCTGATACTTTGTCATTTTGAAGATATAGCGGTCAATGTCGGGATTATCGGCCCACACTTCGGGTTTGGCCCAAAGTTGGGTGAAAACCTCCTGGGCAATGTCTTCGGCGTCGTGGGATGATTTGACGATCATCCCGGCGAATTTCTTGACCGGAGGATAAAAAGTTTTGAAGATGTCTTCAAACTTTTTCTGCATTGAGGTAGGCTAAGTTGTTCAGTTCAGGTTTGTAATTCCAGGTGTTCTGCAAAATTACAATTTATTTGTGAGAGTTCCTACCTTATTGCCGAAAAAATTTAATGCGTCTTCTTAGTCTTGAAAACCATCCGGGGAGAGGCCATGAGGTCCTTATGGGAGATGCGGTAACCCTTTACGTTTTTCTGCCGGGCACCTTCCTCTTTTCCGGCGAGCGTCACCGAGTCGATGTAGTCTGCTTCCGAGACGGCCGAAGCCTCTCCGTCGGGATTGACGCGCTCGATGATGAGTTCGGAGGCGCCTCCGGTGTAACGGGGATCGAGACGGATGGTGGCTTTGTCGAAAGTGGGAGTCGTCAGTGTATAGACCGGAATACCGGGGATATCCGGATACAGGCCGAGCATCGAGAAGATGGCCCAGGCCGACATGGTGCCGGCGTCGTCATTGCCGGGAATACCGTCGGGGCGCGTGGTGAAATGTTTCGCCAGGAGTTCCTTGACGAGCTTCTGTGTACGCCATTCTTCCCCCTTGAACTGCGAGAACAGATAGGGATAGGCGATGTCCGGCTCATTGGCGGGGTCATAGTTGCCGCGGTCGAAGACGCTCTGGAGATTGTCCACGAATTTGCGGTTGCCTCCCATGAGGCGTGCCAGTCCCTTGATGTCGTGGGGGACATAGAACGTGTAGTTCCAGGCGTTCCCTTCGTGAAATCCTGGGGAAGGTTCGAAGTTTTCCCCCTGTTTGGGGTCGAAAGGAGTCAGGAAAGAGCCGTCGGGAAGAAGCGGGCGCAGGGTGCCGTACTCTTTGGAATAATAATGACGGTAGCCGTTGGCGCGGTCGCGCAGAATCCTGGCGTCCTCTTTGTGGCCCAGCGAGTCGGCGATGGCCGACAGGGCGTAGTCGGCGATGTAGTATTCCAGAGCGTGGCTTACCGAGTTGTCGAATTCATCGCGCAGGGGCACATACCCCAGTGATAGATAGTCATCATTGTCGGGGCGCATGAGGTTTTTGGCGCCGGGAGTGAACGCTCCCTTGCGCATGGCCTGGTATGCCAGGTTTATGTCGAAGTCACGGAGTCCCTTGCTCCAGGTGTCGGTGATGACGGGAATCGAGGGATCCCCCTCCATCGTCAGGGTCTCGCGGCCGTAGAGTTCCCACTTCGGGAGCCATCCGTGTTCGCGGTAGATGTAGAGCATGGAGTTGACCATCGCGGTCTGACGTTCGGGGTAGACCAGCGTCAGAAGCTGATGGAGATTGCGGTAGGTGTCCCATAGGGAGAAGACCGTGTAGCGGTCCGTGTCGGTGTGGCCGATGGAGTCGCTTTCCATGACGGGATATTCCCCGTTGACGTCGTTGAGAACATTGGGATGAATCAGGGCATGGTACAGGGCGGTGTAGAATACGGATTTCTGCTCTTCCGTTCCCCCTTCGACCAGTATGCGGCTCAGGTCGTCGTTCCATCGGGAACGCGCCCGGGAGGCGATGGCGTCGAAGGCTCCGGAATCCAGGCCCGAGTGGGCCGACAGTTCTTTCTCGAGATTCTCGCGGGCATTGGCGATGCTTACGAAGGAAACCCCTATGGCCACGTCGATCTGCTCTCCGGCGGTGGTGTCGAAAGTCATCCATACGCCGATATCGTCCCCCGAGAGGACGCGGCCGTAGTTGGTGTAGAGCTTGTAGTTCCCGTTGTCCTTGTCCCACTCGGCCTCGACTCCCTTCATCGGGCGCTGCATCTTCCAGAAACCCGACGATTCGGGCGTCTTGCTGACGCGCATCACGAAGTATATCGGGAAGACCGCCTGGGGATTATAACAGAACGTCCCCAGAAGTTTGGAACCCTCGAACTCGCGGGCGTTGACGCGGCGTACCGAAGCTCCGGTCTCGTTGGTGAGCCCTTCCCCGAGATTGAGCAGGATGTTGGCCTGTCCGGCGGGGAATGTGAAACGGCTTACCCCGGTGCGGGTGGTGGCGGTGGCCTCGGCCAGGATGTCGTACCTGTCGAGTTTCACACCGTAATATCCCGGCCGGGCGATCTCGGAGGAATACTCCGTGCCGTATCGGTGATAGTCCACTTCAAGGGTGCCGGTGGTCGGCATCAGCAGTAACGAACCCAGCTCCGGACATCCCACTCCCGAAAGATTGACATGGGAAAAACCGGTGAAGAAAGAGTTGGTGACATCATAGGGGGTGGACCACCAGCGGGAATCCTTGTCGTAGACGTTTTTCTCGGAACCCATTACATTGAAAGGGGTTACCGACATCATCCCGTTGGGGGTGACGGCGCCGGGATTGGTGGTCCCGAAATTGGTGGTTCCCACGAAGGGATTGACGTAATCCACCGGCTCCTTGCCCCACGCGGATGTGAGGGAGGCAAGGGCGAGGAGGGTTGTGATGGCTGTTTTTTTCATGGAGAATACAAGGGGAAAGATTACAGAGAGAAAAAGGAGGGAGAGAAAGGACCCCCGGCCCCCGCGTCAGCAGGGGAGGGAGTTTGCCTTGATGTAGGGGAGAAGTACAGACAGGCGGGTGAACGCCAGGGCCACTACCGTGTCGGCGGCGCCGTAATAGATGGCTACCTTGTCGCCGTCGACCAGGGAAGCGCAGGGGAAGACAACCCCGGGGACGTCGCCCGTCAGCTCGTAAGGCTCGGCGGGAGCCAGCAGATAAGGCTGGGTGCGGTAGAGGACTTTTTCAGGATTGTTCCGGTCAAGAATCGCGGCGCCCATCGAATAGCGGTAGCCGCGGCAGGTGTTGATTACTCCGTGGTAGAATATCAGCCACCCTTCGTCGGTCAGCACGGGGACGGATCCGGCCCCGATTTTAGTGCATTGCCATGCGCTTTCGGTGAACGGCGCCACTTTCATCAGGCAGCGGTGTTCCCCCCAGTATTTCATGTCGGGGGAATAGGACAGGAAAATGTCACCGAAAGGGGTGTGGCCGTTATCGCTGGGGCGAGACATCATCGCGTAGCGTCCGTTGATGCGCTCGGGGAAAAGCACCCCGTTGCGGTTGAAGGGGAGAAACGCGTTCTCACACTGATAGAACGTCTTGAAGTCGAAAGTATATCCGATTCCGATGGTGGGACCGTTGTAACCGTTGCACCAGGTGATCCAGTAACGGTCCTCGATCCAGGTGACGCGCGGGTCATACTTGTACTCGGAGTCGATCATCTCCGTGTTGCCCGGCTCGAATTTTATCGGGGTGTCGGAGATGCGCCAGTTTATGGCGTCGTCGGAAAAGCCGACGTAGATGTTCATCTGCACCGCCTTGTTGTCGCAGCGGAACACTCCGGCGTAACCTTCGCCGAAAGGAACCACGGCCGAGTTGAAGATACTGTTGGAGACAGCCGTCTGGTAGCGGCCTATGATGGGGTTGGCGCAGTAACGCCACACGGGATCGACGCATCCTTCGGGACGTTCCTCCCAGGGAAATTTCTTAGCCATATTCTTAATGTCTGTTTTTGAGTCTTGGTTTTGTTCCGGAATTCCGGTCATGTTCTGTGTATAACGCCGGAACGGGGAAAATTATTGGATATCTTCGGCGTCGGCTCCCATGAGAGCGGCTTCCTCGGTCTGGAGGAGGTTCCCTTTGGAGTCATAGCGGAAAGGTATGAACCAGGTGATTATGAACGCGGGGATGGTGGCCATCAGCACGAAAATGAAGAAGGCCGAGTAGCCGAGCCATCCGCTGAGCCATCCGCTGAAAATTCCGGGAATCATGACTCCGAGGTTCATAATGCCGGAGGCGAAAGCATAGTGGGCCATCTGGTGCTTGCCGGGGGCGATCTGCTGCATCATGAACAGGGTCAGGCCGACAAAACCGAATCCGTAGCCGAAATATTCAAACACTATCCCCGAGGCGATAATCCAGCCCGATTCCGGCTGGAAGAAAGCCAGCAGGGCATAGACGGCGAAGGGGATGTTGAAGCAGCAGCACAGGGAGAAGAGCGTGCGTTTCAGTCCGAAGTGCGAGATATAATACCCCGCCAGGAGGGAGCCGATAACGAAGGCGGCGGCCCCGAACGAGCCGTAGTAGAGTCCTATCTGCTGGTTGTCCAGGCCCAGGCCTCCGGCCTCGCGTCCGTCGGCGAGAAACAGCGGCACGATTTTCACCACAAACCCCTCCCCGAAGCGGTAGAGGAGAATGAAGGCGATGTAGTACCAGATATATTTCTTGGCGAAGAACTCGCGCAGGACGGCCCACAGCTCCGCCATGACCTCCCGGGAGGTATGGGCGGTCGGGGCGGAGGCGGCGCGTTTCATTTTCCCGGGAAGCATGAAGATATGGTAGAATCCAAGCAGCAGCATCGTGGCCGACAGAATTCCCATCACTATCATCCAGGCGTTACGGTTGGCAAGCAGCGTGGCGGCGGCATCGGCCCCTTCGGGAGTAAGGCTCTTTATCAGGGAGCCGGCGATGTAGACCAGTCCGCCGGTGGCTACGATTTTGGCGATATTGTAGAATGCGCCCTGCCAGCCGATATACTGGGCCTGCTGCGAGGGGGAGAGTTCCGACATATACACGCCGTCGCAGGCGATGTCATGCGTGGCGCCCGAGAATGCCACTATCGCCAGGAAGATGATGGCGATGAGGAAAAAGTGGCTGAAAGTCAGCGACAGGGCCACCAGGCCGAAAGCCACCCCGGTGACAAGTTGCGTCGCAATAACGAAAAACTTCTTCGTCCTGAACAGTTCCAGAAACGGACTCCATAGGGGCTTGAGCGTCCAGGGGAGCAGGATAAGGGAGGTCCAGAAGGCTATAAGCCCTTTTTCGACTCCCATATCCTTGAACATCAGGACAGTCACCATGTTCAGCACCACGAAGGGGAGTCCCATGGCGAAGTAGGCGGTCGGTACCCAGGTTATCGGTGAGCGCATTGCGGTTTATTTTTTCTTGTTGAGAGGGTTGGTCGGGTCGGTGGAGAAGGAGTAGGGGAGGGCGTCGCCGGAGGTGCCTCGGGTGAGGTTGGGGTGGTCGGTCATGTCGAAGTCTATCACGGCTCCTTCCATCAGCATGGGGTAGGTGACATAGTTTTTGTCGTAGACATGGCCGTTGACGCGCATCTCGTTGACGTAGCGGTTTTCGGCGGAATTCTCCGGAGCGTTGATTACGACCTTGTTGCCGTTCTCGAGATTGAGGGTCAGTTTCCTGAACAGGGGTGCGCCCAGGGCGTACTGGTCGGTGCCGGGTGCCACGGGGTAGAATCCCATCCCGGAGAATACATACCAGGCGGAGGTCTGGCCGTTATCCTCGTCGCCGCAGTAACCGTCGGGGGCCGGGGTGTACATACGGTCCATCACCTCGCGGATCCAGTACTGTGCCTTCCAGGGCTGACCGGCCCAGTCGTAGAGGTAAATCATGTGCTGGATGGGCTGGTTGCCGTGGGCGTAGTTGCCCATGTTCATCACCTGCATCTCGCGGATTTCATGGATGGGGAAGCCGTAATAGCTGTCATCGAAAACTGGGGGAACGGAGAAGACCGAGTCCATCATGGCCACGAAATTCTCCTTGCCTCCCATCAGGTCGATGAGCCCCTGGGGATCATGGAATACGCTCCAGGTGTAGTGCCAGGAGTTCCCTTCGGTGAAGGCGTCGCCCCATTTGAGGGGAGAGAAGGGGGTTGCGAAAGAGCCGTCTTCGTTGCGTCCGCGCATGAGGTTGGTCTCCTTGTCGAAGAGGTTCCGGTAGTTCATGGCGCGCTTGGCGAACTTCATCTGCTCGGCCTTGGGTCGGTTCAGGGCTTTGGCAAGCTGGAAGATTGTCCAGTCGTCGTAGGCGTATTCCAGGGTGCGGGCGGCGTTTTCGTTGATTTTTACATCGTAGGGGACATAGCCGAGTTTATTGTAATACTCGTGGCCGAGGCGTCCGGTTGAGGATACTTCGGGGTGGACGTTCTCTGTGCCGTTGACGATTCCGGCCCACAGGGTTTCGGTGTCGTCGACTTTGATTCCTTTCAGGTAAGCATCGGCCAGCACTGAGGCAGAGTTGTTCCCCACCATGCAGCCGCGGTGACCAGGGGAGGCCCATTCGGGGAAGAATCCGCTTTCGCGGTAGGCGTTGAGCATCCCTTCCTGGATTTCCTTGTTGACCGAGGGATAGGCCAGGTTCAGCAGGGGGAAAAGAGCGCGGAAGGTGTCCCACAGGCCGGTGTCGGTGTACATATATCCGGGCAATACCTCCCCGTTGTAGGGGGAATAGTGGACGATGTTGCCGTTGGCGTCGATTTCATAGAATTTGCGGGGGAAGAGAAGAGAACGGTAAAGCGTGGAGTAGAAAGTGCGCATCTGGTCGGTTGTTCCCCCCTCGGCCTCGATGTGTCCGAGGGTCTTGTTCCACCGGGCTTTTCCCTCTTGGGCAAGCTGGTCGAAGCTGAGATCGCCGAGTTCCCTGAGGTTGAGCTGCGCCTGTTCAGGAGAGATAAACGAGGAGGCCACTCGGGCGATCACCTGCTCCCCCTTGCGGGTGGGGGCGAAGCGGATGCCGATGATGGAATCCTGGCTCTGCTCCAGGGTGAAGGGCTTGTCGAATTCGATTACGAAGTAGTTGGCGAAATTTCCGGGGACGCCGCCGGAGTTTTTGCGGGTGATGCCGACGATTTTTTTCTCGGCGGGGAGGGCCTTGACCTCTCCTTTGCCGTCGAAAGCGTCCACAACCAGGAAGGCGTCGGAGGTCTCGGGATAGGTCAGGCGGAACATGGCAGCCCGCTCCGTGGGGGTCACTTCGGCCACAACGTCATGGTCGGCCAGATATACCTTATAGTAATGGGGAAGGGCTTTCTCCCCCTTGTGGCTGAACCATGAGGCGCGTTTCTCCTGGTCGAGCGCCAGCTCGCCGGTGACGGGCATGATGGAGAACATCCCGTAGTCGTTGATCCAGGGGGAGGGCTGATGGGTCTGCTTGATACCCTGGATTTTGTTGGCGGTGTACTGGTACTGCCACCCGTCGCCGTTCTTGCCGGTCTGGGGGGTCCAGAAGTTCATGCCCCAGGGGAGGGCGATAGCCGGATAGGTGTTCCCGGTGGAAAGTTCGAAAGTCGACTCGGTTCCCATCAGGGGATTTACAAGCGATGTGTAGTCGGCTGTTTCCTTAGCCGAAAGAGCCACGGAGGCCAGGGCCACTGCGGCCGAGGCGAAGGCTATGCGGAGGGTTTTCATTTTCGGACAGGGTTTTATTGTTAAGGTTTCTGGGGCTCGGAAGTCATGTCAAGTATCAGCTCCCCTCCGTCGGCGATGTCGGAGTGGTTGAAGAAGAGGGTGTCGAGCTTGCGGCCGTTGATGGTGGCCGACTTGATGTATTTGTTCTCTTTCGAGAAGTTGTTGACAGTGACGGTGAAAGTCTTTCCGCCGGGGAGGTTGATTTTCGCGGAAGGGAAAAGGGGGCGTCCGATGGAGTAGACCGGTTCGCCGGGACATACCTGGTAGAAGCCCAGGGCGTTAAGCACCAGCCATGCCGACATCTGGCCGCAGTCTTCGTTGCCGCTCAGTCCGTCGGGTTCCACGCGGTACTGTTCCGAGAAGATGCGGTCAACGAGTTCCTGGGTCTTCCAGGGCTGTCCGGCGTAGTTGTAGAGGTGGGTGATATGATGGGAGGGTTCGTTGCCGTGGGCATACTGGCCGATAAGGCCGGTGATGTCGGCCGATACGATGTCCCCTTCGAGTTCGGAGGAAGCTGTGAAAAGGGAATCCAGGCGGGCGGTGAACTGTTCTTTACCACCGTTAAGCTCGATGAGGCCGGGGATGTCGTGGAGGACAAACCAGCTCCACTGCCATGCGGTTCCTTCGCAGTAATCGTCGTTGCGGTGGTTGGAGGCGCGGGGATTGAACGGTTCGCGGAAAGAGCCGTCGGTCATCACGCCGCGCATGAATTTTGTCTCGGGGTCCCAGTACTTGCGGTATGCCTGGGCGAAGTTCTCGTAACGGGCGGCCGTGGCGGTATCGCCGGCGGCTTTCGCAAGCTGGGCAATGCACCAATCGTTATAAGCGTATTCCAGACCTTTGGCCACGGATTCGTTATCTTTGTCGGAGGGGACATAGCCGACCTTGTTCTTCCAGTATTTGGCGGGAGGCATCAGGCAGGCGTTGACTGCCGGAGGAGTAACGATTCCGGTGGTGTCGAACTCCGCGGCGCGTACTCCGGCCCTGAGGGCTTTTTCGACATCGAAATCGGCATATCCCTTGGCTACGGCGTCAGCCAGCAGCGACACGGCGTGATAACCGATCATCGTGCCGGTATAGTTGCCCGCGAGTTCCCACATCGGGAGGATTCCCCCCTCGTCGGCTTTCATCAGCAGCGAGCGCATATAATCATTGTTCAGGTCGGGGTCGATAATCGACATAAGGGGGTGCAGGGCGCGGAAAGTGTCCCAGAGGGAGAAAATCGTGTAGACGGGTTCGTTGACGTCCCCCTGGTGGGGCTTGCGGTCCATGCCCAGGTAGCGTCCGTCGGCGTCGGTGAAGAGGTTGGGAGCGATGGCCGTGTGGTACAGGGCGGTGTAGAACTTCACCAGGTCATCCTTGTCGGCGTCGGCCGGAATCTCGATTTTCGACAGATAGGCGTTCCATGCCTCGCGGGCCTGGCGGCGGGTGGTTTCGAAATCGAAGCTGTCGCCGGCCATTTCAGCCTCGACATTGTTGCGGGCTCCGTCATAGTCCACAGCTGAGACACCTACCTTTACAAGCAGCTGTTCCCCCTCTTTCATGGGCGGGAATTTCAGCAGGGCCTTGCAGCGGGCGTAGGGCTCACCTTTGGAAGTGAGTATAGTGTCGGTCACCATCGTGGAGGTGAAGGGCTTGGAGAACTTGGCGTAGAAGTAGATCTGCTGGTCGAAAGCCCAGTATTTGGTCATCTTGTAGCCGCGGATTTCGGTGTCGCTGACGATGTCCAGCACCATTTCAGTGTTGGTCTGATGCTGGATGGAGTAGTCCATGTCGACGATCATACCGGCGTCGTCGGTGGCCGGGAAAGTGAAGCGGTGGAGAGCCACGCGCTTCGAGGAGGTGATTTCGGCCTTGACGTTATAGCGGTCAAGCTTTACGCTGTAATAACCCGGCTCGGCTGTCTCGTTGGCGTGGGAGAAGCCGGAGGCGTAGGGGAGATTCTGGAGCGTGTCGACCTGGTTGTCGATAATCTGGGCGCCTACGGTAGGCATGATCAGGATGTCGCCGTAGTCGGCGCAACCTGTTCCGGATACATGGGTGTGGGAGAAGCCGTTGATGAGGGAATCGGCGTAATAGTAGCCCGAACAGGCGTCCCAACCGTCGATACGGGTGTCGGGGGAGGGCTGTATCATGCCGTTGGGGACAACGGCGCCGGGGAACGTGTGTCCGTGGCCCCCCGTTCCGATGAAGGGGTCCACGTAGGAGGCATAGTCGGTGGATGCCGATGCCCTCTGGCAGCTTTCGAAGCTAATGGCGGCCAGGACGGTCAACAGCAGGGCCGCAGAGATGAGTAGACGTCGCATGGGTTGTAGTTAAGGTTTTATTTCAGGGTTGGTTTATTATTTAACTTGGGGAGAGTCCGCCTATGGGCGGACCACAGGACAGGCAGCGCGGGGAAGCGCCGGGGACGGAGAGAAAGGGCTGAAAGGACAGGAGTGCAACGGGAGAGGGAGGCGGCGTCAGTTCTTCCAGGGGTTGGATTTGGCGGAAGTCATGGTGAAGGAGAGGGAGCCCCCTTCCATGAGATCCTTGTGGCTGAGCCAGGGGGTGGTGAGCTGCCGTCCGTTGAGGGTTACGGATTCGACGTAGCGGTTTTCGTCGGAAAGGTTTTCGGCGGTAATGGTCAGTGTTTTCCCGCCGGGGAGAGCTATTTCGGCGCGGGGGAAAGCGGGGGCGCCGATGGCGTAGAGGCCGTCCACGGGGTTAACCGGATAGAAACCGAGGGCTGAGAAGACATACCAGGCCGACATCTGGCCCGTGTCATCGTTGCCGCAGATGCCGTCGGGGGAGGCGGTGTAGAGATCCCCCATGATTTTGCGGAGGTAGTCGGCGCCTTTCCAGGGGCTGTCGGTAAGATTATAAAGGTAGGGGACATGATGGCCCGGTTCGTTCCCCTGGGCGTACTGCCCGATCATGCCGGTGGAGAAAATCGGTAGTTCGATATCGGGGTTGACATAAGTGAACATCGAGTCGAGTTTCTGTTCCAGGCGCTCTTTGCCTCCGAAAAGTTTCGTCATGCCGGGAATGTCATGCTGCACCGAGAACAGATACTGCCAGGCGTTGCTCTCGCAGATATCCTCGGTGTACTCCTCGGGAACGAAGGGGGTCACGAAGGAGCCGTCGGCGTTGCGCGGCTGAAAGAAACCGGTGGCGGGATTGAACGTGTTGGCGTAATTCAGGGCGCGGGCTGCGAATTCCTGCTGGATTTCCTTATCGCCGAGCTTTTCGGCCAGCAGGGCGATACACCAGTCGTCGAAAGCGTATTCCATTGTCTTCGACATAGACCAGTTGTCCCCCTCGCGGACAGGAACATATCCCAGCTTCATATAGTCGTCGAGCTGGCGGTAATTCCCCTTGCGGGCGGTCTGCACCATCAGGTCCAGGGCCTTGCGGGCGTCGATGCCGCCGAGGTTCTTCAGGATGGCGTCGACGATTACGGGAGCGGAGTGATAGCCGATCATCATGTCGGTCTCCGAGGCCCACATTGTCCATACGGGGAGCTGGCCGTTCTGGGCTGCGAATTCCACCAGGGAGCGGGCCATGTCGCCGGCCGCTTCCGGGGCTATTATGGTGAACAGTGGATGGGATGCGCGGTAGGTGTCCCATAGGGAGAAAGTCGAATAGTTGGTCCATCCGTCGGCCTTGTGTACCTGGCCGTCGGGACCGAGGTATGAGCCGTCGGCGTTGTTGTAGAGCGTCGGGGCGAGCATCGAGTGATACAGCGCCGTGTAGAAAATCTTTTTCTGCACGGAGTCGGTGGTCTCGACACGGATTTTGCCCAGGCGGTCGTTCCAGTCGCGGCGCGTCTGCTCGCGGTAGAGGTCGAAGTCATCCTCCGGCGTTTCGGCGCGGAGATTGGCCAGGGCGTCCTCCACTGAAGTGGGGGAGAGAGCCGTCGTGACCGTCACCTGATCCCCCTTCTTTGTCGGGAAATACAGTGAGGCGATCACTCCCTGGCCTACGGAGTCCTCGTTTTCGGTTATCGTGCGCCGCTCGAACGACAGTGCGTCGACGGGGCGCGAGAAGCGTGTCGCGAAGTAGACCTTCTGGTTCCTGGCCCAGCCGTCCGAGAAACGGTAGCCGGCGATAGTCACCGAGTCGATGACCTCCACGCGGGAGTCCAGGGTGCGGTCCCAGTTCATGGCCTTGTCGAGGTTGAGGATAATCCCGGAGTTGGCCTCGGGGAAAGTGTAGCGCTGGATTCCGGCGCGGGGAGTGGCGGTAAGCTCCACGTCGATGTCGTAATCGTCGAGATGAACCTTGTAATAGCCCGCGGAAGCCTCCTCCCGGTCATGGGAGAAGCGGGAGTGGATCCCCAGGGGAGCGGGGGCCTCCTTCATCGGGAGAGTCACGGGCATGAAGGAGATATCATAGAGATCACCGGCTCCGGTACCGGATAGATGGGTATGGGAGAAACCGGCGATGGTGGAATCGGGATAGAAATAGCCCGATATGCGGTCCCAGCCGGGCAACCCGTTGTCCGGGCTGAGCTGCACCATTCCGAAAGGAGCCTGCGCCCCGGGGTAGGTATTGCCGGTGAAATCGGTGCCGATCATCGGGTCGACAAACGTGGATAGATCGTCGCGGTCGGCCGCGCTCCCTTTGGCACAGCCCGCCAGGGCCAGCAACAGCAGAAAACCGCCGACAGCCACAAAGGCTCCCGACAACATACACAGGCGGCCGCCCAACAGCGCCACATCATGGATTTTTTTAATGGGAATCATTAAGGAATTCAGTTTTGGAGGGAAGATTCAAGGTACTGTGATTGCCGATTCGCGGGAATCGTCTATATTATACTGTCATTGCAACCCTTTTCTACTTAACAGACTTTTCTTAAAAAAACATAAAATGGGCGTATGCCCTGATGGGACATCCGTAACAATGAAAGCCAAGGGGTGCGGAAGACTCAGAATCTTCCGCACCCCTTGGCTTTCATTGTAATGGTGACGGATTAGTCGAGAACCTCCGAGGGAGTGATGTCAACCTGGGCGGAGGTATTGTCGGTAGCCTTGTAGACTACGTGGAGTACCATGTGCTTCTCTTTCATTCCTTCGAGTCCGTTCTTGAAAATTGGATCGGTGGGGAGGGAAGTCTTGAAGGAGTTGATCATGGCTGCTTTCTGGGCGTCGATGAGCGCCTGGCTGTTTTCGGGGAAAGTCATGCCGGGGATGGCCTGGAAAGTCAGTTCCACAACCGAGTCGCCGACAATCTTGGCCTCGGAACTGGAGAATACCTGGCTCGACTTGACGAAGGACTGGAATTTTTCGGAGTTGAGCTGTTCTACGAGTTCGTTGACTTTGGAGTCAGCGGAGCTGCAAGAGGAGAGCGTCATGGCGAAAACAGCCATTACGGCTACCAGTGCGAAGAGAAAATTCTTTTTCATATTATCAGGGGTATTTTTAGTTACGGAGGCAAATTTACAAATTTTTATGGAATCAGCCGTTAAACCTTGTGTCTAATTTGCAGCTCTAATTCATAAACCCCCGAAACGGGCGGCAATCAATTCCGAATAAACCCATTAATATATAGGAGAAAGTGTCATGAGAAAATTCCTGAAAACCGTAAGCGCTTTCATAGTGGCACTGTCTATGGGTGCCCTACCTCTTACAGCAGAGGGCCAGCACAACGGCGGCCGCCAGAGCCATTTTTCCTCCGGACAGTCCGAGCGTCCTTCCGGACAGGGACGTCCGTCCCATAACGGCGGAAACCAGGGAGGCGGTTCTCACCGCCCCGGTAACGGCGGCAATCCCGGCGGCAGCCACCGTCCCGGCAACAATGACCGTCCCGGTAACGGCGGTAACCATCGTCCCGGGGGGAACAACCGTCCGGGCAACTCCGGGCGTCCCGACCATCGGCCGGGCAACGGCGGCCACCGTCCGGGGGGAGACCACCGTCCGGATTACCGCCCCGACCATCGTCCGGACCATAATCCGGGGTACCGTCCCGGAGGAAACCCGGGTCACCGTCCCGGAGGAAACCCTGGTCACCGTCCCGGCCATAATCCCGGCTATCGTCCCGGCGGTCACCGTCCCGGCTACGGGCATCCGGCTCCTCCGCCACCCCCTCCCCGCCACGGCCACAACTATCGCCATCATGTCCCCTTCTTCGGCCACTATCACCGCCCTGTCCCTCCTCCGCGCTGGACTCCCCGCTACTACGGCCCTTCCTTCGGGACTATCCTGGGCCTGAGCTTCGGCACCGCCATCAACATCTCGGTCAACGCCCTCATCAACCAGGGCTATACCGTCAGCAGCTACGGCGATAACGTGGTCTACCTGTCGAACGTTCCCCAGATGAACTACTACTGGCCCGACGCCGCCCTATACTATAACAACGGCGCTCTCTGCGGCTCGACGTTCACCTACCCTTCCGCCTACTACGACACCACCCGCTATAACGCGCTCTACAATGAGTTCTGCCGCCAGTACGGCGTTCCGGTCAATGTCGTCAACGGCGGCGGAGTTATGTCCGCCACATGGTTCGGAAACGGCAACCGCTTCGTCACCCTCGAATTCAACTCCAGCTACGGCAATTACTATACCTCGCTGAGTTTCGGAATGTAACGCATTTATGGCAGACAATTATCTGGAAAAGAAAATGGAGGAGCATCGCCGCGGCGGCGCTCCCTCCTACCGTCCCCGCCTCACTCCCCGCGGCACGCGCCCCGGGGAGTGGCTGGTAAAGTTCACCCCCTGCGAAGTCTTCATCGCCGACGCCGGCGCTCCGCTGATGCCGGAGGTAATCGGCGAACTGGCCGGCGCGGGCTTCCGGGTAACCTTTTCGATGGCCGACACGCGCCTGGGCGCGCTCCTGGCCCAGCGATCCGGCGCCCGCTTCCTCCCCCCTTCGGTATGCACGGATGAGGCGTCGGCCTGCTCCGCGGCCACTTCCGGACAAAGGCTGGTGATATCCTCCTGCGGGGAGACCGTCGAGATTTCCGACGGGAGCCGCGCCGCCCGGCTTCTGCTGCCCGACGGCGCCCCGGATGCGGTAAAAACCGTTGTCTGGGAAGCTATAATGCTTGCCAATTTCAACCGCTTTTCTGAAAAGATGTTGAGAAACATAAAAATCGAGCGGGTTTCATTGTAAAAAAGTCGTTGTAGAATCAAAAACTTTTCCTAACTTTGCGATTGGAGACTTCCGGCCCGGCAGACCGCGAGGCCTCCCCCGGGCGCGTCCCTCGGCGGCCGCTCCCTTTTGCCAATCTTATTGCCAAATTCAGAACGCTTACAAGTATGCCTAAAATCCACGGAGCTGTAACGATCGAGAAAGAGCGCTGTAAAGGGTGTGACCTCTGCGTGGTCGCCTGTCCCTGTAACGTGCTGTCCCTGCAACCTAAGGAGGTCAACGATCGCGGTTATCATTTTGCCTATCCCGCCAATGAGGAGGCCTGCATAGGCTGCGCGGCCTGTGCTATGGTCTGCCCCGACGCCTGTATCGAGGTCTATCGCGTGGTAGTCAAGTAGTCATTAACTTCAGTCACTTACAACAGATGAAAGATAACGTAAAACTGATGAAGGGTAACGAGGCTATCGCCCATGCCGCCATACGTTACGGCTGTGACGGCTATTTCGGTTACCCGATTACTCCCCAGAGCGAGGTGCTTGAGACCCTCGAGGCCGAGATGCCCTGGGAAACCACCGGTATGGTAGTGCTTCAGGCAGAAAGTGAAGTAGCTTCCATAAATATGGTCTACGGCGGCGCCGCAACCGGAAAAGCCGTCATGACCTCCTCCTCCTCCCCCGGCGTCAGCCTCATGCAGGAGGGGATCAGCTACCTGGCCGCTTCCGAGCTGCCCGCGCTGATTGTCAACGTAATGCGCGGCGGTCCCGGCCTGGGCACCATCCACCCCTCCCAGAGCGACTATTTCCAGGCCACCAAGGGGGGAGGCCACGGCGACTACCACCTCATCGTCCTTGCGCCCTCGACCGTCCAGGAGATGGCCGACTTCGTGGGCCTCGGCTTTGACCTGGCCTTCAAATACCGCACTCCCGCGATGATCCTCGCCGACGGCGTCGTCGGCCAGATGATGGAGAAGGTTGTCCTGCCCGAGCAGAAACCCCGCCGCACCGACGAGGAAATCCGCCGCCAGTGCCCCTGGGCCGTCACCGGCAAAGAGGGTCGCGGGAAACGCAACGTAGTCACCTCCCTGGAACTCGATTCCGCCGTCATGGAGAAGAACAACGAGCGCTTCCAGCGCACCTACCGCGAAATCGAGAAGAACGAGGTCCGCTACGAGGCCCGTTATACCGAGGACGCCGAATACCTTATCGTGGCCTTCGGATCCATCGCCCGCATCTGCGCCAAAGCTATCGAAGACCTCCGCAAGGAGGGAGTCAGGGTAGGGCTTATCCGCCCCGTCACCCTCTGGCCCTTCCCCTACGAGGCTATCCGCGAAGCCGCCCGCGGCGTCAAGGGTATCCTCTGCGTGGAACTCAACGCCGGCCAGATGATCGAGGATGTGCGCCTGGCTGTCAGCGACAGTGTCCCTGTACGCCACTTCGGCCGCATGGGCGGCATCGTCCCCAATCCCCAGGAAATCATCGACGCCCTGCGTCGCGACTTCATTGACAAACCCGCTAACGAGGAGGAGAAAAAATGACACGCGAGGAAATCATCCGTCAGGAAAACAAAGTCTATAGCCGTCCCCGGCTTCTTGACGACAATTATATGCACTACTGCCCCGGCTGCTCCCACGGCGTCGTCCACAAACTTGTGGCCGAGGTCATCGAGGAACTCGGGCTGGAGGACAAGGCCATCGGCATCGCCCCGGTAGGGTGTTCCGTTTTCGCCTACAATTATATCGACTGCGACTGGATCGAGGCCGCCCACGGCCGCGCTCCCGCCCTGGCCACCGCCGCCAGCCGTCTGAACCCCGGAAAGGTTGTCTTCACCTATCAGGGAGACGGGGACCTGGCCGCCATCGGCTCGGCCGAGACGATCCACGCCTGCACCCGCGGCGAGAACATCGTCATCATCATGATAAACAACGGCATCTACGGCATGACCGGCGGACAGATGTCCCCCTGTACGATTCTCGGGGCCAAGACCGCCACTTCCCCCTACGGACGCCGCTCCGACCTCAACGGATTCCCCCTGAAGGTCTCCGACGTGGTGGCCCTGCTTGACGGCACCTGCTACGTCACCCGCCAGTCGGTCCATACCGTCCAGGCTGTCCGCAAGACAAAAGCCGCCCTGAAGAAAGCGTTCCTCAACGCAATGGGCAAGAAAGGGACCTCGTTCGTGGAGGTTGTCTCCACCTGTTCCTCCGGTTGGAAGATGACGCCCGCCAAGTCCAACAAGTGGATGGAAGAGAATATGTTCCCCAACTATCCCCTCGGAGATGTCAAGGACACTTCCAAAACCGAAAACACTGAAGTAAAATCTTAAAACACCCACCGCGATGAAAGACGAAATCATCATTGCCGGATTCGGCGGACAAGGCGTGTTGTCGATGGGAAAAATCCTGGCATACGCCGCCCTTGAAAATGACCTGGAGGTCACCTGGATGCCCTCCTACGGTCCTGAACAGCGCGGTGGCACCGCAAACGTTACCGTTATCATCAGCGACGAGCCGATATCTTCCCCGATTCTCGACAGCTACGATACGGCCGTAATCCTCAACCAGCAGAGCCTTGACAAGTTCGAGAGCAAAGTCAAGCCAGGCGGAGTGCTGATCTACGACCCCTACGGAATCCACCACGCCCCCACGCGCACGGACATCACCGTAGTGCCCGTTGACGCCATGGAAGCCACCATCGAGATGGGGCAGGCCAAGAGCTACAACATGATTCTCCTGGGCGCCCTGCTGAAGATGCGGCCCGACGTTCCGGTGGAAGCCGTGGTGCGCGGTCTCAAGAAAGCCCTTCCCGAGCGCCATCACCATCTTATCCCCGTCAACGAAGCCGCCATCCGCAAGGGGATGGAGCTTGTCAGGGAATAATCCCCGGTCTCCCCCTCTGCGGCGGAAGATCCCGCTCAGAGATTGAAATATTGAAGGCGATGTGTCATAATCCCGGCACATCGCCTTGTTTTGTCGCCCCTCCGGCGACGGCCGCTGCCGGAAACAGGATAAAACAAAACGACCTCCCGGGGAGTCACACCTGGGGAGGTCGTCGGGTCTAAGGAATCTTGCTATTCCTTACCTTACTAAACTATGTCTTTTGCGGGGGATGCCGTCTGACCGGCACCTTTCCGTATCTTACTTTATTGCAATCTTTTCAACAGTGTTGCCCTTGCGGCAGATGTAGATGCCGGGAGTAAGTTCTCCGTAGACACGTACACCCGAGATTGTGTAGTACTCGGCTTCGGCGTCCTGCTCGGCTCCGGCCTCTACGTTCTCGATTCCGGCGAGAATGTTGTCGGTCGAAATCGGGAATGCTGCGAACGTAAAGGGATTTTCCATATTGTTGACAGAGAAAGTATCGATATTGGTTATCGATGTCGCGCGGCGTCCGGGAGCTTTATTGGTTGTAATGTTGTCCTCGTCGGGAGTAGGCTGGAAAAGGAAAGGATAGACAGCCGAAATGGTCCCTTCGATCTGGTCGAGGTTATTCAGATCCTCCTTCGTCAGGGCAGCGCGGTATAGATAAACATACAGATGTCCGGTGGCAACCTTCTTGCCGTCTTTCTCGATCGTGGTCGGGAACATACGGGCGGCCCAGTTGTTGGCTTCGGAGTAGTTGGTTCCGGCTGCCTGGTAGGTCCATCCGTCCAGCATATTGTTTTTCAGTTCGCCGTAGACTTCTACCAGCTTGTGGGTCGGGTGGAGGAACTCGCAATACAGCTTCTGGAATGTACCGTCCTTAAGTCTGACGCCGAGATCGATGTCGCCGTAGTAGTTATGGACTTTTTCAGTGATTTCTTTCTCACACTCGATTTCAGCCAGAATTCCGTAAGTCAGATCTCTCGGGTCATGGATAATCCGGGCGCTCTTGATTTCGGCAGTCGGAGTGGGATAGCTGTCTGTGATACCTTCGATGGTGCAGTGGGAAAGCTTGGAATGGAACGACTGTCCGGTGGTGTGGTTGGTATAGAGAGCCTGGAATGTCAGATTCTCCGATGATGCCATCGGGAGATATTTGAAATCGATGGAGGAAGGCAGATCCCCGGCTTTCTTGCACTCCAGAGTGTAGATCACATCTCCGTTCATGATCACCGAGTATTGTACGGTGAAAGTTTCTGTCAGGCTGGCTGCGCCGGCTTTGTGTATGACAACATTACCCTTTGCGGTATTGAATTTTGTCATATACACATGGCCGTTGCGGTGAGCGCCGTTCAGGTGGTTGGCATGGTTGTGGAGCTTCTGCACGATTTCGTTGTCCTCCACGAGATCGAATTCTTCCTTGCCTGTTCCGGTATTGCTGATGGTGACGGTAGGATTGGGATCGTAGGGAATAACGGTCACGGTGCGGCATACGGGGTCAACCACGATATAGCACTGACCGCCTTTCTTTATGTATTCGGGATCGATTACGAAGTTGTACTGGTTGTAGTTCAGGTAGCGGAGACTCTCGTAGGGCTTGCAGTTTACGTTCATCATGTCGGTATCCGAGCCGTCGGTAGTCATGTCCGGTTTGGTGAAAGTTTCGCTTGCGTCGTAATCGAAGAGGTCGTCGACGCCGATGATACCAAGGTCAAAGGTTGCCCATCCGCGGGCTTCGTCGAGATCGATGTCATTTGCCAGGCCTGCGGCTGCGCGGGCATTGATCCAGGACATTTTGAATTTGGCCTCCTTGCCGGAATTGGCGTCTACGTCGATGGGAATGAAGAAATAGCCGTCCTGGGCTTTCTCTTCATGCTTTGACCATGCGGTCCAGCCGATATTGTTTATCGCCCCGTCGGGTTTGCCTACAAGATAGAGAGAAGGACGTCCCTCGGCATCGAGTTCGCAGAATTTATCATAGGAGAGATAGCTCTGAACGGCGTAGCGTTCATGTGTGGTGTTGTCCTCGGCGGTAGCCCAGATGTATTCATCCGAATTGTCGGTCCGGGAGCAGTAGAGATAATAGGAGTTGTCCTCCTTGCCGGGGAATACGAAGCAGACTTTATCGGTTCCGGCCATGGTGGCGGCGGGAACGGTGGCTTTCCAGAGCTGGTATTTGTCGGTGATTGTCATGTTACCGGCAGGTGCCATCTTTGTGATGCGCTCCATGGTGATACCGTCGGCCCAGGCTGTGGCGCCGTCGGGATTGCTGCCCGAATATACGTAGCATTTGGGGTCTGCGTCGGGATTGTTCTCACCTCCGTGGGCGCGTTTGATCCAGTCTTCCTTGAAGTGCATATAATAGACGGTCGGTTCCTGACCACCGGCATAGTGCATTTCCTGGTTGATCAGGGCTGTCTGAGAGCCGGCGGTGTAGAATCCGTAGTTTACGAAATCGGCTTCCAGGAGGGGAGCGTTTTCATCATCGGTGAAGAACTTGACTTTGTGGGGAACGGCGTCGAAATCGCCGGTGAAGGAGCGGGCCCATACCTCATAGTCGGTGGCGTCTACGGTGATCACCTTGCCGGTGGGCTTCATCTCTTTCTGCTGGTCGCCGAGTTCGATGGTGGCCTGGCTGCCGTCGGCGCGGTAAGCGATCGCCTTGAGATTAGCGGGAACCTCGCCGGGCAGGGCGTAGTAGTAGAACGTATAGAGGTTGTCGTCGTAGTAATCCTTGTCCGTGGTGCCTCCGCGCATTACCAGGTAGTCGGGCGTGCCGTCATCTTTTACGTGCAGGGTGAATCTGATGCGGCCGCGGATTGTCCTGTCGGTGGGGAAGATGTCGGTGTCGATACCGTTGTTGTTCAGATCATACCTTGTGGTAGCCTTTGTGGGGTCGTAGGGCTGCGAAAGTTTGACGGGGACATAGCGGGTGCCTGTCACGGAAGTCTGGTCCAGGAAACGTTCGATTTTGAACACATGGCCGGTTTCCTCGCCGGTGAATACGTAGTCGGCGTCGAAGTGCCATCCGTGGGCGGTGAAAGTAATACTCTTGTCGAGGGTTTCGCCGTCGGGAGATGTAAAGCAGTGGTGGAGGAGATATGTATAGTGGTTTGCTGTTGTGATTTCACCTCCGGCAACAGTTATTTCCACGGGAGTGCCGTTTCCGTCAAGTTTGACCGAGATGTTGACGGTGCCCTTGAGGTCTTTGGGCATAATGATCCCTTTGATGCCGGGAGTGAGAGTGACGGTGGTTCCTGCGGGATTGTAGGTGAAGTTCTCGCATCCGAATTCCTCGAAAGTGCCGGTGGTGGCGTCGAAGCGGTGTACGGTATAGTTCTGGTCAACCGACAGCGGAGCTGTGTAGCTGAAGGAACCTTTCAGTATGGTTTCGTCATCATCCGACTTAACGAGCTGTACGCGCGTTCCGTCGAGGGTGGTGTAGTTGTGGAGATGGTAGCTGTACTCATGTTCATCGGTAATGTCATAGAGCGGACTCTTGCTGGCGTCCATTACCGTAAGGTCTTCGTTAATACGATAATATGTGATATCGGAGCTGAACGGGCCTTTGCAGTCGCCGGTTTGGCCGTTCTGGATGTTCTGAGTCTTTACGTCGGGGAAACCGGCTTTGTCAGCCCAATTGGAATCTGTGACTTTTAAAAGACCTACATCAAATGCATCCCAGTCGCCCTGCTGGACATTGCTTGCATTGCCGGTTCCTTTGGTAGTGGAAATCTTGAATACATCGCAATTCGTGCGGAAGTAATAATAGCCGTTGTCTAATAATACTTCGACAGAATTGTTGGGATTCATCCGGTCGTCGTAGAACACACCGCGGTTGGGAGCGATTCTGGAACCGATAAGGTAGAGCTTCTTGGTTACAACAACGCTGCCTCCGAAGTCCGTTGTCTTGCTGGATTCGATGGTCTGAAGGTCTGCGCTTACTCGGTAATAGGTCTCGGTGTTACCGAAAGGAGAGGTGTTGTTTCCGGGTCCGGGGACTTTAGGATCCGAATTGTCATCGGAGGCCCAGCCGTCGGTGAGGGGAGCCGTTTGTACATCTGTGGCACCGGCCTTTGCTGTCCAGGTCCCGACAACGCGGGCATTGGCATCGAAGCCATTCTCTCCGTTGAAATCAGCTTTTACCGTGCTGATTTTGAAGTCACCCTGGGCTTTAAAGCAATAATAGCCATCGGCAAGCGGGATTTGACCTGCAGCTGAGGCAATCCAGTTGCTGCCGAGATTGCCGTCATGACTTGTCGCGACATTATTGCCGACTATATATAAGTCAGCGTGGGCCGCGAGAGCCACGAACATCCCGACTAAGATTAGTAGGAATTTTTTCATGATAATTTTAAGTTTGTAAGATAAGTTAAAGAGTATTTGTAAGTTAAGATATACGTGCTGTTCATAATTGAGCGGGGCACCCATACAATACGATGGCAAAGTTAAACAAACTTTCACTAATTACCCCCCCGAAAAGTTAAAGTTTGTTAAAGCAAATGCAAATAACAAGAAAACAGTTTTTTAGGGAAAAAGCAAAGGGAACCGACGAAAAACGCCGGTCCCCTTGGGGCGTGTCCTGGAAGCGGGACAGCGAGGGTGTGTTTTCAATAAACCTCTTTGGAAGCAGAGGAACCTCTGACGGTTATATATATCTGTCCGACAACAGGGTTGGCGACACGCTGTCCCTGTAAATCATAATATATTGTTTCAACATCGGAGTCGACGCTGACATTTTCAACGCCGGAGACCACGTAGTGCTGTCTGGACGACGCCTCTTTCTGATCCTCCAGGACTATATAGCCGTCGGTCTGATCCGCATCGGCCCTTCTGATGACACCGGCAGCATCCTTGTTCAGGATTGCGGGAGAAGACGGAAGGTAGGCTCTGATGATGTAACGGGCATTAAGTTCTGAGACACCGTCGTAGTTCTGGGCGAGGATGTCGTGGTTGGACCATGAACCGTCAGGGTTGTTAATCAGTTCGTTGACGCTCTCATCGAATGATTCTTCAAGCCAGGATTTGTAATTGTCGGCGGGGATGGTTCCCGTAGTGGCCGTGTTATTGTGGAGGATGTTGAAGTACGGTTCCGTGGCCTCATTCCAGGGATAGCTGGGATTGTTGTAAGACCGCCACTGCGAGAAAATAGCCTCCGACGGGTTCGTAACTCCATGGAGAGACCATTCGGTATTGGAATTGAAGACATAGTGTGCGGAATTGTCCGGGCCGGTGAAGCGCCGTCCTCCCGGATTGATTAAGACTTCGTTGAATGTCAGCGAGGGCATACTGCATTTGACCGGATAAACGCCGAAGGTGTTATAACCGGTTACGGTCATGACCTCGTTTTCTGGGTAAAGATCGCGGGTCGTCTCGACCATTACGCCGAAATCTTTTTCCGGGACCAGGTTGGTTCTCAGTACAATGTGGCGGCAGTTCTCGCTCTCGTCAATTACCCTGACGATTTCGAACAGACGGTCTTGGTTGTCGGGATCGTCGTTGTTCTCCGTAGATGTCACCCATTGATTGCCAATGTGCTGGATTTTGCAGAACCGTTTCCCCTTTTCGTTGACGATAAACAGAGCTGAGATATGTTCTTTGTCGTAAAGTTCCGTCTTGGGATTGTAGGTGATGGTGAAGAACGTGCGGTTCTTGATCGGGGCGAGATCGGCGGGAGATTTGAGATGCTTTGTATCGGCGCCGCTGAGATCTGTCTCACTGACGGTGCCGCGGGGCTCGATTACGAAACTGGCCCGCGGAGATGCTACGGTATTCTCGTTGGTCTGAACTCTTATACCGTCGCGGAACGCAAATCTCATCCAGAATCTCTTCTTGTTGATATATTTGTTTTCCGGATTCAGTGTCTCGGTGGCGTCATGATAGAGACTTGTCATTGTTTCCAGGGGGAGCGGGGTCTTGTCATTTTCTGAGCCGCGGTAGTGTTCGAAATAATCCACGGTCTTGCCCTCGGGTGTAGACCATTTTCCGTCCCAGATCTTAGGGAGGTATGTGTCCTGGTCCTCGTCGCTGAAGTCAGTGGCCATGGCGTATTCTATGCGGTATAAGAGCTTTTCATCGTTGAGGTACTCCGCTTTGGGAACCATCTCTTTGGTGGGATCGTTGGGATCCATGTAGTGCGCGGTCTTGCGGAAGACAAGGTATTTCACTACTTCGCCGTTTTCTGAATCATCGGTAAAACGGCGGATCGAGGCCCAGGTGTAGGAAGGTTCGAAGCGGCCTTCTCCTGTCTCGGGATTAGTGCTGAACGTCACCGG
Organism: uncultured Muribaculaceae bacterium; assembly: GCA_910584365.1. Classification (GTDB taxonomy): domain Bacteria; phylum Bacteroidota; class Bacteroidia; order Bacteroidales; family Muribaculaceae; genus UBA7173. The sequence continues at coordinate 162,735 of CAJUAF010000001.1, read as the reverse complement.
ATGCAATGAGCGCGAATATACCATATTCTGGCGGCCTTCCCCCTCGTTGCCTTCTTCTCCGTTTTTCAGAATAAACTTATAGCGGAAGTAATTTTTCCAGGCCCCTTTCGCACTGTTGAATCCATCCTGAAAATCTTTGACTTCCTGGATGACCTCAAGATTGATTTTTGCATCGGAGATGGTAGTGAATAGCGGGTTTTCGACACCATAAAGTCCGAAACCAACGTCGTTCATATCGAAATCGCCTACTTTGCGTTCCTCAGGCCAGTCGGGTCTGGTAATCGGTTGGGTCCAGTCTTCCCATGTCAGAAAATTGACGTTTTCCAGAGTGCCTTTATCGGAATCGGTATAGGTGAAGTTTACTGATGCCGATGCGAAGATGCCGGGGCCATATTCGGTATATTTCTCTTTGTGTGAATCATAATGTTCGAAGTCCCATTTCCCCTGTACTCCGAATTCGCGGTTAAGGGCGCGATAGGAGAATTTGATGGAGTAGGGAAGCTTTTGGTCGTCGGTGCCGCCGTTCCAGGTGAAATCGTCGTAGGTTGCGAGGAAGAAGTATATGCGTGTGCCGTCAGGGAAAGAATCCGACGGCTCCTCTTCATATTTCTTCCCGAAATATTTCAGGCGGAAACTTTTGCCGGAGATCAGGTCATCTCCCCATCCGCCGTAATTGTTATCCGAGTTAAGTTTATCTCCCAGCGTGCTGTTACCGAGTTCTCCTTTGGATTGTAGTTTCCACTCTCCGTTCTCTTTTTTATAACGTTCCATGTGGATAGAGGTACGCATCTGGTCGGTAATGCAGAATGTGGGAATCTGCCTGTTGGTGAGGGACTGGGCCAGAGACAAGGTCGTTTTGTCAAGGTCGGATTCGGGCGGCACATAGTAATAGCATAACCGGTTGCCGAAGCCTCCGGCTCCAAACATGAAGTCAACATCCACGGGACCTCCGGTAGCCTCGTAGAAAATCTTGATTCCGTTCAGCAGCGGGTGATGCATCAGGCGGTAGAGATTGTCGTTTTTGTCCTGGAGGAGGCCTTGTGGGCCGAACAGACCGGCTATGTCTTTCAGGAGATACTCTTTGCCGGGCTTGACGTCTGTGCCCTCCTTGAGATCCAGCAGGTAGCACGGCGGATAGCGATGGGAAGTGGAGTCTCCTTCGTTATCGGTCCATTTGTTTTTGACACTGTCGGGAACGGCCCATGTGCCGAGTTCGATTTTAGGAAGCCGGGTGATGGATTCGTTTGATTCCCAGTCAGGGGCAGGCGTTGCAGATGATCCTTGAGCATAACCTGTAAAATGCCATAAGATAAGTGCGGTCAGCCATAAGGTAGGTTTGCGTTTTAGTCGCATACAATGAAAATTAAGTAAATGAGATAAATGAATCTGGCATGACAAAGCAAGAGGTTTCTTGTGTTGCATTGTGAGTGCCTTGTGAAGATGGTAAAAGTGGCTTGCTAATATTTAGATGGCAAATTTAAACATTATTTTGCAGATTACCCCCCCCCAAAAAATAGTTAATTTTAGTTAAAACAACAAGCCAAGCCATAGAAATGCTACTGTTTATATTCCTCCGGAAATCATTTACCTTCATCCTTCCCTCAGACTTCTACCATCTGAACCAGTCTGACAGCCACTTCGCATCCGGGCAAGAAATACGGCGGTGTGCCGAAATCGTGAAGTTCAGCACACCGCCGTAAGGTTATCGGGGTTGGAAGGGAGCGTCAGCGCGAGGCGTGGGTGAAGACGCGGTACTCGCCGGGGGAGAGGGTTTCGGGGAGAGTGGCCCAGGAGCGGTTGAGGGAGAAGATGTCGGTAAAGCCTGCGGAGAGGTCGGGGGTGGCGCCGGTGAATTCCACGGCTTCCTCTTTGTTGCCGAGGTTTACGGCCACGAAGATGCGGTTGTCGCCGTCGGTGCGCTCGAAGACATACAGGTCGGGCGACTTGGTCTGATAGCGGATCATGCGGGCGTCGCGGGGCGAGCCGGCATCGAGGGCCGGATTGTTGTGCTTGAGGGCATTGAGGGCCTGGTAGAAGCTGAAATATTCATTGCGGGGTTCCCAGTCGGGGGCCTTGTCCTTGTCGAAGAATTCGAAAGCGCGGTTCATGCCGGTTTCCTGCCCTGTATAGATCAGCGGCATACCCGGGAGCGTGTAACTCAGTACGGCGAAAGCCTGAGAGAGGTTCCCCAGGCGCTCGAACTCGGTGCCTTCCCATGAATTGAGGTCATGGTTGGTGATCATGTTCATCAGGTAGGTGTCGGCGGGATAGTCCAGGGCCTGGACCGCCAGCATGGAGTCGATGGCGGTGGCGTGGCGGACGGGGAATTTACGGGGTTCTTTCTCGCCGGGAGCCTTGAAGGTGTATTGTCCGGCGGTTGCGGCGATGGCCGAGAAAAGGTCCTTCATCGGCCAGTTGTAGCCCATGTCGAATCCTTCGCGCTGGAGCCGCGGGTCGGAAGCCTCGGCCAGCATGAAAAGTCCGGGCTGGACGGCCTGGAGCTGCGGGCGCGTCTCGTTCCAGAAATCCACGGGGACTTCAGCGGCGACGTCGCAGCGGAAACCGTCGATTCCGGCCTCGGTGAGCCAGAATTTCAGGGCGTCGACCATCCCGCGGCGCATCTCGGGATTGGAGTAGTCGAATTTGTAGACGTCGGTCCAGTCATACGGCCCGAACATCTCCCCCTTGTCATTGCGGGCGTACCAGGAGGGATGCTCGGTGACCCAGGCATTGTCGCAGCCCGAATGGTTGGGTACCCAGTCGATGATAACCTTCATCCCCAGGTCATGGGCGCGGCGAACGGTGTTTTTGAAATCCTCAAGGGTGCCGAACTCGGGATTGATGGCCTTGTAGTCGCGCACGGCGTAGTAGCTGCCGAGCTTTCCCTTGCGGTTCTTCTCCGAGATGGGATGCACGGGCATGAACCACAGGATGTCGACTCCCAGGTCTTTAAGGCGCGGAAGCTCACGGTCGAAAGCCTGGAAAGTCCCCTCGGGGGTAAACTGGCGCACGTTGACCTCATAGATGACCGCGTCGCGGCTCCATCCGGGGTGGACTACCTTGGTAGGGGCGGCCGTAGCCGGCATCTGCCCCTGGACGGCGAGGCTGCACCCGGCCAGGGCGCAGACTGCCGCTGCTATTCTGCTGAAAATTCTCATGATGTTGTTATTTATAAAAGATGTTATTTATAAAACAGGTCAATACATTATTGATTCATATTTTGCGGAGAGGATGAAGGCAGACCGGACAGCGGAATTCCGGCTTGACCAGCGGGGAGGTCTCCGAAATCACCGTGCCGCAGAAAGGACATACCCCCGTGGCGTGGCGGGAAAGCTCTTTGCGGCGCACGTCCCACCGGCGGATAAAGCTGATGCATCCCTCCAGGCCCGCGGCAATTTCCGGCGGGTAGGCGAACAGGGCCGCTTTCCCCCTGCGGTCGGCGCATACAAGCCCGCGGGCCGTGGGTCGCGCGTCCCACAGTTCCGGGAAGAACGCTTCCCCGAGCATCCGCCCCACCGTGTCGTAGAGCTGAACGTAACGTGATACGGTGTAGAGGAAGAAATAACGCGGGTCCGGCGCGGGGTAAACCATTATCATCTTTTCGGGGACGGGGATAGTGCGTCCCGTGGCGTATTCCCTTATAAACAGCCGGTTCTCCTTGTCGCGGAAAAAGAGGCGGGAGCCGTCGGCCGATATGCCGGTCAGTTCGTCAGGCTCGGGCATGGAACGGGTGCTTCCGTCGGCAAGACTGACCACCGTAAGTACACCTTTGGCCGCGCTCCAGAGTTCGGGGCGCGCGGGATGCTCGATGATGTGGACCCACTCGGCCCGGCTTATCTGCCAGCTCGTCTTCAATGGCATGGAAGACTCGGCGTAGGGTATATCGCGGGTAGGGAGAGAGCGCTCCCCGATCAGGTCCCAGAGGAAATAGCCCGGCATATAGACATACCGGTTGTCGCGCGACAGCCTGACAAAACCTTTTTGGCCGGGGGCGTAGCCCCATATTTCGGGATCGCTTCTGTCGTTATAATCCGGCTGGCCGGGAGGGGTGAACGCCTCGCCGTAAATGGTGTCGACAAGATGGATGAAAGCGGGGGGATCGGCTATAAAATCCCCGTCGACGGCCAGCAGGTAAGCGCTGTTCTCCGAAAATGTCAGTCCGATACAGTTGGAGTCTCCCGGGCGTGTCACTGAGACTGTGCGGCGCTCTTCTCCGGTCTCACACAACGACAGCATCCCCCACTGGTTGCAGAAGCCGAGATATGCGCCGTCGGGCGACACCGCCGCCGAGGTAACCATGCATCCTCCGCTGTTCTGCCAGTCCGGCTCGAACCGTTCGGTTCCGGAGTCGGTCATCAATTGTATGTAGGGTATCTGTTCCTGGAGGGAATTTACCCCGAAACCTACCGTACAGTATTCTCCCCCGAAATCCGCCGACAGAGAATTGATTCCGTTGTTGAACGCCTCGCGGACATACGGGAGCGACATCAGCTGCGGAAGCGATACGACCGCATCTTCGGTCAGGGCATAGTCGCCGCAGACGGCAAGAAGCTCCGGCAGGAGTCCTCGGTTGGTGCTTTGAAGGGAATCCTCCCGGAAACAAGCCGTGTACCAGCACCCCGTGGAGGTCAGAATATGGAACCGGATTTCGTCAATAGGGATGATATGTCTGACTGATTCGTAGGAGGGAAGGTAGAATGGGGCGCCTTTGTATCGGTCTTTGCCGTTCTCCCGGAAGTGGCGAACAAACAGAAGTTCCTCGCTCAGACGCAGTATACAGATTTCGTCCGAGGCATAACAGATGCTGACCCCTTCGGGAGCTATGCCGAAAGAGAGACTGGTGTGATCCACAAGGTTGATCCGGTGGATTATCCGCTTCCCCTCCTTATGCCGGAAACACCAGAGCCAGCGCCCCGACGCCGTAAGGTGGCCGTCGGATACGTTTTCGTAGTTGCCGTACTCTCCGGACAGGCGGTTGAAGATCAGGATTTCGTTGTCGGATTCGAACATGGACCACACACCGTCGGGGGTAATGGCTATCCGCGGGGAGCCGGTAAACTCGAAATCGACGAGAGTTTCTTTAGCTTCCGAGTCGTAAAGGAACCCTTCCCCGTCGAGGGCCGCGAGATGGTATCTCAGGGTGCGGTCGGCCAGAAACGAGCGGATACGCGCCCGAAGACTGTATGAGCGGTCGTTACCGGTAAGATTCTCGGTTATGACCCTGTGTCCGAAGTCTTCCACGTAAGCGATTCTCTCTCCGTCGGAGGAGAGGGCGGGAAACTCTCCGGTCTTTCCGACGGGAAACACCACGGGAAGTTCCGGACGGTTGTCGCGCCAGAGATCCCGAAGAATGTCGCCGGAAAGTCCGTCGGGCAGAATCATGCGGCGCAGTTCCCATCGCTCGGGAACGTTGAGGAGCCATCTGCGGAGGTCGCGGGGAGAGCCCTCCAGAGGAAGCTGGCTTACTTCGCGGGAGAGCGCGAGAAGCCGGTTTTTCAGATGTGGAATAGCAAGCCGGTCTATCGCCTCGGAATAATCATCGAGAAGTCCGTCGGGGAAAAGACACCGTTTGGTCAGGATATAATCCGCATCGGAAGTCAGGAGCCGTTCCAACTCCGCAAGGGGAGCGGCGTACATATCGCTGTCGGGGTTCTGTCCGGCTTCCCGCGCCATTTTCCAGCAGTTGAAACGGCGGCATACCCCCTCGAGTAGCGTGCGGGCACTTTCATAGACGGCATGGCGGTTGCCGGCGTTTATCCGCGGTCTCAGGAAATCATAGAGAGCGAGATGGAAACCGGCTTTTTCCGATTCCGGAAGGCGCGTATGGACATATTCGCGTATCTTGCTGTGGGCAAAGGTGTTGACCGGACCTGTCGGGCTGTGGAATACGCGCAGCAGTGTGCCGAGGTCATATTTCAGCCGTGACCAGTAGACCGGCGGGATCCCCTCCACACCCGCTTGCCGCAGATCATGGAAACTGTTGTCGCGGATCGCCTCCATCATCTCCCGGTCGGCGGAAAGGAGGGCGTTGAGTTCTTCGTCGGTCAGGCCGTGCCGGTCTGCAAGAATCAGACCGAGTGCTTTCCGGGGGAGCAGCACACCATGGTGTGAGGGCTGTTGCAGCCGGTCGAGCAGATAGTCAAGGAGGGGAAACAGACCCGCAGGAAACGCCTGAAGCTCCTCCCAGGAGGGGAGGCCCGCGAGATAACCGGCGAGTACACGGAGATATATCGCCGATCGGTCGGATTTAGCGAGAAGTGTAAGCAAGCCGGACAGTTGGCCGTCAGTCAGACGGCGTCCTTCCTCTTTCAGAAGGTCGACAACCATCGTCAGGGCGTCATCATCAATGCCCGGCAAAGACTCGACATCAACCCCGGAGAGGTCGGGAAGATGGCCGTCGGTGGTAGTGGTGACAATGACATGGAGATTGTCGGGCAACCTGACATCCAGCCATTTCAGGTTTTGAAACCCTGTGTAGATCCCCGGTGCGGTCTGGTTGACCGCATCGATAAGGATGAACAGCGGTTGGGAGGGACGGTAGGTGGTCAGCGCGTCCCAGGGAGAGATGCCCGAACCGAAGAATCCATCGTCTGTGCGGCGGATGTGAAGCGGCCGTCTGTCTGACTTGGTGGATCGGAGATGCAGGTCCCTCAGGATGGAATCCAGCAGCTCGATGGCTGTCGAGGAGAGAGGGGTTTCGCCGCAGAAACGCAGGATGACGTTGTGGCCCAGGGCTTCCAGGCGGTTGGCGAGTTCGGCCATCAGGGCCGACTTACCCGAGCCGGATTCGCCGCGCAGGAGGATGGGACGGTGGCTGTCGTCGGTCAGGCGCGAGAGGAGGGCGGTGATGTATGCCTCTCGGCCGTAGAAACGGCCCCGGCGCCGGCGGGCGATTTCGAGATGGCGGCCGTTCTCTCCGGCGGGTGCTTCCGCCTCAGCTTCGGCGATTCGGCGGTCGATGATTTTACGCAGGAGGATTGAGAAGTGGTTCTCCAGGTACCGGTCATACTCTCCGGAGTCATAACCCTGGAAAAACAGGGAGGTGTCGAAGGTGTTGCCGAAATGTCTGAGGCTGTCGAGCCGACGACGCAGGGATTCCATGCGTTCCCTGGGGCGGCTTTCCTGTTCCTGAAACAGGGGGGCGGCGGAGGGAGGAACGTCTTTCAGCGTTCTCTTATATATCAGGGTATGGGGGAAGTTGGCGGGGTCGCAGAAGAGGCCCGCGCGGATTTCCTGCTCGGTGGCCGACACTGACAGGATTTCTTTCGCATCCTCGCGGAGAATCCGGGAGAGGATGGCGCGCAGGGGCTTCTCGGCCTTGTCGCGGAAAATATTGTCGTCGACGAACGTCCATTCGCGCGGCTGCAGGAGATAGCGCGGCTGGTCAGCGAAGTTTTCATCCAGGCGGTACCATTGGTTGAAAATCCTCTTCTGCTGCGGGGAAAGCCAGCGGAATTCCTGAGGGTCGATATGGTTCTGGGGTATTACCTCGGGGAGGGGGACCCAGCCGTAGCGCTCCCCCTGGAGAACGATGAAATTGGGGCGTGGAGAGAGTTCCCGGCAATGGCGGAGTTCCTCGAGACAGATGCGCATGGTGCGGTTGTCGAGCGCCGCCTCGCGGGAGATGCCCCAGCGCAGGTCGGTATATTCGATGTTCCAGCCGCGGGCCTGGTATTCGGTCTGCAATTTCCCGAAGAGGCGCCGCAGGATGTTGCGCTCGCGCCCCATATCGGCGAAAGTCGAGCTGATGAAGAAGCGGATATAGCGGGAGTTCATGGGATTCAAGGGGAAGAGGCGGGGCAGTCCGCCTATGGGCGGACCACAGGACAGGCAGCGCGGGGGAGTTTTTGGGGGAAAGAGGGGGAGATTGATTAATGGGAGGCGAGCCAGGCGAGGGGGATGGAACGGGAGGCGTCGATGAGGGCGGGGACGTGGGCGTCGGAGTTGACCAGCAGGGGGATGCCGGCATCGCGGAGGCGCTGCCAGTGGCGGGGGTGGGGGAAGAGGCGGCCGGAGTGGTCGGCGTAGGCTTTGGTGTTGATTTCTACGGTCAGGGGGCGGCGGGGATTGGTGGCGTTATAGGCGATGACCTTGTCGATGAGGGCTTCCGCAAGGGCCTGATACCAGGGTTCTTCCTCTATGCCGGGCTGGAAGTAGGAGGCGTTCTGTCCGATTTTGTCGAGGTGGCCGAGGATGTCGAAGCCTCCTTTGTCGATCATTGCGGCGGACTGGGAGTAGAAGGTCTCGCAGACGTAGCGGATGTCGTTGTCGAAATGGTCGCGCATCTTGCGGCGGAAAGAGTCGAAATGTCCGTCGACATCGACGAAGTCTCCTTTGCGAGTGGGGATGAAGTGGACCGAGCCGATTACATAGTCCAGGGGGAGTGACTGGATTTCATCCGACGACGGACCGAAGATATCGCCGAGATAATCGGCCTCCATCGAGGCGAAGAACCGGCATCGGTCGCCGTATTCCTCCCGGATGCGGTCTACCTCGGCGAGATAGCGCGGCACGTCAACCCGGAGCATATTGCAGGGGGAGACGATGGGTATCGGACAGTGGGGGGAGAAGCCGTAGTGGGTGAAGCCCTGGCGCACTACCTCGCGGGCGAACGCCTCCATCGAGGCGCGTCCGTCGCAGAATTCGGTATGGGAGTGAAAGTTATATTTTTCTGAGCCGTTTAGCAGTCTGATGAAATCCATGTCTGTTTCAGGTGAAGTCGGTTTTGAGTCGCCCGGAACGGAGAGCGCGGAGCGAGATAGCGAACATAGCCAGGGCGAGAACACAGGAGAGGGCGGCGATGCCGTAGGAAAGCGTATGGGGAAGTCCGAATCCTTCGGGACGCGGAGCCAGGAGGATGTAGCTGACGGTCACCGTCTGCATGAATAGGGCCGGAACGAGGGTGATAAGATAGACTTTTCCGTGGCGGGCGAGCCATACCGTACAGGCCCATAGGGTGAAGACAGCCAGCGTCTGGTTGCACCACGCGAAGTAGCGCCAGAGGACATTGAAGTCAACCATCATCAGTATGAACGTCATCACGAACAGCGGGGCGCATATCATGATGCGGTTGAGCAGTTTCTTCTGGGGGATCCGGAATATTTCGGCGATTATGAGCCGGGCGCTGCGCAGGGCGGTGTCTCCCGTGGAAATCGGAGCGGCCACTACCCCTAAAATCGCCAGGGCGCCCCCGAAAGTGCCGAGCCATGTAAAGGAGAGGTCGGTAACGAAAGTGCCGGTCGAGTGCCCTTCCTGGGCCATATAGGAGGCGACTCCCTCGTATCCGCCGGTGAAAGCGATAGCCGCTGCCGCCCAGATAAGGGCTATGATACCCTCGGCCACCATGGCGCCGTAGAAGACCGGCCGCGCCAGGCGCTCGTTCTTCAGGCATTTGGCCATCAGGGGGGACTGAGTGGCGTGGAAGCCGGAGATGGCCCCGCAGGCTATGGTGATGCAGAGGACGGGGAAAAGGGGATGGGTGCCGGAAGCGGCGTCGGCCCGGCGGTTGTGCAGTCCCTCGGCGAACCCGTCGGGAATCTCTATGCCGCTGAAAATCATGTAGCCGAGCAGAGCGATTCCCATGAAGAGCAGTGCGGCGCCGAAAAGAGGATAGATGCGTCCGATCAGCTTGTCGATGGGGAGCATCGTTGCAAGGATATAATATATGAAAATCAGCACGGCGCAGACCGTTACGTCCAGCCAGGAGGGGGTAAGCTGGGCCAGTACCTGGGAGGGAGTGATGACGAAGACGGCGCCGATAAGGATTAGGAGGGCCAGGGTGAAGCCTCTCATGAGCTGTTTGACACCTGAGCCGAGTTCGTTGCCGACAAGTTCGGGCAGGGAGAGACCGCCTCCCCGCAGGGAAATCATAGCGGCGATGAAGTCATGGACGGCTCCGGCGAATATTGTGCCGGCGACAATCCAGATGAAAGCGGCAGGACCGAACATTATGCCCATGATGGCGCCGAAAATAGGCCCCATCCCGGCGATATTCAGGAACTGGATGAGGAAGACTTTCCATGTAGGCATCACCACGAAGTCTACGCCGTCGGCGTTGGTGACGGCCGGAGTCGGGCGCGAAGGGTCGGTGCCGAAGATTTTTTCGGCCAGGGCGCCGTAGAGGAAGTAGCCTCCGATCAGGATTGCAAGAGAAATGAGAAGGGTTGTCATTGGTTTTTGGTTTAAGGGGGAGTCCGCCTATGGGCGGACCACAGGACAGGCAGCGAGGGGGAATTTGGAGAGAAAGGGTAATTTTCGGAAAGAGGCGGGAAGGGCCGGAAAGGGGGAGGGAGAGGAATCAGCGGGGCTCCAGGCGGATGACGGCGGCGCGGAGGGAAGCGAGTTCGGCGCGGGCCGAGGGGAGGCTGTCCTCTATCTGGCGGATGACGGAAGCCTGGGAGCGGTCGCCGGAGGCATACTTGCGGCGGAGCTGGCTGAGGCGGTCAAGGATGCTGTTGAATTTCTGCTCTTTTTCCAGGTAGGTCTTCATGGCCTCGCGGGCTTTGGGGTTGGCGAAGTCCTCCAGGGAGGTGTAGACGCGGTTGCCCGGGAGGGCGAACAGGAAATCCGGGGTGAGGTCAGCCGGGGTGTTCATCGCGTGACCGTCACGGATGGCCTGTCGGACAGCGGCATAGTCGGCGCCCTCCTTTTGGGTCAGCGAGATGTTGTCAAGACGAGCCAGGGAAGCCAGGTCCGGATTGTCGGGACTTACGTTGATGCGGAGATCCTGGGGGATGAACGTGTAGATGGTGATTTTTCCGGGATGGCGGTTGCGGTCGGTGGCGAACCATCCGGCGCCGGTAAATTCGTCGATTACCAGCAGGTAATCATTGTAGGGGGAGTTGAAGGGCATCCCGACGTTTGCCGGCTGGAGAAATCCGTCCTCTCCCCGCCGCGTAAGGAAGATGTCGTATCCACCGAGGGAGGCATCGCCGTCGTTGGAATAATAGAGCGTTATGCCGTCGGGCATCAGGTAGGGATAGGCCGCGTCCCCGCCGTCGCCGAGGTCTTCTCCGAGCGGGAGAGGTTCCTCCCATTCTCCGCCGAGAAGGGCCGACGACCCCATCAGGCGCAGGTTGCCGTCGGAGTCGGGCGCGGACCATATCATCCGGTTGCCGCTTTCGGGGACATATACCATCGTCTGCGGTGCGGAGGGGAATCCTTCAGGCAGCATCTCGGGGCCTCCCAGCCGTCCGGCGGCTGAAGATAGGGGATACTGGCGGAAAAAGTCCTCGGCATCGACGTCCACCGAGTCGATAACCTCGATGTTCTGCACGCGGTCAAGCATCTCGGCAATGCGGTCGATACGATCCTCCAGGTCGCCTGACTCATCTTCCGCCACCTGCCGTTTCCCCTGGCGCAGCGATTTGCGGTACGCCTCCAGAAGGGCGGTCGCCCCGTCGGTGTCGTAGCGGCTCATGGCGATGCGGGCCAGCGCGAGAGTGGCCTGCCGGACCCCTTTCTTCCGCAACTCCTGATATATGTCGTCAGCTTCGGCGTCATGGCCGCTGTTCCATAACAGGTCGGCAAGCAGGAGCGCCGCCTGATGATCCTTGGGGTCAGCGGCCGTGACAGCCTGCAGCATGGTTACAGCTTCATTCAGATTCCCGTCCTCGGCAAGCTGGCGTGCCTCGTCAACGGACTGGGCGGCCGCTGTCAGGGGGAGTATCAGGGATAATAACAGAAGAAATACCGGATTCTTTTTTTTCATAACATACAGATTGTTCCGCGGGGCGGATTACCATTTGACTCCCGCGCGGCCGATAGGATTAAGAATGTGGAAACAGAGGTCGTTGAGCAGATCGAACGGATCCTGGCGCGAGCCGTTCCCTTTTGAATTGCAGTCGAATTCCCGCAGCAGCGATATAATCTCGATTGTCTGCCACGCGCCGCACCAGCCCAGGGCTTTCCGGACATCGGTCAGCTGGCCTGGCCACCGGAATCCGAGTTCCTGCATCAGTCCGCGCTCCGATTTGTCTTTGGCGTAATGGGCCACCAGCAGATTGGAGAACAGATTGAAGAGATTCGTAACCAGCACCTGCGGGGGATTGTTCTTCGGGTCGGAGGCGAAGCGGCGCAGGATGCGGAACGTTTTTCCCGTATCATGGGCTGCCACTGCGGCCACGAATTCGAAGTTGTTGTACTCCTTTGAGATGCCGATATTGCGCTCCACGGCCTCGGGGGTGACCATCGCTCCCTGGCCGAGAGTAACGGTCAGCTTGTCGACTTCGTTGTAGAGGCGCGAGAGGTCGGTGCCGACATACTCGCAGAGCATCGCCAGGGCTTTCGGGTCGACCGTAAGCCCTTTTCCGGCAATGAAGCTGGAGACCGTCGGGCCAATCATCTTCTCGCTGAGCCTGCGCGATTCCAGGACAACACCGTTCCCCTCCTTGATGGCCTTCATGAATTCGGCCCCTTTGGCCTGGGCTCCCCTGACGCAGAGACAGAGGACTGTCGTCGCCGACGGGTGACGGACGTAATCGGCCAGGGCGTTGAGGTAGCTTGTGGGAGTGAACCGGGGCGGGTTACCCGACTGAATCTCGCGCACAATCACAACCTGACGCCCGGACATCATCGGATAACGGCGCGCGGCCTCGACCACCGCCGCCGGCTCCGTCTGGGGAGCATAGAGCAGCGTCAGGTCAAAGTCGCGGTCATCGGGAGAGACAAGTTTCTCTATCTCCCCGGCAATCAGGTCGGTGTAGAACCCCTCTTCGCCGTGAAGCAGATAGACGGGTGCCACTTCCCCCTTGCGGAGCGCGCGCCTTACCGAATCGGCAGTAATTGCATCAGCCATATCAGGAATCAGATTGTCGGTCCCGGGCCGGAAGGGCGCCGGGATTTTTCTACTGCAAATTTAGCCAATCCCCGTCAAACGCGCAACTCTTTCATCTTAATTATAAATAACTGTCTGAAATAATTTCTGCCGTATGACCGGCCCCTTTCGCCCGCACCCGGAGATGCCGGAAGTGGAATCCCCGGCGAGTGCATTTAGAACAGCCAGCGGAATAAACGCCGGATGGCATACTTGACAGCAGTGAACATCTGGCCGGCGGGGGAGCGTTCGCTCATTACGAGCCCTCTTGAGTCCACTCTTAAATCCACGGCGGCTCCCAGTCTTTCCTGAATCTCCTGCCACTCGCGATTCCGGAACCGGGTAATGGCTTTACGGCTGCTTCTGTAATTGCGGAAGAAATTCCGGACATTGGTTTCCGGATCGTCAATATGCTCCGTAAGAGGCTGATAGACCTCCTTGCCGGGGTCGGCTCCGCGCAGTAGCCTGAGTTCTTCGATGACCTCCTGGAAACTGTCCTTCCGTGGTTCCTGCTGTTTTTGTGAGTTAACCATCCTCTCCATCGCCTCCAGCAATAAGACGGCGAAGAGAAACGGAGACATCTGAATCGGTTCCTTCTGCATGGGTAATACTTCCAGGCGCGGATGTCCTTCGGCATCAGTGTGGATACCCTGGGGCGGCGTAGTGTCAGGCAACCCCCGGGTATTGCGGAAAAAGTCGAGCCACATTTCAGCACGCTGCTCCGTCGACAGGGCCAGATAGTCCCTGCAGGACTGTATAGTCCGCTCATAAAGAGTGACCGAACTCTCGCGCCCCTCCGTGAATTTCTCCGGAGCGGCCGGGTCGTAATTGTCAAGACGCTTGAGCAGTTCCCCGAACAGACGGGATATTCCCAGGCTGTCGTATGACGGGCCCGTGTAGTGCCCGGCACAGAAATACAGTTCTCCGAGGACCGGGTTGACTGCCGCCATTTTCTCGTAAGAGTCAACTTCCAGTGTCCTTTCCATAACATCCCGCCACCAGTAATACGGGTGTTCGACGTCCGTAAGATAGTCGAAAGGAGCGTCGTTGGGGGGTATCAGGAGGAAAGGATGGCTCCCGTCAGGGTCGGTGGTTATCTCGAGGTCCCCGATGTAAAGACTGTCCGCATACTCCTTGAAAAATCGTATAAGCATTTGGATTTTAACATCCTGCGGGTAGCTTCGGAACTGGCTGTCCACTTCCTTCTTACCCGTTGTGCGCGTTGTGCGCAGTCCTGGATTCCAACATTCCTCAAGGCTCTGGTACCCTTCCAGGAAATCTGAGGAGGACGTATAGCCTGCCATTAACCGGGGGACAATGAAGCGGCCCATATCGTCCTCATTCAGATCATAATCGGTCATGACAGACAGTTCCTCGAGCAGCGGACTGGCATCCAGGTCTGTTAACGGCAGATATACACACCATTGCGCGGTCAGCTGCGAATATGTTTCGAGATTGACCGACAACGCATGATCCTGACCCTCTGCCGGAGATTTCATGAGGTAAGGTTCGCCTGAAATAACAGTCGTCAGTCTCCCCTCTTCGTCGAAGCCTACCTCCTCCGGAACCGGAAGATCGAAAAAGGCGTAGCCGGGAGGACACATCTGCCGCATCCTGGTAAATATATCGAGAAGCATTGCTTCCCGGAGATTCATCGCGGTGTCAGGGTCGCAGAACCACTCCTTTACCTGCTCCGCTCCTTTTGCAAGGCTCTGTGTTATCATGGTGTCATACGTTTAAGGTCAGGAATACGGGGCTTCGGGACGCCCCGGCGACAGTCGCCGGGAACGTCATCGGAGCAGACCGGCCACGCGGGCATCGAATTCGGCTTCGGTCATGTAGCCGACCGACTGATCCACGGTGCCGTCCGGCGATATATATATTACTGTCGGGATCCCCTGGACGCCGTACATGGCGGCCAGTTGCGGCAGCTTGTCGACATCGACACTGACAAATTTGGCTTTCGAAGAATATTTCTCGGCTACCTTGTCGAAATGGGGCGCGAATTTACGGCAGGGACCGCACCAGGTGGCGTTGAAGTCGATTACCATAAGTTTTCCGTCGGCCACCGGCAGTTGCTGTCCGGCTTCCAGGACGATAACGGGGCTTTTCTGAGTTTTTACGGCAGTCTTGGCTGCGGCGGGAGTTGCGGCGTCGGCTGTGGCTGTGCCCTCGGAAGCGTTGCCTCCGCAGGCTGCCAGGACCAGGGCAAGCACTCCGGCGGGTAAGAATTTAAAGAGTCGCATTGTAGTCAGTCTGTTTATAAAATGTTCAGGCTTTCGGTAATATAACAAGAAATCATGCCGAATGGGTCGTGAGTCCCTCTTCTACGGCATGATTTCCTGTCAGTTTATAATAGTCCGGGATGGGATCTTACATATCAGAGAACTCCGGCGAGAGCGGCATTGGTGGCATGAACAGCCTCGGCGCTTGCCTTGAAGAGAGTTTTCTCCTGGTCGTTGAGGTCGAACTCGACAATCTTCTCGATACCGTTGCGGCCGATGATACAGGGAACGCCGATGCAGAGGTCGCTTTCGCCGTATTCCCCATCGAGGAGTGCCGAGCAGGAAATCAGGCGCTTCTGGTCGCCGAGAACCGCTGCTACCATCTGGGCCGAAGCGGCTCCGGGAGCGTACCATGCGGAAGTGCCCAGGAGCTTGGTGAGGGTGGCGCCTCCGACCATTGTGTCGGCAGCAACTTTCTCAAGCTGTTCGGCGGGAATCAGGGAGGAGGCGGGAATTCCGCGGTAGGCTGCGTAGCGGGTCAGGGGGATCATGGTCTTGTCGCCGTGACCGCCGATAACGATTCCTTCAACCTCGGTAGCGTTGGCGCCCAGGGCGATGGAAAGGAAATATTTGAAGCGGGCGCTGTCGAGGGCACCGCCCATGCCGATTATGCGGTTTTTGGGGAGACCGGAAATCTTGTGAATCAGGTAGGTCATCGTGTCCATCGGGTTTGCCACGCAGATGATGATGGCGTTGGGGGAGTGGGCCAGGACGTTCTCGGTCACCATCTTGACGATCTTTGCGTTGACGCCGATAAGTTCCTCGCGGGTCATGCCGGGCTTGCGGGGAACGCCGGAAGTGATTACCACTACATCGGAATTCGCGGTCATGGAATAGTCGTTGGTGACACCGGTCAGGCGGGTCTGCAGCCCCAGGATATTGGCGGTCTGCATGATATCCATAGCCTTACCTTCGGAGACTCCCTCCTTGATGTCGATGAGGACTACTTCGTTAGCGACCTGAGAGGTAACCAGCACGTTGGCTGTGGTTGCGCCGACATTTCCGGCGCCTACAACTGTGACTTTTGACATAGCAGAATGCAAATTGTTTTTATGTTGATTGTATGTTAAGTTCCTTTGCGTTGCAAATATAGGAAATAATTCGGAGATTAAGAAAAAAATACGTAATTTTGTGGGCTGAAAAAACCGGATGAACCAATGACAACGCTTGATGTTTTATTATTGACAGTGGGTGCGGTGGCGATGGTAATAGGATTCTGGAAAGGAGTCATCGTCCAGGTCGGCGCCGTCGGCGCCGTTATTGCCGGAATCGTCCTGTCGCGTCTGGCGGGAGACCCCCTGGCCCGGGTCTTTGCCGGAGATGCTGGAGAAGTCTGCCTGGCAAACGTTGTCCTGGCCAAAGTCCTCCTGTTCATTGCCGGCTATCTGGCTGTCAGGCTTCTGGCCCTGCTGTTGAAAAAGACTACCCACGCGCTGTCGCTCGGGCTGTTCGACCGCGTCGGAGGCTCACTGTTCTGCCTCTTCGAGTGGATGATGGGCCTTAGCGTGGCGCTGAACCTGTGGATGGTGATAAAGCCGGGTACTTCGTGCAGCGACCTGTCTTCCATCGCCGGAGGTAAGGTCGCCCAGGGGATCGCAGACCTGGCGCCGGCCGTACTGGGCTGGGCGTTCGGCTGATCCGGCAATATTGAAAAACGACTACTTAAACAACAGATATGGATAAGGATTCGCGGCTGATCGACGACGTCACCACCGGTGACTACAAATATGGCTTCGTCACCGATATCGACACGGACATAATCCCGGTCGGTCTCAGCGAGGAAGTCGTGCGCCTGATTTCCCGGAAAAAAAATGAGCCGGAGTGGCTTCTGGAATTCCGCCTGAAAGCCTACCGCCACTGGCTGACGATGACTCCGCCGAAGTGGGGACATCTGAATATGCCCGACATCGATTTTCAGGCCATAAGCTATTATGCCGCTCCCGTAAGCAAGGAGGGTCCCAAGAGCCTCGACGAGGTGGATCCCGAGCTGATAAAGACTTTCGACCGTCTCGGCATACCCCTCCAGGAGCAGAAGATGCTGACCGGAATGGCCGTAGACGCCGTCATGGACTCCGTCTCCGTCAAGACGACCCATAAGGAAGCTCTTGCGGAAAAGGGGATAATATTCTGCTCGATTTCCGAGGCGGTGAAGGATTACCCCGATCTGGTCCGGAAATATCTCGGGTCGGTCGTTTCGTACAAGGACAATTTCTATGCCGCCCTTAACTCGGCGGTATTCTCCGACGGCTCTTTCGTGTATATCCCCAAGGGGGTGCGCTGTCCGATGGAACTGTCGACCTATTTCCGCATAAACGCCGCCGGCACAGGTCAGTTCGAGCGCACGCTTATCGTGGCCGACGACGATTCCTATGTAAGCTACCTCGAAGGCTGCACGGCGCCGATGCGCGACGAGAATCAGCTCCACGCCGCCATTGTGGAGATTGTGGTCGAGGACCGCGCCGAGGTCAAGTATTCGACGGTCCAGAACTGGTATGCCGGCGACGCCGAGGGGAAAGGTGGCGTCTACAACCTTGTCACAAAGCGCGGCCTCTGCCGCGGGGACTATTCCAAACTGTCCTGGACCCAGGTGGAGACCGGGTCGGCCATCACCTGGAAATATCCTTCCTGCGTGCTTGCCGGACGGGGTTCTACGGGAGAATTCTACTCCGTGGCCGTCACCCGCAACTATCAGCAGGCCGACACCGGGACGAAGATGATTCATCTGGCGCCCGACACCCGTTCGACTATCGTCTCCAAAGGTATTTCCGCCGGACACAGCGAAAACTCCTACCGCGGCCTGGTGAAAGTGACTCCGGCGGCCACCGGCGCCCGTAACCACACCCAGTGTGACTCGCTCCTGCTCGGCAACCAGTGCGGGGCCCATACGTTCCCCTATGTCGACGTGATGACTCCCGACGCGGTGGTGGAACATGAGGCCACCACCTCCAAGATTTCCGAGGAGCAGCTCTTTTATTGCAATCAGCGCGGAATCCCGACAGAACAGGCTGTGGGGCTGATTGTCAACGGCTACGCTAAAGAGGTCATGAACAAACTCCCGATGGAGTTCGCCGTGGAGGCCCAGCGGCTTCTCCAGATTACCCTGGAAGGCTCGGTCGGCTGACGCCCCTGCCTTTTCTTTCTCCTCTCTCCAGGACCGATTGAAAACCCTTAAAGAATCCCATAAACTCATAAGACTATGAGCGACGATATATTGCTGAAGGTCACCGACCTCCGCGCCAGAGTTGAAAACAAAGAAATCCTCAAGGGGGTGAACCTTACGGTACGTCCCGGTGAGGTTCATGCCATAATGGGCCCCAACGGGTCCGGAAAATCCACCTTCTCGAGTGTGCTTGCCGGCAATCCCGCGTTTACCGTGACAGGTGGCTCAGCTGTTTTCCACGGTATCGACCTGCTGGCGCTCTCCCCCGAAGACCGCTCCCATGAGGGGCTTTTCCTGTCGTTCCAGTATCCGGTCGAAATCCCCGGGGTCTCGATGGTCAATTTCATGCGTGCCGCCGTCAACGCCAAGCGCGAGTATTTCCATGAAGAACCCCTGTCGGCCAGTGATTTCCTGAAACTTATGCGCCGCAAACGCGCGATTGTCGAACTTGACAATAAGCTCGCCTCCCGGTCGGTGAACGAAGGGTTCTCCGGCGGCGAGAAAAAGAGAAACGAAATTTTCCAGATGGCGGTCCTTGAACCGCGCCTGGCGATTCTCGACGAGACTGACTCGGGTCTCGACATAGACGCCCTGCGGGTTGTGGCCGGTGGAGTCAACAAACTCAAGACCGACCGCAACGCCACGATAGTAATCACCCACTACCAGCGTCTTCTGGACTATATCAAGCCCGATTTCGTCCATGTCCTCTACAAGGGGCGCATCGTCCGCACCGGAGGCCCCGAGCTTGCCCTGGAACTTGAAGAGAGAGGCTACGACTGGATCAAAGAGGAAGAGGACAAACGGAAGGAGGACTGATCATGTCGGCGCTTAAACAATATATCGACCTGTTCCGCAGCGACCGGGCGGCTTTGGACGCCAATGCGCCCGAGGCCCTGAACGCCCTGCGCCCCGCGGCTCTCGCGGTCCTGGAGAATGCGGGCAGACTTCCCGACACTTCCGACGAAGGCTACGCCAAGACCTCCGTCGAGGAGATGTTCGCTCCCGATCTGGGGGTGAACGTCAACCGGGTCAGTATTCCCGTGAACGTCGCCGAGTCGTTCCGCTGCGATGTTCCGAATGTATCGACGCTTATGGCCGTGGTTGTCAATGACCGTTTCGTACCGACGGCCACTCTGCTGAAGAATCTTCCCGCCGGGGTGACGGTCTGTTCGCTGCGCGAGGCCGACCCCGAGCTTCTGGCGCGGTATGCCGGTGATAATTCCGACATTGCCTCCGCCTTCAATGCGCTCCTGCTCCAGGACGGTGTCCTGATTCATATCGGAAAGGGTGTAAGGCTTGACAAGCCTGTACAGCTTGTGGATATCTTCAGTTCCCCCGCGCCGCTTTTCGCGGCCAGGCGTGTCATTGTGATAGCCGAAGATGAGGCCGAGATTGCCGTCCTCAAGTGTGACCACACCCAGACTGCCGGCATCCGGTTCGCCTCCTCGGAGATTGTGGAGATCTTCGCGGGCCGGAATTCTAAAGTAGACTGGTACGATATCGAGGAATCCTCGGCCGATACCGTGCGGTGGTGTCGTTTCCGTTGCCGCCAGGAAGCAGGTTCCAGCCTGAATATCTGCGCCTCGACCCTCACAAACGGCAAGACCCGCAACGAATACTTCGCAGACATAGCGGGAGACGGCTGCCATACCCTTCTGTCCGGGATGGCTATCGGCTCCGGCTGCCAGCATATAGATAACTCCTCATACCTGCTCCACCGCTCCGACCGCTCCGAAAGCGACCAGCTTTTCAAGTATGTCCTTGACGAAAAGGCCCGCGGAGCGTTCGAAGGGTGCATAGAAGTGGCCCGGGACGCCCGGTTCAACGAGGCGTTCCAGACCAACCGCAACCTGCTTGCCTCGACGGACGCCCGGATGCATACCCAGCCTCAGCTGCTGATTTACAACGACGACGTCAAATGTTCCCACGGAGCTTCCACGGGACAGCTCGACGCGGCGGCGCTCTTTTATATGCAGGCCCGCGGCATCCCCCGCGAGGAAGCGCGCCGGATGCTGATGCAGGCGTTCATGGTGGACGTAATCGACCGGATTCGTCTGGAGACGCTGCGCGACCGGCTGCGCCACCTTGTCGACCTGCGTTTTTCCGGCCAGTGCGGCAAAGGTTCCTGCGCCGGATGTCAGCAAAAAGATTCTTCGATTGACTAACGATTTAAGAGAATAAGAGAAAAATGTTCGACGTAGAGGCGCTCCGGC
The DNA here is from genome assembly GCA_910584365.1 of uncultured Muribaculaceae bacterium. Classification (GTDB taxonomy): domain Bacteria; phylum Bacteroidota; class Bacteroidia; order Bacteroidales; family Muribaculaceae; genus UBA7173. Next base: position 142,263 of record CAJUAF010000001.1, on the reverse strand, counting down.
GCGATTATCCGATTCTTGAGCGGAAAGTCTATGGCAAACCGCTTGTTTATTTCGACAACACGGCCACTTCCCAGACCCCGCGCCAGGTTGTCGAGGCCGTCAGGAAGATGTATGTCGAGCATAAGGCCAACGTCCACCGTGGAGTATTCTTCCTCTCGCAGGAGGCCACCGAACTGATGGAGGCCACCCGCGACAAGGTGAGGGAGTATATCAACGCCCCCTCACGCGAGGAGATTATATTCACCCGGGGCACCACCGAGGGGATAAACCTTGTGGCTTCATCCTACGGCGAACTGCTTGAACCGGGGGATGAAATCATCCTCACTCAGATGGAGCATCATGCCAATATCGTTCCCTGGCAGTTGCTTCAGCAGAGGAAAGGGATAGTGATAAAGGTTGTGCCCGTGCTGGAAGACGGTTCTCTCGATATGGAGGTGTACCGCCGCCTGTTCACTCCCCGCACCCGCGTGGTCTCTTTCTGCCATATCTCCAATGTGCTTGGCACAGTCAATCCCGTCAGCGAGATGGTCCGGTATGCCCATGAACGGGGGGCCGTGGTGCTTGTGGACGGGGCGCAGGCCGCTCCCCATCTTACAATCGACGTGCAGGCCCTCGGAGCCGATTTCTATGTCTTCTCCTCCCACAAGATGTATGGGCCGACCGGAGTCGGAGTCCTCTACGGGCGCCGCGAGCTTCTGGACCGTATGCCTCCTTATCAGGGGGGAGGGGAGATGATAAAGCACGTCTCTTTTTCCGGTACGACTTTCGAGGAGCCTCCTCTGAAATTCGAGGCCGGGACTCCGGATTTCGTGGGAATCGCCGCCTTTTCGGCCTGTATCGACTATATACGGGAAATCGGCATGGAGCGCATCGAGGCCCATGAACTCGATCTGCTGCATTACGCCACGGAGCAGATGAAGGAGATTCCCCGTATGCGTATTTTCGGAACTACGCCTGGAAAGGCTCCGCTGATTTCTTTCCTTATCGGCCATGCCCATCACTATGATACGGGGATGCTGCTCGACAAACTCGGAGTGGCCGTCCGTACCGGCCATCACTGCGCCCAGCCGCTGATGGAGGCTTACGGCATCGAAGGGACCGTCAGGGCCTCTTTCGGCCTGTACAATACCCGGGAGGAAGTAGACATCTTCATCGCCGCCCTCCACCGGATTCTTCCCCTCCTGGACTGAAATTATCAGGGATTACTACGGTTTTCCGGAAGGATCGGACGGGATTTCCGGGGCCGGAAATGAAAAAATCACACCTTACGGGGGCTTCGTTTGCTTAATTGGCTAAAACGCCGTATCTTTGCAGAACAATTCAGATACCTGAAAGGATGAAATTCTCCAAGATACTGCGCCCGGCGGCTGTCATGCTCGCTTCCGCATTGCTGACCGCCACTTCGGTCCGGGCTTTGACCGTCAATGACCTCCCGACGCGCCGTGTAAACGGAAAGGTGGTATATTACTATGATGTCCAGCCCGGCGACAATCTCTACGGAATCGCCGAAAAATTAGGAATTTCCGTTAATGACATCAGGCAGAACAATCCCTCGGTCGCCGATGGCGTAAAGCCGAGGATGCGCCTGTTTTTCCCCGCTGAAACAGAATCGAAAGACCCCGCCGGAGACTATGTGGATTCCGGAGCCGTAACTCATGTGGTAAAGAAAGGGGAGAGTATCTACGGCATCGCACGTCAGTATGGCATGAAGATGGAGGACCTGATGGCGCTTAACTCTTCGGCCGCCGGCGGAATTCGTCCCGGGATGCGCCTCAGGCTTAAAGAACAGGAGGTTGGGGAAGACGAGTCGGTTCCGGTTGAAAAGGAGGAGGACAGCGTTGTGCGTATGGAGAAAGCCGATTCCATTGTAGCCTCCTACGCTCCTGACGATCTCAATGTGGCGGCATCGGAAGAAGTTTACGCGGATTCCGTAGCGGCCGACACTGTCCTGGTTTCTGCCGAAGACCGGGAACCGCTCCAGCTGGCTGTGATTCTTCCTTTCCTCCTTGAAGAGGAGAACATGGGACGTCAGACTCAGCTTTATACCGAATTTTACAAGGGATTCCTTCTGGCAGCCGATACACTTAACCTCCCGGGCCGTCGTCCGGTGAACATCCGCGTTTATGATTCGTCGGCCAATAACGACACGGTCCGGGCCATCATGACGCGTCCGGAAATGGCGGACGTGGACCTGATTATCGCTCCTGACAATCAGACCCAGCTTAATTCGATTTCCGCAATAGCTCCGCAGGATGCGCTGATTGTCAATGTGTTTGCCGTCAGGGACACTTCCTATATGACCCGTCCGGGAATGATTCAGACCAATATCCCCCATGACCGGATGTATGAGCGCGCCATCGAGGGATTCATTGACAGTTATCCCGGTTACACCCCCGTATTCCTTTCCCGTAAAGGGGGACGGCAGGACAAGGAGGAGTTCACTACGGCTCTCAAACAGCGGCTCAACGCCGACGGCCGCTATTTCCGCGAAGTGGAATTCGACGGTTATATGCCTGACGCCGACCTGGAGGACCTTGACCCGAATGTGACTCCGCTGGTATTTATTCCCGTATCAGGCAACCGCGATGAATTCTCGCGTTTCATCCATGCTTTGAAGACAGTCAAGGAACGCGCCGCCGATGCTTCCGCCGTGCAGCTGTTCGGTTACCCCGAATGGGCCACTTTCCGCGGAGAGCAGTTCGACCAGATATGCGCCCTGGAGACTACCATCTATTCCCGTTATTGTCCCCTGGAGGGGAGCGACGAATCCCGCCGGCTGCATGAGGATTTCACCAGGGCTTTCGGCAATGAGATTCTCGACAAACAGATGCCTGTGCTGGGAGTACTTGGCTATGATACCGGAATCATGGTTATCGAAGGTCTCAGGAGCATGGAGGCCCGCGACGGCGATATTACCCGGGAATTCTCCGGCATCCAGAGCGGCATAAGGCTGCGGGAAGTCCCCGGCGGCGGTATGTTCAATGACGCCCTCTTCCTGATAAAATATATGCCCGGCGGTTCAATTGAAAAGACACTGAAATGAGAAGGCAGTTGTCAGTCCGCGGATTGCTGTTGGCGGGGGCGCTGTTCTGTGCGGCCCTGTCAGCCGTGGCCCAGCGCCATTATATCCCCCATGTTCATGTCGGGGTGCATGGCGGTGTTTCCCTGGCCCGGCAGTCTTTCTATCCTTCGATAAAGGAAAAGATGCTCGGGGGGATGAACTTCGGCTTCAGTTTCCGGTATGCTGAGGAACGCCACGTCGGTCTGCTGGCGGAACTCAATATCGAACAGAGAGGATGGAAAGAGGACTTCGAGGAAACGCCACTGAGCTATCAGCGCCGTCTGACATACCTCGAACTCCCGATTATGACCCATATATTTTTCGGAAGCCGGACGGTAAAAGGTTTCTTCAATCTCGGACCGCAGCTCTGCTATATGATCGGGGACAAGATTACCTCCGATTTCCCCTATATGGAGGCTCCTGACGTGCCTGACTTCCCCGGCAACCGCCGCTATGAGGAGATGCAGATGAAAATCTCCAACCGCTTTGACTACGGTATCACAGCCGGTGCCGGTGTGGAGTTCGTTATCCGGCGACGCCACAGCATCACCCTCGAGGGCCGATACTACTACGGCCTGGGCAACATCTTCCCCTCGGCCAAAAGGGATGTGTTCTCCGCTTCCCGGGGCTCCTCCATCCAGATTACTCTCGGCTACCTCTTCCGCCTCAAATAGGCGGCGTTCCTCTTTTTCTGAGTATGGCTGCTCCGGGACATACAGGGAAAATAAAAAAGCAATTCCCGCGGAATCTGTCTGCGGGAATTGCTTTTTTATGCGGTCAGCCCGGAAAAACTGGGCGCCGCAAGGAGGCTGAATCGGGGCATCAGGGGAGGGTGACGCGAAGGAGGAGGCGCTGGTAGAAGATGAAAGAGGAGGGGGTGAAGTTGAAGTCGAGGGATGCCTGGAGGGAGACGTGGCGGTTGCGGATGATGTAGGCGTAGAGATTCAGACGGTCATAGAATTTTTTCTGATAGAAGGGCTCTCCCTGGTATAGGCCGGGGCCCATCAGGGTGTAGATCACGGGATTGGCGACGAGGTCTTCCTCTGTGGCGTGCGGGGCGGAGTTGTCAAGAAATTCCGCGGAGGGGGAGTTGTAGGAGGGGAACAGGGGCTTGCCGATATAGAGAGTGTTCTTAGCCCCGAAACGGCGCCATTCGCCTACTGCCTCGAGATAAAAACCGGCGGGAGTCTGCCATCCTCCATCCTCGACGGCGCGGTTGCGCTCGATGGTCATCAGCAATCCGGCGCGGATGTTGAGGGAATCGGTGTTTACTTTGCTCCCCAGGTCTGCGGCCAGGTAGGGATTGACGATGAAATTGTCAACGATATGCTGGTCAGCGGGGGCGTCTTTCTGGAGTGCATAGTGGTTCATCTGGACGTATCCTCCGATTCCGAACCAGTTGCGGCGCGGGGAGAACTGTCCGTGGAATACGATGTTGAACGCTTCGCGCTGCTTGCGGGTCTGCATACCGCGCCAGTCGATATATGCGTCGAAATATCCTTTGTCGGACACGTACTGCACCAGGGCACCCCGGATATTGTTCTGATGATAACTCAGCGAGTCGCTCCAGAGGTAGCCGGGCATCTCCTCGATAAGCTGCCCGCGCGGAAACATACCCATCGAGAAACGCCATTTCCGTCCATCGTGGCGGTAATAAAGAGTGGGGGAGACGCGGTGGCCGTCCCATTCGCATCCGATAGGCTGATTCCAGACCACACCTCCGGCAATGCGGTCGGCGGTGTTGAACCGGAGTCCTGCTTCAGGGGCAAGATTTGTGAAGAAATAGGTTTTGGCGGCGGTGATGTCATGGTCCCCCTCGCGGTTGTCAAAAACGGAGGAGAAATCGATGTCCCAGGTGAAATCAACTCCCCGGAGCGGGGCGGCGCCCAGGAGTGCCAGCAGTATAAGGAGCTTGGTTTTCAATTTTCAGACGATTTTTGATGTCGGGTCCGGAAGATTGGGATGTTCGATAGGGGCTCCGGGACGGCGCATCTTCAGCTTGATTTCGTCAAAGCCTTTGCCGTAGACTCCGTTGACCTGGGCCTGGGTGATGAAAGCGTCCTTGTCGATGGACTTTATGATGCGGAAGAGGGTTACAGACTCGATTTTGCGGCACATCACCAGCAGCACTTTCACCTCCTTTTTGGAATACCATCCCATGCCGTTAAGGACGGTGCATCCGCGCTGGGCCTCATTGTTGATTGCCGTGGCGATTTCCTCCCATTTCGGGGAAAAGATGGTGAACTGTACGGCCTGCCGGTTGGTATGAATCATCATGTCGGCCATGAACGGAATCACGAACAGGGTAATCAGACCGAACACCAGCGAGGGAACGCCGTCGGAGAAATGGAAGTCGGGCTCAAGGAAGAATTTCAGCAGGAGTGAGGAGCAGATTATCGACAGGTCAAAGTAAATCATCGCGCGTCCGATCGATACGTTGCTCTTCTTGGAGGCGACAGCGGCCACGATATCGGTGCCCCCGGTGGAGCCGTTGTGGACGAACACTATGCCGATTCCGAGTCCGCAGAGTACCGCACCGATAATTACGTTCATGAAGATTTCCCCCTTGACCGGCGGCTCATGGAACATGGGCTGGAAGACGGCGAAGACGGTGGAGATGACCAGTACGCCGAACAGTGTACGGATAACAAAAGTACGTCCTACGATTTTCCAGGCCAGAGCGAGCATTATGCAGTTGACCGTAAAAATCGTTACCGAGTAGGGGATATGGAAACCGAAGCATCCGAAGGAAATCATGTCTACTATCTGGCTGAGACCGGCCATGCCGCCGATTACCACCTTGTCGGGGGCGGTGGCGATGAAAGAGCAGAATCCCAGGCCGTACATGGCGATACCGAGGATAATCATCAGGTAGTCTTTGGCGAAGAGCCAAAGTTTCGGGCGCGATAATGTCATTGACAAAAAGATAAAAATTACGGCTACAAATTTACGCTTTTTTTGTAAATAAAACCCCTCCCGCTGGAAAAAAGTACAGTCATCAGCAATTGCATATTGATAATTATATCGACAAAGATGCACTGTATTCAAAAGTCTCTGCGACGTAGTATCCCCCTTATTTATATAAATGGTGTTAATCGTGAAAAATAGGAAACCGAACATTAGATTGCTTGGAGGAAAGACTGCGATAATTGCTGATGGAGAACGTTAATTTTTTTAAAATATTTGGTTAAGTATTTTGTTTGTTGTAATTTTGCAATGTAAAAAAAACTTTTTATGAAAAAACAATATTATTCATCACTTTTGTTATGGCATTAGCAGGAATGTTTATGTGCATTTCGTGTCAAAACACAGTTGAGGAGCCTGTAGATATACCGGCAACCTCTCAGAAATTAGAAGGAGTTGAGGAGTATAGAACTGCTCTTATCCAGTTATCTCAAACTTCCGAGTCTCGCAATGAAGATGAAGATCCGTCAGCAGAAGACATTCTAAATCTTATTGAGTATTCGCGTGAGTTTCTTTTACTAAATGGTATATCCAAGGAGGATCTTGGTATAGAAGATGATGAAATGTTGCCTATTGTTGCAATGTCTTTACTCGATTACCAAAAAACGATGTCTCCTACTTCGAGAACTACAGCCGGAGGTTGTGTGCTTGAAGCACTGGGAGTAAGGGAAGTGGTTAATTCCGCAGGAAAAGGCGCAGCGAAATACATAACTAAAGCAGTCGCAAAGGCGGTAGTTAAAAAAGCTATTCCTTATATCGGTTGGGGATGGTTCGCGTGGGATTATATAGCTTGCGTAACTGAATGATAAGAGCTATTTTGCTAACAATTGTTTTTGGAATAGGTATAGTATATTCAGTCCGTGAGGTCTTTCGGGAATGGCGTTTCATGAAAGATAGTGTCGGAAAGATACACTTTTCTTACAAAGGCAAGTATTATTTACTTTGGAGTGTTATCTACATATACCTTATCTATTTGCAATATGTTTAATATACGTTCATGTGTTGTACACATGAATCGGCAAAGACAGAGGCTGTGTCATTATGACACAGCCTCTTGACTTTAAGCCTGATAATTAGCGAGATGGTCTATTGTATCCCGGACTCTTACCGGACAGAGTATTCGGCTTTGGCGTCGAAGCAGGGGCAGGCTTTGGCGGCGAATTCGCGGTGGCCGTGGACGGTGGCCTCCGGGTAGAGCGGGCGCAGACGCGCAAGCAGTTCCGCAAGGGCGCGGCGCTGGGCCGGGGTGCGGGTGTCGGCGGGATGGCCGGCCGCGTCGAGGCCGCCGACATAGCAGATGCCGATGGAGCGGCGGTTGTGGCCGATACAGTGGGCGCCGGTCATGTCGAGCGGGCGCCCCGGCTCTACGGTTCCGTCAAGGGCGATGACGAAGTGATAGCCGATGTCGGCGAAGCCCCGCTGGAGATGCCAGCGGCGGATATCGTCGGCGTGGAACTCGCGCCCCGCTTTCGTGGCGGAGCAGTGGATGATGATCTCCGAGATGTTTCTGCGGCACACAAGGGCCGAATCTGGAATCTGGGAAAGGGCCTGCGCTGGCGCTACGCTCAGCAACAGACCGAGGGCGATGTTTTTCATAGGGCGTTGTCTGCGGAATGGTTTTCATCCGCAAAGTTACGCCCGGACGACACGTCTCAGGAGGAGAAACTGTTATATCGTCCCGTCAGGGGACCACCGGGGCGAAGTAGCGCAGGGGCTCGCCGGTGCGGTGGAAGATGGCGATGTAGTCGGACAGCAGAAGGTCGGGATGGAAGGGAAACTCCTCGAACAGATTGCATTCCGCTGTATTGGCGTTATAGATCCCTCCGCTGGAGAACGCCTTTATTCGGGAATTGAAAGGATGGATGCGGGCCAGTTCGTCAATGTCGGGCGCCGGGCCGAAAGACTTTATAAGCCAGAAGTCGGCGTCGCGGGCATCGTTGAAGACCGTCTCATAGTTCATCCTTATGGAGCCGGTCGAGGTGTTGGAGGCAAAGGGATAGTCTGCACCGGCGTCGAGCAGCAGCCTGGCGGCGTAGCTGTTTCCTCCCGGCATCGTCCAGATCCCCTGCTGGGGCAGTTCGGTAATCACTGTCGGACGGTCGGGAAAGGTGTCGGCCCGCTGGACAAGACTCTCATAGCGCTCTCTCACACGGTTGAATATATCGCGGTTACGGGGGGAAATCCCCTGGACAAGCATAGCGTAAAACGCGGACCATTCGGCGCGTCCCAGCGGAGTGGTCTCCATATAGTCGGCACATTCGATTACCGGGATTCCGGCTTTGTCGACCACGCCGTGGCCCGAATTCTGGAACGGGGAAATCAGGATGGCCTCGGGGCGGAGAGCGATGATTTTTTCCAACGACGGCTCCATCGAGGAACCGACGTCGGCGATGCGGCCGTCTTTCAGGCGCGCTACAATCTCCGGAGTCTTTATATATTGCGCGTCGGCCACCCCCACGATGGCATCGGCATAACCGAGTTCGGCAATCAGAGCGGCATGGATCGAGGAGTAGACAATCAGGCGTTTCAGCGGGAGACGCAGCGGCGTTGTTCCCGTCGGAACGTCGGCGTTGCCGGCTTCGGGATTCAGAAGTCGGTAGCGGGCCAGGATTTTCGTGGAATCCCAGGGATTGATTACCGCGATATCGACCGTGGCCGAATCAGGGCGTTCTCCCTGCAGGAAGACCGCCTCCCGGAAGATATTGCCGGAAGAAGTTTTGGCGCTCTGGCTTCCGCCGGAGCATCCGGTCAGGAGAAGCAGCGAAAGGGCCATCAGGATAAAGCAGACGCGGCGATGCATGGGACTGGTAGCGTATATCTCTGTATTGGAAAATTATTGCAGGAGTTTCATGACGGCGAAATCCAGCATGGTATCGTGTCCTTCCAGGGCGGCGACGGGGTCCATGTCGATTTCGCACCCCGGGGAGGGGTCGACGCCGAATTCCGTAAGGTTCCCCTGCGGATCACGCACCGGGGAGGCCGAGAAGCGCACTCCCCATCCGTTTGGCAGTTCCGCCGAGAAAGGCATCCCGGAGCCGCCCCCGGTGGTGGCGCCTACGATAATCACGTTGGGGAGGGTCTTCATCACCGAGACGAAATTATTGGCGGCCGAGAAAGTGGAGCGGTTACAAAGAACCGCCACCGGCTTGCCCCACATAATTCTCCCCGGTTCGGCCGGATTGTAGTAGTAGGGGTAAGGCTCCGAAAAGTCATCGTGGCCCGGACCGTTCTTGTGGCAGATGCTTCCGGCCAGGGTGCGTTCGGATATGAATCTGGCCACCAGCGTCTCAACGTTGGTCATCGAGCCGCCGCCGTTGTCGCGGACATCGACAATCAGTCCGTCGGCAGTGGCCAGATAAGCCAGCACCGCGTCGAGGTTCCCTTCCCCTATGCCGTAGGAGAAGCTGGAGTAGTGCATATAGCCGATATTCTCCGGGAGCATTCCGTAGGTGATCCCTCCGATCGAGCGGTAGTTGAAGTTGAAATAGTATTCCTCGATGACACGGGCCTGATAGTTCTGGGGATAGTCGCTCCACCATTTCCGGTAGTAGGACGTGTTGAACGGCGCCGAGAGGTTCGTATGGCCGTCGCGCAGCTCGTCGAGCATGGCGGCGCAGACTCCGAACAGTTCTTCCTCCGACATGGAGGGGGAAATCTTGCTACCGTAGCGGGTATGGATTTCATCCCAGTCCACCTGCTTCTGGGAGAAAAAGCAGTAGTGTTCATCCAGGATTTTCCAGAGTTGCTCGAAGTTGCCCCTGGGGGCATCGGCATATTGCGGCACATCATGACATCCGGCCAGCGTTACCGCCGCCAGAAGGGTCAACAGCGAGGATATGATTCGGGTTATTTTTTTCATCGGTGACAGGGTTGGAAAAGATCAGTAGGCCCATTCGACCTTGCGGCCGGGACCGGGCATTTTTTTACGCGGCGACACCGACAGCCAGTCGGTCACCACTCCCAGGACGAAAGCGTATGAGAAGGTGCGCGTGGTTATATGGTTTACTTCCGTGGAGTAGATGCGCGAGCGGAAGCCCAGACGAAGCGAGGAAGTGCCTAATCCGAGATCGGCGGTCACCAGATTGTCCCAGCGGAACAGATTTCCGGGCCAGCCGCAATGGGCCAGTCCGTGGTGGTTGCCGAGATATATCTCGTAATACAGTTCGTCATATTCCGGTGAGAAAAACACTCCCAGCAGGGGGAGCGAGGTCTGCCACCGTAGGCTGACGGGGAGTTTCCCGAGCGTCACCGACCATCCGGCGGCTGCGGTGGCTCCGAGATATATGTCGGCTTTGACGGCGGCGGGATTGTTGCTGTTGCGGTCGTTGTAGACTCCTCCTAAATCAGCACCCGCGCGTCCGCCGGCGGAAATCCAGAAGCGGCGGGGCAGTTTCCACAGGCGGCTCATGGCCCAGGATGCCTCCAGGTTCCCGTAGAGCATCGAGGCATTGCGGGCCGGATTCTCTCCCCGGTTGAATTCCAGGCCGAGGGAAAGCTGCTGACGCCAGAGTTCCGGCGCGAACTTCATCGCCTGGTTGCGCTCGTAGGAGAAGGCCAGATGCCATCCGGTATATTTCAACGGCGACAGATATGTGTCGAGCAGGTGAGTGCTTCCGGCGTCGATCATGAACGCCGAGCTGACGGGCCGCAGCGTCTCTTCTCCGGTTTCCCCGCCCCGGAGCGCGAGGGGGGAGAAGAGCAGGGCCGTCAGCAGTATGCAGAGGATTTTTTTCATTACGGGAGGGGGATTAGAAGAGGCGTTCCTGGCCGATGATGGCGTCGCGTACCTCCTCGTCGCTCATTTCAGGTTCGGCGGTGTCGGGCTGCGGGTCGGTGTCGGGAGTATCGGACCCGGCGGGTTCGATTTCCCCTTCGGCATCGGGGCGCGGATCGGTTTCCGTCACTTCGGCGAGAGTGAAGGAGGTCAGGCGCTTGCCTTTGGCCTTGAAGGATTTGACGCCTACGAATTCCGTGGAGTCGATTTCGAGAGGATCCCGGTGGGAGTCGGCTCCCCCGAAAGTGACGGTGAAACGCGCTCCCGGGGTGTCGGTCAGGAGAATCAGCCTGGATTTGGGATTGTCTCCGATAAACCGCTGGGGCTTGGCCGAGGGTTCGAAAGTGAACCGTTTCAGGTACGGGAACCCCTGGTCGGCATCGAAAAGTATCGCCGTCCAGATATGGTTGGGACGGAATTTCTCGATGCGGAGGATGTCGACATGATCGTAGTGGTTGGTGGCGTCGAAAGTCGACAGGTAGTATTCGCCGGATTTGGTGATTACCAGGATTTTGTCCTCTCCCATGAACTCGCCGAGATATTCACCGCGGCCGTCGTAGTTGAGGCGCAGCACGTCGCGGTCGAACCATACCTCGCGCCCTCCCAGGGTGGAGGTGCCCTTTTCCTTGAGGGAGAAGCGGTGAACTTCGTTGCGGGTTACGATGTTCCCCTGGCTTTGCTTTCCCTTGATGGCCAGTTCGGCGAAATCGACGTCGAACTGGAGTTTGGTAAGGCGTGGTTTCGGCTTGAGGGTCACCTTGACAACCTCGGCCTCGCCGTTGGGGTTGGCCGAGAACCAGGCTATACGGCTCCCGGCGGTGCCGCGGGTGAGGTTGTATTCCTTGTCGCGGGTGATTCCGGTTACGGCGAAGCGCTTCATGAAGTAGGTACCTCCCCGGCCGTCCTGGTAGATGACATTATAGATCGTGCGCTCGTCCTTGCGGTCGAACAGGCCGATGTGGCGCACGTTCTTGCCGATGAACAGTTTGTCGGCCACGCGGACAACCTTGTAGCGTCCGTCGTTATAGAAGATTATCACCTCGTCAAGCACCGAGCAGTTGAAGAGGTATTCATCTTTTTTCAGCGATGTGCCGATGAAGCCCTCGTCGCGGTTGAAATACAGTTTCTCGTTGGCTTCGGCCACGCGCGACGCGTCGATGTTGTCGAAGCCGCGGATGACGGTGCGGCGCGGAAACGCCTTGCCGTATTTCTCCTGGAGGGAGTGGAACCAGTCGATGGTGTAGTCGGTTATGTGGTCGAGGTTGCGCTGGAGTTCGGCGATGCGGTCGTTGTACTGGGCTATGGTGCGGTCGGCGTCCTTTGCCGAGAATTTCAGGATGCGCTTCATCTTGATTTCCATCAGCCGGAGGACATCGTCGTCGGTCACTTCCCTTACAAGCTGGGGCAGGAAAGGCTTGAGGCGTTTGTGGACGTGGGCCACTACGGCTTCCATCGTTTCCCCCTGCTCGAATTCCCGGTCCTTGTAGATGCGTTCCTCGATGAAAATTCTTTCCAGGGACGCGAAGTGGAGCAGTTCCTTTACCTCGCCGAGCTTGATTTCCAGCTCGCGGCGCAGGAGATCACGGGTGCGGTAGGCGCTGTGGCGAAGCAGTTCGCTGACTGTAAGGAATCGGGGCTTCTTGTCCTCGATGACACAGCAGTTGGGGGAGATGGCCACCTCGCAGTCTGTGAACGCGTATAGGGCGTCTATTGCCTTGTCGGAGGAGGTCCCGGGCTGGAGATGCACAAGGATGCGGGCGGTGTCGGACGTGTTGTCGTCGACCTTGCGTATTTTGATTTTTCCTTTCTCGAACGCTTTGAGGATGGACTCGATGATAGTGCGGGTAGTCTTGCCGAATGGAATTTCGGTGATGGCCAGGGTGGTGTTGTCGAGTTTCTCGATTTTCGCGCGCACCTTGACTGTACCCCCGCGCTCGCCGTCGTTGTAGCGGGCCACGTCGATGAATCCCCCTGTGGGGAAGTCGGGCAGGAGAGTGAATTCCTGGCCGCGCAGACAGGCCACGGCGGCCTCCAGAATTTCATTGAAGTTGTGGGGAAGAATCTTGGATGACAGGCCTACGGCGATACCTTCCACTCCCTGGAAAAGGAGCAGCGGAAACTTCACCGGCAGGGTGACGGGTTCCTGTTTACGGCCGTCGTAGGAGGGGACCCAGTCGGTGATTTTGGGGTTGTAGAGGGCGTCGAGGGCGAAGGGGGAGAGGCGCGCCTCTATGTAACGGCCGGCGGCGGCATCATCGCCGGTGAGGATGTTTCCCCAGTTTCCCTGGGTGTCGATAAGGAGTTCTTTCTGACCGAGCTGCACCAGGGCATCCTTGATGGAGGCGTCGCCGTGGGGATGATACTGCATGGTGTTGCCCACGATGTTGGCCACCTTGTTGTAGCGGCCGTCATCGAGGGTCTTCATCGAGTGGAGGATGCGGCGCTGCACGGGTTTGAGTCCGTCGTCGATATGGGGGACGGCGCGCTCCAGAATAACATAGGAGGCATAGTCGAGAAACCAGTTGCGGAACATCCCTCCGAGCCTCAGACGCGAGGCCTCGGTCCCTATTGTCGGGGGAAGACTTCCGTCCGAGAGGGCTTCGTCCACCTCCTCGACGGCGGTGTCCAGGAAACTGTCATCCCCGGCAGAGTCAGAGGCTGCACTATCCTCCTCAATGACAGTATCCTCTTCCTCCGGCAAGGCTTGGGAGTGAATGGAATTATCGTTGTTGAACAGGTCGTTTTTTTCGTTGGTATCGTTGTTGTCGGTCATCGTCTATATATTGTTGTGCAAAGTTAACAAAAAAATCGGGAAAAGATTTTGTCAATCAAAAAAAACTCCGTAATTTTGCCCCGCAAATGACAGGCAGCTTTTGTCTGCCTATCTTTGTGTTATACTAATCTGTATATAACAATTAAGAAATAAGAACCCCAAAAAATGATCATCGTACAAGTTAAAGAAGGCGACAACATCGAAAAAGCTCTTAAGAAATTCAAGCGTAAATACGAAAAGACCGGCATCGTGAAGGAACTTCGCAGCCGTCAGGCTTTTGAAAAGCCCTCTGTAACAAACCGCAAGAAAATGATGAAGGCGGTTTACGTGCAGAAGCTCCGTCTCGTAGAGGAATAATTCTTTCCCCGCATGATTTCTTCCGTTCCGGAGGAAAGAGCCGTTTTTCTTTGTGAAAAATTTGGATTTCACAAAACTTTGATGTAATTTCGCTACCGAGACATCGGGAAACGCGCTGTCGCCGCCGCTGCCATTCAGCCTCGCGGAAGCCGGCGAATCCCGGGAAGCGAAATTGCCAATGTTGATAAAATCATTTTTGACATATATCCGGTGTGAGCTGAATCTTTCAGTTCATACCGTTTTGTCGTATTCTGTCGACTTGCGTCAGTTCCGCGAATTTCTCGATCCCGACGGCAGCGAGGAGACGTTCGACGCTCTCTCGGTTACCGCCTCCGATATCCGCCAGTGGTTGCTGTCGCTGGCAGAAAAAGGGATTGCGATGCGCTCTATCCGCCGGAAACTGACGGCGGTCAGTTCGTTCTATCAGTTTCTTCTCCGCAAAAGGCTGATAGACGGAAATCCGGCTTCGGAAGTGGAGGTCGCCAAAATCCCCAAACCGCTTCCCGTCAGTCTGCGCCCCCGGGAAGTCAATGAGATTATCGCCGAAGACCTTTACGGGAAAATACCCGCCCGGGATGGTAAATCTACCGCCGGCCAGCTTGCTGACTCGGCGGCTGAGACGGAAAAATCCCCCCGGGAGTCCCGCGGATTCGAGCAGGAGCGCGACGCCCTGATTTTCCTGATGTTATATTCCACCGGGATGCGCCGGGGGGAACTGATAGGTCTGGAGGACCGCCATGTAGACACCGTCCGGGGCGAACTAAAAGTGCTTGGCAAGCGTAATAAAGAAAGAATAATCCCTTTCGGCGGCGAACTGGCGGAGGCCATCGACCGATATCGCCGAATAAGGGAGAGCGCCGTCGGAGCCGTCACCGGACCGTTCTTTGTCCGCGGCCACGGTGAACCTCTCTACCCCATGCTCGTGGAGCGTATCGTAAAGAAAGCCCTCCGTGGGAGGGCCCATGCCCAGCGGCTGAGCCCTCATGTGCTGCGACATTCCTTCGCAACCGATATGCTCAACAACGGCGCCGATCTCGTGGCCGTCCAGAAACTGCTCGGACACGAATCCCTGGCTACCACTCAGGTATATACCCATATAACCTACCGAGAACTTAAACAGAATTATCAACTTGCCCACCCGCGCGCCACACGCAGTGACGCGCCCGCAGGCCCTAAACCTTGAAAAGGAGGAAAATCTATGGACGTTCGTATTCAAGCAATCCACTTCGACGCTTCCGAAAAACTCGTCGCTTTCATCAACAAGAAAGCTGAACGCCTTCAGCGCCACTACGCCAACATCACCACTGTCGATGTCAAACTGTCGGTAGTAAAACCGGAAACCGCCATGAACAAGGAAGCCGTCGTCAAAGTAACCCTTCCCCAGAACGAACAGGTTGTCACCAAGATTGCCGACACCTTCGAGGAAGCCATCGACCTCTGTCTTGAGGCCCTCGACAAGATGCTCGAGAAATCCAAAGACAAGAAGTAACGGCTCCCCCCTGATTTCTCCCTCTCTTTCATCCATGTAAGGACTAAACTTACCTAAACGGCGCCGTGACGCATCTTTCTGCGTTACGGCGCCGTTCCATTCCGCTGCGGCTTCGCCTCAGCCTCAGCGATAAAAATTTTCATCTTCCATAAGAATCTCCCACGGATTTCACTGATTAAAAGGATTTTCCACGGATTCCTCTTCGGCTTCGCCTCAGGATTTCACAGATTATACGGATTTCACTGATGTCTGCGGGGAAAGCAATGGTGCCAGTTGGGAAGTGTGAGGCTGTCAAGAGCAATCCGCGGAATCCCACCGCGCAAAGCGCGTCCGTGGAATTGAATTCTGCGTTAATCTGCGCTTCTGCGAGAAATAATCCCCATAATCTTTATAATCCCGAAAATCAACATTAATCCGTGTAAAATCCCTTTCTTCCGTGAAATCCGTGGGAGCTTCTTATGTGGAAGATGAAGATTATTTCTCGCAGAGGCGCAGATTATCGCAGACATAAAGGGGAGTGCGAGGGACGCGCTTTGCGCGGAAAGATTACGCGGAGGCGGACGGCAATGATTCTGTATAGTACTACGTGGTACTTATTCTCCAGAGGTTGAGAGTGCGGGGTGTTTTTGGGGCGTTAGGATTTTTTGGGGAAGGGAAGGGGGATTTTGCCGGGCATTTTTCTTAACTTTGCAGCCGATGTGTCAGAAAAAAACACGGTTACCATGAAGAACGGAAAAATCAGACTCGGGCTGCTCCCGAAAATTGTCATAGCTATTGCGCTCGGAATCGGGTGCGGATATTTTATGCCTGTGTGGGGAACGCGGGTGTTCGTTACTTTCAATCAGATTTTCAGTGAGTTTCTGGGATTCTGTATTCCGCTGATTATTATCGGATTCGTGGCCCCGGCCATTGCCGATATAGGGGGAAAGGCCGGAAAAATGCTGGTGGCTACGGCGTTGCTGGCCTACGTGGCTACGTTATGCGCAGGGATGCTCTCCTACGCCACGGGGCAACTGTTCTTCCCGGGAATGATTTCCAGTGACGCATACGTCGAGGCGGAAGCCGGAGCCGTGGAGATCGCTCCATATTTCAAAGTGGGGATTCCGCCGCTTATGAGCGTGATGACGGCGCTGGTTACTGCATTCATACTTGGATTAGGGGCTTCGCGGATGCCTATGGGGGTAATTCGCAAGGGGTGTTCCGAATTCCGCGACATCGTGGATATGATTATCCGGCGCGCCATAATCCCCCTGTTGCCGATATATATTTTCGGTATTTTCCTGAATATGACCGCCGCCGGTGAGGTCGGAGTCGTTCTGTCAGCGTTTCTGAAAATAATACTGGTGATTTTCGGACTGCACGTTTTCCTGCTGGTGGCGCAGTATGCCATTGCGTCCCTGTTTGCCCGCGACGGAATTTCACGCAATCCCTTGCGGCTGCTGTGGACCATGATGCCGGCCTATTTCACTGCCCTCGGAACCCAGTCATCGGCCGCTACGATTCCCGTAACCCTCGAACGGACAATCAAGATGGGTGTAAACAAGGATATCGCCGGATTTACCGTACCGCTTTGCGCCACTATACATATGTCCGGAAGCTGCCTGAAGCTGGTGGCGTGCGCCATGGCCCTGATGCTGCTGAAAGGTATGCCCTACGACTTCGGTATGTTCATGGGTTTCGTGGCGATGCTCGGCATTACGATTGTCGCGGCGCCCGGAGTACCCGGCGGCGCTGTCATGGCCTCGCTCGGACTGCTGACCTCCATACTCGGGTTTACCGAGGCCGACAATGCCCTGATGATAGCCCTCTATATCGCGATGGATTCGTTCGGAACGGCCTGCAACGTTACAGGCGACGGCGCCCTGTCGATAATAATAAACCGTTTCTTCTCCGGCGAAGGAAAAGAAACGGTCAAAGAGGTATAGGCTGCGCGGACGCTGGTAGGGCGCATTGTGGTTTCAGCGACCGGATACTAACGGATATAATGGGGCATCTCCTGGGGAACAACCATCGAGATTTCCACCAGTCCGGCTATTTCGCCGTCGCGGCGCCAGGGAGTCTGATAGATTACTTTACGCTGTCCGTTTTTGGAAATCGTGTAGGCGTTGCTTTCCCCGGAGGCGAGCATCCGGCGGATTTTCTCTACGGATTCCGGTAAATGACAGTCAAGGAGGTTGCGGCCGATGAGGTCGCCGTGGGAGGCGAACGTCTCGCGGGACTTGCGGTTCATATAGAGGATCACCCCCTCGGAATCGCAGACCGTTACGGCGCAGTTCATCTCCTCGGCCCAGGGAATTCCGGCCAAAAGGCGGGATAGTTCTTCCTTATCCATCTCAATGCGTTATTTTGCGGAGCGGTAGCGTCCGGCCTGTTCGGCAATCAGGGCCTCGTCGTCGAAATAATTGATTTTCATCGCGGCGCGGACCTTGTCGAGAGTGTCGGCGGCTTCTGTGCGGGCGCGTTCCGAACCGCTGCGCAGGATGTCGTACACCCCGGGGATATTCTGTTCCCAGAATTTGCGGCGCTCGCGGATGGGGGCGAGAGTCTCCTCCAGCACATTGATAAGAAGTTTCTTGACGGTGCCGTCGCCGAGACCTCCGCGGGTGTAGTGGTCCTTGAGTTCCTGAAGATTCTTGTATTCAGGCAGATATTTGGCGAAATGCTCGTCGGTGCAGAAAGCGTCAAGATAGATGAACGGGCAGTTCCCCTCGAGATGGCCCGGGGAGTCCACGGTCAGATGTTCGGGGTCGGTGTACATACTCTTTACTTTCTTGGCGACCTCTTTCGGGCTGTCGCTGAGGTAGATACAGTTACCGAGCGATTTGCTCATCTTGGCCTTGCCGTCCGTGCCGGGCAGACGCAGACAGGCGACGTTGTCGGGCAGGAGGATTTCAGGCTCCACAAGTGTGGGCCCGTAGACAGTGTTGAAGCGGTTGACGATTTCGCGGGTAAGCTCGATCATCGGGGCCTGGTCTTCGCCGACGGGGACTGTGGTGGCCTTGAAGGCGGTAATGTCGGAAGCCTGGCTGACGGGGTAGCAGAAGAACCCTACGGGAATCGACTGCTCGAAATTGCGCATCTTGATCTCGGTCTTGACCGTGGGGTTACGCTGGACGCGCGATACGGTCACCAGGTTCATATAGTAGAACGCCAGTTCGGTCAGCTCCGGCACGTGGGTCTGGACGAAAATACAGGATTTCGCCGGGTCGATGCCCACCGAGAGGTAATCCAGGGCGACCTCTATTACGTTCTGGCGCACTTTCTCGGGGTTGTCGGCGTTGTCAGTCAGGGCCTGGGCGTCGGCGATCATGATGAAAATCTTGTCGAAACAGCCCGAATTCTGAAGCTCCACGCGGCGGCGCAGGGAGCCTACGTAATGGCCAAGATGGAGACGGCCGGTGGGGCGGTCTCCCGTCAGTATGATTTTTTCCATAGCGGAATTATGAGTCTGCGGTTAAAAAAATAAAAAACGCGGTCAGCAGGCGCGGTTACGTCTGCAAAGGTACTGATTTTTTTGTTAAAAAGGTAGGGGCCGTCTAAAGAAAATTTCGTAAATTTGCGGTCAGAAAACTACGTCAACACTCAACCTATATAAATCCAGAATTTAGAAAATGGTAAGCTACAAAGAATTAGGTCTGGTCAACACCCGCGAGATGTTCGCCAAGGCCATTAAAGGCGGCTATGCTATCCCCGCTTTCAACTTCAACAACATGGAGCAGCTTCAGGCTATCATCAAGGCAGCAGCCGAGGAGAAGTCTCCTGTGATCCTCCAGGTTTCGAAGGGCGCCCGCAACTACGCCAACGCAACCCTGCTCCGCTACATGGCCCAGGGTGCGGTCGCTTACGCAAAAGAACTCGGCTGGGAGCATCCCCAGATTGTTCTTCACCTCGACCACGGTGACAGCTTCGAGCTTTGCAAGAGCTGTATCGACAACGGATTCTCCTCCGTGATGATCGACGGCAGCCATCTTCCCTACGAGGAAAATGTAGCCCTCACAAAGAAAGTCGTTGACTACGCCCACCAGTACGACGTAACCGTTGAAGGTGAGCTTGGCGTTCTCGCCGGCGTTGAGGACGAAGTTTCCTCCGACCACCACACTTACACCGACCCCGAAGAGGTTATCGATTTCGCAACCCGCACCGGCTGCGACTCCCTGGCTATCTCCATCGGTACCAGCCACGGCGCATACAAGTTCACTCCCGAGCAGTGTACCCGCAACGCCGAAGGCCGCCTCGTTCCTCCCCCCCTGGCATTCAACGTACTCGATGCCGTTATGGAGAAACTCCCCGGATTCCCCATCGTACTCCACGGTTCTTCCTCCGTACCCCAGGAATATGTTGACATGATCAACGAATACGGCGGCAAACTTCCCGATGCCATTGGTATCCCCGAAGAGGAACTCCGCAAGGCTGCCAAGAGCGCCGTTTGCAAGATCAACATCGACTCCGACTCCCGTCTGGCCATGACCGCCGCTGTACGCAAGGTCTTCCATGACAAACCCGGAGAATTCGACCCCCGCAAATACCTCGGCCCGGCTCGCGACGAAATGGAGAAGCTCTACAAGCACAAGATCGTCAACGTTCTCGGTTCCAACGGCAAAGCCGAATAATCCCGAACTATACCAATACGAATAAAAACGTTGCCTCCCCTCGGGACGGCAACGTTTTTTTGCATCTTCACCGGATTCGTCTGTGAATCCGGCTTCTGCGAAAATCTGCGCTTCTGCGAGAAATAATTTTCAACAATCTTCATCCTCCATAAGAAGCTCCCACGGATTTCACGGAAGAAAGGGATTTTTCACGGATTAATTTTGATTATCGGGATTATCAGGATTATTGAAGATTATTTCTCGCAGAAGCGCAGATTATCGCAGAAGCTCGAGGCGGGCGCCCGGTTCCACGGACGCGCTTT
The DNA here is from genome assembly GCA_910584365.1 of uncultured Muribaculaceae bacterium. Lineage (GTDB taxonomy): Bacteria > Bacteroidota > Bacteroidia > Bacteroidales > Muribaculaceae > UBA7173. The sequence goes on along the minus strand of CAJUAF010000001.1, from coordinate 121,933 downwards.
GCGCGGAGGGATTCCGCGGATTGCTCTTGACAGCCTCACTCTTCCCAACGGGCACCATAGCATTCCTCGCAGACATCAGTGGAATCCGTATAATCTGTGAAATCCTGAGGCGAAGCCGAAGCGGAATCCGTGTGAAATCCGTTAATCAGTGAAATCCGTGGGAGACAAGGTTTATCCGTAGGAGATAAACAATTTTGGGAGATAAATTTGGTGTGAGATAAAATTTGTGGGCAAATCTTTGGCTACATTTATCTGCGGCTGCGGGCAGGGGCATAGTGGGGGAGTGACCGTCCGCGGGCTGCGGGAACGGCTTGCCGGAGATAGGGGAGATTGAAGCGGAACTTGCGCTTTTTACCCGCGACGGGGATAAACGCTTTCCGGCGTAGCGCGGCTACGGAGTCAGCCAGGGCTGAGCGCCCCGTTGCGGGGGAGGGGAGAAGGGATGCCGGGACGGAATCAAGAGTGACCGCCTCCACCGTCGAGAGAGCCGGAAAGCCTATCAGGGTCCACATTATTATGGTTTTCGCCGGATCTTCCCCCGGCAGCGGCCCTTCGATTACGACCGAAGCGCTGGAATTATGGCGCGATATGACGTCGCCGTTGTCGGTAAGAGTTTTAACTTGTCCGTCCAGAAGATCGCAGACCTGATAGGCGCGTTGTCCGTAAGGATTGGTGAAATAGCCGGCGGAAATTCCCGCCTCGGCTTCCGGATTCTCTTTCGGCGGGTTCTTATCCCTGTCGGGAAGATAGACCGGCAGCAGGAACGAACGTGAGAGAACTTCCGTGAAATCCTCCGCGCCGAGTTTGCCGGCCGGCGCCCAGGGGCGGTCAATAAGAAGCAGCGAGTCGAGCTGATGGAGTTCGGACGTGTGGCGTTTGAGACCGGCCAGTGGCTCGGCGGTTCCCCGGAAAGAATAGTTAGTGCGGGTTGCGATTCCCGTCAGTGAGTCCAGGGGGAACTCTTCCACCCCCGCGTCGGAAGTCTCGAAATAAGCTCCGTTTCCTTCGGCGTCGATGGCCCCGAAATTTGCCTGGACACCCCGTTTTCCCGGGTAAGAGACCAGCAGACGGCGGAAATCGTCGAGTGTGCGGCAGGTGGCGAGCGCCCCGCTCATGATGAAACCCTCCCTGTCCTGCCATGTTTTGGCCGGAGCGGGAAGATTGTAGGTCGCAGTGTTCATGACAGCGAATCCGGCTTCGTTGAACCCTATCCAGGATTCAAGGGAAGCCGTGTCGGCCGCGTTGAACAGAGCCACGTATGAGAGCGTCGAATCAGTAGCGGCGATTCGGCGGACATAATTGTCGGGGTGGCCCGAATCGCGGTGCTTCCAAAGCAGCCAGCGTCCGCCGGCGCCCCGCTGGATTCCGACGATGGCCGATGTACACGCCCCCACTTGCTGCGGCGCCACGGCTCCGCACAGAATTATCATTGCCGCCGCAAGGCAGCCCCTGATAACGTCTCCTAACTTTTTCATGCCTCAAAATTAGCGAAAATCCCGGGATTTTTCCTACCTTTGGGGAAGAAACTGTAAATATAGTATTTTATGAGAAAGATATTTTTTGGAGCCGTCTGTGCGGCTGCCGCAGGGCTGTCGGCATTGCCGGCGATGGGCGCCGACGGGGCCTCCGCGGCCCCGCTTTGGCTCAGGGACGTGCAGATTTCTCCCAACGGGGATTTGATCGCTTTCTCCTATAAAGGGGAACTGTGGACTGTCCCGGTAACCGGCGGAGAGGCCCGCCGTCTTACGGCGAAAGACTCCTACGAAGCCAACCCGATATGGAGCCCGGACGGAAGCAAAATCGCCTTTGCCTCCGACCGCAACGGCAATATGGATATTTACGTGATGGATTCCAGAGGGGGAACTCCGAAACGCCTCACCTCGAATTCCGCTTCGGAGATTCCACAGGGATTCTCCCCCGACGGCAAAGAGGTCTATTATTCGGCCGCCATCCAGGCTCCGGCCGCTTCGGCGATGTATCCCTCGGGGCGCATGACCCAGCTCTATGCCGTCGACATCAGCACGGGCAAGTCGCGCCAGGTCCTCGGCACCCCGGCCGTGCAGCTCTCCTTCTCCCCCGACGGCAAACAGATGCTATACACCGACGTGAAAGGTTTCGAGGATGAGTGGCGTAAGCACCATACCTCCTCGGTGAGTCGCGACGTATGGCTTTACACCCCGGCCGACGGCAAGCACCGCAACCTGACGGCGCGTCCCGGCGAGGACCGCAACGCCGTCCTGGACGCCACCACCCAGACAGTCTATTTCCTCAGCGAGCGCGACGGCGGCACGTTCAATGTCTACTCTTTCCCGATGGACAATCCCGACGCTGTCAGTCAGCTCACTGATTTCAAGACCCATCCTGTCCGCTTCCTCTCCCGCGCCAACAACGGTACCCTGGCTTTCACCTACGACGGCGAAATCTACATGATGCCCCAGCGGGCCGCCCGCGGAGCATCGCGCCCCGAGAAAGTCAGGATCGACATCCTGACGGATGATTCCGAGCGCCCCAGCCGGCTTACGGTGAGACCTTCCGGAGGCGTTGTCTCCCCCGACGGCAAGATGATCGCATTTCTCCACCGCGGAGATGTTTTCGTCACTTCGGTAGAATATCCGACCACTGTCCAGGTAACCCGTACTCCCCAGGCCGAGCGCCATCTGAGCTGGGGGGCCGACAACCGGTCGCTCTACTACACCTCCGAGCGGTCCGGCCGCAAGAACATCTACAAGGCCACGATCGCCCGCAAGGAAGACCCCGATTTCCCCAATGCCGTGGAATTCAAGGAGGAACCGCTGTTCAGTCAGAAAGGGGAGGGAAAGGAATATTCCCATCCCTCGGTGTCGCCCGACGGCAAGAGCATGGCCTTTGTGCGCAACCGCAATGAACTCTGGATCCGCGACCTCGCTTCCGGCAAGGACCGCCGGATAACCTCCGGGGAGACCTATCCCGGGAAAGAGGACGGGATGAGCGTGCAGTGGAGTCCTGATTCCAAGTGGCTTACTATGGAAGTGATTCCCGAGATGCGCGACCCCTACGCCGACATCGCCCTTGTTGAGGTGGCTACCGGGAAAATCACCAATCTGACGAATTCGGGTTACATGGAGGCCTCCCCCAGGTTTGCCCTTGACGGTCAGGCCATCATCTATTTCACCGAACAGTACGGTCTGCGCGCCCAGGCTTCCTGGGGGTCGCAGGACGATATTATGATTGTTTTCCTCAACCGGGAGGCACGCGACCGCTTCATGCTTTCCGAAGAGGATTACGCCCTCCTGAAAGAACAGGAGAAGAAAGCCTCCAAAAAGGAGGAACCCGCGGCAAAGGCCGATGCAAAAAAATCCGGAAAGGATGACGCCAAAAGCGACAAAGCCGGAAAGTCCGAAAAGAAATCCCGGGTGAAGGAGACCCTGGTGGAGCTTGACGGAATCGAAGACCGCGTGATGCGCCTGACTCCTTACAGTTCCAGTCTGGCCGACGCCATCGTCACAGGCGACGGCGAGACGCTCTACTATCTCTGCGAGTTCGAGGACGGTTTCGACCTCTGGAAACTCCCCCTGCGCAAACGCGAGCCGAAACTGGCCGCAAAACTGGGCGCCGGACGCGCTTCGCTCCAGGCTGACAAGGAGGGGAAACAGCTGTTCGTCATAGGACGCGACCTGAAAAAAATCGACAAGGGGGACAAGCTGACTCCGGTGAAAGTGTCCGCCACCCATGAGGTGGACCTGGCTGCCGAGCGAGAGGCGATGTTCGACTATGTAGCCGTAGAAGAAGGGGAACGTTTCTATGAGACAGGGATGCACGGCATTGACTGGCCCGCGATGACCGAAGCCTACCGCAAGTTCCTTCCCCACATCAATAATAATTATGACTACGCCGAGATGCTCAGCGAGCTTCTGGGAGAACTCAACGTATCTCATACCGGAGGCCGTTATCGCCCCGGCGGTTCATCCAACGTGGATCGCACGGCCTCGCTCGGTCTGCTCTACGACATGAATTACGCCGGTCCGGGCCTTAAGGTGGAGGAAGTGCTGGCCAACGGACCCTTCGACAAGGCCGCCTCCAAAATCGGCAAGGGAGCCGTGGTTACCGCTGTCAACGGCAACCGCATCGAGGCCGGCACCGATCTGGGCGCGCTGTTCAACAATCTTGCCGGGAAGAAGACGCTTGTGGCGTTCACCGCTCCCGACGGCAGCGAGGTGAGCGAGGTCGTGATTCCCTGCTCCTCCGGCAAAATCAGCGACATCATGTACCGCCGCTGGATCAAGCAGCGTGCCGCCGATGTGGACCGCTGGTCCAACGGCCGTCTTGGCTACGTGCATATCGAGTCGATGGACGACGCATCGTTCCGTCCGATGTATGCCGACCTCCTGGGCAAATACAATAACCGCGAGGGAGTCATCATCGATATCCGCTGGAATGGCGGAGGCCGTATGCACGAAGATATCGAGCAGCTGTTTACCGGCCAGAAATATCTGACGCAGGTAATCCGCGGCCAGGATGTCTGCGATATGCCCTCGCGCCGGTGGAACAAACCTTCGGTGATGCTGGTGGCCGAGCCCTGTTACAGCAACGCCCACGGTACCCCCTGGGTCTATCAGCACCAGAAAATAGGGAAAGTTGTCGGTATGCCCGTTCCGGGAACCATGACATCGGTAAACTGGGTGACGCTTCAGGACCCCTCGCTGGTGTTCGGCATTCCCGTGATCGGTTACCGTACCGCCGAAGGAAATTACCTGGAGAACACTCAGCTTGAACCGGACGTCGTTGTGGCCAACTCTCCCGAGACAATCGTCACCGGTGAAGATACTCAGCTGCGCGAAGCCGTGAATGTTCTCCTCCGCGAAATCGATGCCGCCCGCTGACAACGCAATGAGCTGTTTTTTATGCAGGTCCTGAACCCTGCAGTCCTGTATCAGACCGCCACGGAAGTCCCCCTGAACGGGGATTCCGCGGCGGTCTGACTGATGCAATACCGGGAAAGAAGGCTTATACATCTTCCATAAAACCACTACTTTTTCCGAACCATTTCGTTAGGATAAGATGCTGGCAATCTGTTGTATAATAATCTGTGCCCGGTATGCGCCGCTACTATTTCACTCGCTATGAACCTCAAAAGAATTATTTTTATCTAATTTTGTTTCAGATTCTGCTTTTGCTTACGTAATAATCAAATCTATATTATCATGAAATTATTTGGTAAACTATCAGTGCTGTTCATGACCGCGACGGTTGCCGCCGGTTCGGTTACGATGAATGGCGAGGACAAGTTACTGGTAATCGGCGACGGCGTCTGGGGCAGATGGAGTCTCGACCGCAGTGCGGTAATGGTCCGGCAAAGCGACAGTCCGGAAGTCTTTACCTACACGGGCTATCTCCGGGCCGATGAGGAATTCAAATTCCTGACGCAGGCCAAATGGGATGAACGGGAATACCGCAACGCATCCGCCGAGCCGTATCTCGATGCCACCGGAAATCTGTGTGTAGGTTGCGACGACAATAAATTCAAAGTGCGCGAGAGCGCCAACTATACTGTTTCCTGCAATCTGGACGACATGACTGTCTCTGTGACGAAGTCCCGCTGGCAGGACGCTCCGATATACCATAATGTGCTGTATCTTGTCGGCGACGCTACTCCCGGAGGATGGGATCTGGGCAAGAGTACTCCGCTTACGCAGTCTACGTCGAATCCCTGGATGTTTTCCGGCCGTGTGTCCCTGACCAACGTGGGGGACAACCGGACGGCCTCTTTCAAAATCGCCACCAACTGTTACGGAGGATACAACGAACAGAAATTCTATTTCCGGGCTGCGGAAGACTCCAACAAGGTCAGCGAAGATTCTACCGATGACCGTCAGTGGAGCGTTGACCGCGACGGCGTCTATGACGTGACGGTAGACCTCAGCACTATGTCCATCAGCCTCGAGAATGTCGATCCCGCCGGACGTCTCTGCTGGTATGAGCCGGCCGAGGCTACTCCCGCCGACAAAATAACCCTTTATTATAACGCAGCCCTGGGGAACGGCGCTCTTAAGGGATTTCAGGGGGACGTATATGCCCATTGCGGAGTTCTGACCGACGAGAGCGTCAGCGCCTCTGACTGGAAACACTCTTCCGGCTGGGGGGACAATGACCCGAAATACAGGCTGACCCGCTCGGCTTCCGATCCCGATATGTACACCCTGGAGATGACTCCGATGTCGTTCTTCAATCTGACCGAAGGAGAGACGCTCCGCAGCATGGTGTTCGTCATGCGCAACGCCGACGGTTCTGTCAGCGGCCGCGGTGAGGGAGGCAGCGATATCGTGGCACCCTTCAAGAACGGCTCTACCGCTCCTGATCCCCGCCGTCTGGGACAGCTTCGTTCCTGGAGCGAGGAGGGGCCGACGGTTACCGTCAGGGCTGACGAAGGGGATCTGGTGCTGACGGCCTACAACTCCTCGGTCATCAAGGTATTTACCCGTTTCAGCGGAACAGTGCGCGACGAGCGCCGCTCGATTTCCGTCAGCGCTTCTCCCGAAGGGAAGTTCACTGTCGCCGACAAAGGTGACGCGCTCGAACTCTCTACCGGAGATGTGACCGTCAATATCGCCAAGGCGGACTGCCGGGTGACTTTCCGCGATGCCGCCGGAACCGATGTCCTGCGCGAGAAGGAGGGGCTTGACAACAGCACTTTCCCCCGCAGAGTCTCTTTCGAGGGGATGCAGGACCGCGCTTTCTACGGCGGGGGCTACAACGGCAAGAGAATCGACCATAACAATCAGGTGCTGACGATGAACAATACGCAGACAGGAGGCTGGGATGCCACCTGGGATGCGCCCCACAATATATGCATCCCCTTCGTGGTTTCCTCCGAAGGCTACGGACTGCTGTTCGATGACCATTATCGCGGCGCACGCCTGTGTCCGTCGGCTGACGGGACTACCTACACTTCCCAGAGCAAGTCTCCCATCTCCTATTATTATATCGCCGGAAAGGATGGTTCGATGGGTTCTGTCCTCGAGCAGTACACGTTCCTTACCGGACGCCAGGAACTGCCCCCCTACTGGGCGCTTGGCTACATGACCTCGCGATACGGCTATGCTAACCGCGCCGAATCGGAGGAAGTGGTTGACAATATCAAGAAGAAAGGTCTCCCGCTGGACGCCATTGTCTTCGACCTCTACTGGCAGGGACGCGGCAACAGCGGAATGGGTAATCTCGACTGGAATCCCACTGACTGGCCCGATGCCGGAGGTATGATGGACGGTTTCCTCAAAAAGGGGGTCAGGACCGTCTGCATCACCGAGCCTTTCTTTACTTCGGTGGCCGCTACGAACTATAACGAACTGAAAAACGCCGGATTCTTTGCCGATGACGACGTTTCGGGCATGGGCTGGCTCGGCGCTGACAAGGTAGGCCTGATTGACGCCTCGAATCCCGAGGCTATGGACTGGATGTGGGAGTTCTACAAGAAACGCACCCAGGAAGGGGTCGGCGGATGGTGGCTTGACCTGGGCGAGCCTGAGAGCCATGACAATGACAGCTACCATCGCGGCGGAACCGTAAGCGAGATTCACAATGAATTCGGAAATCTTTGGCTGGAGCGCGTCTACCGCGGCTTCAAGGAGGAGTTCCCCGAGGTGCGTCCTTTCCTGATGCCCCGTGCCGGCACTTCTGGTATGCAGCGTCATTCCGCTTTCCCCTGGTCGGGCGATATCAGGCGTTCATGGGCCGGTCTGCAGGCCCAGATTCCGGCTCTTCTCAGTTCGGGAATGTCGGGAGTCGCCTACATGGGTTCCGATGTCGGAGGATTCGCCAATGACCAGGCTACCGATTCGTGGCTTTACCGCCGGTGGGTCCAGATGGCTGTCTTCTCCCCGATGATGCGTACCCACTCGACATATCTCCCCGAGCCTTACCAGGATTGTTACGCCGATGTGTTCGAGGATGTAAAGAACGCTATCAACCTGCGTTACAGCTATCTGCCCTATACCTACACTCTTGCCTGGGAAAACGCCGTCAAGGGCACTCCGCTGGCCCGTCCTCTCAATTTCCATGACCGCGAGGGGATGTCTCCCGCCGACTGCAAGGATGAATATCTCTGGGGCAAGGACCTGCTGGTGGCTCCGGTGGTGGAATTCAACAACGGCTCCAGCGGCGATGAGCTGCGTCAGATTGTCTTCCCCGAAGGAGAATGGGTCGATATGAACGATATGTCGAAATCCTATAAGGGTGGTACCACGGTCTCCTATGACGCGCCCCACTCCGTGCTGCCTCACTTCGGACGCCGCGGATCGTTTATCACCCGGTTCAGCCAGGAATCTTTCGACCATACAGGCAACGTGGACAATACGCGTCTGACGGTTACTTATCTCATGGACAGCGAGGCTGCACAGCCGGTGTCTTCGGTGCTGTTCGATGATGACCATGTGTCGACACGCACTCTGGAGAACAATCAGATGCTTCTTACGGAATTCACCGGACAGAATACGAATACCGGCCACGTAATAACCGTCAGCCATACCGGCTCATATGAGGGGATGCCCCAGAGCAGATTCCTTACTTTCGTAATTCCCGGCTACAGTCGTAAGATTGGCTCGGTCACCGCTTCGGACGGCTCCGTATTCACCGAGGATTCATCCTCCTCCTCCGTCCGTTCCGCTGATGCCTCCACCTACCGGATTGACGGCAACGTTGTCACACTTCGTGCGAAAGTGCCTACGACAGGAACCTACTCCCTGTCCATCTCTTCGGAGATAAGCGCACTGGAAGCTCCTGTCGCTTCCGTGACAGAAGTGTTCGAGTTCAGCGAGGCGAGCCGTAATTACTCCTATCAGCTCCCGGCCGGAACAGATGCGTCTATCGTCATCTACAACATGGGTGGCTCCGAAGTAGGCCGCATCATGGACCTCTCGGCCGACGGCACTGTGCATCAGGCCGCAGCTCCTTCCCTCCCCGGCGGTGTCTATATGAGTACCCTTATGGTAAATGATCCGGCCCGTAAGTCTCTGGCCTCCACGATCAAGACCTGCATCCGCTGACCCTTTTTCCCTGATTGCCCGCTGAAAGGGGAGCCGGTCTCTGGTTCTTCCTCTTTCAGCAGGGCTGTCCCCCTGAAGATACGTAAAACAGTAAGATATATAACAGTAGTATTAGTAAGGTAAATAACAGTAATGAGAAAGGCGATGTGTCGGAATTCGAAATTCAGGCACATCGCCTTGTTCTTTCACCCGGACGACGACGGTACGGCAGTGTCACATTCTAACACATCGCTTTTTCATCACACATCGCTTTTTCGGGCTACTGAATTTTTTATTTGTAGCAGAGCGTGATTGATTACAGAAACGGGGATCAGTAGGTGCGCAGGGGAGGAAGGAAGGCGTTGGGGATATATTCAATCAGAGGGGAGTGGTCGGAACCGGTAACCGAGGCGACATCGAAGCGGGGCGTCAACCGACAATGAGTCATGGTCAGGTAGCTGTTGGCGGCGCGGCTCAGCAGGGCGATTTTCTTCGGCGTCATGGCGTCCAGGGGATTGTTATGGGAGGCATCGCGGCGCGTCTTGACCTCCACGAATATGATTTCTTCCCCTCGGGTTGCGATGATATCGATTTCCAGATGACCCATCCGCCAGTTCCGTTCGACGATGGTGTACCCTTCCGTCACCAGCCGGTCCACGATCAGTTGTTCGCCCCATTTCCCTACATCGTTGTGCTGTGCCATAACTTACAGTGTGCTGCGGGTTAAAACAAAAACAGTGTGCCAAAATTTTGAATTTTGACACACCGCCATGATGTCGAGTTGTCTTACCAGGATTCGAACCTGGACAGGCAGAACCAAAAACTGCAGTGCTACCATTACACCATAAGACAATCCTTATCGCCCAAGACGCCGGGGCGCCCTAAGGCGGTGCAAAGTTAGCGAGTTTTTTCCGTTCCTGCAAACGTTTCCCCGTTTTTTTGATAAGTATTGATAAGGCGCGCACAGAAGCGACGGGAAGTAATGTGAATAAGGAGTTAAGGCAAAATGAACTGCACCCAAAAGATTTATTTCTGACTTTCGGGTGCAGTTCATATGGACCGTCCGGACGAAAACAAGGACGGTCTCAGGTCAGTAGTTTCTCCACTGACAGTTTTTCGGCTCGGGGCCGTTGGCGCCGATTGTCCAGTAATTGTCGAAATCCAGGTGGCTGAAACTGCTCTGCTTTTTGAAATCGCTCTCCTTGATTGAGATGGATGAGCTTGGCCATCCTTTTCCGCTGCCGTCCAGATAATAGTTGTAATCAGCCGTGTAGCTTCCCTTGTGGTCGCCGATGGTGGCGTTGCCGTGGCTTACCTTGCCGGAATTTACGTTGTTCTTGCATGAGGATACATGATCCATATAGCCTACCAGACCTCCGTTGTCATGCTTTTGCTTCGATGTGACGGCTCCGGCGTTGAGGGAATTGTTGATTTCGCAGTTATGTCCTTCCTCCTGATAACCGAGAATGCCTCCGACGCGGGTGTCCTGGTTGTCGCAGGAGATTTCGCCGCGGTTGACGCACTCTTCGATGCGCAGGTTGAGCCAGTCGTTGAACAGGCCCGCGCCGGAAGCGTCGCGTCCCATGCGGCCGCCGATACCGCCTACGCCCATGGCCTTTCCCGAACAATGTACATCCCCCAGGTTGGCGCAGTGGCGCACTCCCATACGCTGTTCGGAGAACCCGACGATTCCCCCCGTGCCTCCGTCTCCGGTGGACCGGATGTTACCCTTGTTCATGCACTGGTCGAACTCGATGTCGCGCTCATGGTCGCTGTTATACCCCTCGTCGGCTTTCAGACTGTGAGCGAAGCCACAGCATCCCCCTACGTGGGCGTTGCCGGTGATGTCGCCTGTGTTGACACACCACCGCAGACTGCACGTCCTTCCGGACTCCACTGAGGCGGTGGGGCGGTCTTTCAGGATCAGCCCCACGATGCCGCCGGTGCAGTTGTGACCGGATACAGAGCCGTAATTCACGCAGTCCTGGAAATGGCCGCTGTCGGAAGCCTTGAAGTAGCCGAAGATGCCTCCGGTATTGTCGCTCTTGTCGGCCTTGACGGTGCCGAAGAAAGCGCAGTCCTCCACCACGAAACCACGGATTTCATAATACCCCGCGATACCGCCGGTGTTCATGTTGCCCAGGACTGTGGCGTTGCATGACAGGGCGCCGAACTGGGTGCCGACGGCCGAACCTACGAGTCCGCCGACGCTTTCTTGACCTTCGACGACCGAGCTGTAAGCCGGCTTGAAACGGGCCGTGTCGGGTACTCTGATCGACTGGCCGTTCTCGGAATAATTGAAGCTGTCGGGACCACGGAGACTGCCGTATTCCGTGTAGCCCGCGAAACCGCCCACGTTCTGCGAGCCGGTGACGCGCATGACAGGATCTTCATTGGAGGCGTCGGAACTGTCACCGATCTTGAAGTCGGCGGCATGGATATCCGAGTGATACAGACATCCGAAAGCTCCACCTGTGTTCCGGATGGTGCCGTTGACCGGCAGATTGATTCTTACCCGGGCCTGAGGCTTATATACGCCTTGCCAGAAACCGGCGAAGCCTCCGACATCGGTCGAGCCGGAGATTTTCGCGGCCATGTCGTCGACAACCACGCGGGTGTCGTCGTCGGAGCCTTCCACCACTACCGTGCCTTTGAAATCCGCCGAACCGAAGATACCCCCGACTCGGGCGTTCCCGGAGACTATCGAATATACGCGACATCCCGACAGTGTGAGCGCAAGCGGATGGGCCGTCTCGCCGATGATGCCTCCGACGGCAGTCCCCTTCGCGTGGCCGACGGGGCAGCTTACCCGCGCATTGCGGATTGCAAGGTCCATCTTGCAGCATACCGAGATGCGTCCGATGATACCCCCGGTGGCCTCTCCCGAGCCGGAAATGATGCGGATATCGTCATCTTCGGAGGAGACCTTGTGTTCAAGCCTTACGTCTTCGATTGAGAAGACTCCGTCGGTCTCGCCGACGATGCCCCCGACGTCATTGTGACCGCTGACGCTGAAGTGCATCGTCGAGGTTCTGACATGGGAGACGCGGAAAGCGCATCCCTGGGAGACGGTGCCGAACAGACCGCCCACGCGGTCGTAGCCGTCGATGTCCATGCCGTAATCGATGTCGGACGCCGAGACAAAACCGTTGGCTATATGGCCGATCAGGCCTCCGAGGGCCGAACCTCCGTCGACACCTTCCATATAGCCCGAAAGTGAAATCCCTTTCAGTATGTTGAAACCTCGCGAACGACCTGCGACGACACCCCCTTCCGAATGGAGGCCGCTGACGGCTACGCCGGTAAACTTTACGTCATGGACCGTGGCATATCCCCTGAGTTCCCGGAAAAGACCGAAGCAGGTGTCGGACTCGGGGCGTCCGGTACCTTTGTAATACAGCCCGTTGATGCAATGGCCTCCGCCGTCATAGTTCCCGGCGAAATTCGCGCCCCAGTAACCGCGGCCGGGAGCTTCGCTGCTCTGGTCTGATGGCCTTACGTCCGCGGTCTGGCGGAAGAAAAGCCCCGCTCCGAAAGTCGGGTCATCCAGGAGGTTGATGTTGAACATATTGAAGCTGTCGTCATCGCTGATTATATATGGAGAATCCTGGGTGCCGTTTCCGTCGAGGAGATAAGCCGGCAGAGACATCTCCACTTCCACAAGGCTGTTGGAGGCGAAAGACACCAGGAGGCGACCTCCGATGCCGGTGCCGTCGGTCTGGCGGAGAGTCATCACGTAGCGGCCGTCGGCCAGGGGGGAGGAATCCGGGATATACATACGGAAACGCGAGGAGGGTTCTCCCGGCTCATATACCGCCTCATAGCTCAGAGTCTCCCCCTCGGTGGAAATGAGGGCTATCTCAATTTTCTCCACCCCTTCGGGGATGGCGTAGTGACCGTTGTCGATGTTGAACGAAGAAATGACGTATCCCTCGCCGATTTCAGTTTCAGGGGCCGGGGCCGGTACAGGCTCATCGCTGCATGAGCCCAGCAGGAGGGTTACCCCCAGCAGTACCGGGGCAAAAATTGTCTGTATCTTTTTCATAAATCACGCATTTCGGAATAATAAGGTACGGGGAAAGTGTTGGATGCCGCCGAACCGAGTTTCCAGCGGGAAGTGGCGTCGGCGCCGATTTTCCATCCGGAATCATGCTCGGTGTAGCTGGAGGGGTCGGCTATCTCCTTGACATCCATGAGGGTCACACGGCTGTTTATCCAGCAGTTGTATCCCTCGTCGGCCGAGACTCCCGGTTTGTAGACTACCGCGTTGGAGATGTGGGTGTATAATTCCGCGTCTTTCCATGAGGAATAGTTCCCGGAAAGTGATATTACTGAACGGATTTCGACATTGCTGCCGCAGTCAGAAGCGAACGGCGAGCCGAATCCGGGTCCGTTGCCGGTGTTGAGGCAGTCGCGCAGAATACTGGCGTCCTGCAGCTTTCCGACCATGCCTCCGGCGGAACCTGATCTGGCGGCGATATCTCCGGCGTTGATACACTGGGAAATCACAACCACGTTTTCCTCGAATTCCAGTGTACTCTTGGTGATGGCGTTCAGGCCGCCGGCCAGCGATGCTGCGGAACCGGCTATTATGAAGGGCACCGCGGCGCCTCCCGAGGCGATGGCTCCTCCGACGGCAGCCACTGTCCCGACCAGGATGCAGACTCCGGCTGTGACTGCGTGGATAATCTCGCTTGTCTTGTGTTTCTTTTCAAGGTCTTCCTGGCGTTCCTCGCGGGTCAGGTTCAGGCGGGCGTTGAAGCTCTCGTCGTTACCCTCCTCCTCGTAGTAGCCGATTGTGGATTCCACGGATCCTACATAGCCGCTGCGCAGCGCTTCCGAGTCGAACGCCTGAAGATTGACCTCGGCACGGGAGCGAATGTCGGACATGGCGCTCTTCACCTTGCCGTTGATGTCGAGACAGGTCACTCCCAGTTCGTCGCCCATCGCCTCGATCTCCTCCGGCTCAAGCATCTCGTAGACTCCTGCGCCAAGGAGACCCGTGTCGGTGATGAGCAGGGAGGCGTCGGCCACTACTTCCGACACTTTCAGGAAGATGGCGAAAGTATGGGAGGCGGCCGCCACGAAATGTTCCCCGACAGCAATCATCGGACCCAGGACACTCATGCCTATTTCCAGGGCGCCGACCACGCACTCGGCTATGTTCATCCCGGTCCATTTCCGGGGATCGCCGACCTCGCCGATCAGTCCGCCGACAGGCCCGTTGCCCCTGGAATCGAGGTCGCCGTAATTGCCGCAGTAGTGCATGATGGTATTGTTTCCCGCCAGGGCGATGATTCCTCCGAGATGCGACCCCGTGGCGGTGGCTTTCCCGTAGTTGTGATCGAGGGCTACGGAGCCGAAACCGGTCTTGCCGATAATACCGCTTACATAGTCCTTACCGGAAATCTCGCCGGTGTTTATGGCATTGTGGACCACGGCGATGGCGGTGCATCCCGCGATTCCGGCCACATAGCGCGAGCCTGTGACCTTTCCGGTATTATAGACTGCGTAGCATCCGGTTTGGGATTCACCGACAATACCGCCGACGCAGTCCGTGCCGGAGACGTCCCCGTCGTTATAGCTGTAACGGAGCATTACGTTGCCGTACATATATGCCTCCCTGTCGCTTCCCTTCACGCGGGTGCTTCCCAGCAGACCTCCGACACCGGCGAATCCGCTTACTGTCCCGGAGTTGTCGCAGGAGGTGATGCTGGCGATATTCGCACCTCCGATCAGGCCTCCGGCGCCGATGGAGCTTTCTCGGTCCTTCGGGGCGGTGGCTCCGCGGATTTCCCCCTGGTTGTGGCAGGCGGCGATGTAGACGGTGTCGCAGGAACCTACCATACCGCCGGCCCCGGAGAAACCGGAGGTGACGGTGGAGGAGCTGGAGCAGTCGTTCATGTTGAGATAGGAATAGAGGCCGCATCCGCCGAGAAGACCTCCGGCGTTATAAGTGGCGGCGACATCGTTGCTTTCCGATCGACACCCCTGGAAGAGCGCCCGGGAATTCATGTCTATCGCTCCGGCCAGGGCGCCTACGGAGACACTTTCCTCCGACCCTTTGATGGAGCTGCCGCTGATGGTGCAGTCTGTGAACGATACGAAACCTCTGTCGGCCCCCGACATGATGGACGCTCCCGCGATACCACCCACGGCGAAGTTGCCGCAGATTTCGGAATCCTTCATGCGGATTCCGGAGATGGAAGCGTTGTGGAGGAAGCCGAAAAGCCCCACACCCGCCGTATGCGGGCGGTCGATGAAGATGTGGGTCAGGGCGCGTCCTTTGTAGTGGCCGCGGAAGGGGCGCGTTGTGGAGGCGCCGATGGGGAGCCATCCGTAGCGCTTGTCGGCCTCCCGGGAGGCCTGGTACATATCGATGTCGGCTGTCTGCTCGAAGTACGTGTCTCGGGTGATCATCCCGTTTGTCTCCTCGCTGTTTACGTAGTGGGCGAGTTTCTGCAGGTGATGATAGGAGCCGATGCGGTAGGGATTCTCGGGGGTGCCTTCGCCGAACAGTTCGGTATCGTCGTCGTAGCTGTCGACTACGGAAATCACTCCGTCGCGGATGCTGACGCGGGCGCCGAGCCCGTACTGCGACACGGGAAATTCCTCGGCCAGGTCGGCTTTCAGGGGATTCTCCGCCGTGGCGTATTCGAGATAGAGCATCTCGTATTCCCCGTCGGCCAGACCGACATCCAGCCGGAAATCTGAAATTCCGTTGGTACGGGCATGGTGCCCCCTGCGTGCGATGACGCTTCCGTCGGGAGCTTTCAGTCTGAGGGTGAATTCCCGGTAATCGAAGCCTTTGACTTCCGGGCCGAAAGTGAATTGCCCGGCACGTCCCACGTAGCGGTCGGTGACCTCGTCGGAGCTGCTGCCGGGGGAGGGAAGATCGTCGCTGCACGACGTCATGGCTCCCGCCGCGATGATGAATGAAGCAAGAAGGTGATAAATCGGTTTCATGCCGCAAATTTACCCTAAAGCCCTGGCATGGAGAGGGACAAAGGGGCGACAATTTTGGGCGCGGACACGACAATTTCTATTTCCCCTTCGCCAGGGAGCGGTAGCGGGAGGGGGGCATGGCGTACCGTTCCGAAAAGGTACGCTGGAAAGTGCGCAGTGTCCCGAAGCCGAGCCGCTGGGCGATTTCGGTCAGCGTTTCCGCCGAATCGGATTCGAGGATGCGCCTGGCCTCGTCCAGGCGGTGGCTGTTGATATAGGCCAGCACTGTCGTTCCCCGGGCGTCGCGGATAATCCGGGCGACAGCGTCAGGCGACATACCGACGGCGCGCGCGAGTTCCTGGCGGCTGAACGCCGGGTCGGTGTAGGGGCGCTGCGAGCGCATATGGCGGTCGAGGATATCGATATCGCTTTCCTCTTCGCGGTTGTCGGCGGGGATGACCGGAGGCTGGCGGTCGAGTTCGCGCAGGCAGTCGACAAGCAGGCGGTTGCGGCGCCGCTGGTCGAGAGTTGCCCGCAGACTGACAGCCAGCAGAATCAGCAACAGCAGGATTATGCCGCTGAGTCCGATAGTCCTGTATGTCGACGCCCGCCGGTGTTCCTGTTCCAGTTCGGTGCGGTAAAGGGCCGACAGGTCGGCAAGCTGGTTCCCGGCCTGCTTTATTGCCATTGAGTCGCGCAGCAGCGCATGGCGCTCATAGTCGGCGGTGCTGAGGTCGTGCAGACCGGCCCGGTGAAGGATGCGGGCGCGGAGTTTCAGGTCGTCGAGATACAGCCAGGGGAAACCGGCATGGGTTTTCAGGAGGGTGTCTGCGGCGGCGAGTGCTTCGCCGTAATTTCCGGCCTCACTTTCGATTCGGGCTTTGGAGTTGTAGTAATGCTCATAGGCGCGCGCCGGGAGTCCGGGAAGAATCATGGAGGAGGCGCTGTCGAGCAGGGCGCTGGCTTCGGCATAGTCTCCGGTGTCGTCGGCTCTGAACGCCAGGGAGGTGACGGTGAAGTGCCGGTAGGGATCCTGCCAGCCCTGGCTGTGCCAGTACTCCACCGCTTCCGTATAGCGTCTGCGGGCGTCCCGGGCGCGGGCGTTGTCCCCGAGCTTCGCGGCTACTATGACGCGCCACTCATTGATGCTGGCTGCGGTCGAAAACGCGTTGAGATTTCCGCGGAAACCGGGGGCAAGCAGTAGCGCCGTGTCGAGTTCGGCCATAGCCCGGCGCGGCTGCGATAGCTTGTAGAACATCTGACCGCGGACCCGGTGACTCATGGCGAGCGCCGTGGGGTTGTCGGCCTCGCGGGCCTCCTCTTCCATCCGGATAGCTTCCGCATCGGCTTCGGCGAAACGGTTCTCGCCGAAGAGCTGGTCGATAAGCACGTTTCTGGCTGCGAAATAGTAGTCATCGTGCCCTCCGTGGCCGAGGCTGTCGGTAATGGCCCGCAGCCGCCGGGAGATGTTTTCCTCCGCATCCATGTTGCGGAGCGCCTGCGCCCTCAGTACCATTCTTTTGCGCAGGGAGTCGGTGTCCTCCCCCCGGGAGGGGATGACGGCGGCTACAAGCAGTCCGACAAGAGCCAGTAAGCGGAACATCAGTGAACGTAGCATCTTTTTTGGGGAAAGAGGGTATCAGGCTTTACGCAGAATCCGCGTGGAGTGAAGGCCCGGCCTGTTGTGCAGGGTCAGGGTTGTGAAGGAGGAGGTCGGGTCGGAATTGTATTTGATATGGTAACGTTCCCGGGCGAGGACGGGGAGATGGAACATGGCGGTGTTCACCGGAGTGGCTTCCGAAGCGAGGAGCGGACGGCCGGAAGGGGTGATGCGTTCCTCGATGGAGATGTCGAATCCTTTGCGACTGACGGCGAGGGCCACGGTCGCGGCCGAATCGAGGTCCGCGGGGAGGCCGTAGCGGAGGATTTTCACCGAACCGTCCTCCTGGCAGAGGATTTCGATACGCGGCTCCGGGTCAGCTTCCCCTTCGGGGGTGAAGCTGAGCAGCCCGTCGGCGAAACCGGTTTCAACCGGTCCGCTGCCGGAGGGGATGGCCAGCAGCCCCACGCAGAACGCGGCGATAACCAGCAGGATTACGTAAAACTCTACGGTATGAAAGAATTCCATATTGGGGAAATGGGGATAACAAGAGTGTAGGGAGGGGAGCAGAGAGAACAGCGGATTTTTAAGGTATCAGGAGGCGAAAGCCTGCATGAGGGCGGAGGAAATCAGCATATAGATGAGCATACCGATGATGTCGTTGGTGATGGAGATGAACGGGCCGGTGGCGAGCGCAGGGTCAATCTTGAAGCGCTCCAGGGTCAGGGGCACGAAAGTGCCGAAAATCGACGCGAACAACACCACGGCCATCAGCGACAGCGATACGGCGATAGTGGTCGGATTCCAGGGGGAGAGGTTGCAGACATTGTAGACGAACACTATCAGGGAGATGATAAGTCCGTTGATAAGTCCTACGCCAACTTCCTTGAAAAGCTGCCGCCCGGTGTCCTTGAGGTCGAGGGAGCCGTTGGCAAGGCCCTGGACCACGATGGCCGAGGACTGGATGCCGACGTTTCCTCCCGTGCCGCCGATCATCGGGATAAAGAGCGCCATGGCGGGATTGGTGGCGAATCCCTGTTCGAAGTTTCCGAGAATAAGCGAGTTGCCGATACCTCCGGCGATACCTATCAGAAGCCAGGGCAGACGGGCGCGGGTCTGCTGCCATATGGTGTCGTCCGATTCTACGTCCTGCGAGAGACCGGAAGCCAGCTGATAGTCGCGTTCCGAAGACTCGCGCACACGGTCCATGACGTCGTCGACGGTTATGTGACCCACAAGCCTTCCGATGGAGTCTACGACGGGCATCGCCACGAGGTTGTACTTCTCGAAGTCGATGGCCACATCATCCAGGGGGGTGTCGGTCTTGACGGCCACGGGGTCGGTCTCCATCACGTTCCTGATTTTCGAGACCGACGGGTGGGTGATGAGTTTCTTCAGGGGGAGAGTGCCCCGCAGGCGGTCTTCGTTGTCGACCACGTAGACGTAGTAGACTTCGTCCATGTCCTCGGCCTGCATCCTGAGCTGCTTGATACATTCGGGCATAGACCAGTTCTCGTTGACCACAAGCATCTCGGTACCCATCAGACCGCCGGCGGTGTCCTCGTCGTATTTCAGCAGATCGATGATGTCGCCGGCCTGTTCCACGTCGTCGATATGGGACAGCACTTCGTCGCGGTCCTCCTCGTCGAGATCCTGGATAAGGTCCACGGCGTCGTCGGAGTCGAGGTGGTCGATGTATCGGCTGGCGATTTCCTCCGGCTCCATGTCGCTCAGGAGCTTGCGGCGGTCATCCTCGTCGAGTTCCATCAGCACCTCGGCGGCTTTGTCGCCGTCCAGGAGCTTGTAGAGATACTCCGCTTCCTGCAGGTCAAGGTCCTGATAAAGTTCGGCGATGTCGGCCGGGTGCATTTCTTCCAGCTGACGGCGCGCGGCTGCTTCGTCGCGGGCGGCGATTATGCTTTTTATCTTCTCAAGAAAATCTTCATCGAACTCTTTCATGATTCAGGACCTAAGAGGGGTTTGACAGACAGTTCAGAGCGCGGACACCAGGCGGGTCAGTTCCACGAACTGCTCCACGGAGAGCTGTTCGGGGCGCATGGCCAGCAGGAAAGAATCGGGCATCGGGGCGCCGGGAGGAAGAAGCGGACGCAGGGAATTGCGGATGGTCTTGCGCCGCTGGCCGAAGACGGTTTTCACCACGGCCTTGAACTTTACGGGGTCGCATCCGAGATCGGTAACCGAGTTGCGCACCATCCGGATTACTCCGGACTTCACTTTGGGAGGAGGGTTGAAGACATTTTCGTCGACGGTGAAGAGATACTCCACATCATACCATGCCTGAAGCAGTACGCTCAGTATGCCGCGGGCTTTTGTCCCGGGAGGGGCGGCGAGCCGCTGGGCCACCTCGCGCTGCAACATTCCGGAGATACAGACTATCCGGTCTTTCCAGTCCAGGGCGTGGAAGAAAATCTGGGAGGAGATATTGTAGGGGTAGTTGCCGATCAGGCAGAACTTCCCGTCGCCGGGAACAAGCCGGTCCAGGTCGAGCCGAAGGAAGTCGGCCTCGACTATTCTGCTGTCAAGGGCCGGGAAATTCTCCTTGAGATATTCCACGCTTTCGCCGTCGAGTTCGACAACGGTGACATCGTGGCCCTCCTCCAGCAGAAAGCGGGTGAGGACCCCCATGCCCGGACCTACCTCCACGACGGGGAGGCCCTTGTAGGCGTCGAGCGTGGCGGCGATGCGGCCCGCAATCGACAGGTCTGTCAGAAAATGCTGCCCGAGGGCTTTTTTGGGACGTACATTCATTGTTACAAAGTTACTCTTTTTTCGGCGCCCCGGCAAATCGGGGCCTTTAAAAAAGTGGTGTCCGGCTCTGTTTTTTCGGTTCCGTGCGCTGTCAGGCGCCATTTGCGCGGCGCGATCCCAGGAGGCGGCGGAGGCCGAAACCGCTTACCAGCAGGGAGAGGAACGTCAGCGGCACGGCTCCCCACCAGCCCCAGCCAGACCGGAACAGCGCCGCCAGGACGCAGACTGCGAACACCGTCAGCGGCAGCCTTACGGCCATCGGATTAAGTCTCATTCCGTAGCGCCGGCGGCAGACCGCCCAGACAATCAGCGTGTAGGCGATGTACCAGAGCGTATAGGCATAGCCCAGTCCCGCGATGCCCCAGCGGTCATAGAAGAAGATATTCAGTGCGATAGCCACCACGGAGGAGGCCAGTTCTGTAATCAGGAACATCTTTCCGTCGTTCCTGGCCAGTATCACGAAGGCCATGCACCAGGACCAGGCGCGGAAAACGGTCCCGATGACAGCCCAGGTGATGAACGGGAGCATGACAAGGAACTCCGCGTCATAAAGCACCCTGACAATCAGCTCGTCGGCGGTGACGAACAGCGTCACCACCGGGAACATCACCAGCAGGATCAGTATGATTTCATGTGACAGGAAAATCCTCACCCTACGGGCCGAGGCGTTGACCTGCGACAGCCGGGGGAGGTATTCCATCCCTATCGCCGTAAGCACCAGCCCAACATACCGGTTTACCAGGGTGAATCCGGCCTGATAGAATCCGGCGGTTTCGGTTCCGGCCTTCATGTTGAGGTAGGACATGAAGATATAGGAGACGGCGTTGGTGGCGAAAGTGGTTACGGTTATGTATATGCCCAGTACGGCGAAGGTCTTTCCGGTGGTGAACGTCTCGCGGGCAGAAATGCGCGGCACGGGACCTTCCACCCGGGCGCGGTACACGCCGCGGCAGAGCCAGGTGGCCCCGGCGTAGGCCAGCAGGGAGGGGACGATGCTGTCCAGCCCCCAGAACCAGTACATCGGGATACTGACCGCCAGCCCCAGGATGACCCCTCCGGTTGTGGCGCGGGCCAGCCCCGCATACTGTTTCATCCCCTGGAAGACTGCGCTTTCATTGTTGCTTATGGCTATCATCAGTACTGCCGCCGACAGGGCTACGAAGCCCGGTGTATGGCTGCTGTCGCCGAAAGTGAAGCGGCTCAGCCAGGGGGAGAGGGCCAGCGTGACGAAGGCTCCGGCGATACCCAGGGCGATCCCCCACCGGCGGATGATCCGGACAAGGCGCGGTATGGCCTGGCGAGGAGTGACGGCCAGCTGGCGCACCACCCCGATACCCATGCTCATCTGACTGAGGGAGCCGATGGTCTCGAGCGCCGAATTGTAAAGCCCGAAAAGCCCGATGCCTGTCGGCCCGAGCCATACGGCCACGAGTTTGGTGCGGACGATGGAACAGAGTATGGACACGATCTGGACGCCGCTGAAAATCCCCATGATTTTCAGCACGCGCTCCGAAAGGGTCGAATGTCTTTTTATCGTCTGAGCCATGTCTCGGGGTTCTCTTTCTGGCGTCCGTTGCGGATTTCAAAGTGAAGGATGCTTCGGCCGTCGTCTTTCGGGTCGGAGAAGACGGAGCCTATGTTCTGCCCGGCCCGGACTTTCTGTCCGGTCGAGACGGAGGTTGAGCCTAAGTTGGCGTAGACGGTCATGTATTGTCCGTGGCGGATTACGATGACCGTGTTGTATCCGTCGGGACGGAAGACTGCCGACACCTCTCCGTCGCAGACGGCGCGGACGGCTGCTCCTTTGGCGGTCTGCATATCGATGCCGGCGTTGTCGGTCTCGACGTGGGGGAGCGATGGATGCTTCTGACGTCCGAACCGGCGGACAATCGTGTAGCTTCCGGTTATCGGGAAGGGGAGTTTTCCGCGCAGCGACGCGAAGTCGACGCCGGTCACCACGCTTTTCGGGGCTGTGCCGTGCTGCGAGGCTGCGTCGGGGGTGTGGAGCGTGGCCGCTTCCGGACCAGCTGACGGAGTGCTTTCCGGAGCATTCTGATCCTTCTTCTTGTCATGCTTCACGGCCTTTGCCTTCCGCTTGCGTTCTTTTTCCGCCTTGCGGGCGGCCTCCCGGGCTTCTTTCTCGGCTTTGCGGGCGGCTTCAGCCTGTTCGCGCTGGATTCTGCGGGCTTCGGCCTCTTTTTCCTCAGCGGCCCGGCGGGCGGCTTCGGCCTCGCGGCGAGCTTCCTCAGTCTGACGTTTGCGGGCCTCGGCTTCCTTCCGTTCGGCTTCGGCCAGGGCCGCTTTCCGCCGAGCTTCCGCTTCGGCGGCTTTCCTGTCCGCCTCGGCTTTGGCTTCTTCGGCGCGGCGACGGGCTTCCGCCTCTTCCGCGGCTATCCGGGCAGCTTCTTCCTCGGCAGCCTTGCGGGCTGCTTCTTCACGGGCCGCCCTCTGGCGTTCGGCCTCTCTTCGCTCCGCTTCGCGACGTTCGGCCTCGCGGCGGGCGATCTCGCGGGCAATGATGTCATTGAGTTCGTTGTCGAGGGCCGCGGCCTTGCGCCGCTGCTGGGCCAGCACTTCGCGCAGCGATGACTCCTGGCCGCGCAGTTCTTCCACGAGGGTGTTGGTCTCGGTCTGCTTCCTGACCAGTTCCTTATGTTCGGATGCCAGGACGCCGCGGGCTTTCGCCTCTTCGGTGGCCAGGTTTACCAGGCGCGCACGCTTTTCTTCAAGCTGCCGCCGCGCGGAGGTAATCCGGTTGACAGTCCGCTCGCGCCACCGCGCGAACTGACGCAGATAGCGGGCGCGGCGCCACGCCTGGGCGAAGGACTCCGACGAGAAGATGAACGCCAGGACTCCCATCTGCTGGCGGCGTCCCTGGGAACGCTTTACTGCGGTCACATAGGAGGCGGTAATTTTCTCGATATGACGGTTCATCGCCTCGATGGAGTCGTTCAGCACCGACATATCGGCGTGGATGGAGTCGATTCGGCCTGTAATGGCGGAGATGCGGCCGTTGCACTCCTCGATTTCCCCTCCGATCTGGTCGAGCTGGCTGAGTTTGCGCGAGGTTTCCTCGGCGTTGGCCTGCAGCTGGCGTCCGGTGGCGCGGATGTCGGCCTCGGCCTGTTTTTTTTCTTTGCGGACAGCGTTTTCCGAACGGGCCGGAGCTGCGGAGGATTTTTTCCCGGTGGTCCCTTTTTTCCCGGTGGTTTTCTTGCCGGAGGTGGATTTTTTGCCTGATGTCGTTTTTTTGCGGGGAGAGTCTTTTGATTTCTTTGAGGGAGAGGAAGTTGCCTCGGTTCCCGGGGCGGATTTTTCCTGACGTTTCTGGCCGCAGGTTCCGGTCGGAGCGAGCGTCAGGAGAAAAATTGTAAGCAAAGCGGTTATGAGTCGGGTCATTCTGGTTTGTTGTTCTCTTGGAGCCTGCTGTTCGGCAAGCTCTTATTCTCAAAGTTTTTTCAGCAGGGAGGTAAGGGTCGAGGCGTCTATCTTCTCGCAGTTGTCGGGGATTTTACATGAGCGGGTCACTCCGGTATTGAATCTTGCTCCGTTGAGGTCCCATTTCAGTGTAGCCGAGATTTTCTTCCCCCGGGAGTTGGTGACTGTGACCTCGGGAGAGAACCATCCGCAGGTGCGGCTCTCGAAGGCTCCGGCGTAGGTGGCCGACACGGAGCCGTAGTTCTTGACCTCCACGATGGCGCCCCGCAGTTCGCTGGCGTTGTCGGAAGCCAGGAAGCCGTAGTTGAAGGCCTGGGGCTGGCGGCGCGGGAGCAGATACCATCCGTTGGCGGCCTGCTCGAAGTCGAATTTGCCGCGCTCGGCGGGGGTTGCGGTCCCTTCTCCGGCCAGGAAGGCGCGCCCGGTCAGCAGGTCCTGGATGTCGCTGATAGTCACTCCGGCGCTTCCCAGCAGGCGTGAGGTCGGTTCGCTGACATACTTTTTGTGGTATTTGTCGACGGCGACAACCGAGTCTTTGTCAAGCCACAGGGTCGCCACCTCGAAACCTATCATGCGGATGGAGACGGATATCCATTCCCCCCGTTTCATCCAGATTTTTCCGGCGGCGTTGAGCCTGGCGGGGGACTGGAGCTG
Organism: uncultured Muribaculaceae bacterium; assembly: GCA_910584365.1. Lineage (GTDB taxonomy): Bacteria > Bacteroidota > Bacteroidia > Bacteroidales > Muribaculaceae > UBA7173. The sequence continues at coordinate 97,531 of CAJUAF010000001.1, read as the reverse complement.
GAACTTCACTCCCATCTCCACGTCGCGCCAGGGTTTCCAGCTTTCGGTGAGCATGGCATATCGCCCCGGCAGCGAGGCGTTCTGGACGGCTCCGGCGCTTCCGGCTACGACGGAGTCGCGGCTTCCGTATTCTCCGGCGCTGTTCCCCCCTTTCTGGGAGCGGCACCCTGTCACGGAGGCGATTGTTACTACGGCAATGATAATTTTCAGCAGATTCTTGGACATGGCGGTTGTTTGGAAGGGAGAGCGGTGAATGGTTGTTGGCTGGATAATTGACTGGAAACAGGGGTACCGGAAGTTGCCGGCGCGTCAGAAAGGAGAGCGGCGCTTGATTTTCGCTTTCAGTTCCTGGTTGCCGGCATCGAGTTTCAGGGCCTTTTCCCAGAACTCAACAGCTTTGGCCGGCTGCTGGTTCATATAATATATGTCGCCGGCGTGGTTGAGAACATCGGCCTGGGGGCTGTCTCCCTCTATATCAAGGGCCTGGTCTATCCATTCCTTTGCTTTCACATAATCTTTTTTCTTATAGAAAATCCAGGCGTAGGTGTCGATGGCGGTGTCGTTCTCGGGGTTGGCGCGGACGCAGATCGAACTGTAACGCTCGGCCAGGTCGAGATCCTGGTCCTTTTCGGCCAGGTAGTAGGCGAAGTTGTTGAGTGCCAGCAGGTTCTCGGGATCGAGCGCCACGGCTTCCCGGTAATAGACGAAAGCGGAGTCGGCGTTGTTCTCCATATAATGGATGTCTCCGATGGAGGCAAGCAGCTGGGAGCGGGTGGCGTTGTCGGCCGAATCGGTCAGGGCGTAGGCCCGGCGGTAATAGCGCATGGCGCTGTCGGCTTCCTCGAGCTGCTGATAGTTGGCTCCCATCAGCAGGTTCACCGTAACGTCCTCAGGCACGAATTCCAGGGCGCGCTCTCCGGCCTCGATTGCCTTGCGGGAGTCGTTGAGCTGGCCGTAAAGCCCCAGGATAGACCGCCATCGGGCGGCGTTGGCCACATCGGCGTCGACGGCATATTCCTGCTGTTCCACGGCCCCGCGGTAATCCTGGTCAAGAATCAGATAGGAGGCGTAGAGGTCGCGGATGTCAGCCTCATGAGGATGCTGGACCAGCAGGGTCTCGAAGAGGTTCTTGATCTGGGGGCGGCGCAGGGTGTCGCCGTAGAGCTTGCCTACATAGTCGCGGAGCAGCTGCAGTTTTGCGTCTACCTCAAGACTCTCCTGGCGCAGGGCCCGGTTGACCTCGCGGTCATAGCCGGCGGAGTCCCCTTTCTGGAGATAGAACTGGGCGCGTTTGAAGTAGGCGTAGCCGTTGGTGGAGTCGGTGGCGCAGGCCCTGTCGTAATAGCTGATGGCGGAGTCGGGTTGCTGGAGGGCCATGTAGATGTCGCCGGCGTAAAGCTGATACTGGGCGTTGCGCGGCGATGAGGTCAGCAGCGAGCGCACTTCCCCCAGGGCGTCGGCCGTATCGCGCAGGGCGAGCATGGCGCGGATTTTGTGGGAACTCAGTCCGAGGTCTTTCCCCTCGGCGCGCTCGATGCGCTGCAATACTTCCAGGGAGCGGCGAAGCGACGCCGAGTCCATCTTCTCCTGAAGGGCCTCCACCAGTTTTATGGCCACATCGGGTTTTGTCGGGTTCAGCGAGTCCACCACCGTCCAGATCCGGACGGCTTCATCCGTGTTGCCGAGCTGGTTGTTGACCATACCGAAGAAAATCGAGCCGTAGTAATCCTCGGGATGGGCCTCGAAATGGCGTTTCATCATGTCGTAGCCTTTCATGGCCATGACCGAGTCGGTCTGCCCCAGGGCCAGGTAATAGTAGCCCAGGGTCTGGCCTACGGAGGTGTCGGTGGAGTCGAGGCTGTAAGCGCCGTTGAGGAGTTCGAAGTAAGAGTCGTCTTCCCCGACGGCATTGCGGCGCATGGCCTCCATAAAGATATAGTCGGCCTTGCGCTGTTGCTCTGTCTCGGCGGCCGGAAGTTCCCGGGCCGTCTTCTTGCCTTTGCCGCGCGAGGGAAGCGCCGCACCGGCGAGCGTCAGCGCCAGCAACACCAGGGGGAGATATTTCACAGGGTTTATCTTCATTGTCGGTCGGTCAGTTTACACCGGTATGGCCGAAGGCGCCGTCGCCGCGCTCGGTCCGGTCGATACGGTTGACGGGTTCCCAGGTGACACGCGTGTAGCGGGTGATCACCATCTGGCAGATTCTTTCTCCGTCGTTGATTGTGAAGGGTTCGTTGGAGAGGTTGATTACTATGGCGCTGATTTCCCCGCGGTAGTCGCTGTCGACGGTGCCGGGGGTGTTGACCAGCGAAATTCCGTTGCGGATTGCCAGGCCCGAGCGGGGGCGGATCTGGCATTCGTAGCCCTGCGGCAGCTGCAGACGGATGCCGGTCGGCACCAGCGCCCTTTCCAGCGGTCGCAGGGTTATCGGCTCCTTGAGAAACGCACGCACGTCCATCCCCGCGGAACCCGGAGTGGCGTATGCCGGCATCGGATGGTGCGAGTCATTGATAATCTTTACCTTGATATGTTCAGGGCGCACATCCTCTTCGGAGCGGATTTCGCCGCACCCGCAGGAGATATGGTTGTTGCTGTTCTCAGTCATAATTGTTGTTCTGTCCGGAGGTTCAGAAATCCGGCTATCTAATTAACACGCGAAAATACGAAAATTCCGGCAAACCACCAATTAAATTTTCCTGTCCCTTTCCTTTGTCCGGCTCCTTTTTGTCCCCATTCTCTCCATTTCCCGCCGTAAGAATTTCCAGAACTTTTATTTCCCCACGGATTTTATTTCCCACGGATTTCACGGAGGAAGGGATTTTCCACGGATTACTTTTGATTATCGGGATTATCAGGATTATGGTGATTAATGGAGATTATCTCTCGCAGAAGCGCAGATTAACGCAGAAGGCGGAGACGGGCGCCCGATTCCACGGACGCGCTTTGCGCGGAGGGATTCCGCGGATTGCTCTTGACAGCCTTACGTCCTTCCACTTGCACCAACACTTTCCCCACAGACATCTGTGGAATCCGTATAATCAGTGGAATCCTGAGGCGAAGCCGAAGCGGAATCCGTGTCGAATCCTTTAATCCGTGGAATCCGTGGGAGATAAGACAAACAGCTGGCGATACAAACCTTGCCGCCCGCTTCTGCGTAATCTTTCCGCGCAAAGCGCGTCCCGTTCCATGCCCCAACTGTCTGCGATAATCTGCGCTTCTGCGAGAAAAATCTTCAATAATCTTCATCCCCGGCGTAAGAATTTCCCACGGATTTCACGGAGGAAGGGATTTTCCACGGATTACTTTTGATTATC
>CAJUAF010000001.1:0-94117 GCA_910584365.1 uncultured Muribaculaceae bacterium | reverse complement strand
GCAGAAGGCGGAGACGGGCGCCCGATTCCACGGACGCGCTTTGCGCGGAGGGATTTCGCGGATTGCTCTTGACAGCCTCAACCGTCCCCACTTGCACCATCGCTTTCTCCGCAGACATCTGTGGAATCCGTATAATCTGTGAAATCCTGAGGCGAAGCCGAAGGGCAATCCGTGGAAAATCCTTTCCTCCTTGGAATCCGTGGGAGATAAGACAAACAGCTGGCGATACAAACCTTGCCGCCCGCGTCCGCGTAATCTTGCTGCGCAAAGCGCATCCCGCGGAGCGCCCACCCAGTCCGGGATAATCTGCGCTTCTGCGAGAGAAATCATGCCGTACATTGCTTCGGTGGAATTCGGGGAAATAAAAAACGCCCCCGTCCCGGGGGACGAAGGCGCGTATGGGGATTAGAGGAGTTGATTAGCGGATGACAACCTTAGTGGCTTTGTTGCCCTGACGCTGAATCAGGAGCTGGCCGGCTTCGGGCTGTGCTACGCGGATACCCTGGAGGTTGTAGTATTCAACGGGAGCGTTGAGGTCTTCAACATCGGCAGCGATGTTTTCAACACCGGCAATGTCGAAAGCGCGGTTAATGGTGATAACGGGTTCTGCCCAAAGACGTACACTCTGGTATTTGCCTTCAAGAAGGAGACCCATGAAAAGAACCTCTCCGAAGTTTACGGTAGTCTTGTCGGCGCCAACGGTTACTGTTGCGGAAACGGTGGGATTAGAGGCTGTCTCGGATTCAGACATGAAATAAGCCGGAACCTGACTGTTGTCCTGCAGAGTGAAAATAATACCGGTTTCTGCGTTGGTGGCAGTAGCAGTACCGTCTGCTGCAACTACCAGGGAGAGGGGAGAGCAGGTTAATCTGTCAGTTGTTATACCGGCTACTTCAAGGACATCCTTACCCTGCTGTCTGTAGGTATAAGCATAGGCGGGAGCGTTCAGAGGTATATAATTTTCAGTGTTTACATCAAGCCAGTTGGCGGTAAAGGTAGCGTTGGAGGGATAGAACTCGGGACTGGTGAAACAGTTACCGCTTTTGTATGCTTTGTCGCCTTCGATGAAGAGCCAGGTGAGTCCGGAGGTGTAACCTTTTAAACTCCAAGCGGGTGTTCCGATAAGTTCACCGTCTTCTTCCGACAGAAGGAATTCAAGGTCGATATACTCATCGTTCTTATCGGTCAGAGCGCCAAAACTCGAGGAACTCTTTACGCCGGCAAAAATGCCGATTTTGGTTCCCTGAATGGTAGCCCATTCCTGGCCGCCGGGAATTACGAGGAATTCATAGAAGGTCCCTTCTATGGTTCTGGCGATGTATTCAGCCTGAAGCGGAGCTGCATCTTCTCCCCAGAAGAAGTTGTTGATGACATATTTGTTGGCTTCTGTTCCTGCGGTGATGGTGAAAGCATCCATTACGGGTCCGCCCGGAGTTTCTGCGCTGAGGAAGTAGGTGCCGACAAGGTTGCGGTCAGCACGGTGGCTGAGTGTGCCGTGTTCTTTGAGGTAGGAAGCGGTTACATTGGAGGAAGCCTTTACCGATGTTGCGATAGCTTCGTCAGCAAAGTTAGCATCCTTTTTGAAGGTAAACTGCTGTGCGGAAGCCGAGAGGGAACCGGCAGCGACAGCGGCAGCAAGAGCAAGTGAGTAGAATTTCTTCATAATCTTACTTGGGGTTTATAGTTAGAATGAATAATAATTATTCTATGGAAGCAATCTTTTTGTGAAATCTGATTAATACGGCATAGTGGGGATGAATTGTGTCGAAAAAAGCCTTTGAGATATTCGCGGGTTTTATTCTACGGGGCAAATGTAAACCATTTTTTTTAGCCGTGCAACTTTTTTCCAAAAAAAATCTGAAAAAATGCACATTTTGGTCAATTCGGCAATAATCCCTCCCTCTTCGCCGTCGAAAGCCGGGGTTCCCCGCGCTCCCTGCCTACGGCTTATGTGATAATCTGCGCTTCTGCGATAGAAAATTCCTTCCTCTGTGGAATCCGTGGGAGAGTCTTATGGGAGATGAAGATTATTGAAGATTTTTCTCGCAGAAGCGCAGATTTTCGCAGACAGTTGGGTCAGGGAACGGGACGCGCTTTGCGCGGAAAGATTACGCGGAAGCGTATGGCAAGGTTTGTATCGTCAGCTGTTGTTTTATCTCCCACGGATTCCACAGAGAATGGATTCAACACGGATTCTGCTTCGGCTTCGCCTCAGGATTTCACAGATTATACGGATTCCACAGATGTCTGCGGAAAAAGCGATGGTGCAAGTGGGGAAGTATGAGGCAGTTAAGAGCAATCCGCGGTATCCCTCCGCGCAAAGCGCGTCCGTGGAATCAGGCGCCTGCCTCCGGCTTCTGCGTTAATCTGCGCGTCTGCGAGAGATAATCCCCATTAACCCCCCATATTCCTGATAATCCAGATAATCAAAATTAATTCGTTGAAAATCCTTTCCCTCTTTGAAATCCGTGGGAAATAAAAGTTTTAGAAATTCTTACGCCGGGAGAAGAGGGGGCGGGGGATCAGGCGGGGGTGCCTTCGAGGAGGGAGACGGTGGCGCGGTCGGGGGCCACTATCCAGAGGCGGTCGCCGCGGAGGAGGGGGAGGGAGGCGGGGCGGTCGATGAAGGTGTCGCCGCGCTGGAGGGCCACGACGTGGGTGTTGAAGCGGCGGCGCACGTCGGCCGTGGCGAGAGTCTGCCCCAGCAGGGGAGAGGAGTCGCCGAGCTGGATTGAGGTCAGGCGGAGGTCGGTGACGGAGGTGCCGGCGGCTTCTCCTGCGGGATCGGCGTCGGCCTCGATCACGGGGAGGAGATCGGAAATCTGGTCGTCGGTGCCGATGACCCCTACGGTGTCGCCGGGGAACAGGCGCATATCGGCGGAGGGGACTATGAAGGTCTCGGGACCGCGCTGGACGCTTACGATGTCGACGCCGTAGCGGTCGCGCAGATTGCTGTTGCGAAGCCGTTCGCCGACGAAGGGGCATCCGTAGCCGACGTGGATATAGGCCAGATGGAGGTCACTGACGAGGGTGTTGTTCTTGCCCGAACGGCGCAGGTCGCGTTCATTGAGATTTTCGAGAAATTTGGTCTCGATATGGCGCAGCTGGCGGTTGAGGCGCCGGTTGAGCAACAGAAGCAGCAGGACAAGCACACCGATCCCGACGGCGACGCCGGTGCGGAGGGAGTAGGAGGCGGAAATGGTATGGATGATAAATCCAAGCGCAATGAGCAGCCGGAACACCATCAGCACTACCCGGGGCACTTTCATGCGCCCGGCGGAGAGTGCGGGATTCTGACTGGCCTGCCGCGAGGGGGGAAGCACCAGCGCCAGCAGGAACGGCGACATGGCCACGAGGGTGATGACCGTGGTGAGCAGCCGGCTCCACTCCGGAATAAGGTTATCGAGAATCGGGCGCAGATAGGTGTTGCAGACCAGCGATATGGCGATGATGATAATGGAGTAGAGCATTATGCGCCACAGATAACGGCGCAGCATGGCGGCCCATGCGCGGCTGTTCTCGCTGCGTCCGCCCTCGGATGCTTCGCCGGAATACCGGTTGATAAGAAAGTGGAGTCTGGGGGGAAGATGCCGCTCCACAAACCGGTAGGCCGGATCGGCCAGGCGGATAAAATAGGGGGTAGTGAAGGTCGTAATCACCGACACGGCCACCACAATCGGGTAGATTTCGGGATTCAGCACTCCCAGGCTCATGCCTAACGAGGCGATGATGAACGCGAATTCGCCGATCTGGGTCAGCGAGAAGCCCGATTCGATAGCCACCCGGAGGCTCTGGCCGGTCACCAGCATACCGAACGTGCCGAAAACAATCATGCCGACGATTACCACTGCCGACAGCAGAAGAATCGGCCACCAGTATTCGATAAGAATCGCGGGCTGGACCATCATACCCACCGAGATGAAGAACACCGACCCGAAGAGGTCCTTGACCGGCATGGTGACGTGTTCGATGCGCTCGGCATAGCTTGTCCCCGCGAGGATGGAACCCATAACGAAGGCTCCCAAAGCCATCGAGAATCCGCAGAGGACCGAGAAGACGGCCATCGACAGGCAGAGTCCCATGGAGACCACCAGCAGGGTTTCGTTGTTGAGGAACCGGCGGGTGCGGTTGAGGAAAGAGGGGAGGATATAGACCCCGACAAGGAACCAGATGACGAGGAAGAAGACCAGTTTGCTGATGCTCATCAGCATCTCGGCCCCTTCGACGGAGTTATTGATGGCGATGGAACTCAGTACCACCATCATCACCACCGCGAACAGGTCTTCGACAATCAGCACCGCGAACACCAGGGAGGCGAACTTCTTCTGTCGCAGGTTAAGGTCGGTGAACGCTTTTATTATAATGGTGGTGGAGGACATGGAGAGCATACCTCCCAGGAAAAGGGAGTTTATGGTGGTGAATCCCAGCAGATGACCGATGGCGAATCCCGTGCCCATCATCCCCAGGACGATTATAAGGGCCGTCACCACGGCGGATCCTCCTGTATTGACAAGTTTCTTGAAACTGAATTCGAGTCCCAGGGAGAAGAGCAGCACTATAATACCTATCTGCGCCCAGAATTCGATATTGGCCTCGGTGGTGACCGACGGAAGGGGCTTGAAGTTGGGGCTGGCCAGGAAGCCGGCCACGATATAGCCCAGCACCACGGGCTGACGGATCCATTTGAACAGCAGGGTGACGACGGCGCCAAGCAGGAGGATAAAGGCAAGGTCGGAAATCAGACCTTCGATGTCGGGGACGGTATTGCAGAGAATCATCGGCGGAAATCGGTAACGGGGGTGACAGATGGAGGTTCGGACGGGAGAGGATCGCGGGGCAGTCCCGGGAACAGGGGGCGGGGAATCAGAGGGAGGAGTAGCGCCGCCGCCCCAGCAGATAGTAGGAGAGAAGAATATTGGGCCGGCGGGGATCACGCAGCAGATTAACCTGCGGAAGCGAGAGATTTCCCCGGTCGGAGTAATGGACCAGCATCCGGCGGAAATCGCGGTGGGCGCGCAGGATGGCGCCCGCATTGGGAAAATCGAGCGTAACGACGAATTTCGCCCAGGCGACGGTGTCGAGCAGGCGCCGGCGCAGCAGGGCGCCCCGGCGGTCGGCAACGGGAAGGTTTTTATGTAACAACAGCAGATTGTTGCGGAAGTTCAGATATGTCTTCCGGGGATTGTCGGCCGGAAGAGAACCTCCCCCCAGATGGTAGACACGGCTTTCGGGCACACACCAGAGCGTCAGCCCCATCAGCTGCATACGCCAGCAGAGGTCGATCTCCTCCATGTGGGCGAAGAAACGTTCGTCGAGTCCGCCGGCGCGGTTATAGACGGCGGTGCGCACCATCAGGCAGGCCCCCGTGGCCCAGAATACCTCGGCGGGGGTGTCATATTGCCCCGTGTCCTCCTCCACGGTCGAGAAGATACGCCCGCGGCAATAGGGGAAGCCGTTGCGGTCGATGAACCCGCCGGCGGCGCCGGCGTATTCAAACCGGTTCTTCTCCCGGTATGAGAGGACTTTGGGCTGACAGCCTCCCGCATCGGGATGCGTCTCCATGAAGCGCACCAGCGGGGGGAGCCATCCGGCGGGAGTCTCCACGTCGGAGTTGAGCAGGACCGTCAGGGGGTAGTTCGTCTCGCGCAGGGCGCGGTTATAGCCGCCGGCAAACCCCAGGTTCTCGCTGAATTTCAGGACTTTCACCTGGGGAAATTCCTTCTCGAGAAGCGCCAGGGAGCCGTCGGTCGAGCCGTTGTCGGCCACGATTACGTCGGCGGTGTCGGCGGGAGTGTTGGCCACGACGGAGGGGAGGAACTCCCTTAGGAGCTTCTCGCCGTTCCAGTTGAGGATGATGACAGCTACGGTTTTCATTCGGCGGCGGCGGTGGGGGTTGGATAGGAGACGGGGATTTTCCAGCGCTTGTGGCTCCAGAGCCACAGGGACGGATTGCGCCGGATATTGTCTTCGAGCAGAGAGGCGTAAAGGTCGGTCAGGGGATAGGGGGAGGCGTCGGTCGGCTCCGTCAGAGGCATGGGGCGCACCGAGATATGGTAACGTCCGCGTCCGGGCTTCGACATCTCCCAGTAGACGGGGAGGGCGTCCAGGCGGCGGCAGACGGTCTCCGTGCCGGTGATCATCGCCGTAGGATGGTCGAGGAACCGCACGACATGAACCGGATCGCCGTGGCTTGGTTTCTGGTCACTCATGAAGCCGGTGACCGTCGGTATGCCCTGCTTTCGGTAGCGGAGCAGGTCGAGGAAGGAGCGCTTCTTGGGGAGGGAGACGGCACCGAACCGTCCGCGGATACGGAGCATCAGGGCGTCGAACCAGGCGTTGCGCAAAGGGCGGTAGATCTGGCAGAACTCCACGCCGTCATGAGGGGTGAAGCGGCTCCATAGGGTGATGGAGGGGGCCCATTCCCAGTTGCCCAGGTGAGCGAAGTAGCAGACCACGGCCTGTCCGCGCCCGAGGGCTTCGTCGATCGCCTCGATGCCGGAGAAGGTCATGCGGCGCTTCATCGTGCGGTCGCTGATATGCAGCAGTTTTATGGTCTCCACGATATAGTCGGCGAAGTTGCGGTAGAATCCGTCGGCTATGCGGCGGATTTCGCGGGGAGTTTTGTCGGGGAAGGATTCCGCGAGATTCTTCATTACGGTCTTCCTGCGGTAGCCGACAGCATAGCGCAGGATAAGATACAGAAGATCGGCCAGCCGGTACAGAACCCACAGCGGCAGCAGGGCCAGCCCGTGGACCAGCCATTTGAGGGGGAGATATTTCAGGTCGGCAGTTTTCATAAGGCGGGAGAGAATCAGCTGCGCGGGGATGATGCGGATCCGTCGGGAAGAATCTCGCCGATAAACTCGGCTTCCCCTTTCGGAGAAAGGGTGATTTCACTGAGCCGCACCGGGACAATCAGGTTGTCGAGCGCCGGGGAGGCGCCGGGCAGACTGACGCGGAGATAATTGTCGGTGAATCCGGCCATCGGCTTCCCCTTTCCGGAATGTTCGACAAGAACGGGGCGCACCGTTCCGATGAAACCTCGGGAGAACTCCTCCAGCTTGCGGTCGGAGAGGGCCATCATCTCGGCCACGCGGCGATGTTTTTCCTCCTGGGAGACCACGTAGGGGATTTCGAGGGCGCGGGTGCCGGGGCGTTCGGAGTAGGGGAAGATATGGAGGCGCGTCACCGGGAGTGATTCGAGAAAGTCGCGTGAGCGGGCGAACTCCTCCGGCGTCTCGCCCCGGGCGCCCGCTATAAGGTCTACTCCGATGAAAGCGTCGGGCATCAGTTCCTTGATACGCAGGATTTTGTCGCGGAAAAGGGCCGTGTCGTAGCGGCGGCGCATCAGTCGCAGCACGGTGTCGGAACCGCACTGGAGGGGGATATGGAAATGGGGCATGAAAGCCCGGGAAGAGGCACAGAAGGATATGATTTCGTCGGTCAGCAGGTCAGGCTCGATGGAGGAGATCCGGTAACGCTCGATGCCCTCCACCCGGTCGAGGGCCCGGATGAGGTCAAGGAACGTCTGGCGGGGCGCTCCCGGCGCCAGTCCGGGCTGACGCTTGCCGAAGTCGCCGATGTTCACTCCGGTGATGACGATCTCTCGTCCCCCTTCGGCCGCGGCCTGACGGGCCTGGGCTACAAGCTCCTCCACGGTCCCAGATCGGCTGCGTCCGCGGGCGGCGGGGATGGTGCAGTAGGTACACCAGCAGTCGCATCCGTCTTGTACCTTGAGGAAATAGCGGGTGCGGTCTCCGCGGGAGCAGGAGGGGGTGAAGGACTGCATCTCCCGGGCGGGAATCACCTCGGTCACGGGTAGGCGCGAGGCGAGGAAACCGTCGATGAAACGGTCGATTTCCCCCTTGCGGTCATTGCCGGCCACCACGGCCACGCCCGGGAGGGAAGCCGCCTCGGCGCTTTTCAGCTGGGCGTAGCATCCGGTGACGATAATGGCGGCGCCGGGATAGCGGCGGTTGTAGGAGCGGATTGTCTGGCGGCATTTCTTGTCGGCCAGTTCGGTCACGGAGCAAGTGTTGATGAAAATCAGGTCGGGCGTCTCCCCTCTGAGGGCACGGCGGATTCCGCGTCCGGCAAGCCGGGCGGCCACGGTGGATGTCTCGGCGAAATTCAGCTTGCATCCGAAAGTATGGTAGATGGCTGTCAGGCCGGCGGGGGAGGGGTTGTTCATTTTGTCTCTCCGATGTATGAGTCCTTGAATCCCAGGAAGTAGAGTACACCGTCGATGCCGATTGTCGAAATCGACTGCTTGGCGCTCTCCTTCACTTTCGGTTTGGCGTGGAAGGCGATGCCCAGACCGGCGGCCGAGAGCATGGGGAGGTCGTTGGCGCCGTCCCCTACGGCGATTGTCTGGGCGATGTTGACGTTCTCCACCTGGGCGATCAGGCGCAGAAGCTCGGCCTTGCGCTTGCCGTCGACAACCTCGCCGACGTAGCGCCCGGTCAGTTTGCCGTCCTCGACCTCCAGTTCGTTGGCGTAGACGTAGTCGAAGCCGAAGCGGCGGCGCAGGTATTCACCGAAGAAGGTGAACCCTCCGGAGAGGATGGCGGTCTTGAAGCCGGCGCGCTTGAGGACCTGCATCATGCGGTCCACTCCCTCGGTGATGGGAAGCGACTCGGCGATTTCTTCCATGACATTGACATCCAGCCCTTTGAGGAGCGCCACGCGCTCGGTGAAACTCTCGCGGAAATCAATCTCGCCGCGCATGGCGCTTTCGGTGATGGCGCGGACCTTGTCGCCGACGCCCGCTTTCTCGGCCAGCTGGTCGATACATTCGGTCTGAATCAGCGTGGAGTCCATATCGAAGCAGATCAGACGGCGGCAGCGGCGGTACATCGTGTCCTCCTGCATCGAGATGTCGAATCCCTCGCGGGAGGAAATCTCGATGAACCGGCTCTGCATTTCGGACCGGTTCTCGGGGGTGCCGCGCACGGAAAACTCGATACAGGCTTTCGCGGCCGGCAGGGAGCCTTCCAGGAGGGGCTGGCGCCCGGTCAGACGCTGGATGGCGTCGATGTTGAGTCCCTGCTCCACAATGACTTCCGAGACCAGGGCTATGTTGCTGGCTGTAAGCTGGCGTCCGAGAATCGTGATTATCCAGCGGTTCTTCCCCTGGCGGCTGACCCAGTTCTCATATTCGCCTATGGAGATGGGGGTGAAACGGATTTTCACTCCCATGTCGTAGGCCTTGAAGAGGAGGTCCTTCATGATGTCGCCCGACTGGTCGGAGGTGGTGCGGAACAGGATTCCGAGCGAGAGGGTATGGTGGATGTCGGCCTGGCCGATGTCCAGTACCATCGCGTTGTAGCGGGCCAGGATGGCTGTCAGGGCGGCGGTGACGCCCGGTTTGTCCTGGCCGGAGATGTTGATGAGAATTAATTCGGTGTCGTTGGAAGTCATTATTTCACACGTATTTTCTGTCCGGGCTGGATTACGGGGTTCTTGCCGGTCAGTCCGTTGAGCTTCTTGAGGGCGTTGACTGTGGTGCCGTTCTTTTTGGCGATGCGTTCCAGGGAATCGCCGTTGCGGGCGGTGACAGTTTTTGTCTTTGGCTTTGCGGGAGTCTTTTTCTTCTTTTTGGGAGCCTGGGTCGCCTTCTTTTTTGCCGGGGCTTCTGTCTTGGCGGGAGCGGCGCCGGGAGCATCGCTGGCTTCTGTGTCTTTGCCGACGGGTACGGTTTCAGGAGTCTGGAGCGGGGCGGCGGCCACCAGTGCGGAGTCAGCCGGATTCTCCTGCTTTACCAGGAGGTTGTCCCCTTCGGGGGGAGGGGTGGCCGTAGGTTTGAAGACGCGTTCAGTGGTTATTACTTTCAGGGTCTGGCCGCGGCGCGGCTTGCGGATGTTTCCGTTGGCGTGTCTGAGACTCCAGAGCGATACGCCGTAACGCCGGGCGATTGACGACATTGTCTCCCCTTTCTTAACCTTGTGGTAGAGGACTTTCTCGGTGGTAACCCACTGGCCGTCCTGTCCCTGGGGATTGTCCTCGGCGGCTTCGGGTGCGGGGGCGCCTGAGGCGGGTTCGGCGGTGGGGCGGCGGATGTATTTGTCGGCGTCATGGGCGCAGATGGCGTCCTCGCTCATGATATAGGAATAGACCTGGTTGGCGGGAAGCACCAGCGAGTAGGGCCGGATGTCGCCGGGGATAAGGTCCTGGCGGTACTGAGGATTGAGGACTCTCAGTTCCTCGACGGGAATCTGGAGTATGTCGGAGATCTGCTGGAAATGGACCCGTCGCCCTACGTGTACGGAGTCGGTAAGGATGGGCTTGCGGGCCAGGGCCGGAGAGATATTGTGCTGCTTGTAGTAGTTCATCACGTAAGTGGCGGCTATGAAGCAGGGGACATATCCGCGGGTCTGCTTGGGCAGATAGGGGTAGATGGCCCAGAAGTCTTTTTGCTCGGAGGTGCAGCGGCGGAGAGCCTTGTTGATGTTGCCCGGTCCGCAGTTGTATGCGGCGATGGCCAGCGACCAGTCGTGGTAGATGTCGTAGAGCTGGCGCAGGAGCTTGGCGGCCACGGCGGATGAGGCTACCGGGTCGCGGCGTTCGTCGACGAGGGTGTTGACCTCCATGCCGAATCCGCGGGCTGTCGGGAGCATGAGCTGCCAGAGGCCGGTGGCTCCCGAACGGGAGACGGCGTCGGGGTTCATGGCTGACTCGATGACCGGGAGGTATTTAAGCTCCATCGGCAGGTTCTCGCGCTCGAGGGCCTGCTCGAAAATCGGCATATAGTAGAGGCTCATGCCGAGCATATTCTCGACCAGGGAGCGGTTCTTCTTGGTGTAGGCGTCGATATAGGCGCGGACGATGGAGTTGAAGGGAAGTTCGATGGTGGTCGGGATGGCTCCGAGGCGCCTGATGATTTCCTCGTCGGATACTTCGGCGTCAGGCTTCTGGGAAACATCGGCGTCGAGGGCCGTATAGTTGCGGAGATACCAGTTCTCCATCATCTTGTGGGTATCGGTCTCGAAACTTTCCGGGAAGACGATTGTGGAATCCGCCTGGGAAAGGTTGAGGAGGGCGGGAACCGGGCGGGGGGCTGCCGAGGCCGCTACGAAAGCAAACGAGCCCAGCAGCAGGCATCCGAGACGTCCGGAAAAGAGTTTTGCAAGCATCATAGGGAGTGAGCGGTTTAAAAGTTCAATGCCCAGGCCAGTCCGACGGAGGGGTAACGCTGGCGTCCGTCCTGCATGATGGCAGGGGCGACGTCCATCGACAGGCGCGGGGTGATGTCAAAATGCGAGAGAGAGGCGTCGACGTATGCGTCGACCATCGCCAGGAGATATACGCCTACCATACTGATGATACAGAGGTCGCGGTTCCTGCGGAAATAGTTCTTGCGGGAACGCAGGAGGTTCTGGAGCCACGCCTTGTCGAGGTCGGCTTCGTTGACATTCGGGGCGAAGAAATCCATATAGCTGTTGGACGACGGGTCATTGTCGAGCAGGTCGGAGTATGCGCGGGTATAGTCCTTGAGCATCTGGTTGTTCCAGCTTGTGGCGTAGCCCAGTCCGAGGTAACCGCCCACGATAAGGGGGAGTTTCCAGTAGCGGCGGTTGTAGATCTGTCCCAGGCCGGGGAAGAGGGCCGAGAGCCATACGGCCCGGGTGGGGTCGGGGTTGAATTCCACCGGGCGCGGCACCCATTCGTCCTCGGGGATCTCGCTGAGCATCCTCATGATGGAATCGTTACGGGCGGCGCGGTTGCGGGAGTCGGCCCCCATGATTTCGCCGGCGGTCATGACGCCCAGGGTGTCGACCGGAGTGAAAGCGATTGAATCTCCGGAAATCTCGAATCTGTCCTCGACGACTGCGGCGCGGTCATCCACCGGCACCCCTACGGGGATTGAATCGGGGAGGGCTGCCCGGGCGCCCGAAAGTGAGGGGACAGGCGCGGAGGAGCCTGATGTATTCCGGTCCGGGTTCGCCAGCGAGTCGGCGGCGAGGGAGGGATTGTGGCGGTGTCCCGCCGGACGGCGCACCGCCGTCTGGCCCGACATCCCGAGAGGCAACAAAAACAGCGCCACGAGCAGCACTGCGACGGCTACCCGTGACCTTTTCCATTGCAAGGCGACAGCGGCGTAAAATCCAGTTTTCGATTCCGGACAGTTCATACTGCAAATTTACGCAACTTTACTCAGTTGAGCAAACCCGCGCGCCGTTGCCTGTACTTCAATAATGATTTTTTAACGTTTGAGAACAGCACGGCAGCCATAATAAAAAGCAGCATAGTGTAAGGTGTCACCAGCCTTCCCCAGCCGTCGTAGGCTCCCAAAAATGCAGTGACATAACCGGCAACGACAGAGGCCGATATAAGAAACGCTATTACCGGAAAGCGTTTGCGCCGGATCCAGCGCCCTATGTACATTGCCGAAAACGCGAAGATTATCATCCATGCCGCCCAGAAGGGCGCGGTGGCGATTCCGTAGAGAGGCATGAGATATCCTCCCGGAGTGGCCTGGGAAGGTTGGAAAAGCGCTTTTCCCCGAACGATGTCGGGAGGAATCGAGCGGGATGTTTTCGTAAGGGCGTACCATGCGGAATCGGCCGCTGTTACATCGGGATGCGGGGTGAAATCACAGACGGAGATATCTTTCGACAGTCCTGTGCGGAAGCGGGCAAGCATATAGCGGTTGGCTTCCGCGGTGTGAAGGCTGTATGCGTGTTGCCACACCCGGGCGAGGTCTCCGACTGATGCCTGCCATAGCTCGCACCAGTAGAGATTATGGTCGGGTAAATTTCTTCCGGGGTCAAGTTCGATATAGGGGCGCAATCGTTCTTTTACCTCCGGATTTTCGATTTCATCGATACGGATAAGTCCCGCCATACGCATGGAATAATATCCGTTCCAGTGCGTCACAATCGAAAATGTGTTGTCCAGGCAGTAGCAGCGTCTGATGGTCCACGTGTAAAACCATATCATCCCGAGGGCAGTCACAGGAATCATCAGGCCCGCTAACAGGGCCGTGCGGTTGCGGCGGGTCATATAAATCCATGCGACCGACACTGCGGGGAGGAGACAGATGAACTGAGGCTTGAGAAATATAAAGAACAGCAGCGTAAGATTCGCGCTCCAGATCCAGACGGATTTGCGGCCCCGGATATACTGAATTGTCTGCCAGATAAATAACGGCATAAGAGCTGTGGCGAACCCTTCGGTCTGGGCTACGTTGTTGAACACCCAGCCTCCCGAAAACAGCATCAGGGCTATGATTGTCCAGAGCCGGATTTTCCGCGAAATCCCGAAATAAATCAGAATCCGCCAGGTAAGGACGCAGCCCGCAATCCAGCATTCCCACTGGAGGACACATACGGCCACTTTTCCCCACCACTCGCCGAACACTTCCAGGCAGATGCCCAGAATCAGAGGATAGACCGGCGGCCGCACCATGTCGGGATGCAGAGTCTTGATAACCTGCCAGGCGGAAACGTAGGTGCAGGTGTCGCCGATGCTTCCCATACCGTGGCAGACGACAGCCTGCCACGTCAGCATGGTCAGTGCAAAGCACACCAGCACGGCCAGCAGCCAACGGGGAAAGCGCTCCTCGCCGGATTCTCCGCCGGAAGGATGCGATTCAGGAGATTGATGAAGAATATCGGCCATGATATTTTCTGATTATGCGTAAAAGCGGAGTAAGGAGTACACCGGCGGTGCAAAGGAGCAGCATAGTGTAGGGATTGACAAGTCTTCCCCAGTCTCCCATCGCCCCGACAAATGCCGTCACATATCCTGCGATAAGGATTCCGGCCATGAGGAAAGGGACCATATCCCGCCGTCGCGACCTTAGGGCGCCCCCAATCGTGCGCCCGGTGAACAGGATTATGACAAGCCAGCTTATCCAGAACGGGAAACTCAAACCGTAGGTCGGAGATATTGCGCTCCCTTTGAATTCCGGGGAAGTCCTGAACAGTTCTCCGCCGTGACGGAAACAGCGGTGATCCTCACCCCGATAGCTCCATCCAAGTGCCTGATAATATGCGGTGTCGGCAGCTGTCCGCGGCATACGTTCATGCCAGTTCCGCGGGAAAAACGGACGGTCGAGTTCTTGATAAAGCGGCCTTGCAAAGGCTTTGGCCGCCGCGGCCGGGTGCCTCCTGACAGCATCGTCGACGATTTCCTGGAGCTGCGCCGACGATACGCGCTGCAGTTCGTATTCATACATGAATACTTCCGGATTATACTGTCCGGGATCGGCCTGAATCAGCGGAGCCAATGTGCGCCTGGCCTGGGAATCCCGGATTTCATCAGTGTGGATAAGTCCGGCCATGCGGAGGGTACAGTAGCGGTTCCAGTAAGTTGAGACTGAAATGGTTCCGGACAGTGAATATACATATCTGAGAGTCCAGGCATAGAAGCTCACCAGCCCGGCTGAAAGGACCAGGGAACACGATAACACAAGCAGCTGACGCCGGTTTCTCCGCACTGCGATGCCCCAGACAAGAGCCAGTACAGGAAACAGGCTTATGAACTGGGGTTTGAGGAATACCAGGGCCAGCGCGGTCAGAAACGTATAGACAATCCATACGGCACGGCGCGTCCTGACGAATCTGATTGCCTGCCATATCAGCAGGGGAACCATCCCCTGGCAGAGTGCTTCAGGAAGCAGATTGTTGTTATAGACCCAGCTCCCGGAAAAAAGCATCAGCAGAAAAATGACGGAAATCCGCAACACTCTGTTTACCCCGAAATACGCCATGACAGACCACGACAACCGACAGCCGATCATCCAGATTATCCAGTTCAGCGCCACCAGAAGGATATGTCCGGCGGTCTCTCCGAGCAAAGAGGTGGTTACGCCTAATAAAAGGGGATATAGCGGGGGGCGGGTGATATGGGGATAATGGCGTGTCAGGGTGTGCCATGCGTCGAGGTAATCGAAATAGTCGCTCAACATCCCCATGCTCCGGCATACGGCCCACTGCCATATGATCATGGCGCACGCGAATACTGTCATTACGGCAAGCAGCCATTTCGGAAACCCGCCTTTTCCTCCGGTCTCCTCTCCGGAAAGAGAGTTAAGGCTGTTGACGGCGTTTGAGTCTGAACTGCACATAACGGTAGGATTTGTAGACGACTATACCTCCTGCGGCAAAAAGCAACACATGAGTGGAACCGGCAATTCTCCCCCAGTCATCATAGGCGCCTGCAAGAGTCGTGATATAGCCTCCCGAAATAAGAGCGATAAGCGTAAACGCCACCGTCGGGAATCTCTTCCATCCCGATTTTTTCCAGGACAGGAGTGTAATGCCTGTAAATAAGGCCAACGTTATATAGGCGGCGATAAAAGGGATGTCGAGGATGCCGTAAAACGGGAAAACCAGGCTCCCCCGGAGAGCTTTGTCGCCATTGGTCAATGCTTCGCCATAAGTGAATTCCGGAATATGCAGTGAGGGCTGCTTTTTGCCGGTCAGAGCATAATATCTCCGGTGCTTGGGTTCGTCATAAGGGCGGGCGTAACCGTGGCGGGGGAAAATACTGTGGGAGAAAGAGCGGGGGAATCGCGACAGAAGAAATCCGGCGACTTCCGCGGGATGATTGGGGATGACGTTCCGGTTGATGGAATCGCATTGAACCAGGTTCATATATTTCCATTCGACTCCATAGAGATCGGTCTCGAGAAGGTCTGAACCCGGGTCAGCTTCCAGATAAGGGCGCAGATGTTCTCTTATGTCCGGATTCTCGATGTCATCGGGGGTAACGAGGCCTCCCATTCTCAGGATTCCGTAGCAATTGACAGTGCCCACTACGGTAAGGCCCTGATTGAAGCCGCAGAATCTCCTGAGCGTCCATGTATAGAAAAACAATGAGCCTGCGATAAGTAACGATGAAGTGACCGTAAGGATTGTCTGTTTCCTGTTGGCCGAGCATATCCACCACGCAGCCAGGTAAATCGGAATTATATAAATGAACTGGGGCTTGAGATACACCAGGAGAAACGTCGTGATCGCTCCGGCGATGTTCCACAGGCGCGTCTGACGCTGACGGTAGCGTATAAGGGAATATACCAGAAAGGTAATCAGGAAAAGCGACAGGGACTCCGTCTGCAGAGCATTGTTCATCACCCAGTTCCCCGGGAAAAAGAGCAGAAGCAGAATCGTGGCGACGCGGAACGCGCGGGTTACTTCAAAATAAACAAGGATACGCCACAGCATCCATATCGCCACACCGAACAGACTCCACTGCAATACGGCGATGACTACCATACCGGTCGTTCCCGGAAAAATGGTGGTTATGATGCCATAAAAAAGCGGATAAACCGGAGGCCTGACTGCGTCGGGAAGGCACATTTTCAGCCGTTCCCATGCGGCGGTATAAGAAAACGCGTCATATATTACAAACAGATCTCCGGCTTTCAGAAACTGTAGCGTGATCATTATGGCTCCCAGAACAGCAATCAGTATCCAGAGCCAGCGCGGAAAGCGGTCGGTGGATGCGGTGGATTCAGGCATGGGTGCGATTGTTAAATGGAAGAGCGGACAGAACGGAGGCCAGCATGACGGGCAGGAGATAATCAAGGGAGGTCATCAGGCGTCCCCAGTCGTCGGGAGCCGAGATGATGATGGAGGAGAAACCGACGGTGACCGCTCCGGCAATCAATAAGGTAGGGGATGGCCGGAAAGCGGCGCCGCTTTATCCATCGGGTAATCCACAGGGCTGAAAAGAGGATAGTAATCAGCCATCCGGCCCAGATCGGGAACCAGAGGTAACGGTGCAATGGAAAGATATGGCCCCCGGGGTCGAGCGGTCCCAGGCCGTCCCATTTCAATGCGATGTTGTCGGTCGGATCGGGGCCCGGTTCAACATACCGGAACTGGCTGAACGGGAGTGTGCGAAGGAAATAGGATGCTGTCATCGAGAAGACTTCCCGGCGATGACGGCTTACGGCGGCGTCACAGATAGAGTTCAGCTCTCCCCAGTTGAACGCCCATGTCTCGTGCCAGTAGATGTTTTCTCCCGGCGACCAGCGTCCGGGGTCTTTTTCATAGTAGGGGCGGAATCTTTCGCGAAGCACGGGGTCTACGATGTCGTCGGGCTGTATCAGCCCCTCCATGCGAAGGGTCACATAGCGGTTCCACGCCGTTGCGAGGGTAAGTCCCTGGGTAGTGCATACGCGCTTGATTGTCAGGCTGTATGTGACGGTAAGGATAATGGCCGAGGCGATTATTCCGGCGGCCGGGAGGATGTCTTTCCTGAAATTCCGGCAGGCATAGCCCCACAGAACCCCGAGGACCGGAATCAGGAAGATATACATTACTTTGGTAAAAATCAGGCCGATAAGAACCCCACCGCTCCACAGCAGATATTTGCGTCTGCCTGTCGCCATATAGCGGTCTGAGAGCCATATCAGCAGCAGCAGACCGCACCCGCAGAACGTTTCCGGTACCGAGACATTATTGAGAACCCACATCCCCGGGAAAACCAGGAACATAAGAACGGCCACGACGTTGAAAGGTCTCCTGACTCCGAGGCGCCAGTTTATGCGCCATACTATACTCAGGGATGCCACATAGGCGGTCCACTGCAGGAACGCGATAGCCGCCAGGGCACCTCGTTCACCGAAGATTTCCCTGACCAGTCCGGCGAACACCGCGTATAACGGTGGCCGGAGCTGGTCAGGATGTAAAGTGCGGATTGTGTCCCAGGCGTTGAAGTAGGAATATCCGTCCATAGCCTTGTTTCCGCTGCCGTAAATCCACAACTGCAGGCCGAACATAGCGGCGGCAAACAGAATGGCCGTCAGCAGAAGCCAGCGGGGTATTACCCCCCCTATTGGTGTAACTTGTTGATTGTCAGTAGTGTGTTGCAATAGGCGGATCACGGACGGAGAGCGAAATTGGCCTTCATTGACTGGCCGCGGGAGGTGTTGATACGGGAGAAAGTGAGGGTATGGGCGAGGTCATCCTTAATGTAGGAGGAATGGCCTGACCAGCTTTCCGAGTAACCGCGGTCTGTCTTGGAGCTGACGGTGAAATTGATGTTCATCTTATGGCCGTTGTCGGTCCAGGTGTAGCTGCCGTAGACAGGCATGGATTTCCCTCCGGTATAGTCGAGCGACCCTTCGAGACGTCCGTTCTGGAAGAGGATGATGTTCAGATTGGCTGCTCCCCCCGGAGAAACGGTGCCGGTATAGGTCAGCGGACGGTTGAACAGGGAAGTGGACTCCGTGCCGTCGCTTACTCCGGGCGAATCTGTCACCGGGTCGGCCGGTGCGGGAACGGGGGGAGCTGCGGCTGTGTCGGTCAGTTCGGAGGGGAAATTGATATCCGTCTGTGCTTGCTCTTCTTCAGCCTTTACTTCGCGTGTATGGAAATAATACCACACACCTCCTCCGATAAGAAGCAGCAGGGCGACGGCGCAACCGATAATCAGGGGGAGCTTGCCGCCCTTTTTGTTTCCGGAATCGTCCGTAATCGTCGGACGCGGTCTGGGGGGCTGATTGTGACCTCCGCCGAAACCTGCGCCTCCGTTATTGCCGGCCGGAACCGTAGGATTGCTTCTCTGGAAATGGCCTCCTCCCTGGTCGGGATGCTGGGGCGGATTACCCGGACGCGGGGGCCACTGGGGAGTAGGATAGGGGCGCGGGGCCGGACGGGATGGTCCCTGATGATTCTGCGGCATTGCCTCCTGCGGCGCATGACCTCCCGCAGGGAAAGTCACCGTCGGACGCGGTTCTAAGCGGCGCTCCTGGGCGAGAGGTTCAGGAGCGGGCGCCTGAGGCCGACTGCCTCCGTTGCCGTAGGATGCGGGCGTGTCATACTGGCGCGGACCCGGCTGCGCCGGAAAATTCACAGTCGGCTGAGGCTGAAAATTTCTGGGGCGCGGGGGCTGGGGCATATACCGGGCGTCCTCCGCAGATTCCTCGCGGGGAAGACGGGGTTCCAGAGGGAGAGTCGACTGGCCGGGCAGCGGCTGCTGTTCCCCCTCTGTCTTATATGGATTGTTGGTATTTGAGGGTTTGGGGTCCATAATAGCGTTGGTTATATGGTGGGGATTACTCCCATTCGATTGTGGCTGGCGGTTTGGAGGAGATGTCGTAGGCTACGCGGTTGACGCCTTTGACTTTGTTTATGATTTTGTTGGAGACTTCGGCAAGGAATTCGTAGGGGAGGTGGGCCCAGTCTGCGGTCATGGCGTCGGTGGAGGTCACGGCCCGCAGGGCTACTGCCCTTTCGTATGTGCGCTCGTCGCCCATGACGCCTACGCTCTGGACGGGCAGGAGGATTACCCCGGCCTGCCATACTTTGTCATAAAGACCCCACTCGCGGAGTCCGTCGATAAAAATCTTGTCGGCTTCCTGGAGGATGCGGACCTTTTCGGGGGTGATGTCGCCCAGGATACGGACGGCCAGGCCGGGACCCGGGAAAGGATGGCGCGAGATAAGGCGCTCGGGCATTCCGAGTTCGCGCCCTACGGCTCTGACCTCGTCCTTGAACAGGAGACGGAGGGGCTCGCAGAGTCGCAGGTTCATCTTTTCGGGGAGACCGCCGACGTTATGGTGGCTCTTGATGACGGTACCGGTAATCGACAGGGATTCGATGCAGTCGGGATAGATGGTTCCCTGAGCGAGCCATTTCACATCTTTCAGCTTGTGGGCCTCCTGATCGAAGACGTCTATGAAGCCTTTGCCGATGATTTTACGTTTGCGCTCGGGCTCGGTCACTCCGGCGAGTTCGCTGAAGAACTTTTCGGAGGCGTCCACGCCGATTACGTTCAGTCCCAGTCCCTGGTAGTCGCGGAGGACATCGTTGAACTCGTCCTTGCGAAGCATACCGTGGTCCACGAAAATACAGGTAAGATTCTTGCCGATGGCTTTGTTGAGCAGCACGCCGACAACCGAGGAGTCGACGCCACCGGAGAGTCCCAGGACAACCTTGTCGTCTCCCAGCTGTTCGCGCAGGGCTTTCACCGTGGAATCGATGAAGGACGCGGCGCTCCAGTCCTGGCGCGAACCGCAGACATCGACAACGAAGTTGCGCAGCAGTTTCGTGCCGTCCAGCGAGTGGTAGACCTCGGGATGGAACTGGACTCCCCAGGTCTGCTCGCCGTCAATCCGGTATGCGGCGATTTTTACCTTATCGGTGGAGGCGATGGTGCGGAATCCGGCAGGGATTTCGGTGATGGTGTCGCCGTGGCTCATCCATACCTGGCTTCCGGCCTCGATTCCTTTGAAAATCGGCTCGGCGGCATCAATCCATTCCAGGCGGGCGCGACCGTATTCGCGGGTACCGGCCGGCTCTACCTTGCCGCCGTCGGTCCAGGCCATGAACTGGGCGCCGTAGCAGATGCCCAGCACGGGCAGACGCTTGCGGATGGCCGAAAGGTCGGCGCGGAAAGCCTTGTCGTCATAGACCGAGAAGGGGGAACCCGAAAGTATGACTCCGATGACCGAGGGGTCGTCGTGGGGGAACTTGTTGTAAGGGATAATCTCGCAATAGGTGTTGAGTTCGCGCACCCGTCGCCCGATAAGCTGGGTGGTCTGCGACCCGAAATCAAGGATAACAATCTTTTCCTGCATTGTGTAGCTGTGTGGATTACGGGGACAAAGTTACTGATTTTTTTCGACAATGCAAACTCCGCCGTGCTACTTTTCGGAAGGATAGTGCGCGGAGCCATTCTGGTGGCTCCCGGGAGAAAAACAAAGGCGGTGTGGCAAAATTATGAATTTCGCCACACCGCCTGGAGGTGGTTGAATCGCGGGTTCCGACTGTGTCGGCCCGGGCCGGTCAGGACTGTTCCTGGGGTTCGGTCTGGGCCGGCTGGTTTACCCGGTTCTTGGCTTTTGTCTTGGCCTTGACGGAGGATGTCTTGTCAAGATCTTTTTCTTCCTTAAGGTCGATTTCGTTGCGCTGGGCATCGAGGACGCGGTATTGCAGATATGCCAGCGACTGGTCCGCCATAATCTTGAATTTGCCTCCTAACTCGAGTCGCCAGCGACGGTATAGGGAGATAATCCCTTTCTTGAGGTAGGCCTCCACGAAGGGGTGGACGTAGAGGATGAAATTCTTGATTTTAAGCTCGGAGACAAGATAGCTGAGCTTTTCGCGGAGGGTGTCGGTGAAAAGCAGCGAGGGCTGCACTTCCCCTTTGCCGTAGCATGAAGGGCAGGTCTCGGCCGTGACGATGTCCAGGGCCGGGCGCACCCTCTGGCGCGTGATCTGCATCAGACCGAATTTGCTCAGGGGGAGGATGTTGTGGCGGGCGCGGTCGTTGGCCATGATCTGGCGCATATGGTCATAGAGGGCCTGCCGATGCTCGGCCTTGTTCATGTCGATGAAGTCGATGACGATTATGCCGCCCATATCCCTGAGTCTCAGCTGGCGGGCGATTTCGTCGGCGGCGCGGAGGTTTACCTCCAGGGCGTTTGTCTCCTGGTCGTTGCCGGCTTTGGCGCGGTTACCGGAGTTTACGTCGATGACATGGAGGGCTTCGGTATGCTCGATGATGATGTAGGCTCCCGACTTGAAAGACACGGTTTTCCCGAACGACGATTTGATTTGCTTGGTGACGTTGAATTCGTCGAAAATCGGCACATCTTTGGTGTAAAGCTCTACGATTTCTTTCTTGTCCGGGGCAATCAGGCTGACATACTTTTTAATCTGGGTGTAGGCCTCGGCCTCGTTGACATGGATGTTCTCGAATCCGGGGGTGAAGACGTCGCGCAGCACGCCCACGATGCGGCTCTCTTCCTCGAA
Source organism: uncultured Muribaculaceae bacterium (assembly GCA_910584365.1). Classification (GTDB taxonomy): domain Bacteria; phylum Bacteroidota; class Bacteroidia; order Bacteroidales; family Muribaculaceae; genus UBA7173. The sequence continues at coordinate 72,407 of CAJUAF010000001.1, read as the reverse complement.
AATCAGCGAGGGGATTTCGGCGGTGCGGGCTTTGGCCACGGTGTCTTCCCAGCATTGCAGGAGGGTCTGGATTTCATGATTGAGTTCGGCCACGGATTTGCCTTCGGCGGACGTGCGGATGATTACGCCGAAGTTTTTCGGCCGGATGCTTTCAACGAGGTGGCGCAGACGGAGCTTTTCGGCCGTGGTCTTGATTTTCTGCGATATGGAGATTTTCTGTGAGAAAGGGGTCAGGACCAGGTAGCGGCCGGTGAAGGATATCTCGGTGGTCAGTCTGGGGCCTTTAGACGAAATCGGCTCCTTGACAATCTGCACCATCAGCTCGCGTCCCGACTGGAGCTGGTCGGAAATCGTTCCGTGCTTGTCGATGTCGGGCAGGAGCTTCATTTTCTGCACTTGCGGCAGGGGGGCCTTGCGGTCGCCGAAGAGCTGTTCGAGAAAGGCTGAGTAGGAAGAAAAATGGGGCCCAAGATCCAGGTAATGAAGGAAGGCGTCTTTTTCGTAGCCGACGTTGACAAAAGCGGCATTGAGGCCAGGCATCAGCTTCTTGACCTTAGCCACGTATATGTCCCCGACGGCGTAGGCCAGGTTCCGGCTCTCTTTCTGCAGGGAGACCAGGCGGCCATCCTCCAGGAGGGCTATGGAGACCTCCTGGGGCTGTACGTCGACGATGAGTTCGCTTTTCATTCTTTCATTAAGGGGGATTTATGGGAAAACGGGAGAAGAGGGGGAGAGGAACTGGAGGGGGCAAAAACGCGAGAACAAACTTTTTCGCGGCGCAAGCCTTCTGAAGGAGTGGGAGCCGTCGGGAAAAGTTTGTTCCTTGTCGTTATCGCGTCGCCGTTTCCGGGATGTTTGTCCCGGTTTTCGGCAGCCTGAACCGAAGCAAAGATTATTTCTTCTTGTGACGGTTCTTTCTCAGGCGTTTTTTACGCTTGTGGGTAGCCATCTTGTGGCCTTTTCTTTTCTTTCCGCTGGGCATAGTAAGAAAATTTTAGTGGTTAACAATCGGGTGGAATGGTGGGGAGAGTGTGAGGAATGGTTGCAGGCCTGAATTATTTAAGGTCTTCCATGAACACTTTCGCGGGCTTGAAAGCGGGAATTTTGTGTTCGGGGATGATGATGGTGGTGTTCTTGGAAATGTTGCGGGCAGTTTTCTGCGAACGGGTCTTGATGATGAAGCTTCCGAATCCGCGCAGAAAGACCGGCTCTCCGTGGGCCAGAGAGTCCTTTACCACTTCCATGAACTTTTCGATGGTTTCGAGAACGGCGGCACGTTCAATGCCGGTTGTCTTGGAAATCTCGTTTACGATTTCAGCTTTGGTCATAACGGGGTTATATCGAATTTAAGTGAAATATATCGAAAACAGCTCTAAACGATTGACGCGCAAATCATTAGGCCGAAGCTTGGAGGCTGCGGGTCAAAACGCAAGTGCAAATATCGTGATTTTTTCTGAAACTGACGCTATCCGCGGCGAAAAAAATTCAATAAATCGCTAATTTTCAACAATCGCGGAGGCGGCCCGCCGCTTTGCCGGAAATGCAGCGCGAGGCTGTCGGCCCCGAGCGGGCCGGGCTTTTCCGGGGGTGTGGTACCGGGGATTTGCTTCTGGAAATCCGGGGGAAAGGAATCAGAGGTCCGACAGGCGCCACCACCGGTAATCGGTGGTCTCGGAGTCGACGGTGTCGATGTTTTCCGCACGTTTGAGTCGCCTTACGATGACGACCGTCAGGGGAAGAATCAGAATCTCGTAGGCGGTTTTCAGCAGGGCCTGAGTTATGATGAGCGTCACAATGACATCCGCCGGAAGCGTTCCGGCAAAGGCGATGGGGAAGAATATGACCGAATCCACCCCCTCCCCCCACAGGGTTGAGACGATGGCTCTCAGCGGGAAACGCCAGCGGGAGTCGGACCGGCGGGAAGCGCTTCGCTTCATACGGCTCATGACGTAGGCGTTGACCATAGAACCGCAGATGAAAGCCGCGAAGCTGGCCAGCATGATGCGGGGGACGGAGCCGTAGACGGTTTCCATCGCCTCCTGGGCGTGCCAGTCGGGGCTGCCGGGAAGCCACAGGGCTATGTTGAGCAGCAGCGCCACCAGCAGGCTCATGGCGAATCCGGCCCAGATTACCAGGCGCGCCCGGCTGAAACCGTAGACCTCCACGATGCAGTCGTTGATAATGTAGGACAGGGGAAAGACCGCCATCCCGGCCGTCACCGTGACGGCGCCTATACTGACGGTTTTGATTTCAATAAGATTCGAGATTATGAGGCAGACCACGAACAGTACGGTCAGCCCCAGAAAAGGGAGGGTAAATAATGGCTTATTGTTCATTGTTCTTGTTTTTTACGAGGTAGCAAGCACTCGGGGGGAACGCAGGATTCATCCCCGCATTTTAATCGGACAGCAAAGTTAGCAATAAAAGTTTGAAATCGTATCGTTAATCGGCGGTATGTCGGGGTGTGGGCAATTAAAGATTGTTAAGCCGGATGTGCGGAACTGTTGGGCTACGCCGGGTGTTTCTATATTGTAAAGTTGTTTTTTATATCACAAAGTGTAGTAATACAGAGGTTTTAAATCAGTAGAATTTGCAGCATCAAAATATTTGTTGTACTTTTGTGACGAACCTAATAAGCAGATTGATATGACTCGAAACATAATCATTAAAAATCCCTCTCCAAAGATGATTGAGGTTTTCGGCGCTTTGAGAGAGAAGAAACGGCAGCAGATGAAAAAGCTGGCCGACAAAGAACAGGGGACATTTACGGTCAGAGTGTAAATGGACTTAACTTTCGATATAAGGAATTCAGAGGGTAATCAGTTGATGGTTGCCCTTTCGTATTATGACGCTGAGACTCTTATGGCGTTTTCCTCGGACCCTCAGGTGTTGAGTCTGGTGTTCTATGATGTAACTTTAGTCCGTAAATCAGGAGAAGATTACGTAGGCTACAAAATACTGTTTGCCGTATCGGATGTGCTTGCAAGATTTATGGGGGAAAATGAAGATGCCGTCTTATGCTTTTATTGTGATGCCGATACCGACCTTCGGCGACATCATACGGAGTTGCTTCCGCAGGAATATCGCAGCAGACTGTTTTCGCGGATGTTTGAGATGTATGTAAAATCCTGTAATCTATCCGGTTTTATCAATTATCGGGTCGAGATGGAGGACCCGTATAATACCGGTAACCGTCAGTTCGCCCATTTTATATGCCGGGAAGAACACCGGGAGGCGGTGGCTGTTATGGAAAGACTTCTGAGGCAAAAATGATGATTCCGGTATCATGGGATGCCCTGTGACTTTTACTTGCCTCTTCCTTCTGGAGCGGAAGCAAGGCGGAATAAGGGGGTCAGTCGATGCGGGAGTAGAAGAGGGTGTAGGGGGGCGTGGAGTAGTCGCCCGGGTAGGTGATCTGCATGGCGTTGCCGTTGGTCATGTAGATGGTGCAGTCCTCGGTATAGGAGGGGCCGTAGGCCGGGAACCATCGGAACCAGAGGTAATCGTCGTTGCAGTAATAATTGAATTCCTCATAGTCGCCGGTGTAGTTGTTTTCCCAGTGGCCGGTGCCGTCCATGAAAAAGCAGAGGGTTTCCTCGGGGTACTGCATACATTGCCATGTGCCGCTCAGATACCAGCGCTCGGCGGTGTTGTCGTCTTCGCAGGAAGTCAGGGCGAGTCCTGTTGTAATAACGCTGACAAGCAGAAGGATATGCAGGCAAATCTTTTTCATGTTGTGGAATTTTATGCAAAGTTAATAGTTAAACGCATAAAACGGGGGAGGCGGTTGCGTTCTTAACTTTTATTAACTTGCGACGGGGCGTCCCGCCGGGGAATTTTTCGGCACTCGGCAATAAAGGTTCTCCGCTTCCGTTCTTATAACAATGAGTGTAACAACGAAATCAATCGGGAATCTCGCCGGAAGAGCGGTTGCGGCCGCCCTCCTGCTGCTGATGTTGCTGGTCCCCCTGACGGCTTCAGCCAAGCGCCTCAATGACAAGGTGCTGAACCGTCCGTATGCCGATATGAGGAGGTTCCATCTGGGCTTCTCGGTGGGAATGAACACCTTCGGGATGAGTTTCCATCATAACGGATTCGTCACCGAAGACGGCCAGACATGGTTCATGTCGCAGCCCTCTTACAGTCCGGGCTTCTGCGTCAACGGCCTGGCGGAGCTTAGACTCAACAATTATTTCTCCCTGCGCGTCAGCCCCGGACTATGGTTCGGCAACAGGGTGATAAACTATTACGATACGACCAACGACGTCTCCGAAAAGCAGGACCTCAAGTCGGCTTACCTGGTCCTTCCCGTAGAAGTGAAATTCGCATCCCAGCGTATGCGTAACCTGCGCCCCTATGTCATAGCCGGAGCCATCCCCGCCGTCGATGTGGCCAAGAAAAGTTCCGACATCATCAAGACCAAAGGCCAGGAGTTCATGCTTTCCGTAGGCTTCGGATGCGACATTTACCTCCCTTATTTCAAATTGATTCCGGAACTTAAATTCTGTTTCGGGCTTACGGACTGCATCAACCACAACCGGCCTGACCTGGTGGATGATCCGCTGAAAACCACAATCAACGCTTCTGTAAAACGCGCCACCACCCAGATGGTAGTGCTTTCCTTCTACTTTGAATGAGAAGAATGATAACAGATTCCCTTAAAAGACTCATTTCTTTCCGCGGAGGACGCTCACTGGCGTTCCTGATGGTTGTCGTGGCTTTCTGGAGTGCGGCTCCGGGTTCCGTTGCCCAGAACGACGCCCAGTTTTCCCAGTATTTCGAGGTGCCGAACTATTATAACGCCGGAGCAATCGGCACAACTGATCTGCTGAAAATCCGCGGAGGCGCCCGCCTGCAGTGGGTGGGAATCCACGGTGCCCCGAAAACCTTCGTGGTGGCGGCCGATATACCTTTCATGCTTTTCAAAAAGCGTTTCGGCGTAGGTCTCGTAATGCAGCAGGAGTCTATGGGCCTCTACAAGAATATGAACCTCGGCGCCCAGGTGGCCTACAAGCAGAAACTTTTCAAAGGTACGCTTTCCATCGGCGCCCAGATAGGCTTCGTGGACCAGTCGTTTACCGGTTCCGAAGTATTCATCCCCGATAATGACGACTACCACCAGCCGACCGACGAGGCGATTCCCAAGCAGGATATCCGCGGAAACGCCTTCGACGTGAGTGCCGGCCTGTTCTATTCCCATCCTAAATTCTGGGTCGGGGTGTCAGGCACTCATCTCAACGCTCCCGCCGTCAGACTCAATTCCGATTCGGGTGAAAACTCCGAGGAGAAAAATTATGAGTTCCAGATTGGCAGGACGCTATATTTCATGGCCGGGAGCAATATTCAGATAAAAAATACGTTATTTGAAGTGATGCCGACGGCTTTTGTGAAGACCGATCTGACCTTTACCACCTGGGAGGCGACCCTTCGGGGAAGATACAATAAATTCCTCAGTCTGGGTGTCGGTTACCGGTGGAAAGACGCCGTCTACGCCCTGGTATCGGCTGAAATAAAAGGTTTTTACCTCGGTTTCAGCTACGATTATCCCACCTCGGCTATTGCGCGGGCCTCTTCGGGCAGCTTCGAGATTTTCGCCGGCTACAGCCTGAAGCTCGACTTCTCGGCCAAGAACCGCAACCGCCACCGCAGTATCCGCATCATGTAGCCGCCGGTCATGAGCCTGGCGCGCGCTCTTTCCCCCTCCCCGCGGAGGGGCGTCCTCATTTAACAAGCAAAAGCATTATCTCAGAATATGAAAAGAAGTTCGTTATATATCCTGCCCGCTGTGATGATACTCCTCAGTGCCGCCAGTTGCGCTTCCGGGCGCAAGGGGGGCTCAGCCGGAGGGGAAGTCACCGGCGTAGGGGGGTCCTCCTGGGGAGAGCCTACTCCCTACGGAATGGTTCTTGTAAGCCGCGGTTCCATGAACATGGGCCCCGCCAAAGCCGACAGCGCCTGGAATATGGAAGCTGACACCAAAGGGATGTCGGTTGACGCTTTCTGGATGGACGAGACGGAGGTCACCAACTCCAAGTACAAGCAGTTCGTACTCTGGGTGCGCGACTCCATCATCCGCGAGCGCCTGGCCGATCCCGCCTACGGCGGCAACGAGGCTTTCAAAATCGAGGAAGACAAAGAGGGGAATCCCATCACTCCGCGCCTGAACTGGTCCAAACCCATACCCTGGCGTAACCCCGACGAGGACGCCCAGCGTGCCATCGAGAGCGTCTACCGCACCAACCCCATAACGGGTGCCCGCGAACTCGACCCCGAGCAGCTCAACTACCGCTACGAGATTTTCAACCACACCGAGGCCGCCAAGCGCCGCAACCGCCTGGATCCCCGCAAGAGGGTCTACAATACCGACCTTCCTACCCCCACCGACATCCCGGTCATATCCAAGGACACCGCCTTCATCAACGATGAGGGGGAAATCGTGCGCCAGACTATTTCACGCGGTCTGACGGGTGACTATGATTTCCTCAATACATATATAGTAAATGTATATCCCGACACCACCTGCTGGGTAAACGACTTCGAGAACGCCTACAACGAACCCTACGTCCGTATGTATTTCAGCAACGGCGGTTACAGCGAGTATCCCGTTGTCGGAGTAAGCTGGGAACAGGCCAACGCTTTCTGCAACTGGCGTACCGACTTCCTGAAGCGCTCCCTGGGTCGCGACGGCGTCTACGTGGAACCTTACCGTCTCCCCACCGAAGCCGAATGGGAATTCGCGGCCCGCGCCGGAGAGAACGAGAATATGTATCCCTGGGAAGGGGATCTGACAATGAGCGAGGACAAGGGGTGTTTCTACGCCAACTTCAAGCCAAATGACGGAAACTACGTCAAGGACGGCCACCTGATTACCTCCCGCGTCGGCACCTATTCCCCGAATGACTTCGGCCTTTACGACATGGCCGGTAATGTCAGCGAATGGACCTCCACGGCTTTCGTCGAGACCGTCCAGGACCTTACCTCCGACCTCAATCCCGAATACCGCTATGACGCAGCTCTTGAGGACCCCTACCGCATGAAGCGCAAAATCGTCCGCGGCGGTTCCTGGAAAGACGTGGCCCACAACATCCGGAGCGATATCCGTATGTGGGAATTCCAGAACGAACAGCGTTCCTACATCGGATTCCGCTGCGTCCGCACCCAGATCGGCTTTGCCAAAGGACAGAAATCCACCAAATAAGACCCCTCTCTTCTTTAACCTGCCAGTTTAACCCGCAAACTTCTCAGTCAATTCTCAATGGGAAAGTATAAAGAATACAAACGCGGCCTTTCCGCCTGGATAGCCTCCGACAAAGGGCAGCGTTTCTTCAACTTCGCGTATTCCATCGGTGCCGCAATCGTAATCTGGGGCGCCCTGTTCAAGATTCTCCATCTTCCAGGCGGTAACTTCCTGCTTTCGCTCGGTATGGGAACCGAAGTGCTGATGTTTACCCTGACCGCCTTCGACCGTCCTCCGCGCAATTACAAGTGGGAGGATGTCTTCCCCGTGTTCGACACGCAGAATCCCGAGGACCGTCCGGATTTCGCAGCCGGAACAGGTGTGGTCATCAACGGCTCGGTCAATGCCTCCGGCGCGGCGCAGGGAGCTTCCGGTCAACAGGGTGCCGCAGCCCCCATCCAGGCCCCGGTGCTTTCCGGTGACGCCACTCCGGCCGAAGTTGTCAGCTCGATGGTCACCGCCACCCAGACCTATCTCGACCAGGTAACCGCCATGGCCGAGGAACTGCGCCATCTCCAGGAGACCACCCGCTCGCTCAATACGGTCAACGATACCCTCCTGGAGTCGTTCCGCGCCATTACCGAGAATTCCGAGAATATCACCCGCTCCTCCAACGGCTACGTGGAGCAGATGCAGGGACTCAACCGCAATATCCAGGGGCTGAACACCATCTACGAAATACAGCTCAAGAGTGTAAGCTCCCAGCTGGATGCAATCGACCGCGTAAATGTCGGCATCAAGGAAATCCGCGATATGTATGAACGCAGTTCCTCCCAGAGTGCCCGCTACTGCGAGGAGACCGAGAAGATGGCCCGCTATATGCAGCAGCTCAACTCTGTCTACGAGAAAATGATTACGGCCATGACCATCAATATGTATGGGCCGAACCCCATGGCCGCCGCTGCGGCTGCCGCACAGCAGCCGGCCGCGCCGCAACCGGCTCCGACCCCTGTCCAGACTCCTCCCGCCGGGCCGGATGTGCCCCCCGCCTATCAGGGTCCCTCCCACGGCCGTCAGGTCTGATTTCAACATTAACGCTAACCTAATAAACTCTTACACCATTGGGTACCAGTAACAACAGGCTCTCACCGCGTCAGAAGATGATTAACCTCATGTACATCGTTCTGACCGCCATGCTGGCTCTGAACGTCTCCAGCGATGTGCTGAACGGGTTCACCCAGGTCGAGGAGGGTCTGACAAGAACCAACAGCAACGTAGAGCAGCGCAACGCTGCCATCCTCCATACTCTGGAAGCCTTCGCGGAGCAGAATCCCGACAAGGGAAAACCCTGGTATGACAAAGCCCGCGAGGTACGCCGCATCACCGAAGGCGTCTATCTCCAGATCGACTCCATCAAGCAGCTGATTGTCCGCGAGGCCGACGGCGACGACGGCGACGTGCGCGATATCCGGAACCGCGACAACCTGGAGGCAGCCTCCGTGGTTATGCTTTCCGGCTCGCGTCCCAAAGGGGCTACCCTGAGGATGACCATCGAGTCCTACCGCGAGTATATCTCCTCTCTGATGGTGGATTCGGTCAAGCGCAACAATATTCAGAAAGCCCTCTCCACGGACCCCGTACTCCGCCAGGGGACCCTCGGAAAACAGTCCTGGGAGGAATCCAAATTCGACAATCAGCCGGTGGTGGCCGCCGTGACCCTTCTTACGAAACTTCAGAACGATGTCAAGTATGCCGAGGGTGAGGCGCTCCAGACTCTCCTGGCCAATGTCGACGCCGGCGATGTGCGTGTCAACGAACTGAACGCTTTCGTCATTCCCCAGAGCCGTTTCGTAATGCGCGGAGGAAAGTATTCGGCCAATATCGTGCTGGCCGCCGTCGACACTACACAGCGTCCTGTCGTCTATGTCAACGGCTCCCGCCTTGGAAATGACCGCGGACTCTATGAGCTTTCTCCCGGAACTACCGGAACTTTCGACTACAAGGGATACCTTGAAGTGCCCCACGGCGACGGCACCGTAAGCCGCCATCCTTTCCAGTCGAGCTACACCGTAATCGAGCCTACGGCAACCGTATCCGCCACGATGATGAATGTCCTTTATGCCGGAATCGACAACCCGATTTCGATATCGGTTCCCGGCGTGGCCATGAACGGCGTTTCCGCCACCATGACCAACGGCTCCCTGACCCGCAGCGGTGACCACTGGGTGGCCCATCCCTCGAAAGTAGGGGAGGAGGCTGTCGTGACGGTCAACGCCGAGATGGACGGACGTCAGATGACCGTGGCTTCGACTAAATTCCGTGTACGCAAACTTCCCGATCCTACACCTTATATCGCTTACAAGGATGCCAACGGCAATACCAGCCATTACAAAGGGGGAGGCCGGGGTCTGTCGAAGACCTTCCTGCTCAATGCTCCCGGCATCGAGGCGGCCATCGACGATGACCTGCTGAACATCCAGTTCAAGGTGCTGTCGTTCGAGACGGTGTTCTTCGATTCGATGGGGAACGCCATCCCCGAAGTGTCGCAGGGGAGCCAGTTCTCCCAGCGCCAGAAAGATTCTTTCCGGCGCCTCAGCCGCGGCAAGCGCTTCTATATCTCGCGCGTCAAGGCTGTCGGTCCCGACGGCATAACCCGCGACCTGGCCCCGATAGAGGTAATCGTGAACTGATAAACTGAAATCCCATATTCCTATATGAAGGCAATAGCAAAATATACTCTGGCGGCTCTCGCTCTGATGGCTACGGCGTTCGGCACCGTGGCCCAGACCGATGGCGGTTCATCCAGTTCGTCAATAGTGCGCCGCGGAGGTTCCGACCGGGGCAAGAAGCAGCAGAGCGCCACTCCGGGCGTCACCGAGCGTATGCAGCAGCGGTTCTCCTCCCAGGAGACTTCCGACGCCGACCGGATGTGGATGCGTGTCATCTACCGCGACCTCAAGCTCGACAATCCCAAGAATATGCCCCTCTACTTCCCCGAGGAGGTCGTGGACGGACAGGAGAACCTGTTCCGCATCATCATGCGGCTGGTCTCCGATAACCAGCTGCCGGTTTACGAATATCTCGACGGGAAGGAAATTTTCACCGACCAGTATAAGGTGAACGTAAAGGATATGCTCGACCGTTTCCATGTCCTCTACGCTCCCGCCAAAGGTTCCACCGAGAAGAATCCCCGCTTTCAGATAGAGGAGAGTGACGTTCCGGCAAATGAGGTCCTTTCTTATTTCGTCCTGGAGAAATGGGAATTCGATTCGCGTACCAACAAGACGCGCCGCATCGTGGAGGCTGTCTGCCCTGTGCTTCACCGCAGCGATGACTTCGGCGGCGAGGCCGTAAGATACCCCATGTTCTGGGTGAAGATGGACAATCTGCGTCCTTATCTTACCCAGCAGTATATTTTCATCGACGATGACAACAACCTGCCGAAATACACCTATGCCGACTACTTCGCGCGCAATATGTATGACGGCGACATATATAAGACCCGCAATCTGGCCAACAAGTCGATGATGCAGCTCTATCCCGACCCCGATGACCGGGAACGCGCCCAGGACAGCATCCAGAATCGCCTGGAGCAGTTCGACAAGAAGCTCTGGGTACCCTCCCGCGAAGAGGTCATAGCCGCCCGGGAGGCCCGCGAGGAGGCCGAGGCCGCCGCTGAAGCAGCCGCCGAGGCAGAGACTGAGAACGCGATAACCTCCCGCGACGGCGAGGGGGAAGTGGTGGATGCCGCTCCCGCGAAAAAGGAAGTGCGCAGCACACGCGGCAGTCGCCGGGCTAAAGCATCAGCCACCAAGGACAAGGATAAGGCTAAGTCCAAAGCCAAGAAGAAACCGAAAGCCGGCAAGCCGAAGGCCGCCAAATCCTCTTCTTCGGCCACCCGTTCTGTCCGCCGCCGCAAATAGAGCTGCCAACAGATTTGTATAACGATATTCCCGGGACGGGGCGATGTGTCAGATTCCAGAATCCTGGCACATCGCCCTGTTTTTTGCCTTCACTTTGCCTTTATCGGGTTAAGAATAGCCTGTAAAAAATCCACGGAGAATAGTGTTAAAAATGTACGGAGAAGAAAACTATTGGAAGATAAGGGTTGTTTAAAAAGTGTTAGCAAAGATGAATAAGGGTTTAAATGTCGGATACTGCATGGTTAAACAGGTGAATTTCAGACCCAACGGAAACCTGTTTGTCGATTTGTCAGGAGAACCGACAGATAAAAACTGAAAAAGTCTTTGGAAAAATTTTGTAATTCATTAAATATTTTTTAACTTTGCAGCCAGCATATAACAAGAAACATCTCTTTATGAAAAAGGCTATTCTTTTAGCTGCCCTGGCTCTCGGAGTTTGCTCCGCACAAGCCCAGACTACTGTCGCAGGCAGCAAATTTTCTGACAACTGGTCGTTCACCCTCAAGGGGGGTGGCGTGTTCGCAACCAAGACCGTAGGTGGCGAGAGCTTCCTCAAGACCGGCCGCGGCATCGTCGGCGCCGAAATCCGCAAGCAGATTACGCCCGTATTCGGCATCGGTGTTGAAGGTGAATGGTCTGTGAATACCTCTTCCTGGACAGGTCTCAAGTCCGGTAACGTCTTCGACCACCAGTACGTAGGCGCTTTCGGTGCCGTCAACCTTATGAACGCTTTCGCCGGATATGCAGGCGCTCCCCGCGTATTTGAAATCGAAGCTGTCGCAGGTTCCGGATGGCTCCACGCATACTATCCCCACAGTGGTGTGCCCAGCTACGACGCCAATTCCTTCGCAACCAAGGTAGGTCTTAACTTCAACTTCAACCTCGGCGAAGCCAAGGCCTGGACAATCTCCCTGAAGCCCGCCCTGCTCTGGAACATGAACGGCGACGTAAGCTCTGACAAGTACGTTTCTTATCTCGGCTACGATTCCCACTACAACTTCAACAATATGTACTTCGAGCTTGAAGCCGGTATCACCTACCACTTCAAGAACTCCAACGGTACTCACAGCTTCGTTGTCGTAACTCCGTTCGACCAGGCTGAAGTTGATGCTCTCAACGCCCAGATCAACGCTCTTCGCGGCGAACTCGAATCCTGCGGTGCCAACAACGCTGCCCTCCAGGCCAAACTCGCCGACCTCCAGGCTCAGCTCGACGCCTGCAACCGTCGTCCGCCGGTTGTAGAGAAGGTTATCAAAGACCTCGACAACGTCCGCTATGTATTCTTCAACCTCGGTTCCGCCACTATCCAGGCTAACCAGCAGCCTAACATCGCCATGACTGCCAACTCCCTCAAGGAGAACAGCAACGCTACTGTTAAGGTTGACGGTTACGCTTCCAAGGATGGCTCCCTGGCCTTCAACGAACGCCTCGCCGGCCGTCGTGCCGAAGCTGTCAAGAAAGCCCTCGTAAAGGCTGGTGTTGCCGAAAGCCGCATCAAGGCCGAGGGTAAGGGTATCGGTTCCCTCTTCGAGAACAATACCTGGAACCGCGTAGCTACCATGACCGTAGTTGACTAATCCGCAAATGACGCTGCCCCCGGGCAGTAACATAGAATAAAACCGACGACCGCCGACTCCCTGAAGAGCCGGCGGTCGTTGTTATTCGTTTATTTGGAAAAGCTTGTTACGTTTGCACGCTGGACGATTGTTACGCTTGAACGCTGGAACACTCGTTACGCTTGTTGACAAAGGTGGTAGTTCTTCAGGCCGTGAATCGGCGAGCGGTTGATGGTCTTTACTGTTAAGCCCTCGCAGGTGCAGGCGTCAAGAAGCTGCGGTTTGAAGACAACGGCAATCGTGCCGATGAAGCCTAAGGGGGTATCCGCGGGGGAAGCCGTGCCGGTAAAATACCGGCGGACATTGCGCTGAAGGAAACGGCGGAATTCTTCGGTGACCAGTGCGGCTATTTCAGGGTGTCCGATTTGGGCCGAGATGAACGGACAGAACGAAGCCAGCCAGCGGTTGGAAGGACCGTGGCGGTAGACCATGTTGATGACGTCCGCTTTCGACAGGTGATATTCATCCTCGAAATCCCTTACGATTTCCGCCGGCAGCAGACCCTTGAACAGGTCTCCGATAAGCCGCCGACCCAGGACGGCGCCCGAACCTTCGTCTCCGAGGATATATCCCAACGGAGGCGTGTTGGCCACTATTTCCCTGCCGTCGTAAAGTCCTGAGTTGGACCCGGTACCGAGTATGCAGGCAATTCCCCGGCCACGGCCGAACAGGGCGCGGGCTGCGGCGACCAGGTCGCTGGCTACCTCAATCCAGTACGCCGGAATATATTCCGCAAGCATATCCATCAGGCGCCAGTTGACGTCCCCTCCAATACATCCGGCACCGTAGAAATGCAGGGTGTCGATATCGGCCGACTGCAGTTTCGGCGCCACTTCATTCCGCAGGATACGGCGGATTTCCTCAGGGGAGGTGACGGCGGCGTTGAAGCCGGTGGTTTCAAAGTCGAGCAGGAGAATTTTGCCGCAGGTGTCCAAAAGGACCCAGCGGACTTTCGTAGAACCGCAGTCGGCAATCAGAATCTTGCCGGAAGGGCGGTCACCGCGCGTACTGGCTGAATCAGACATGATAAGTTAAGTGATTTAAAAGGGGAGGAGGGAATCGGTTGGCATTGTCGGTGTGGTGCAGACTCCCCAAAGGGAGAGACCAGGGGACCGGAATCAGTAAAGATGATATTTTGATTTGGCGGCGCGAAAAGTCTCCAGGTCGCGGTTCCATAGCGGGAGGATGTCCTCCACCCGGTAGCGGCGTCCGAACAGCGTCCTCACCTGGCGCGAACCGGTCACTTTGTCGAACATATTCAGGCGTGCTGCTGGAGCCATCGCGAAAGCTTTCCTGGCGGGGTACATCTCAGCCAGGGTCTGCATGACATAGAATTGTATCAGCGTAAGGGGAGCGGCGTCGAAGTCGGTTATGTAGACTTCCACTCCCTGGAGATTTTTTCCGCGTGAGAATCCGTAGAAGGGTTTGTAATGGATCGGACGGAATCCGGTTCCGGGTATATGGAGACTGTCAAGACGGGCCGCCAGCCGGGGCGCGTCAATCCAGTCGGCCGCAAACGTGCGGAACGGAAGCGTATAGCCCACTCCGATGGAAAGATAATCCAGTTCTCCGAGAATTCCCGTGGCGGGATAAAATACCGCCGTCTGAGGTGCCGGAAGATGAGGGGAGGGGAGAACCCAGGGCATCCCGGTATCTTCGAATAGCATATCGCGCTTCCATCCCCGCATGGGAACTACGGTGAGTTTCAGCGGTTTGTCGGTCCTGAGCATTTTTTCTCCCACAATCATCCGGGCAAGTTCGCCGGGCGTCAGCCCGTAGATATAGGGAATCGGCAGGTAACCTACGAACGAAATATTGTCCGGATCGGTACACAGCCCTTCGATTTTGTTGCCCCCCAGCGGGTCGGGCCGGTCGAGTACCACGAATTCCTTTCCGAGGCGGGCACACTGCTCCATCGCCTTGGCCATGGTGGAAATGAAGGTGTAGGAGCGGCATCCGTTGTCCTGGATGTCATAGACAAGGGCATCTATGTCACGGAGCATTTTGGCCGTGGGCTGTTTCGTGGCACCGTACAGGGAATAGACTTTGACGCCCGTGGCGGGGTCCACAGAGTTGGCTACGGAAGCACCGGCAGTGATATCGCCCCGCACACCATGTTCGGGCGCGAACAGCGCCACGAGTTCCACCCCGGGCGCTTCGTTCAGGATGTCGACGGTGGCTCTCAGTGAGTTGTCAATGCCGGTGGGATTTGTTATCAGTCCGATGCGTTTTCCGCGCAGGGGAGCGAAATCTTCCTGCCGGAGGGTCTCGATACCCGGGCTGACTCGGGGCTGAGTTTCCCTCGCTCCCATACCGGCGATGCCGGTCAGAAGCGCTGTAAAGAGGAAGAGGAGCTTATAGCGATATGTCATTTTTTACCGAATTCGGGGGAGACTTTCACCAGGTAGCATACTCCGATGGTAGTCACACAGCAGATGATTGTCAGAATAAAGAAATCCAGATAGCCGAGCGTATCCACCAGCCATCCTGCCGCCAGGCCGGGCAGCATCATGCCCAGGGCCATGAAGCCCGTGCAGATGGAATAATGGGCCGTTTTGTAGCGCCCTATCGAGAAATAGATGAGGTAGAGCATATAGGCGGTGAATCCGAATCCGTAGCCGAACTGCTCCACGAACACACAGGTGTAGACCTGCCAGAGAGCTTGAGGCTGCGCCCAGGCGAGATATACGAAAGTCAGACAGGTGAGCGACATACTCCAGGCCATCGGATGAAGCCATTTCTTCAGGCCACCAAGACCGGCCACGATACCGCCGATGATGCCTCCGGCCATCAGGCCGATGACGCCGACTGTTCCGTAGACCAGCCCTACCTGATCTGCGTTCAGGCCGATACCGCCGGCTTCGGCAGTATCAAGCAGGAAAGGAGGTATCATCTTCACCATCAGCGCTTCCGGCAGACGGTAAAGAAGCATGAAGGCCAGCGCCACCAGCACTCCGGGCTTGCGGAAGAATTCCACGAATGTATCGCAGAATTCCCGGAGAACCTGCTGTCCGCTTTTCGGCTCCCGCGCGGAATCGGCGGCGGGACGCGGAAGCATGAATCCGTGGAGAAAGGCCACGCCCAGGAAGAACGCCGACAGTATGGCGAAAATCGCTATCCATCCTCCGGTAAGGGTGTCGTAATCTTCGTTAATCCATGCGGCCAGGACTACGAGTCCCCCCTGTCCGACGACCATAGAGATGCGGTAGAAGAGCGACCGCACCCCGACATACATCGACTGATCATGCTCCGTCAGGGCGAGCATATAGAATCCGTCGGCGGCGATGTCGTGGGTGGCCGAGGCGAATGCCACAAGCCAGAATACGGCCAGCGTGGTCTGGAAGAAAGCTCCAGCCGGGATTGTGAAAGCGATCAGGGCGAACCCTGCGGCGATGACCCCCTGCATGGTGACAATCCACCATCTTTTGGTGCGGATAATGTCGACGAACGGACTCCAGAATGGCTTGATGACCCAGGGGAGGTAAAGCCAGGAGGTGTAGAAGGCCAGTTCCGTATTGTTTATGCCGAGACATTTATACATGATTACCGAGATGGTCATAACGGCCATATAGGGTAATCCCTCAGCGAAATAGAGGGTGGCAATCCACCAGGGAAGCTGCCGGCGGCCATCCGCAGCGGCGGCAGTAGCGGTTATTGTAGTCATAATGAGACGAGATATTGGAGATCAGAGGAAAAATCAGTCAAGCCAGTAGGTGGTCTCCCGGAGAGCTTTCTCCAGGGTGGCGGCATCCAGGTTGCGGAAATCGTCACGGCGCACGGTGATAACCGAACCGCTGACATCGAGCGCTCCCGGAGAAAGAAGCATTTCTCCCTCTCCGGTACCGTAGAATCCGGGCCGGTGGGCGCGCCGCGGAATCACTACTACCTCTACCGCCGGATTGTCCGGAGAGAAAAATCCTTCCCGGCCGGGGGCGGCGGTCATGAAAACGTTCATGCGGGGTTCTGCCTCACCGGCATTTTCCGGGAACTGCGAGATTTCTTTTACGACGGAACGCAGCCTGTCGAGGAGTTCCTGACGGGAAGTGGCTGTGAAATGATAGGTCAGATAGGGGAACGTCCGGTACATCCGGGCCGGGAACAGCGGGAAATCGGCATTGTCGACCGCCTGGAAATGCAGATGATCGGGAGCCGACGCGCCGCACTTCGGACCGTTGTAGAAGACCGTTTTGTCGGGAAGTTCGCCGCAGAGGTCGAACATTGCCAGGCAATGCGGAGTGCCGTCGCTGTCGGCGCTCATGAGCGCCTGGGGCTGATGCGTCTCGGAAACGATGGTGAAATGGGGGTCAAATACCGGATAGGGGTTTACGAGCAGTTTGTAGCCGGGGAGAATGTCGAGCGCTTCCTGGCAGTCGGGGCGGTTTTCTCCGCATAGGAAACAGGGGCGCGCGGCGATTGACCCCGCGTCGACCCTGGCGGCCGAGGAGGTTTCGCGGGCCGGATTGAAGAAGACACAGAAATCGGCCTCTCCCAGGGGAATCAGCTTCTCTTCAACGCGCTGCAACGCTTCGGTGTTCTCTCTAAGCAGAGGCCAGCACTCGAGCTGTCGCCCCGTGAACTGCTCCAGGCGCAGACGTTGGCGGGCGGCGTGCTGCCGGTAGCGTTCAATCTGGCGTTCAACGATTTTCGTACGCGCTGAAATCTCGATTGAGCGCAGCAGGTCTTTGTAGGCGTTGTTTGCGTTGACGCGTTCCTGCGACAGGTTGGCGTCCGAGTTGCCCTGCCAGCGGCGGCAGCTGTAAAGCGATTCGTAGATGCGGCCTATACGGTAGCGCCGCGAAATCCTGAGTCCCAGGGCGTAATCCTCGCCGTAGCTGACGTTGGGCACACCGATTTTACGCAGTACGGGGGTAAAGAACGCCCGGGGGGCTCCGAGGCCGTTGACGCGCAGGGCATTATTGTGGCCGTTGTCGTCGGTCCACTCCCTGTGGTCGATGAGGCCAGGCGGGAGGGGATTACCGTCGAAGTCGGTCAGCTCGTATGAGCCGATAACCATCGCGCATTTTTCCCGGCGGAAACAGTCCACGATTTTCTGGAGCGTGGTGTGGTCCTTGTAGCGGTCGTCGCTGTCGAGCTGCACGGCGAAACGGCCGCAGGCCTCATCGGCGACTCCGAGATTCCAGCATCCTCCGATGCCGAGATTGTCGGCTTCCGGAATTATATGCCGGATGCGGGGATTGTCGGCGGCCAGTTCGGCCAGCGCTTCGGTGGTGCCGTCGGTGGAGTGATTGTCGACCACGATTACGTTGAACGGGAAATCGGTCTGCTGGGAGAGCGCTGACGCGACGGCATCCCGGATGGTGCGCACCCGGTCGCGCACAGGAATTATCACAGACGCTTCTGTCGGAAATTCCCCTTCTTCCGGATTGATAAGGCGGTCGGAGGGGGGAAGGCAGGCATAGATGTCGCGCAGATAGTCGGTGAAAATGCTTTCCCGCTCTTTCTGGACGGCACCGTTGCGCGGATCGACGTAATCGAACTGTTTCTCTCCCGATGTGCGGTTATCGCTTTCGGAAGCCGTGTAGAGCGGTTCGCGCAGGTGGACGATGGATTCAATATCCCGGGCTGCCAGGAAAAGACGGAGGGCATAGAGGCCGCTGTGGTCCGACGGCCGGGGTCCCTCCTCGGCATAAGGGCCGTCGGGAGGGAGAACATCGGTTCTGACGAGTATGACGGGGCCGAAGTCGAAATCGTCGCGCACCGACCCCCACTGGTAATCGGTCAGCGGATGAGGTGTGAAAGAACCGTCGGCCTCACGCACGCGGTAGTCCGCGTAGAGAAATGTCGCCTCCGTGTCTTCAGCCACCTGAATCATCCTGTCGCGGGAAGCCTGCGGCATCGATATGTCGTATCCCTCAAGGTAAAGAAATATATATTCGTAACCTTTGTCCGCGCAAGAGCGTAAGAGCTTTGTCAGCCTGTCGGTTGAAATCGTCGGTGCGATCCGGGATGTTTCATAAATTTCCTGTCTCATGGTTATTTTTGTTTATTTCGGTGAGGGACTGCGCGGGGCGCTTTTGAATCTTTGGGCCGTGGCTGGGCAACAGCTTTCCTGGCCGGCTGTTTCTGTTTGCTCTTGTCGGCGGTACCGGTTTTCTTTTTCTTGTTTTTGGAATTGTCTTTCTTGTTTTTCCTGTTGTTCCGGGCCTTAGCCTTAGGATCGGGGGCTGCGGCCGGGGTGGAGACTTCGGTCACCGGAGGTTCGGCGCCGATGAGATAATAGATGGATTCCCCGATAAAAGACTCGCGGGCATCGGTACTCTCCATCGCCTCGATGGGGAAACCGGCCACGATTACGCGTCCTTTCAGGTCTGTTCCGGTCATGACCGAGCGGCGGTTCCCCTCCACGGCGATAGCCGCGGGGAAACTTGTGTCGGCATACCGGGCGATAATCAGGCCGCGGTCATCGGCGGGGGCGATAGCCTGAGGATTTCCGGCGCCCACCCAGTTCCCGTTGCTCAGGGAGGCCAGTGTAGTGGGTTTCACGACGGGAGTACCTTTCATCGGAGAGCCCCCCGCCAGCTGGAAATCGCGTGTGGCGACCGGCACTTTCGGAAGCGTGTCGTTGACGATGAACGGCGCATAACCGAGGATATCGGCGGCGAACATTGCCACCGAGTCGCGTGTCAGCGAGTCCGCCTCATGGATTTCAGAACTGAGATAGGAGCCGGAGACCAGCAAGGTGCCTCCGTTGCGGCGGTAGGCTGTCAGTCGGCGGCGCAGGGGACCCGGCAGCGTCTGGAAGAACCGCTTGCGCGAACCGGCCTTGCGGGTGGTTTTCTGGAGTCCCAGAATCAGGTCTACCGCTTTAGGGGTAGTCCGGGAGTTGACGAAGGCCTTAAGGCTGGAGGACACGAAGCCGCGTCCGGCCTTGCGCAGGGCCTCTCCGTGGATTATGGGGTAATCGTAGGTGTTGCCGGTTATTTCGCGTGTGGCTTCCGTGTCGCTGCTTTCGCCGAAGCCCATTTTTCCGCCGCCGAGTTTCGACGCGGGGTCGAAATCCCACTGCTGGCCTATATAGTGGACATCGCGTCGGTCAGGCACGCCGAAGTTGCCGGTGAAATCGAACCCGGCATAGCCCTCGCCGTCGGTCCATTCGGGGCCGGCCACACGGGTGAAACCGTTGACGATTTCAACCGATGGCATCTGATGGGCGCGGTCATACAGCGCCAGGGTCTCCGAGGGGAACGAACGGCCGCCGGCATTGGCCGCCACGATATAATAGGCGTGGATTTTGTCATCGTTGATAAGCGTGGACCAGGAGGGAATCTGCGTTACGGCCACGGGATGGAAATACCGGTCGCCGGTGGCTTCGTAGACGATATAGGATGTCGGTTTCGCTGTCGGTTCCAGGGGGTCGTCGGTCGGTTTCCACGACAGGGTGTAGTACCCCTTGCCGTCGGCGCGGATGGCGAATTCCTCCACCGGAAGAGGCTGCACGATATACGGGCGGTCGTAGCGCTCGGAAAGGAAGCGGAGAATCCCCTTGTATATGGCGCGTCCGACCAGGAAACGGAACTGGGGGTCGAGCGCGCGCTTCATATCCTCGAAATTCTGGTGGGAGAGAAGTTCGATGATCATGGCGGGGACTTTCGTCTCGCGCACTTCGTAGTAACGTTTGTCGCGGTTGCCGCGGGAGGTCCATCCGGGATCGTAGGTGCGGCGGATGTCGCTGACTACCTGGGAGGTGACTGCCGCCGTAAGGTCGCGGTTGGCGTAGCGGGATGTGCCGTTGCCAAGCGGTTGCCCTCCGTCGGTGGAATACAGGCCGAGGGTCCCGACCACCGTTGAATCGGTCCGTACTCCGGCGTCGGTATGGAACGCCAGGGCCATGTCGACCGGAACGTTCAGACCCAGGGTGTCGGGAAACAGTTCAGAACCGGCCGTCAGATGATTCACCCAGTGGGCGCGCGACATATAGTCGTCCTGATAATCGTTGGCTCCCCGGTTGGGACTGTAGATCGTATCGGGAAATCCCGCCCCCTGGATATAATAGCGCGCTCCCTCGAGAAACGCCGGAAGGCCCGAAGGGCGCGGTTTCCCGGAAGTGTTGCGGGCTACCTGCCCCATGCCGCCGCCGATTCTCACGGCATCGGCCGAAACAACGGCATCCTTGTCTTCGGAGACATTTGACAGTGTCACCAGGGGAAGTTTGCTTTCCGCCCGGGAAAATGGGTACGTGCCTATATAGACCCAGGTGCCTCCCCCCATCCGCTGGTTCACGACCACTTCGGAGGACCCGCCGAGATGATTGACGGTGTAGACGGCGTCGGTGGCGCTGTTGGGGTAGGACTGATAGGAGACATAGACGGCGCGGTCCCCCTCTTCAGGAGCGCGTCCATACCAGCTGGCTGTCGATCTGTGGGCCGAGTCACGGGGCTCTACTGTGCGGACCTTTCCGGACCTTCCCATCAGGAAAGGATTGTCCCCCTGGGTGAGATATTCGCGGCGGTGTCCGAAGCCAGTGCTGTCCCCCTGGTTCTCCCATCTGTATCGCCCGGAGGTGGAAGAGAAGCGGGCGCCGGGCGTACTCCAGTCATGGTCTATGACGGTGGCTCCGTGGGAAAAATCCCTTTCCCTCGGCATCATCACGTATGCTCCGGCGTTTTCAAGCATCGGGACGATATAAGGGTCGACGAAGCTGCGCGAGAACATATCCTCGACGGTGCCGAAGAGCTTGGGACGCTGCCATATCCATCCACCGGAATAATATTTGCCGTGGCTGGGCCATACGGCGATAGTGCGCCCTTCGAGGCCGTCGGGCGCCTCTTTTACGGAGGGGAGCGTCACGAACGGTTCGGGCGCCTCAATGGGGTCGGTTGAGCCGAGGACCACGACGGGGAGGGCTGGAGCGGCCTTTGTCTTGCGTTTGGTGCGGCGTTTTGTCACTCGGGAAGTGCGCGTCTTACGCTTACGGCGCTTCGCGGCCCCCTCGGCGTCGAAATCGGGGGAGGCGACAGTCAGAGCGGCGACAAGCACGCAGACGGCCAGGCGTAAGTATCTTGAGAATATTGCAGTCATTGGTTGAGTCAGTTTGTACCCCGGAAGTGAACCGGAATGGATTCAGGGATTATTTCTGGAGCCAGGTGTAGTTGCGGCGCCGGGAGGAGGTGCAGCGCAGGCGCCGGCGATAGTCGGGGAGCCATCGCCAGAGCATTTCCAACCACAGCAGGACGGGGGAAAGGCGCAGCCCCAGGGCGTGACCCGTGCGGAGCCAGTTGACGGTCAGTGGAATCCAGAGGGCCGGAACCGTGGCGGCGAAGACGCAGGCGGGGAACCAGTTGGGGAGCGAGAAGACACATCCCACGGTCACGGCGGCTACCCAGAGCCATATCGCCAGGGTACTTACCCCCATCAGGCGCCGCGGACCTTTCGGAAGGAAACGTGCGGTGAAGCAATGCTGGAGCCGCAGGTCGCGGTAGGCGTGGCGCGGACGCTGGAACCTCACTTTGACAAGCGAACCGGGCGTCAGCACCGCCGCGGTATTGTCCGGGGTGGAAATCTGGTTGACGAACAGGTCGTCGTCGCCGTAATGAAGGTTGAGCGAGCGCGAGAATCCTTTCGCGCTGAAAAACAGCTGTCGGCGGTAGGCCAGGTTGAATCCTGTGCCGCGGTAGGGATGGCCGTGGAGCGCGGCCGAGAGCCACAGGGCGTTCTGGAATGCCTGGTCGAAGCGGAGCATCGGGCGGCGAAGGCCGGTGACGGCGGCGCGTCCCAGGACGACATCTTTCGCGCCCCCTTCGGCAGAGAAGGGGAAGGCCATGTCGCGGAGCCAGCGGCGCGACGCCGGAACGGCCTCGGCGGTGGTCAGGACAATCACTTCGTTGCGGGCCGCCTTGATCCCCAGGGATATTGCCAGCTTCTTGCGGCTGAGATTATGGGCTTCGGGGGGTACGAAGGTGATATAAAGATTCTTGTGTTGCAGTCCGAGGTAGTTGACCACGTCGGTGACATCGTCGACAGAGCCGTCGTTGACCACGATTACTTCCATCTTTCCCTCAGGATATTCCTGTCCGAGGACCACGGGAAGCATCCGGCGCAGGTCGGCGGCGTTGTCGTTGGCGTAGATGATTACCGACACGGCCGGGAGCGCTACCGGGGGGATTTCCTCCGGTGGTTCGGTCTCGCGTATCCGGGTGCGCATACGGTAGACGGTCAGCAGCCACGCCATCGCGGCTGCGGCCACTCCCATGCATACCCATACAATCGGTAATATGTTGTAAAACGAGAAATACATCTTGATGTGCAATCTTGTGAAGGGATGCGGCCGGAGGTACTTTCAAAGAGCCGCTGGCGGCCGCGCTTGCTTAAACTTAGCAACAAAGTTACGAAATTTCGCGCTAACAGACCGTATAAATTCCGGGGAAATGCCTAACTTTGTAGTAACATCCGGGCTTTTGTTGCGAACCCCCCGGATAAGTTGACAGATGCTTGAAGGATATGTTGAAATTGACAGGCTGCGCCTCGGCGCCCGCCACGGAGTCGGCGACCAGGAGCGTCGCGTGGGCAATGTCTTTGAGGTGACGGTGGGGCTGCGTTACGACATGGAACTCGCCGCCTGGAATGACGATGTGGCTTATGCGCTTGATTATTCCCGGGTTGCGGAGACGGTCATGCGCGTTATGGACAGCCCGTCGGCGCTTCTGGAGAATGTGGCTCTGCGTCTCCGCGACGCTATCTGCCGGGAGTTCCCGGCGGTTCTCGGCGGCACGGTCAGAATAGCCAAACTCAAGCCCCCCATGCCGGGCCAGATGGCATCGGTCTCAGTAACTCTCAACTGGTAAATCACAGAAAAATATGAAGATAGACAAGGACGCCGTCAAGGCGGAATTCATAGAGATGCTACGCTCCACCAAGCGCGAGGGCGTAGAGTATGTAATCGAGGAAATCGAGCGCCTCGGCTTTTTCGAGGCTCCGGCCTCGGCCAACCATCACCTGAACGTCGAAGGGGGCCTGACGCTCCATTCCCTTAACGTGGCGAAAGCCTCGCTGGCCGTCTGGGAGGCGATGAAGCCCCTGGAGCCTACCCTGGAGAAGGAGGTTACGCGCGACAGCATCATTATCGCCTCACTGCTCCACGATGTCTGCAAGGCCGACATCTACCGCCGCGCGGTCAAGAAGCGCAAAAACGCCCTGGGGCAGTGGGAGGATTCGGAGGGCTATAAGCTGACCTACAAGAATTTCCCCATGGGCCACGGCGAGAAATCGCTGGTGGTGGTGCTGTGCAGCGGCCTGGAACTCAGCGACGCCGAGATGCTGGCTATCCGCTGGCACATGGGGGCGTGGGGCGTCAATCAGCACAGTCTCGAGGACTGCAAGAGCTACGACGTGGCCCGCAAGCTCTATCCCCTTGTTTCGATCGTGCAGACCGGCGACGGCCTGGCGGCCTCGATTCTCGAACGGGATGCCGCAGACCTCGACGAGGCCTGATTTTATGCATAAAATTCGCATAAAATATACATAAGAATGAATAAAACCGGAAAATATGCAAATTTTTCCGGTTTTTTCTTGCATGATTTGAAAATTGTTGTACCTTTGCGGCAGTGATGTTCTGTCAGGCCGTAGCGAAATGCCGGTTGCAGATTCATCATAATGTCAAACTATTTGAAACGAAATGTCATGAAAGAGCAGCGTAAGCGTTATCTGCTGGACGAGGAAGAAATCCCCCGCTATTGGTATAATATTCAGGCCGAGATGCCCAACAAGCCTTTGCCTCCCCTTAATCCGGCTACAAAAAAGCCCCTTACGGCCGAGGAACTTTATCCGGTCTTCGCCGAGGAATGTTGCCGTCAGGAACTGAATCAGACCGATGCCTGGATTAAAATCCCCGATGAGGTAAGGGACAAATATAAATATTACCGCTCCACACCTCTTGTACGCGCCTACGGACTGGAAAAAGCGCTCGGCACCCCGGCGCATATCTATTTCAAGAACGAAAGTGTCTCCCCCATGGGGTCCCATAAACTGAATTCCGCCATCCCCCAGGCTTATTACTGTCAGCAGGAGGGAGTGACGAATGTCACCACCGAGACCGGAGCCGGCCAGTGGGGTGCATCGCTGGCCTACGCCGCCAGTATGTATGGCCTGGAATCGGCTGTATATCAGGTGAAAATCTCATATGAGCAGAAGCCCTACCGCCGGAGCATCATGCAGACCTTCGGGGCTCAGGTGACCCCCTCCCCCTCGATGTCCACCCGCGCCGGAAAAGATATTCTGACTGCCCATCCAAATTATCAGGGGTCTCTGGGGACGGCTATTTCCGAAGCCGTGGAGCTGGCCCGCACCACCCCCAACTGTAAATACTGTCTGGGTTCGGTGCTGAACCATGTGGCTCTCCATCAGACGGTTATCGGTCTGGAGGCCGAGAAGCAGATGGAGATGGCCGGGGAATATCCCGACGTGGTTGTCGCCTGTTTCGGCGGTGGCAGCAATTTCGGCGGTATCTCTTTCCCGTTCATGCGCCATAAAATCGCCGGCCAGCCGGGTAAAGACCATACGCGCTTCGTGGCCGCCGAGCCCTCGAGTTGTCCCAAGCTCACCCGCGGCGAGTTCCGCTATGATTTCGGCGATGAGGCCGGATATACACCTCTGCTGCCGATGTACACACTGGGACATAACTTCTCACCGGCCAATATCCACGCCGGAGGGCTGCGTTACCACGGCGCCGGCGTCATCGTCTCCCAGCTCCTCAAGGACGGCCTGATGGAAGCCGTCGACATCCCCCAGCTGGAATCCTTCGAAGCCGGAACCCTCTTCGCCCGCGCCGAGGGTATCATCCCCGCGCCCGAATCATGTCATGCCATCGCGGCCACAATCCGCGAGGCACTTGCCTGCAAGGAGACCGGCGAAGAGAAAGTCATCCTCTTCAACCTCTCGGGCCACGGACTTATCGATATGTCTTCCTACGACAAATTTCTTGCCGGCGACCTCCAGAACTATTCCCTTCCCGACTCGGTGATCGCTTCCAACATCGCCTCCACCGATCCCCTCCAGCCCG
Organism: uncultured Muribaculaceae bacterium; assembly: GCA_910584365.1. Classification (GTDB taxonomy): domain Bacteria; phylum Bacteroidota; class Bacteroidia; order Bacteroidales; family Muribaculaceae; genus UBA7173. The sequence continues at coordinate 46,676 of CAJUAF010000001.1, read as the reverse complement.
AATCCCTCCTGTAAGATTCCTGCAACGCCGAATCCTGAAAACCTTCCATATAAAAATGACGGTCGCTTCCCTTAGCCGGCGCAATCAGCGCCTTCCGGGAAGCGACCGTTTTGTTTTGTCTGCGGGGAATCAGGGGAGGAGCTGGATTTCCTTGACCTGGAGCTGGATGGCGTTGTGGGCGGTCTGGTGCTTGTTGTCCTCTATGGTGTAGCAGATGTTGAAACGGCGTCCGGCATGGATTGCGTCGAAGAGATGGGCCTTGCTGAAGGCTATCCCGTTGAATACCTTGCCGGAAGTGTCGTCGACAAGTTCGAGCTTGATATGCTCCAGATGCTTGCCTACGAGCTTCGAGGTGCCGAAATCCATCACGTTGCGCGAGCAGAAGACCGGCTTGTTGTTCCCGGGCCCGAAGGGATTGAACCGGCGCAGCGTGGCGATGAATTCCGGAGTGATTTCCGAGAAGGTCAGCAGGGCGTCGATTTCATAGGTGGGTCTGAGCTGCGAGGGGAGGATATGCCGGGCCACGTATTCCTCGAACCGCCGGGTGAATTCCGGAATGTTCTCTTCCTTGAGCGACAGGCCGACGGCGTAGGTGTGGCCGCCGAAGTTCTCCAGCAGGTCGCGCGTGGAATCGACGGCGCTGTATATGTCGAATCCCTGGACGGAACGCGACGACCCCGTGGCAAGTCCGTTGGCCAGAGTGAGGACGACCGAGGGCTTGTAGTAAAGCTCCGTCAGGCGGGAGGCCACGATACCGATGATTCCTTTGTGCCAGTCCTTGTTGAAAATCACTATGGATTTCTTCTCGCTGCCGGCCTCGATGCGCTGCGAGAGAATGGCGTTGGCTTCCTCGGTGATGCGCTTGTCGAGTTCCTTGCGGTCCTTGTTGTACTGGTCGATGGCTTTGGCGCGCTGGTATGCGTCGGTGAAGTCGCGGCTCACCAGCAGGTCCACGGCCTCGCGGCCGCTCTGCATCCGCCCCGAGGCGTTGATGCGCGGTCCGATTTTGAAGATTACGTCCGAGATGGTGATTTCCTTTCCCGACAGACCGCAGATGCGGATGATTGCCCGCAGCCCCATGTTGGGATTGGAGTTGAGCCGCTTCAGGCCGTGAAAGGCCATGATGCGGTTTTCGTCGACCATCGGGACGATGTCGGCGGCGATGGAGACGGCCACGAGGTCAAGCATCCCCTCCAGGTCGCTCTGGGGGATTCCGTTGCTGATGGCGAACGCCTGCATCAGCTTATAGCCCACGCCGCAGCCCGACAGATGGGGACACGGATATGTGGTCCCCGGCATCTTCGGGTTGAGAATCGCCACGGCCTCGGGCAGTTCCTCGTCGGGAACGTGATGGTCGCAGATTATGAAGTCGATCCCATGTTCCCGCGCATGGGCGATCTCGCGGTTCGCCTTGATACCGCAGTCGAGGATAATGACGAGTTTTACGCCCCGCTCGGCGAATTCGTCGATTGTTTCGGACGATATTCCGTACCCCTCTTCGTAGCGGGTCGGAATAAAGTAATCGATGTTGGAGTAAAAATTCTGGAGATAACGGTAGACCAGGGCGACGGCGGTAGTGCCGTCGACATCATAGTCGCCGTAGACCATAATCTTCTCCTTTGACCCCAAGGCCCGGTTGAGCCTTTCGACAGCCTTGTCCATATCGGGCATCAGAAACGGGTCGTGGAGGTTCTTCAGCTGAGGATGGAAAAAGCGGTCAGCTTCTTCCACTGAAGTTATCCCTCGCTCGACCAGCAACTGGCTCACAGGGGGGACCGAGGCGTAACGCTTTGCAAGCTCCGTCTCGATCTGCTGTTCTTTTTGTGTCAGGGGTAAATAATTCCATTTACCTGTCATTTATGTTATTTTTTTATTAGCGGGGCTAAAGGGCCTGCACATGGAGGCAGACCAAAGGCGTCTTCGCCGCCTGAAGCGGCCGGCGCCCGGTAATATCCTGGGGCCTGCGCTGCGCCTGGAGCGCTGCGGGGCAGCCCGAAGATTTTCCCCGTGGCGGGGAAAAGGCGACAGGAGAGGGATAAGATTGGCAACAGTGAGGCCACACTGCCTCACTATTGCGCAAATTTACTAAAAAATGACGGAATTTCCGCGTCCCGCATACGGCAAAACCGCTCCCTGAGGCCCTAAGGAGCGGTTTTTATAACAGTTTAACGAAGTTTAACGTTTGCTTTCCTCCATTTCGTATATCCTTATTTTCCCAGGAGGGAGGTTCCGGGCAGGACTCGACTCTGTTATTTTTTGAATTTAAAAGAGGAAGATCCCTTTCCGGTTACCGGCGATACGGTCAGCACGTACATTCCATCCTCCAGTCCTGAAATATCGATGTGTTCACTGGCCCTGCCTGATAATGTGTTTTCGACAGGATTGGCTTCCAGCGAAGTTACGGTATAATCGAATTCCTCGTCCTTTCCGTCGCCGAATCGCACTGAAATGGATGTCGGGGACATAAGGAAACTGGCTTCGGATATTTCGGGAGTATCATCGTATGCTATTGTTATCGGTAGACTCCTGGTTGAGCCGTTGGCATTATATCCTATGGCGGTAAAAGTAGTGTTCCGGTCTATCGTAAGGTCTGTGTACCCTTTTCGGAAATCGTTAACTACAAGTTTTGAAGGAAGACGGGTGCCTTCCCTGAGTCTCTCAAGGATTATTCTGTCGATTCCCTCAAGATTCGAGAAATATATGCGTACAGGTTTCCTTTCAACCGCCATAGGCTGAATTCCCTCTTCATCGTCTGAGATTGTCGCAGCAGCCTGAACGGGTCGGGAGTAGCTGAGATTTATTCTTTGCGGAAGATAGTCAAGCACCATGAAAGTGGATTCGTAATTGTAGCCTCCGTATATATCTCTTTTTGATACGGTGACTCTTGCTTTAAGATATCCGTCGGCAGTACGGGCATATTCCTCATCAGGACAATTGAAAGTCCATTCTGTCATATCCAGCACAAGCGGTTCGATGTAGAATGGCAAGAAACAGACAAGATCCCATTTCCCGTCATTTTTCAGCACCGAGACCGATGTGCCCTCCTGACTGGTAGTTGCTCCCTCCGGAACCTGGAAAGGATGGAACGATGCCACATAGTCATACAGCGGAGTCATATCTACCGGAGGAATTGTGTCGCTGGGGTCACCGGGCTGTACACGTTCGGGCGCCGGGACGTATCTTCCTGACATCGTCATCGGGACCGTATCAAGGGACAGGCTCCCCATATACGGAACTTTGACAGCGGTACTTCCACGGTATGACGTGCTTACGCCGCCTGACATTGTGATCCGGTCCCCTCTCCATCCAAGGAGATAATAAAATATGCTGGCGCTGTAATTGTCGTGCAGGCTTCTGGCTACGGTGCCTTTTCCGAAATTGTATGACAGGATGTTGGTTATTGCTATCGTCGAATCAGGAATAAAATAGTTCAGCGACAAACCTTTTTGCCATACAGACGGAGCGTATATCCTTAGTCCTTTCTGTTGATTGGCTTGTTTGAGTTCCAGCTCTCCCCGTGTGGCGGCTGCAAGTCGCGCCTGCGGGTCATCTTCATTGCCCAGGTATTGCTTTACCACACACTCAAACGGCAGGAGTTCCTGTCGGGGATAATCAAGCCCTTTTGTCTGCGGATTATACCTGAAACTGGTAGAGAATCCCAGCCCTCTCACCAGGTCGCGCAAGGCAACGGATACAAAGTCGTATTTACCTTCCGGAGTTGCATCCAGTGAGAAAGAAAATTCATCCAGTCTCTCGGAATTGTAGACAACCGTAATGTCAGGCTTCTCTATAAGAAAATCAAGAGAGGGGACATGAGCCATATAAGTGCGGGAGACACCGAAACACCGTTCGTCAAGGATAACCCCCTTTATGGTACTCATCGGAACATTCCGGTAACGGGTGGACGCGCCGAAATTCTCCTTGCAAAGATAAGTGACTTTGGAAAGAGTGGGTCCTTCTCCGCTATTGTTGACTCTGCCGCATGATACTTTGACCCTGAGAGGCATACACGGCTGCATATAATCTTCCAGTATTTTGCAGGCATAGCTGAACGGACCTTTTATCTCTTCGGGACAAGAGGCATCGAATTCCGGAATTATTACCGTGCCCCCGTTGATGCGTCTGACTACCGGAACATCCTGTACGGATTCTGTGGTTTCTTCCGAAACGATGTTGCAGATTTCGACGTCGCAATCCTGCGCCATGGCCGCCAGCAACGTCATCATACCCAAAACTGTAACGCTGATAAGTCTTTTCATGGGATAATAAGTTTTTTAGTGATGATTTTGCCGTCAACGCCGTGCAGACGCTGGATATATATGCCCGGAGTAAAGGAAGCGGATTCAAACTCAGCTCCTGAGCCTATGAAAACCGGTTTGCCGTCGACCGTAAACACTTCTATTGTGCTGACTGTCCTTAATTCGGCATCCGGAAGGAGGATGCCGGCGTTCTGGTCCAAAGAGGCGGAAAAGTCAGCAGGCTCGAACTCCATTGTCTGCGATGCGCTTCCGTATTTGTTCTGGACGATTACAGTAACCCAACTGTAATCCAGCGCTGTGATGTATCCCGTTACGGCGTGTGCGAGGAAGGGTTCCTGGAAAGTATAATCTCTGACCGCTGGGTTGTAGTCTTCCTCCACTTCAACCGAAATTTTGTCGGCTCCGGTATATCTTACGTTGAACAGCAGTTTGAAACCGTAAGGATCATCAAACACCTGGCGCACGTCATCTATGGAGATAATCGCGGGTTTAAGTTCAAGAGACAGCGCGAAGGGTGTTGCCTGGTGAAACGCATTGTCTTTCTTGTAGGTGCATTCTATTCTGCCCTCCAGGTCTCCGTTGAGGTTGACATAATAATTCTCTGTGGATTTTAAGGCCGGAATCTCAAATGAGTCTCCGGTGGCATTTTTGATTTCAACATACTGTCCGTCCTTATTCCTGAGACTGAAACTCCAGGATTGGTCCGATATGTCTCCTGCGCCGTCTTCCAATGTAAAGGTATGAGCCGAGTAAGAGGAGCCGATACCGTCCCCGCCTATATCCTGGCAGATAATTTTGTAAGGAGCCGGAGTTGTAGTAAGTCCCCAGCCGATAGTGTTCAGCAAATCGATGGTGGCGTTATCGATAGTAAAGAACTTGTTTCCTTCCCCAATGGAGTGTGACATGAGATATCCGTCATCTTTCAGGTGCAGTAGGGAGCTTCCCGGCTCGAAAACAGAAGGAGCATAGAGGGCATACTGTTGTTCCGACCCATCTGCGAAAATGTCGTCAGACGTTACGAATTCCTCCATTTCAGGCAAGTAAGTGTCAAGTGTATGCAAATAAACTCCCTGGCTGTTGTGAACACGATGATCAAAGCAGGAGTAATACATCCCGCCGGTATAATATGAAATATTCCCATCGTTATCAATAGATTGTTGAAGCGATGATCCGAATCCTAGTGCATTCGCAATTGATCTTAAAGCCATAGTATAGGCATTATAGCCATCGGACCCGATTGGTGTAAAACTGCAATTCCAAGATATATTGGAATTAAGAGATATGATAGCGTCGATCATATTTGGTTCCAAGGGAGTCCCAATTTGTTGTGCAATAAGCGATGTAGGAATACATATATCATTGTCTTCTAAATATCCGACTTCAATTGTTTGCACAATAGAATTATCAAGGTCACTCATTTCCACAGATATCATAATTGGAGTAGTGGTATGAATCTGAGTTTCCCATGCCTTTTCAGCTGCACAAAATGGGATCTTTATTGAATCGGGGAAATTCGGAGCGAATTCCAAGATAATGTTGCCGGAAGTTCCGGATACACGATTGGATTTCGTTGGAATTTCCTCTGTTTGGATTTGTGAATAACCCGGATGGGCCCATTCTGTTACTTTGATGTATTTGATTTTTGAGTCTGCTTGGACATTTTGCACGAGACAGCACAGTAACAACAAGGCAAGTATTTCTGAGAGCTTTTTCATGGAGCTGTAATGCGTTGTGGTTTGTTGTAGATATGGAATTAGAGCAGAATTTTCTTAATAAAAGTGTGATTTAATGTGGTCACTTTTATAATTATAAGTCCTTTTTTTTGCGAATTCAGAGGTATCACTGCTTCTCCTTGAAAACGGTTAAAGAATAAACATTGTCCTTCAATGTTATAAATATTTACATCATACTGATCTGGATATTCAATCATTAAAGAATCATCGTAAACCATCAAGGCAAGTTGTTCATCAAGATTTACAGTTAAACCAGCACTTGGTTTTATCTCAGCCAAATCATCAGGGGCAATGTAATCGTCGGAATAAATTACATTTGTTGCAGCCGTACTGTTCTGAACTTGATCCTGGCAACTGAACGTAATATGTACTCCCCACGTAAGACGGTCAAGAGTTATTTCACATTCAGTACTTTCCGGATCCGGATAGAAAATTTTATATGAGGAATATCGAATTTCTCCAAATGTTTTTGTTGAATAATCGAATGGAGCTGTTCTTTTTGATAAAATCCTCACTGTCCCAAGGGGTACAACTGCTTTAAAAGTCATTTGACCCATTAATTTTTTAGTTTCATGGTCAAATACATAATCAAACACCACTGAGGATTCATCAATGTATGGTACGACAGGGGGTAAGTCATCACCCGGTGATGGCTCGGAAGCTATACAAACAAGAGGCAAAAGCCATCCTGTCAGTAATAGGTGGAGAATTAGAATCGTTTTTCGCATTTTAGGATGTATATCTGAGTTGATGAAGAATCAGTGGACTGTGTTTTGGAGTTGGTACGGGTGTGTGGCCCGACGATTGCACTGCATACGGAAATGGGTATGCGATGTTTTTCCAACGCAAAATTACCAAAAAAAATCTTTTTTTAGCAATTCCGCATTGTAAATTTTGCTGAATTAATAAAATTTAACAGAAGAGAGCAGGAGGATTCTCCGGATAGTTGTGGTCAGGCGGGGGTAAATTCGTTGTGGAGAGAGCGGAAACGGGCCAGGGAATCGGGGCCGAATTTCGACATGGAGACAAGAACGCGCCCCAGGGGCTTTTCTTTCATGTCGCCGGATTTGGAATAGAATTTGTCGGCATAGCAGATGAGCCGCTCCAGGAGGGTAGCGGGCATGAATGTGCGGTCCAGGGGGAGGGGGAGGTCATCGGCGATGATGTCCTCCCGGGTAAGTCCGGCTCCGGTATGCCGTTCAGCTACCCGGGCGCAGTATTCCGGGGCGCCTTCGCGGCGCAGCAGGTCGGCGCCCAGTAGACCGTGGCGCAGGTAGGGTTCCGTGCCGTGGCAGTGGATTCCGGGGGCATCGGTCAGGAAGATGCCGATATCGTGGAGCATGGCGGCCGCTTCGATTTCGTCGGGGTCGACGTCGAGCCTGAGGTCGCGGGCTATGGCGAGAGCTTTGTCGGCCACCTGCCGGCAATGGCGCATATAGATATCCCGGAGAGGGGTCTCTCCGGGATAGTATCTGTCGATAATCGTCTGACAATCGTACATCGGGGGCAAAAAGGGGGAATTACAGGTCGAGAACCATGTTCCAGCCGTGAACGTCCTCGGCTTCACCGAGGCGGATGGCGTTGAGGGTGTCGTAGAACCGGCGGGTTACGGGGCCGGGCTGGCCGTCTTTGGCGATGACGTATTTAGTGCCGTTGTCAAGGTCGTGGATTTCACCGACGGGGGAGGTGACGGCGGCGGTGCCGCAGGCGGCGGCTTCCTCGAAGGAGGGGATTTCGTCGACGGTGATGTGGCGGCGTTCCACTTCCATGCCGAAGTCGCGGGCAAGCTGCATCAGGGATTCGTTGGTGATGGAGGGGAGGATGGAGTCGGAGGCGGGGGTGATGTATTTCCCGTCCTTGATGGCGTAGAAGTTGGCCGGGCCGCACTCGTCGAGGTATTTCTTCTCTTTGGGGTCGAGGTAGAGGACGGCGGAATATCCAAGTTCGTGGGCCCGCTCGCCGGCACCCATGGAGGCGGCGTAATTCCCGCCGACCTTCCAGCGACCGGTGCCGCGCGGCGCCACGCGGTCATATTCGCGCATGATGCAGATGTTCGTCGGCTTGAAGCCCTCCTTGAAGTAGGGGCCCACGGGGGTTACGAACATTATGAAGCAGTATTCGCGGGCGGGTTTGACACCGACCTGGGCCGACATACCGATTTCAAGCGGACGGATATAGAGGGAGGCTCCCGAGCCGTAGGGGGGCACGAAGCGCTCGTTGAGGGCGATGACCTTGCGGGTCATTTCCAGGAAGATTTCCTCGGGAAGTTCGGCCATCTTGATTCCGCGGGCTGATTCGCGGATGCGGCGCGCGTTTTCCTCGGGGCGGAATACCCTGATTTTTCCGTCTTTGCCGCGGAAGGCCTTGAGGCCTTCGAAAATTTCCTGCCCGTAATGAAGGGCCGTGGCGGCTATATGGATATCAATGGTCTCGGAGGAGGACACCTCTATCTCGCCCCACTTTCCGTCGCGGTACCAGCAACGGACGTTGTAGTCGGTCGGAACGTAGCCGAAGCCGAGGGTTGACCAGTCAAGTTCGGATTGCTTCATTTTTAGTGTATGAAATTTTCGCAAATATAGCGATTTATTTTTTAACAGCGGTATTTTTCGTGAAAAATTTCCTAAAAACAATGAAAACGCCTGACAGGAGGCACGAAAACCCCCCGTCAGGGTATTGATTCTTAGGTCGTCAGAGTTCCAGTTTATGGTATGGCAGATCCCAGGCCTGGGCTACGGCGGGGAATACTACCTTTCCTTCCACGATGTTGACGCCCAGGGCCAGGGCGGCGTCTTCGCGGCAGGCCTGGCGCCATCCCTTGTCGGCCAGGCGCAGGGCGTATGGCAGTGTGGCGTTGGTCAAGGCCAGGGTGGAGGTATAGGGCACGGCGCCGGGGATGTTGGCTACCGCGTAGTGGACCACGCCGTCGATGTTATAGGTCGGATTGGAGTGGGTCGTCGGGGTCGAGGTCTCGAAGCAGCCTCCCTGGTCGATGGCCACGTCGACAAGCAGGGCGCCCGGTTTCATCAGGGCCAGCATATCGCGGGTAATCAGCCTGGGGGCTTTGGCGCCGGGAATCAGCACGGAGCCGATGACAAGGTCGGTGTCGGGCAGCTCGGACTCGATGTTGTGGCGCGAGGAAAACAGCGTCTTTACGTTGCCGGGCATGATTTCGGCCAGATGTCGAAGGGTCGGCAGGGAAATGTCGGCGATGGTGACGTCGGCGCCCAGGCCGGCGGCCATGAGGGCGGCGTTGCGCCCTACCACTCCGCCACCGAGAATCAGCACTTTGGCGGGTTTGACTCCCGGCACGCCTCCCAGCAGGATTCCCCGTCCCCCCTGGGGTTTCTCAAGGAAGCGGGCTCCTTCCTGAATTGACATCCGGCCGGCCACTTCGCTCATCGGGATAAGAAGGGGGAGCTGGCGGTCGGGAAGCTCTACTGTCTCGTAGGCTATGCAGACGGCTCCGGAGCGGAGCATGGCTTCGGTGAGTTCCCGGTCGGATGCGAAATGGAAATAAGTGAAGACGACCTGGTCGCGGCGTATGAGGGGATATTCCGGTCTGATGGGTTCCTTTACCTTGACAATCATCTCGGCTATGGCGTAGACGTCTTCTATGGCGGGAAGAATCTCGGCGCCGGCCTTGACATACATTTCGTCGGAGAAGCCGGAGCCTTCTCCGGCGGTGTGCTGAACGTAGACCTTGTGGCCGTGCCGGATAAGTTCTCTGGCGCCTGCCGGGGTGACGGCTACTCGGTTTTCGTTGTTCTTGATTTCTTTAGGTACTCCGATAATCATGGCAGTAGGGATTTAGGAAGCCGACGCGGTCCCCCTCCGGTTAAAAATGACCATGTCGAAACTTCGCGGTGAATATTTGGTGTTGGATTTCGCAAATATACCGCTTTTCCCTTGAAAACCACAAAAAAATCGCCCGGAAAATTTCTATGTTTTAAGACATAGTTTTTCGTGCAGGTTTTCCGTCGGGTTGTGTTGGGGCGCCGTCGTTACCGGATGCTGACTTTTCTTACAGAGTCTTTCTCTCAGTTGTGAGAATCTGATCTGTCGGAAGGGGGAACGGGTAAATTGGCCGCTGGGCTGTGATACTGCCGGTAAGTTTGTGAATATGGTGTGAGTTATGCGGAATTGTCGTAATTTTGCAACTTGTTAGAGTAAGACGGTCCCCGGCAGGATGCCGGGGATTATACAGGAAACGCAGAAAAGAAGCAAGGAAATGATAGAGCAAAGTATGAAGAGAATATGGCCGGGAGTGCTGACGGCGGTGGTAGCTGGGGCGATACTGTGGCTGACGCTGGCACCGCAGCCGCTGCCGGAGGCGGATATCCCAGTGTTCGAAGGGGCAGACAAGGTTGTCCACGGACTGATGTTCGGGGGACTTGTGTTCGCGATGGTATTCGACCGGGAAGTGTGGCTGATGCGGCACCGGCTCTCCCCGGATTCCCGGAAGGAAAGATACTTCATAGCGTTGTTTTTCCTGCTGGCGGTGCTGGCGGGAGGGGGGATTGAGCTGCTCCAGGGAGCCATGGGGGCCGGGCGAAGCTGCGACGGCGCCGATTTCCTGGCTGATGCGGCCGGGGCGTTCCTGTCGGCACTGGTTTCCCCCCGGATTGTCAGATGTCTGGCCGTACGGCAGTGAAATATAGCTGTCCTGACACCACCCTCGCCATCCGGGCGAGAAACAAGGCGATGTACCCGAAGTTTGAAACCGGTACATCGCCTTGATTTTCGTCTGGAGACAGCGGAGAACGTTATGGCGGGTTCTCTTGTCCTGTCCTGTCCTCCTGTGAGCGCGGCGCAGTCGCCGGCAAGGGGAATTACTGTGCCGGGGTTGCAGCCGGGGCGGGAGTCTGCGCGGGAGCCGGATTGAGGGCGTTGCGGACAGATTCCACGAGGGCGTCCCCCTGCAGGTCGCGCGAGATGATCGTGCCGTCGGGGCCGAAAAGGATTATACAGGGTATGCCCGAGATGCCGTACAGATCGGTGGGCACAGACTGGGCGTTGATAATCTGGGGCCAGGGGAGCTGATGGCGTTCGATAGCCTTGACGGTAGCGTCCGGTTCGTCCCAGACGGCCACACCGAGGATGTCGAGATTCTTGCCCTCGAATTCCTCGCGGATTTTTTTCAGCACTTTGGTCTCGCGGATGCAGGGACCGCACCAGCTTGCCCAGAAATCAACCAGCGTGTAGCGTCCTTTGCCTACATAGTCGGAAAGGCTCTGGCTTACGGTGTCGTTCTTGATCGTGAAGTCCAGGAACTTATTGCCCGGCTGGGTCTTCTCCTTCTGCTCGAGGGCGGCCAGGAGTTTGGCCGTGCGCGAATAGCCTTTCATCGAGGGGTATTTCTCAAGAGTTTCCCGGAGTGCGGGCAGGTCGAGTTCATAGGCCTGCTGGAGGAAGAAAAGGTAACCTACGGGATTGTCGGCGTTGGCGCGGATTACGGAATCCATATAGGCGTCGTACTCCCCGGAGAGCTGTTCCATGCCGGCCTGATAGGTTGAATCCTGGGGAAGGGCCTGGGCTTTTTTCTGGAAAGTCTCGACTCCGGCCATAGCCTTGTCGAGCGAGGCGTTCAGGGCGCCCCCTTTTACCGGGGTATTGCGTCCGAAAGAGATATCGCCGCTTTCGAGGATGAAGTTGCCGACGCGGTTGCCGTCGACGACGATGCGGGCAAGCACGGGCTTGTCGATTTTTCCCGAGAAAAGGGCTTTGCCGTTCTCGACCATTACGGAGTCGAGTTTGGCGCCGTTGTCATAATCGACTATAAAGGCGGTGGCGCCGTTGGCCGACTGGGGAAGGGTGACGGTCACCTTGTAGTCGTCACCGGCAGCGGCGGCTGTGCAGGCCGTGAGCAGCGTGGCGGCTGCCAGAGGGAGGAATTTCAGTTTCATTTGTAACTTTTATGAAAATTTGTTATTTTTGCAGAGATTTCCGAAATTTTCGGTTTCAGCTTACAAAGTAAGGAAAAAATTTGTTATCCCTCTATACGGATACAAGAAAAAAATCAAAAAAAGCATGAATGACAGCCTCATATCCACAATTGCCGCCAGTATAAGACAGAACTGGGACCTGGAGGCCCTGTCGGACTTCCGCGGCGCCACGCTCACTTACGGCGAGCTTGCCGCCTGCGTGGCCCGGATCCATCTGTTTCTGCGTGCGGCCGGAATCCGGGAGGGGGACAAAGTGGCGCTCTGCGCCCGCAACTCCTCGCAATGGGCGGTGACGTTCCTGGGAGCCATGACCTACGGCGCCGTGGTCGTGCCATTGCTCCATGAATTTCATCCCGAAAACATCGTCTACCTGACAACCCACTCCGAAGCCAGGATTCTTTTCACCGAAAAATCCATCGCCGACAATCTCGATGTCGATAAACTCCATGAAACCGAAGGGGTAGTGCTGCTGGAAAATCTCCAGCCCTTCTTCTCGCGCGATGACAAACTGGCGACAATAGCCGCCGGGCTTGACGCGGCTTTCAAACGCCTCTATCCCGAAGGGTTCAGGGCGGAGGATATCCGATATGCCGACCGCCCCCTGGAGGAAGTGGCCCTGATTAACTATACCTCCGGGTCCACGGGCAATTCCAAAGGGGTGATGATTACCTACGGGAACCTCTGGAGCAACATCCGTTTCGCCCTCGGAAAGATACCTTTCCTCCACCCCGGGGACGGGATGCTCAGTATGCTTCCCCTGGCTCATATGTACGGCCTTGTCTTCGAATTCCTTTTTCCGCTCTGCAAGGGATGTCATATCACTTTCCTGGGGCGCACTCCCTCCCCCAAGATCGTCCTGGAGGCGTTCGCCGCGGTGCGTCCGCAGCTGATTATCACAGTGCCGCTGGTAATCGAGAAGATCGTGCGGACCCGTGTCTTTCCCGAGCTGCGCAAGCCTCTGATGAAAGTGCTTACGGCCATCCCCGGTCTGCGGCAGATGATCTACTCGAAAGTGCGCAAGAGCCTTCTCGGAGCGTTCGGAGGGAATGTGAAGCAGCTGATTCTCGGGGGTGCCGCCGTCAGTTCGGAGGTGGAGACTTTCCTGCGTAAAATCAAATTCCCCTTCACTATCGGCTACGGTATGACCGAATGCGCTCCGCTTGTCACTTATGAATGGTGGGCTGAGCAGCGTCCCCACTCCTGCGGCCGTCTTGTGGCGGGGATGCAGGGACGTATAGATTCGCCCGACCCCGCCAATGTTCCCGGGGTACTTTACCTCAAGGGGGACAACGTGATGAAGGGCTATTACAAGAATCCCGAAGCTACCCGCGAGGCTCTTTCGGATGAGGGATGGCTCAATACGGGGGACATCTGCACGATGGATTCCGACGGATATCTCTATATCCGCGGACGCGACAAAAACATGATTCTCGGACCGTCGGGCCAGAATATCTACCCAGAGGAGATAGAAATAGTGCTGAACAATCTTCCGCTGGTAGGGGAAAGCGTGGTCGTGGACCGTAAGGGGCGCATCGTGGCCCTGGTGCATCCCGATTACGACGACGCCCGCAAGAAAGGTATGACCGCCGAGCAGGCCGACGCCGAGGTCAAGGGGCTGCTGCCCCGTCTCAACAAGCTCCTCCCTTCCTACGCCCGCGTATCAGAAATCGAAATACATCCCGAGGAATTCGAGAAGACCCCGAAACATTCCATCAGACGTTTTATCTATAAGTAAACAAGCTCTGAAAGTTCCCTTACCTGTTTAATCCGGATTATGACTGAGAAAAATATGTCGGAAATCTGGCGGCAAATGCTTGCCGGAGAGCGTTACGACGCCATGCATCCCGAACTTATCTCCCGCCTGGAACACACGCGGGAAAAAATCTGGGAATACAACAGTCTGCGCCCCTCTCAGAAAGAGGAGCGCGACGCGCTGATCGACGAAATCATCGGGCGGCATGGCGAGCATTGCCATATCAACCAGCCTTTCCGCTGCGACTACGGCGACAATATCTCCCTGGGGGAGAATTTCTTCGCCAACTTCAACCTGACGATTCTCGACGAAGCGCCGGTGACCATCGGCGACAACGCCTTCATAGGCCCGAACGTCAGTCTGTACACGGCCTGTCATCCCCTGGAGGCGGATGAGAGGAACCGGTGTGTGGAATGGGCCGAGCCGATAACGATCGGTAACAATGTATGGATGGGCGGGAACGTCACCATCCTTCCCGGCGTTAGCATCGGGGACAACGTGGTGATCGGCGCCGGCTCCGTCGTCACTAAATCTTTTCCCGGCAACTGCCTGATTGCCGGAAATCCGGCCCGCGTCATCCGGCATATTTCCCCTTCGGCGCCTGATTGCGCCGTCCCCCCGGAAGAGATGGCCTGAGTCAGGGTCGGGATTCCGCGGACGTCGTGGCCCCGACGGGAATTTCAAGGTAACGGATGTCGTAACCCGAGATGTCGTCGCCACACTCAAGCAGACAGCCTATACGGCCATCGCCGGCATCGCGCAGCGTCGAGTAGGCCGACGGTCCCGGGACAAGCAGGAGGCTCCTGTGCCATTTGCTTCCGCCGTCGTCGGAATAATAGAGGGTGACATCGCTGCGCACTCCCTCGTCAAGGCGCGAGGGGACCGAGAGATACAGGCGGTCTGTGCCGCCGTTCTCGTCCGTGTAACGCAGGAAGCCGCCGTTGCACCCCGGTTCAGGTATGGCGGGGGCGTGCGTGCCGTCCGGCTCCGCAGCGGCCGGTTCGCTCCAGGTCGCGCCGAAATCATCGGAGAACGCAAACCTGTGGTCACCGGGGGTGCGGATGCTCATCATCAGCCTGTTGTCCCCCGTCAGGATTATTTTCGATTCGTTGCCCGAACCGTCGGCACACACGGGACCGGCGGGATTCGTTACTGTCCATTTCATGGCGGAATAGTCTCCGGCAGACAGAAGACATACATATTCGTATCCCCGGGAGGGATCGGCGGTTTCGCTCAGATGGCGTCCGTTCATTACAAAAGCCACTCCTTCCGGACAGGAAAGCATATTTCCCGAGGCTCCGAATCCGGTAAAGAACCGGAGCGGAGAGCCTGCGCGGGCATGGGCGCTGTCGATTTGTGCTTTCAGCATGGGGTCGATGCGGAAGGGTGTTTTCCAGGTCTGTCCGTTGTCGGATGAGGTGGAGACATATATCTCGCCGGGACTGTGCGGGTCGGAGGTGTGATAACTCTCTTTGGCACAGAAAACGCAGACCAGGTCGCCGGTCGGAGGAAAAAGGGCCAGGGCGGCGTCGCCGTGGGAAACCGGATGCCCGGCGTCATCTTTCCAGTCGGGAAAGAGAGGGAAGAGTTCTCCCCAGGTGAGCCCGTTGTCATGGCTGATTTTCGCCACCAGCCGGATCCCCTCGGGATGGAGCGAGATATCCTCCTTGGAGGAACGGCGCTGGTCGGCGACAGCAATGAGGCTTCCGTCGGCTGCCCGGCAGATGGCTGGAATCCGGTAATACTTCGAGCCGGCTTCCCCGATGGAGAACACATTGACGGACTTTATTCCCTCTCCGGAAAGTGTGGTTGTATCGGGGCCTGAGGCTCCCGGATTTGCCCGGCCCGGTTCGCTGGCCGCTCCCGGAAGAGACTGGAGCAGAAGCAGGGCAACCGGAATAATGATTCTGTGGAGTAATTTCATGGCTGGATTTTCTAATAAGACTTCTGCAAATATAATGCTTATTTTTTATATCACAGCCTTATTGCGCCGGTTATCTCAATCCGGTAAATTAGAAAAATAAGGAGACTCCGCGGGGCATGATGCCGGCGGAGCCTCCTGTTAGTGATATATAACCGTGTGTATTAGGGTTGGTGTTGTCGTTTGGGTCAGTGGAGCGGAGAGAGGTTTATTTCTCGCGCATGAAAATGGCGATCGGGGTTCCGTGGAAGTCCCAGCTTTCGCGGATTTTGTTCTCCAGGAAGCGGCGGTAGGGTTCTTTCACCCATTGGGGCAGGTTGCAGAAGAAGATGAACGTCGGAATCTGCGCTCCCTTGAGCTGGGTGACATATTTGATTTTGATGTACTTGCCTTTGTTGGCGGGAGGGGGATAGGCGCCGATGGCTTCCAGCATTACCTTGTTCAGCTGGGAGGTAGGCACTTCGCGGCGGCGGTTCTTGTAGACTTCCACGGCGGTTTCCACTACCTTGTAGATGCGCTGCTTTGTAAGGGCCGAACAGAAGATGACGGGAAAGTCGGTGAAGGGGGCGAACTTGTCGCGGATCGCCTTTTCGAAAAATTTCTGGGCTTTTTCGGACTTGTCTTCGGCGATATCCCATTTGTTGACGCAGACCACCAGCCCTTTCCTGTTGCGCTGGATGAGCGAGAAGATGTTGGCGTCCTGGGCCTCGATGCCGCGGGTGGCGTCGATCATCAGGATGCAGACATCGGAGGCTTCGATGGCGCGGATGGAGCGGATCACCGAGTAGTATTCGATATCCTCATTGACTTTCTGCTTCTTGCGGATACCGGCCGTGTCGACAAGGTAGAAGTCGAATCCGAATTTCTCGTAACGGGTGTAGATGCTGTCTCGGGTGGTCCCGGCTATGTCGGTCACGATATGCCGGTCCTCTCCGATAAAGGCATTGATAAGGGAGGATTTCCCGGCGTTGGGGCGCCCCACGATGGCGAATTTCGGAAGCTCCTCGAGGTTTTCGCCGTCGTCGGTCGGTTCGGGAAGTCTGGCGATGATTTCATCCAGGAGGTCGCCTGTGCCGTAGCCGCTGACCGCGGAGACGGGATAGGGATCTCCCAGTCCGAGGCTGTAGAATTCCGGAACGTTGTAAAGCCAGTCGTTGGAATCGACTTTGTTGGCGACAAGAATTACGGGTTTCTTCGACTTGCGGAGAATCTCGGCCACATGGTCGTCAAGGTCGGTGACTCCGTTCATGGCATCGACGACGAACAGTACTTCGTCGGCCTGTTCGATAGCCACGGAGACCTGCTTGTTGATTTCCCCCTCGAAGATGTCGTCGGAGTTGACTACCCATCCGCCGGTATCGACAATGGAGAATTCGCGGCCTCCCCATTCGACTTTGCCGTACTGGCGGTCGCGGGTGGTGCCGGCGGTGCCGTCCACGATTGCCTTGCGGGATTCGGTCAGACGGTTGAAGAGAGTGGATTTCCCGACATTCGGGCGCCCTACGATGGCTACAAGCTGGCTCATATATCAGTTTGAAATTTTTTACAAAGTTAACTTAAAATTCCGGCATACGCAAATAGGGAGCGGTTCCTGAGGCTGACGCCCGGCTGCGGAGAGTTGGCGCCCGACCGGCAGGAAATTACTCTATATAGCCGAAAGCTTTCAGTTTGTTCTCGCGGTTGCGCCAGTTGGGTTCCACTTTCACGAACAGTTCCAGGTAGACGCGCTTGCCGAAGAAGGTCTCGATGTCCTTGCGGGCTTCGGTGCCGACGCGCTTGAGCATGGAGCCTCCTTTGCCGATAAGGATTCCTTTCTGGGAATCGCGCTCCACGTAGATTGTGGCCATGATGTGGATTCCGTTCTCTTTTTCATCGAATTTCTCGACCAGAACTTCCACGGAGTAGGGGATTTCCTTATCGTAGTTGGTCAGGATTTTTTCGCGGATGATTTCCGTTACGAAGAAGCGGGCGGGTTTGTCGGTCAGGGCGTCTTTGCCGAAATAGGGGGGAGAGGGGGGCAGAAGCTCCACGATGCGGCCCATGAGGTTGGCCGTATTGAAGTTCTCTTTGGCCGAGATGGGGAAGACTTCCGCGTTGGGAAGTTTGTCTTTCCAGCGGGCTACGATCTCATCGAGTTCGCCGTTCCCTTTGAGGAGGTCGATTTTGTTGATTACCAGCAGGACGGGCATTTTCTGGCGCGCCACTTTCGCCAGATAGTCGGCGTTCTTGTCGGGGTTCTCCACCACGTCGGTGACGTAAATGAGGATGTCGGCGTCGGTCAGGGCTCCTTCGGCGAAGTTGAGCATACTTTCCTGAAGCTTGTAGTTGGGCTTCAGCACGCCGGGGGTGTCGGAGAAGACTATCTGGTAGTCGGGTGTGTTCACGATTCCCATTATTCGGTGGCGCGTGGTCTGGGCTTTGGAGGTTATGATGCTGACGCGCTCGCCGACAAGGTCGTTCATCAGGGTGGATTTTCCTACGTTGGGATTCCCTACGATGTTGACGAATCCGGCTTTGTGGCCGGGACGGATATTCTGAGTCTCTGCTTTGGGGAGTTCTTTATCGAAAGGATTCTCACGTACTTCCGTGGCTTCCGAGTTGATATTGGTGATAAGTTCCATTCTGGATTTGTTTAGGTGTTCCAAATTTAAACAAAAATAGCACCCTAAAAGATGCTATTGTTGTGAAAATTTTTCTTTTTGGGGTAGCCGTCCGGGTCAGATCGCCCAGATGAGATACATCGACCCCCAGGTGAAGCCGGCGCCGAAGGCTGTAAGGATCAGCTTGTCCCCTTTCTTGAGCTGTCCCTTGAATTCATCGAGACAGAGGGGGATGGAGGCGGCGGAGGTGTTGCCGTAATGCTGGATGTTGACCAGTACTTTTTCGGTGGGTATCTTGGTGCGTGAACCGACAGCCTCGATGATGCGGAGGTTGGCCTGATGGGGTACCAGGTAGTCGATATTCTCAGGGGTGAGGTTATTTCGGTTCATGACATCCACGGTGGCGGTGTACATATCGGTGACAGCGTTCTTGTAAACGTTGCGGCCGTCCTGGAAGAGATAGTGGCGTCCGGCGTCGAGGGTGGCCTGCGTGGTGGGTTCTGCCGAGCCGCCGCCCCACATTACCAGGTGTTCCAGCCCGTTGCCGTCAACGTGGAAAACGGCGTCGATCACTCCGACATTTTCTTCGGTAGGCTCAACGAGGACGCACGCGGCGCCGTCGCCGAAGAGGGGACAGGTGGCACGGTCGGAGTAGTTGACCATCGAGGACATCTTTTCGGCGGCAACGACAATCACTTTCTTGCGCAGACCGCTCTTTACGTAGGCGGCGGCGTCCTCGAGGGCTACGATGAAGCCGGCGCAGGCTGCCTGGATGTCGTAGGAATAGGCGTTTTTCAGTCCGGTGCCTTTACATATGATCGAACCGGTGGAGGGGAAACGATAGTCGGGGTTGGAAGTGGCGCAAATCAGCAGCTCTACGTCTTCGGGGGCTGTGCCGGTCTCGGCCAGGAGTTTCTCCACGGCCTTGATGCCGAGGTAGGAGGAGCCTTCCGGAGTCTTGAGGATGCGACGCTGCTTGATACCTACGCGGGTAGTGATCCATTCGTCGTTGGTGTCGACCATCTCCGACAGCATTTGGTTGTCGAGGATATCGTCGGGAACAAACGACGCGATACCAGATATTTTTGCGTTGAGCATAGTTGGGGTAGGTGAAAAAGGGGGGAGGGTAAAAAAGAATTGAAAGGCTGCCTTTTCAGGAGGCAGCCCTTTCAAGAAGAGCCGTTACCCGTTCGGGAAGTGTATCCGCCCTTATATAAAAGGGGTTAGACAACGGCGTCTTTTTCGATGGCGATTTTACCGCGGTAGTAGCCGCATTCGGGGCATACACAGTGGTAAACGTGCCAGGCGCCACAGTTGGGGCAGATGGCCAGGGTAGGCATAGCGGCTTTGTCGTGAGTGCGGCGCTTTGCGGTACGGGTCTTCGATTGACGTCTTTTAGGATGTGCCATTTTCTTTTATATTTTATTTTTCTTTTGTTATTGTTGATTCTCCTGCCGGTTCCGCAGCGCCTGGCGGCCTTTTGAGATGGGCCGGTGAGAAGTGGGCGGCGAAAGGGGCTGTATGAAGAATAGCTCTGCTTTCGGATTGGCCTAATCTTCGGCAGAGAGATTTTTCAGCGCGTCCCAGCGAGGGTCGGTCTTGCTTTCCGCGGGGTCCTCGGCCGGGAGCTGGCCGGATTCCATTTCCTCGATAAGTTCTTCCTCCAGGGCGGCGTCCTCGTCGTTTTCGAGGCGGGTGCGGTGCTTCTTGAGCAGGGAACTCATCGCGCGGTTGCATTTCCCAAGCGGATGAACATGCTTGATAGGCACCGCCAGCGAAATCGTGTCGTACATCATGTAGGCCACGTTCAGGTAGCTGTCGCTCTCGGGAATCTCGATGAACTCGTCGGAGTCGTCCCGGTAGGTGTCCCCGTATTTGACCGTCACATGATAGTCGGTCTCGATGGGAATCTCCAGGTCGTCGAGGCAGCGGTCACAGGCGACCGTGACCGTCCCGGTGCAGACGAAATTCAGGTCATATACTCCGTTGCGGTGATTCACCGTAAGGTCAACCGCTACGCTGGCGTCGCGGATGTCGGCGCTCTCCATGTTTTTGAAGAACTCCTTGCCCAGGACATAGTGAAATTCATGTTTGCCTTCGGGCAGACTCTTCAAGGGGAGCTTATATTCGCTGAATTTTCCCACTGGTAATAGCTTAGATGGTGAATATCAAGCATTTTCAGGCGTAGCGGGCCGGAGGGCGTATGCCTTCCGGGCCGTTTAGCCTGAAAAAACTGTGCAAAGTTATGAATTTTATTCCTGATTCCCAACATTTCCCGCTACTTTTTTTGAGCGGGAAAAGAGGGGGAAGCGGGGCCGGCGCTCCGGGGAATTATTTGGCGAGCTTGGAATCAATGAGTTTGATTTTCTGCTCGATTGCGGCGAGGTCGTCTTTTATGCGCTGGATACGGCGCTCCATTTCGCGTACCATCGAGTCGCCTGTCTTGCTCTTCGAGGAGAGGAAGCCGAGGTTATTCTCATAGGTTTTCAGCTCGTTGCGCTTGATTTCGAAAGAACGCAGGATGCGCTCGCGCTCGCGGTAGAGTTTCTGTTCGTCGGAGCCCATTTCCTTGATCACATCCTCGAAGCGCGAGAGGTTGCCCCGTTCGCGTTCGCGACCCATGCGGTTGTAGAGGGCGTCGCAGACGGCGCGGTATTCCTCATAAACCTTGTCTTTCTCCCGGAAAGGAACATGGCCGATCTCCTGCCAGCGTGCCTGGAGTTCCTTGACCTTAGGCATGGATTCGGAGCGGGGAGCGTCAAGGGGTATTTCTCTGAGGGCGGCGATTACGTCGCGTTTGGACTTGAGGTTGGCCTGTTCGACGGAACGGCTTTCGCTGAGGTTGGCTTTGCGGGCTTCGAAGAAGGCGTCGCAGGCGGTCTGGAAGCGGTGCCAGATATTGTCGGAGTGCTTTTTGGGAACGGTGCCTATTGTCTTCCATTCTTTCTGGAGTTTCACAAGCTCGTCGGCGGTCCGCTTCCAGTCGGTGGAATCTTTGAGGGCTTCGGCTTTCTCGCAGAGGGCGATTTTCTTTTCGAGGTTGGCGGCGAGTTCGTCCTTCATCTCGCGGTAGTGTTCAGCCTTGAGGGTGAAGAAGCGGTCGCAGACGGCGCGGAAGCGGGCGAACAGGGTGTTGTTGGCCTTGCGGGAGGCGAAGCCGAGTTTCTTCCAGTCTTCCTGGGCACCGAGGATGACGCGGGTCATCTCGTCCCAGGCCGCGTAGGTCTTGAGGCTGCTGAAGTCGAGGGCCTCGACGCGCTCGCATATTTCGGTCTTGGCTTTTTCGTTCTCGAGTTCGCGGTTTTTGCGTTCCTCGAAGAAAGCCTGATATTTTTTGTTGACAAGGGTGGAGGCGTCCTTGAAGCGGGCCCATATTTCCTCGCGCTGTTCTTTTGCCACGGGGCCGGTCTGGCGCCATTCGTCGTGGAGATTCTGGAGGCGTTTGAAGGCCAGAACGATGTCTTCCTCGTCGTTGAGTTTCTCAGCTTCTTCGCAAAGGAGTGTCTTGAGTTCGAGATTCTTGCGGAAGTCGTAATCGCGCAGGTCCTTGTTGACTTTCAGCTGGTCGTAGAACTGCTCCATAGCTCCCTGATAGTCTTTCCACAGGTCGGTGGCCTCCGTGGGAGGCACTTCGCCGATTTCCTTGAATTCAGCCTGGATTTCCTTTACGCGGGGGAAGGCGCGGTTGACGTTGTCGGTGTCGGCCGAGATGGTCCGGAGTTCCTCGATGAGGGCGAGTTTGCGGGCCAGGTTCTGCTTGCGTTCCTCTTCCTCGGCGGCAGCCTGTGCGGCCTTGCGCTCGCGGACGGTGTTCATCAGGTTTTTGAAATCCTCTTCGGTCGTGTCGAGGGCCGGGATGAACGATTCGGCGTCCTTTCCGGCGGCGAGGTGGGCGGCCAGTTCGGCTTCCTGTTCGAGCTTGCGGATAGCGTAGAAGCGCTGCTTGAGGTGGGCGATCTCCTCGCGGGAGATTTCCACGGCTTCAGCTGCGGCAAGCTGGGTGAGGCGCGTCATCACGTCCTCTTTGGTTTTCAGTTCGGGAGTTTCCGGTGCGGCGGTCTCTTCCAGGGGTGCGACGGGAGTTTCGCCTGCACGGTTTTCGTCGGCCAGGGCTTCGGCGTTGTCGTCAGCTTCGACCGCCTCGATGGCTTCGAGACTGGCATTTCCGGTGATTTCGGCAGCCGCACGTTCGGCTTCGACTACGGCCTCCCGGGCTTTTTCAGCCTGAGCTTCGGCTTTTACAGCTTCGGCCTGGACAGTCTCCGGGGCCTCGGAGGGAGATTCAAGGGTTTCTGCGTTGGCAGTGGGGGTTGTGGCTTCCTCGGGATTTTTGGCCTCGAGGTCAAGTTCACGCGATTCCATAAAAAAGAGAAAAATTAGAAATGAGGAGCAGGGATCGGCACCCTTTGCAAAGGTACTCAACCCCTTTAACTAAAGCGGGGTACGGAGAGAGACGCCAAATATAGCAACATTTTTTCACATTCGCACAATTTTCCGCGGAATATTTGCTAAAAACGTAAAAAAACGATTTTCGATGGCATCTGTTATGGTTAAAACATATTCATTCTATCAGATTAATCTGAAATGCAGGGAATCCATGAGGTTTTCCAACGGAATATCGGGCAGACTGACTCTCTTGCTGTCGATGGCACCGGTAACACGTCCGGCAAAAGCGCCCGATGTGAAGTCCAGGATGGCGGCACAGGAACTCTTTACATATTCAGAAGCCCTGGAGTACAGCAATTCGCGGATTTTTCCGTCAACGTCTTCCCCGGAGGATTTCTGAATATTGTCTGCCGAGGTTACCGGTATCCAGCCTGCTATTTTCATGACTGTCACAAACCCATACCGCAGTAATTCATCATCATGGGATTTGATAGTGATAGTCAGCTGGAATCCAAAATTTTCGGAATCCAGACGCAGATTTAGCATAGGAAGAACAGAAATTTCCATTGCGGTTTCGCCGAGTTCAAGGAATTCCTTCTGTTTAAACTCGAATATACCTTCATTATATGCTATCAGT
Source organism: uncultured Muribaculaceae bacterium (assembly GCA_910584365.1). GTDB lineage: Bacteria > Bacteroidota > Bacteroidia > Bacteroidales > Muribaculaceae > UBA7173. Next base: position 23,445 of record CAJUAF010000001.1, on the reverse strand, counting down.
ACAGGCTTCATTATCGGTGGTATGATGATTAGTGGAGATATCTTTTCAGAAATATTTTCAGTTTGAGTTTGTCGTAGCAGAATTCGGGGTCAAATTTGTCATCATGTTCGAGGGTGTTGGCCGGAGTAACGGTGTCTGATGATTCAAATACGACCGAGCCGTTTCTGATTGTGGCGGTAGTGTACTCCCGACCGGCATAGAGGGAGTTTAATCCACGTTGCCGGTCCATATATTGTTTTACATCATCGGACGTTACGGAGACGACGAGAAACTCGGGAGAATCGGACAGCTGATTTATGACACTGACAAATACATACAGCTGGTCTGCGTCTTTGTCTATAAACAGAGACGCATAAGGCTTTCCATAGACCTGCAGATTGCCTATAAGCCTCATGTTATTCCGGACTGTCATGTCGGGTTTCGTCATAATCAATCAGTAATGGTTCAAAGTCGGGATCCACAAGTTTCAGTGGATTAACATCCTGCCGGAGCAAAAGGTTGGCGTGTCCGGTCCCGCTATGGAATTTGCTAAGAAGACCATCTTCAGGCGTGATACGCAGTCTGACAACATATTTGCCTCGCTCTTCCTTGTATTGCTCGGCTCTTTCCGGCGAGAATCTGTCCCGGACATTAGCGTAGGAGCGTTTAGCGGCTTTGATGCTTTTAGACGCGGTCTTATGGACGGACAGGGCATTATGTCCTACTTCTTCCCGTTTGTCTTCCTCATCAAGTTCCGCGATTTCCTCGGGAGTGTATGTGATAACTTCTTCGGAAATCCCTTCGATTTTTCTCCGGTATTTCTGAGGAATAAAATCTTCTTCAACCGGCGGGATGCTGGAGACAGTGCGATACACGTCCGCCGTCGTTTCAAAATAATATTTCCCTACAGTATCACGAAACGGGTCTAATGCTTCATGGTACCGAAGTTCTCCTTTGGTAGCGGGGGCGTTTTCTTCCTGAGATATGTTGTCGGGTTCTGTCGGCATACGTTTCCTGCAAAGATAGAGAATAATTTTGAGCCTTGCAAATAAACCCGGATAAATTACGGTTATATCGGCCGGTAAATGAGGGTGTTGGCGCGGTCGGGGAGGAAGATTTCTGCTGCGGTGTCGCGGATCAGGGAGGGGGTGACGGCGCGGTAGCGGGGGAGGATGGCTTCGGGCGATTCCCCGTGGAGTTCGGCGAAAGCCAGTGTCTGGGCTTTCTGCAGCTGGTTCATCATCGAGAAGGTGCGTTCGCTTTCCAGGCGGTTGACGCAGCGGGTCAGTTCGCGGCAGTCGGGACCTTCCTGGCATAGACGGGTGATTTCGGCGGTGATTGCGCCGATGGCTTCCTGTTCGGCTTCGGGGCCGTTATTCAGGAGGCGGGCGTTGATGAGCAGGAGTCCGGGATGCTCGGTGCCGAGTATGGAGGCGTCGATGTCAGCGAAATGTTTTCCGGGCATCAACAGGTTCCGGTAGAAGCGCGATGCCCGTCCGTTGGCAAGGATATCGGTAATTAGGTCGCAGGGAACGTATGAGGCGTCCTTGTAGCCTCCCATCGGGTATGCTATGGTGATGGCCGTCCGGGGGACATCACCTGCGGTTTCTGTAAGTCTCGGGGAGGTCTGAGGCGGTTCGTCGGCATACAGTCTCGGGGCGATTTCCCGGCAGGGAATATCGGAATACCATTTCCAGACCAGTTCCCTTACCCGTTCAGGCGTGATATTGCCGACGATCGACAGGACGGCGTTGTTGGGGGCATAGTGGGCGTTGAACCATCGGCGGACATCCTCCTGAGTGGTCTTTTCGATGTCGGCGAAGTCGCGTCCGATTACTGGGACGCCATAGGGGTGGGCGGGGTAACACATCCCGAACAGACGGTGGCCCATGTCGCCGTATGGCTGGTTGAGGCATACCTGTTTGAATTCCTCGACTACCACGGAGCGCTGCACTTCGAGCGCCTTGTCGGAAAAAGCCAGCGAGAGCATACGGTCACTCTCGAGCCAGAGCGCCGTCTCGATATTGTGGGCCGGAATAATGTCGTAGAAGCAGGTGAAATCGTTGGAGGTCCATGCGTTGGAGGTGCCTCCGGCGCTCTGGAGCGGTCCGTCGAAATCGGGAATATTGACAGACCCTCCGAACATCAGATGTTCGAAAAGATGGGTCATCCCCGTGTGGTCGGGCGCCTCGTCGCGCCCCCCGACGTCGTAGACCGTATTGACAACGGCCATCGACGTCACGGGGTTATAGCTGTGTATGACCCTGAGGCCGTTGGGTAACGTAAATCGGAATGTCTCAGCCATGCACCCCTTTATTTCTTGACGACTTTCATCGAGATGATGCGGATGTCGTCGAGGGGGCGGTCACTGGAATCGGTCTGGGATTTCTCGATTTTTTCAACCACGTCCATGCCGCTGACTACCTCGCCGAAGACCGTGTACTGGTTGTCGAGATGGGGCGTGCCGCCTACGGTGGTGTAAGCCTGTTTCTGCTGGTCGGTCAGGGTGACGGGGTTCTCGGCGGCCTGCTTTTCGGTCAGGGCAATAAGTTCTTCCTGAAGGGCCTGGAGACCGGCCTGGTCGCGGTTTTTGCGCAGGGTGATGATGGAGTCGCGGTGCTGGGTAGCCAGGGAGTCGAAGATGTGCTGTTTGGCAGCCATCTGCATCTGCTGTTCCATCTGTTTGAGCTGCTGCTCGCTGTATGCCTTACCGGTCACGATGTAGAACTGGGAGCCGGAGGAGCGCCGCTGGGGATTGACCTGGTCCCCTTGTCTGGCGGCTGCCAGTGCCCCGCGGTGATGGAAATGCTTGGGATATACGATTTCCGCTTCGAGTGTATAGCCGGGATCTCCGGTGCCGAGGCGTTTGCCGGCGGGCGCATTTTTGGAATCCGGGTCGCCGGTCTGCACCATGAATTCGTTGATTACGCGGTGGAAGAGGACATCGTTGTAATATCCGTCCTTGACAAGTTTCAGGAAGTTGTCGCGGTGGCGGGGAGTGTCGCCGAAAAGGCGTACACGGATATCGCCCATAGAGGTCTTGATGTCGACAAGGGCGTCTCCGGGTTCCATTACCGGAGTCTGGGAGGTTATCTGTGAAGTCATCACTACTTTGGATTTGCTGCGGGAGTAAGCCCAGATGCCGCAACCCAGGGCGAAAGCCAGGGCCAGCACTACGGGTGCGAATATTTTATTGTGTTTCATTAAGACAGAGCGTCAGAAAGGGGCCGGTTGTTATTTCCGCGGAAAGAAATCAGATGGCCGATACGGGATAAAGGCGTTTGTAGATGCGGCGGAAATTGTCGTCGGTGGCCGAAAGTTCGGCGGCGCGTTCCGTGTAGTCGGCTCCGTACATCTGGCGGAGCAGGTCGCCCAGGTATCTGCGCTCGCGGTCCTTGTCGATACCGGCTTTTATCAGCCGGTCGATAGCCTCGGCAAACGTCTGCGGGTCGATGGCGTAAAGATAGCGGGCCGCCGAGATAACGAACTGCCCCGTGAGGTCCACCCGGATCATATTGTCGACGAGCCAGGGGAGGTCAGACTCCACCGTGTCGATATGATTGGCGATATATTCGTAGGAGAGGAGTCCGTCGGGATCAGCCGTAAGTTTCTTTCTTATTTCTTCTTCCATAAGTGATTACCTTCGTTAAGAGTGGTAGTGTGGTCATCCGTGTGCGGCGAGCCGGAAGAGGGGGCCGCGAATCATGCCGATTTTGCAAGGGGATGACTTCCGATGCAAAGTTAGCATTTTATTTTGAATTGCAGTGTCCGCGAGGGTAATTTATTGACCTGACATTAATGTATAATCTTATCAGGAAGAGAGGTAAGTAATATGGTTATTGCATTCTTCAGAGGAAGAAGATCATTCTGAATTACATCATAGACAAAATCCGCATCAATATCAAAATAGCCATGGGCGATGTGGTCGCGCATACCCATAATACTTTTCCAGGGGATGTCTGGACATACTGTCCGTAAGAATGTACCGGCGGTATTTTTATCAATTTTTTTGACACCTTCTCCGATTGCCTCGAGTAACATACAGGTGGCTGCAAGCGTCTTCATCCCGTCAGGAGACGATACATAATCGTCCCCTGAAGTTATGCCGGTATTCCACTCGGAAATTTGGAGGATGGCTTCCTGAATCCGTAACAGGGAATCCGCAACAATTTCTTTATCGTATGACATATATGGCATCCCTTTCTATTCTTGACAGGAAAAACGGCCGCATATTCTTATGACGGCGGATCAAATCCACTGAGGCTCCGAAGAGTTCCTCAAGGAAATTTTTCAATCCCATTACCAGGGCCATTGTCGGTGGCATTTCTACACAGACATCGACATCGCTATCTGGATGGTTGTCTCCCCGGGCCATAGAACCGAACAGACACAGCGATGTTACTCCGAATTTTCGCCGGATATACGGTGCGGCTTCGGTCAGTCTGTCAATACATTGTTGGCGTGTACACATCGAGTCGGGCTTTGATTGCAAATATACTGAATTTAGATAAACTTACCAACGTTTGGGAGTAATTATTTTGAATTGCAGTGTCCGCGAGGGTAATTTATTGATGAGGGGTGAGGAAGAGGCGGCGGGAGTTGGCGACGAGCTGGCGGCGGAGGTTGGCGGGAGTTATACCGAGGGTGGAGGAGACTGAGCCGAGGACATCGCCGATTGCCGCGGGGGAGTCGTCGGTCTCGATTAGCAGACGGTCCGCAGGGATGAGGGGAAGTGAGCCGGGGTTGAAACGGGGGCCGACAGAAAAATACAGCGGGCCATACGGTGAAGAGCCAGAGGTGGAGGCGTCGTGGCGTTCCCGAAGGAGCATTTCCAGAACCCGGGGCTTGCCGCGGAAGCCGTGAAGGATCCAGGGTTGCCGCGGAGCGGTATCGCGCCGGATTTTCAGGAACTGGTCCCAGGCCCTGACGAGATGGATAATCAGCGGTTTCCCCGTTGTCTCGCTGATGGCTATCTGGGAGCGGAAAACGGATTCCTGGACGGGGAGCGGAGCGCCACGCAAAGGGTCGAGGCCCGCTTCCCCGATTGCGATGACCTGCGGGGTGGCGGCGAGGTCCGCCAGTTCTGCGAGAAGCGTTGAGGCCTCTTCCGGTGTGTTGAACCCGGCGGTCTTCCAGGGGTGGAGGCCCAATGCAACGGGGCTTCCGTCCGAAAGCCGGTCCAGTGTGGCATCCGGGGGCAGAGGTAGGGTGACGGAAAGAAGAGCGTCCGCCGGGGGTGGCGTGCGGTGGGTGTGAATATCGAGGAGTTCCATATCCTGGTCGGCAACTTCGGGAAGAGGTGGCGGAAAGTCAGGGGACAGGGTCATATCCCGATCCTCCCCAGGGATGACAGCGGAGAATACGCCGCACCGAAAGCCACAGGCCCCGGAGCGGTCCGTGCTTGCGCAGGGCCTCTATCGCATACTGGGAGCAGGTAGGCGTAAAACGGCAGCTACCCGGCAGCAGCGGGGAGATACTCAGCTGATAGAACCGGATAGGGAGAATCAGCAGACGCGAGGCCACAGCGGCGATTGTCTTGGAGATATTCAGGAGCGGAAGATTTTACGGAGGATGCGTTTCATGGCATTATCGACTTTGAAGTAAGGCTCGGGAGTATTGGCCACGTAGACAAACATCAGGTCGAGGGGGGCATCCAGGGTGTCGGGGAAATAATCCTGGCGGTTCAGGCGGTATGCCTCGCGGATGCGGCGCCGCATCAGGACGCGGTCAACGGCGTGGCGCAGACGTTTTTTCGGAACGGAGATGACAAACTGGACGGCATCGCCGCGCGTCCGGTCAAGGTCTTTCCCCCATACAGCCCTCAGCGGATAGGCCAGGACAGCCTTGACATCGCGCTGGGCGAACAGCCGGTCTATGGCTGTGCGGGAGCAGAGTCGGGAAGGCTTGGGCAACCTGTAATCGTTCATGGATGGGGGGCGGGGGGATGGGGGTTATAAACAATTTTTCCGGCCCGCGGCCTGGGCCACGGGCGCGGAAATATAAGGTTTTGACGGAAAAGGGTCCTGACGGTGCGGGGCGTCAGGAGTTCTCTTTCAGGTAGTTCTCGAGGGCGGCGGTGATGGAGGGAGCGGCGGGAGTGGGTGCCTGCAGGTCGAGGCGCAGTCCGGCGTCCTCCACGGCCTTGGCGGTAGACGCGCCGAAACAGCCGATCTTGATGTCACCCTGATTGAAATCGGGGAAGTTCTTCTTCAGCGACTCGATTCCGGCGGGGGAGAAGAACAGGAGCATATCGTAGTCGAATTTCTCCTCTGGGGTGAAGTCGTTGCTGACGGTGCGGTACATGACGGCTTTGGTGTAGTTTACCTTGTTGGCGTCGAGAAGTTCCGCTCCACGGGAATTCACGTCGGAAATCGCGAAGAGATATTTGTCCTTGTTATGTTTGGTAAGGGCCGGGATGAGGTCATCGAGTTTCCCGGTGGTGCCGTGGAAAATTTTCCTCTTGCGGTAGACGATATATTTCTGGAGGTAGAGGGCGATAAGCTCGGTGGTGCAGAAATATTTCATCGTGTCCGGGATGGTGACACGCATCTCCTCGCAGAGACGGAAGAAATGGTCGATGGCCGTGCGGGCGGTGAAGATTACGGCAGTGAAGTCCGAGATGTTGATTTTCTGCTGGCGGAATTCCCTTGCCGAGAGCCCTTCCACCTTGATGAAAGGACGGAACACAAGGTCAACGCCATAGCGCTGGGCAATGTCGTAGTAGGGAGATTTGTCGGACGACGGCTGAGGTTGCGATACTAAAATCTTATTTACTTTCACTTTGCTTATATTTCTGTATATTCCAAACTTTCAGCGCTAAATCCCTTATGATTTTGGTTGAAACGCTGCGGCTGAAGTCAGAAATGTTTACAAATTTCCATTGCGGAGAGATAAACGGCAAACAACGGAACGATTTCCAGACTGCAAAGGTACAAAATAAAGTAAAGCAAAGAGGGAAAATTATTGTAAAAAATTCTAAAACCTTTTGCAATATAGGCAATTCGGGACAAAACATAGAGCGAAGCGGCCACCCACAGCATTGCTCCCGTAACTGACGGATAGAAGAGCGAGACCAGGGTAGGAACGCTCAGAAAAAGCCCCAGAAGAACCGAAGATGCGTTCAGGCCCCGTCGCCACTGGGCCGCGGCAACCCGGTCGGTGAACACATATCCGACGGTGACGCACCCCGTAAGGCAAAATACATAGAACAGTGCCGCCAGTCCCGCGAGCGCTCCCACCGGAGCGAACACGCCCGAGGATACCGTTGCCTCCGGGGCTCCCAGCCATAGATACAGCAGAATACCCTCGAAGCAACACAGCTGGAGCAGTAGAATCAGGATGGTACGCGATTCTTTGGCCGTATGGTCATCGAAGGCGTTGGCGCGCCGGCGCACCGACCACAGATCCTGCGTAATCGTGCGAAGCAGACGCCGCACATGACGCATATTCAGCCCGATCAGAACCAGCAGCAGGACAACCATCGCCAGCACACCGGTATCGGCTCCCGGAGTGACCGGGCGTTCCTCCCCGCGGATGCCGCTCATCCAGCCCGGTTCACGGGTGGAATATAGCGCCTGGTCAAGTGGTGATGTTGGCGCGTCCGGTTCATGGGAGCGAAACAGGGGCATAATCTGGTCGGCGGCGTAGCGGGATGGTTAACGATGGATTCGGAATCAGGAATTCTGGGTCGAGCGGAACTCGTCTTTCAGGATATCCACCACGTTAATCACGTAGTCGCCCATCTTTTCGAGAGTGGAGATGATGTCCATATAGTAGATGCCGCTCTGGTATTCGTAATGACGGTCGTTGATGTTCTCGATGTTGTTGGTGCGCAGCTGGTTGCGGAGGTTGTTGATTTCGCGCTCACAGTTGTAGGAGACGATGATGTCCGGCTCGTTCTGATGCTCTATATTCTGGAGCAACAGCAGCATATTCTGCACCGCCCTGTCAACATAGGAGAACATCGTCCCGATATTCTTGTAAATCTCTTCGTTGAATGTTACCGAACTCTGCTGTTTGCGCAGGAGAATTTTCCCTACGCCGAGAGCGCAGTCGGCGATACTCTCGATTTCGGAGTCGATGCTGAGCATGGCGGCAATGCGGCGCTTGGACTCGTTGGAGAGGCGACCTTCGGCGCATCGGTTGAGGTAGTTGGCGATTTCGATTTCCATCCTGTCGGAGATTTCCTCGTATTTCTCCAGCCTGGAATAGACTTTATTGAACTCATCGGAGCCGTCTTTGGTGGTAACCAGTTCTTTTGCCATCGGAAGCATACGGGCCACGCGCTCGGCGAAGACTGAAATCTCCTTCTCGGCCTGTGAGATGTTAAGCTCGGATGCGGAGAGGATACCTCCCTGGATGAACTTGAGCTGGAATTCGTCGTCGCCGTGATGTTTGGCAGGCACCAGGAATTCCACGATTTTCACATAGACCTTTGTCAGCCATATCATTATGGAAAGGTTGATGAGGTTGAAGACCGTATGGAACATCGAGAGGCCGAACGATACGCTGACCTGCAGCTGGGTGATGATCGTCTGGTGGCGCAAAATGTCTCCGTCAGGAGTAGGGAGGGAATTGGAATACAGCTGGTTATATATGTCCGGATGATTGATTTTCAGGTCTGTCACATAGCGGTAGAGTGCTGTCGGGTCCCCCTGGCCGATATCCTCGGTGATCCAGCTGTTGAGGTTGACGAAGGGATAGAAGATGGCCAGGACCCATAGGGTGCCCAGGAGGTTGAAGAGCAGATGGCCCATGGCGGTGCGTTTCGCGGCCACATTTCCGCTCATGGATGCCAGCAGGGGGGTAATGGTCGTACCGATGTTGGATCCCAATATCAGCGCACAGGCCAGGTCAAACGTTATCCATCCCTTTGAACACATTATAAGGGTGATGGCGAAAGTGGCGGCCGAACTCTGGATTATCATGGTCACCACAATGCCGACGAAGCAGAAAATCATCACTGACCCGAAGCCCAGCGAGGCATAACGCTCCAGGAATGCGAACATCTCTGGATTGCTCTGGAGGTCAGGGACATACTTGTTGATCATCGACAGGCCCATGAACAGGAAGGCAAAGCCGATGGTGAATTCACCGATTGATTTCGTGCGGCTCTTGCTGGAGAAAAGCAGCGGCACCGCCAGTCCGATCAGCGGCAGGGCAAAAGCCGAAATGTCTACTTTGAAGCCGAACAGGGCGATGACCCATGCGGTGAATGTCGTCCCGACATTGGCACCCATGATTACGGCCATGGACTGGGCGAGGGTCATAAGGCCGGCGTTGACGAAGCTGACGACCATTACCGTCGACGCCGAGGAACTCTGGATGAGCGCCGTAATGAAGAATCCGGTTACTGTTCCGGTGAATCTGTTGCGGGTCATTGCAGAAAGGATGTTGCGCAACCGGTCTCCGGCCGCTTTCTGCAAACCTTCGCTCATTACCTTCATTCCGTATAGGAAGAGGCCCACGGCTCCGAGGAGCCCTAAGAAATCAAGTAGGGAATAATTCATTGTAGGTCGGGCAAAGGGAGGGATGTTGCCGGCTCCCTTTCCGACCGCAAAGTTAAGAAAAGATTGGAAAACTGCAAACGCTCCCGCGCGTTATGGCGCAAAAAAAGTTGCCGCTACCCTCGCGGGCTGCGGCAACAGGAGGCGTCAAGCTGTAAGACGCCTTAATATAGAACGTTTTGGAATTTCATTTCCTGAAGGGTCAGCGGACCAGCAGTTTGCAGGAGCTTTCCCCGAGGGAGAGGATGTAGAGACCCCTGGGAAGAGTGGCGACGTCGATGACCGTCGGACCGTCCACGGGAACCTGGCGCAGCAGAACACCGTTGAGGCCGAAGATGCGGGCCGTCGCGCCGTATGCCTCGAGAGTCAGGCTTCCGGAGGCCGTAATAGTCCCTCCTGCGGCGAGGGCTCCCGCGGAATCGCTTTCGGTCAGTTCCACCGAGGAGGATTTGACTTCGTAGGCGCCGATGGTCGGCCGGAGGCTGTTGCGCGGATTGCCGAGGATGTCGGCGGGAACCGCGGCCAGGGGGTGGCCGGCGTTGATGGCGTCGGCCGATAGCGGGAAGAGAGGACGGGAAGCATCGGTGTCATCGAAACGTATTTCCACGTTCAGCCCGTCGGTCTCGCCCGAGGCGAGGGCCCACTGGTTGAAACTCATCTCCTGATCGTAGGAACCGCCCCAATAGGCATATACGGGATTCAATGTATAGCCGGCGTTGTTGCGGTAAGTGGCTCCCGAAGGTCCGTACTGTTCTTTGATTACGTAGCTGCCGTAGACATTCTGGAAGAGATTGTCGGCAATCAGACCGTCTACGACCGTGCCCGGTTTCACATTGATGATAAGGGGCATGGAGATGTCCGAGCCGGATGCGCGGACCGAATTGTGGGCCAGGGTGAATCCGGTGAAGGGAGTCTGGTTCGAATTGTAAAGCTGGATGGCGGCACCCGGTTTCGAGCCTACGCCGATGTCGAGAACGTTGTTGGCGATAAGGACGGGTGACTCTTCCGAACCTTTCAGACCGCGGAAATAGAATCCGTAAGTTCCGTTCTTGCTGTATTTCAGAATATTCCGCTCGATGGAGGCGGGGCCTGAAATATTGAGATCCACGATCTGACAGTAATTCTTGTCGGCGCTTCCGGCGTTGCCGGTGAAATAGTTGCCGGTGACGGTCACGTTTTTGGTGAAGTAGGCGTAGACTGCCTGGTAGCCCTGGTCTGTGAACGTGCAGTTGTCGACCGTAAGGCCTTCGCTCTCGGGCTGGCTGATGCTGCCCGAGCCGAATTTCAGGGCCGTGTAGCCACCGTTGAAGTCTGAGTTCCTGACCGTCAGGTTATTGTTCAGAACTGATGCCGAGGGGCTGATATAGGAGTTTATCAACGCCAGGTTGTTGTAGGTCGTGCCGGATTTGGGCGCGGTGAAGATGCAGCCGTCGATGTCGATGTCCGAGGAGCCGGCGGCTATATGGAGTACAGCAGGGATGTCGATGCTGGTGGTTGTCATCGACATATACCGCAGAGCCACGTGGGACGTACCCCGGAGAGTGACGACGCCGTAGTAATGTTCGAGCTTGTCATCGCTGTAAGGAGGCTCGGTCCACTTGTTCCAGGAGATAACCACGTCGGAGGGATCCTCCGATTCGCCGCGGAAAGTGATGGTGTTCTCAGGCGATACTCCCTGGATATGGTCCAGTTCAACGCGCTCGTTGTAGGTCCCCGGTTCAACGATGAACGTCACCGGACCTTCGATACCGGCTGCGAGCGCGCGCACCGCCGACCCGAAGTCGGGGTAAGTGGCTTCGTCGGAGGAACCGATGCGGTAAGTGCCGTGGAACCCGAGAACAATCCGGAAGTCTTTTCCTGCCAGGTCGCTCAGGTCGGCTTCCGCCGGAGTCGCGGCTGCGGAATAGATGAGTTTCACCGGAGCGACGGAAGTGGAGCTACCGACTTCGGCATCGGTCTTTACGCTTCCCGCAAGCCAGAAATGCTGAGTGGAAGCCTCGGAGATTACAAGTGGCTGCTCGGGGATAAAAATGGCGGAAGTGCCGTCGGTGACGGCGATTACATTGTCGCGTAGGAATTCGGAGGATTCACCGGTGGAGTAAAGACGGAGTTCGCTGAAGATATTTCCGGCGCCGGGAACCGAGAATTCAAAGGAGGAGATTGTGATGGGATCCTTGTCGCCGGTGACGTTGAATTCAATTCCGTAAAGGAGCGACTCGCTCCCGCGGGTGGCTTCTCCGGAACCTGCCGGGAGCGCCTTGAATCCCTCCATAACCAGGGGCTTGCGGGCGTCGCAGGTCAGTTCGCATTTCCAGCCTTCATCCTTTCCGATTGTCATCGAATGGTATTCGATGGTCAGGGTGCCGTCCTCGCGGGTCGAGGTCACGGTGACGGGATATACCGTCTCGTTGTCGATCCCTACCGGACCATCCCCGCCGAGAACGGTAATATACTGGTTGGAAGTGTTGACGTTGAAAGAGCCTTCGGTAAACCTGGCGATAATCTTGCCGCCGGCCAGGGCCGGCCGGGCGAGGATGGTGTATTCGTTGGTCATGTACGGGGCTGTCACACCGTTGATAAGCACCGGATATTCCCCGACCTCCACAACCTGTTCCTTGTCGCCCAGGACGGGGTCGTAGGTGTTGACGGTCAGGATTTCCCCTTCGGGGTCTGAATCGGCGACCTCCACGGGCTGGCCGCCGGCGGTGAGGGCTGTGACAGAGGCGTCGACAACCGACCCGGGAGCGGCCCCGGCGCTGATGTCGGCCATGAGCCAGAAATTATTATCCCCTTCGGTAAGGCTTACTTCCGCGGGAGTAAACGTGACGGATCCGTCGGTGATTTCCCCTTCGGCGACTGTCTCGGCCGAGGCTGCGTCCGCGCGTTTCCCGGAGAAGGCCAGGCGCACACCGGAATAGACGGCGGGATCAGCTTTCAGGGCGAAGACAAGTTTGTCGACGGCGATGGGGTCGAGGTTCCCCTGCGCGGTCACATTGACACGCATAACGGGGATATTCCGGGCTTTGGTGACGGCCACCGAAGTGAGAGGGGAGGGATAGGCCGTGGCGCCGGTCACCGTCATCGGGCGCGAGATATATTCGCGCACTTCCCCGAGGAATCCGAAACGGGAATCCTTACAGGAGGAAGACCCCGTGGCGTCGGCGTTGAACAGTACGGTCAGTGAACCGTCGGCGGCGGTGGATCTTACCAGACCGAAAGCGGCGGGATTGTCCTTGAAGGTGTCGTTGTCGCTTTTGGTCAGTTCATAGAGGAGTTCGCCGTCGGTGTCGGTGCCGGCAAAAATTTTGAAGCAGGGATTGACGTTTGAACTGGGATACCACTGCGATTCGTAGAAATAGAGGTAGAGTTTGGAGAAATCTATCTCGCAGACCGCTCCTTCGCTTGCGGGGAGGAAAGTGACCAACAGGTCGTTTTTGGAGCCTTCATATCCGCCGTAAGTGCTGGAATAGGGTTTGTTGGCCATGAACATCGACCCGTAGACGGTCTTGACGGGATGCTCCGCCGAGGGGTATATTATGTTGTAGACCTCGCGGCCGGTCTCGCCCGAGACGGCTGCCGGTTCCACCGGCTGTCCGTTGAGGGTCAGCGAGGTGACCGAAACGTTCACTTTCGAGCCGTTGGAGGCCGAAGGGGCCACGTCGGCCGTCAGCCAGAAGTAGTTGTCACCTTCGGCGAGGTGGACCGCCGCGGGGAACGTCATGGTGACGGTTTCTGCATTTACCTGGACTTCACCGACGGCTACGGCCTTGTCGGCGCTGAAACTGCCGGTGTTTCCGGTGCTGTACAGCGTGGCTTTGGACCACTGGGATGCGCTCCCGTCGAAATTCAGGCTGAGAGCCGAGAAAGTCATGGCCGGTTCGGTGTTCTCGGTTACGATATCAAGTTTGAGTATGGCGCAACCGGCGTCGCCGGCTGCCAGCCGGTCGGAGGATGCGGCGGAAATGTCTGTGCCGCGCAGCGACATGGCCTGCGGAGTGAAGAGCTTCACCACGGAGTTCCATCCGTCCTTGGGAACTCCGGTCTTGGTCGTGAACGCTACGGTCAGCGCTCCGTCGGGCGAAGTGGAGCGGGCGCGGTATTTTGTTTCCTTGAGGAGTGTGGCCAGTACGTTGTCGGGATTGACTTCCGTCCCGTTGTAGATTACGAATACGTCGTTAAGTCCGGTGGAGGAGGTGTTGAAGAGTCCGAGCATCGAGAAGTCGATCATGACTTTCCCTTCAGCGCCGTCGGCGGGGCGGAAAGTGACGACCCCGTTTTTCTTTTCGAAGTATTTTCCGTCGGGGCCTCCCGAGTCATAGAAAAGAATCTCGCGCCCCTCCTGGACTGTGTAGGTGCGGTGGCTGTCGTCCGAGGGCATGAGGACCAGGGCGGAGACATTTACGACTCCCTCTTCCCCGCCGCTGATTGCTGGGGTTACGGCGGCAGCGGTGCTTACGTCGGTGAAGCGCATTGTGGCCGAGGAATAGAAGGGGGCTTCCTCCCGGATGTCGGCTTTTACGGTCAGGCGGTTGTCACCGTTGGCGAGCGGGCGGTCAAAGGTGTAGGTATATGTGGAGCCGTTGATTTCCGGGGCCGTCTCAATCAGCGTGGAGCCATGATAGAGCCGTATATTCTCCAGGGCGCCCGCGTCATCAGCCAGGCTGAAACTCAGCGATGTCGCGCGGAAGGGATTGAGCAGACCCTCCGTGGCGATATTCAGAGAGCCTAAGGTGATGTCTTTCAGACCGGGATAAGCTACTTCGGGGATGGCGGAATAATCGGCGGTCACCGAGCGGAGTTCCTGGTCCACGAGTTTTACGGAGGTCACTGTCGCTTCCCACCCCTGGCAGACGTTGGCATATTTGTAGAGGAAGCAGACGCTCAGGGAACCGTCGGGCTCGGATGAGGTGTAGGTTAGATTCTCGCGGGTGATTTCCGATTTGTCGAAAGCCGCGAAGCGATCCAGGAGCTTGCCGTTGTCGGGAAAATCCGTCGGGGTTACGGCCGTAGTGGTCTCGGGGTAGGGGATGTCTTCATTGTAATTGCCGTCGAAAACCGACAGCGACACGGGATAGTTGGGGCCGTCCCCTTTGAGATGAATCCTGCTGAAACAGATCTGCACCGCTTCTCCGGGGTTGGCCGGCTGGAACACGACCGTGGCGAAAGAATTGCTGCCGGACCCGGAGATATTTCCGGTCCCCTTGAGGTCATAGAAGTCGATGGCTTCCGTGACCTGTTTCTCATGGCGTCCGAACTGAGGCATATTGTATGTCTCGGCGGAGGCTCCGGCGGCGGTCAGCAACAGTCCTGCCGCGAGAACTGTCCGGGCTGCCAGCCGGAAAACTGATGTTGATAAACTCATAAACTGTAAAGTTAAATGAACGATAGTCGCTGTGGCGTAATACGAGAAGTCCCCGTCGCGCGGAGCCGTCTCGGACCGGGCATCGGGGATAAGAAGCTGTTACAGTTTATGGAAGACGCGGGCATCGCCGCGCCAGGGGGGTATAGGGGTATATATGCGGGCGGATACCGGGGTCAGCCGAGCAATCTGTTCCTCGAGATGTCAGGCCGTGGATTAGCGCTCATGCAGGTACTCTGACTTGTCATCTCCCGAGGGAGGGGATGATTTACAGTAGCGGGCCTGTTCAGGTCTTTCACCTGATTCCCCTGCTATAAGTCGCGGTGCAAAGGTAAATCCTTTTTCGGGATTTTGCAAATATTTTTGAAGTGGATGCGAGAAAAGCGGTGTCAATCGCTAAATAACGGTCCCCTGACGCCGCTCAATTGCTCACAGGGCTAGGCGCAGGAGCTGTGACGGAGTGTCGACAATGTGGGCGGCGTAGTTTTCCTGGAGTTCCTGACGCGAGCGGAATCCCCAGGTGACACCGCAGGATTCGACGCAGGCGCGCCGGGCCGTCTCCATGTCTACGCCCGAGTCTCCGACGTAGAGGACCCCGGACTTCGGAGTGGGGACTTCGGCGAGAATCTCGAAAACGACCGAGGGATCGGGCTTGACGGGGATGCCCTCTTTCTGGCCTTCGATGGCTGCCCAGGGTATTTCGGGGAAATAATGCCGGATGAGGACTTCGACAGCTCCTTTGTATTTATTCGAGGCGACGGCGACTTTGATGCCCCTGTCGGTAAGGTCGCGGAGCAGTTCGGGGATTCCGGGATAGGGGCGTGTCTCATCGGTGAGATGGTCGTTATAGTATTCCTTGAAATCCACAAGGAGCCGGTTGACGGTCTCGCGGGAGCGATGGCTTTCGGGGAGGACGCGCTCGATAAGGCGGCGCACACCGTTGCCGACAAAGCGGGGATAGGCTTCGGCGGGATGGGTGGGAAAGCCGGCCTTTTCCAGGGCGTGGTTGGCGGCGTTGCCGAGGTCGGCGATGGAATTCAGCAGGGTGCCGTCGAGGTCGAAGATAACGAGTTGTTTCATATACGGGAGGGATTGAGGGGCTGAGGTCTTGAGTCCGCCTATGGGCGGACCACAGGACAGGCAGCGCGGGGAGAAACTTGGGGGGACCGGAGGAGAGGAAAGAGAGGGAGATTTCCAGGGGGGAGGGGTCAGAAAGGATAGCCGACGGAGAAATGGAAGGTGGCGTCCCGGCTCCAGTTGGGGTGGAAGAGGGGCCAGCGTTCCTGGTCGCGGGCTGGGTTGTGGGCTTTGAAGCCGAGGTCGAAGCGGAGGAGGAAGTAGGTGAAGTCCATGCGGAGACCGATGCCGTAGGCGGCGGCGATTTCCTTATAGAAGGAGTTGAATCGGAAGAGGCCTCCGGGCTGGTTGGGGTAATCCTTGATGGTCCAGATGTTGCCGGCGTCGATGAAGACGGCTCCTTCGAAGACCCAGAAGAGTTTATTGCGGTATTCCAGGGAGAGAGCCAGGGAGATGTCGCCGCACTGGTTGATGAAGTCGGTGACGTTGTTGCGGGCGTTGTAGCTGCCCGGGCCGAGGGTGCGGACGCTCCATCCGCGCACTGAGTTGGCTCCGCCGGCGTAGAATCGTTTCTCGAAAGGTATCATCGACGCGTTGCCGTAGGGGTAGCCGATGCCTCCTCCGGCATGGAAGGTTATCGAGTTACGGTCGGAGAAAGCATGATTGATGGTGTAGTCGATTTCCCCTTTGACATACTGGGCGTAAGGGATGGAGAAGACCTTGTAGGCGTCCCCTTCCTTTTTCTGTCCGGAGAGTCTGGAGATGGCGTAGAGAAGGTTGCCGGCGGTCTCGACGGAGGCACGCCACGTATAGGTGTTGACCTGCCGGGGGAGGCGGTAAAGGGTGGTTGAGGCTGCCGCCGGACGCCGGTTGGTGTGGTACCAGGTATATCCGGTGCGCATTATGAAGTGGTCCTCGTAGCTGTAACGGAGCAGAGGGTTGTTCGGTGCGATATGGTTGATGAAGTCGACGGTCGAGCGGGGGAGGGAGACCACGTTGACATCAATCAGGTCGAAGGTACGGCGATTCAGGTTGTTGCGGTCGGCCCACTTGTAACGCCAGGCTCCGCCGGCGATCACGCGGGTGTATTCCGGACGTTCCTGCCACATAAACGTCAGGGCGAATTCCGTCGAGGCCCGGTTACGGCGCTTGAACGCCGAACTGAGGAAGGGGGCTTTCATCTGCGGAAAGGTGATGCCGACCTCCCCGGCCAGCTCGGTGTAGCGGTCATTTATTAGTCCTTCCAGATTGCCCGACAGGCTTTCGTAGGCTCCGCGGAACTTGACGTTCAGGACCTCTCCGCCGTGGAAGATATTGCGGTTTGTCCATGTTACACCTCCTCCTACTCCGAGGTCTCCTTCGGAGTTAGTGCCTTCAAGTTCGAAGGTGATTCCCTGTTTTTTTGTGCGGGAAAGGAGGATATATGCGTCAAGGGCCTCCTCTCCGTCCATCTCGCCGGCGGGGGAAGTCACTATATTGACGTACCGCAGGATGGCCAGGCGGTTGAAGTTCTCGTAAGTGCGGTCCACGGCCGAGGTGGAGTAGTGTCTTCCCGGGCGGATATAGCATTGTTCGGCCAGCACTTTCGGGCGCAGGAAGCGGTCGGGTCCGTAGAGGATTTTTATCCCTTCGCAGGTGACTGTGTCGTTGGCTGCGAAGGTCATTGCCGTAGCGTCGTCTCCCGGGGAGAAATCGGTGACGATGAACACATTGCGGAACCGGTAGCGGCTGCCGGGGTCCCTGACCGTCATTGTCAGGTCCACCTCTTTGGCTCCGGAGAGGGTATCGGCGGTGAAAGAGACATATTCCTTGGTGAAAGCCAGATAGCCCCGCTGACGCATGGCCTCGGTGATGACGGCGCGGATATTGTCGAGATTGGTGCGGTCGAGGTTGTCTCCCACCTGGAGGGGGAAGCGGAGGGAATCACGGGCGATTACGGCTCCGACGGTGGAATCGGTGTATTCGGTGGTGAACGAGGCGACTTTGTGGGGCTGTCCGGGGCGCAGCAGATAGTTTACGGTCATCTTCTTGTTGCCGTCGCTGACAGTGTCCACCTCCACGCTGACGTCGTTGTAGCCCCGGTTGACAAGGGCCAGCTGGAGCTGCCGGGCGCTCTGGTCCGTGAGCTGCGAATCATAAATCACCGGCTCCTGGCCGATTTTGCGGAGCCATTTGCTTATCCCGCTGTCGGAGTTCTTGCCGGAGAGATTATACACTCCGAGCTGGAGTTTCCAGAATCCCAGGACCTTGTGGTTCGGAGTCTGACGCAGATAATTGACAAGGCCGGTTGTCGGGACGCCGGAAGAGTCGACTACCTCGATGTTCACTTTGTCGAGAAGCCAGGAGCCGTCAGGCACGTGCCTGGTGGAGCTGCATCCTTGCGCCATAACGCAGAACACCGCCGCCATCAATAATGCCGCTAACTTCGCAGTCGTTTTCACACTGGCTGCAAAGTTAGCAACAATTATTCAAATAAAGCGCGGAGCGGGATTATTTTTTACGTCCCTGAAGGTCGTCGTTGGAGATTGAGGCCGCCGTTTTCTTGACGGAGGCGTTGAGGGAGCCGAACCGGTAGGAGAGGCGCAGCCCGAATACCCGGCGGGTATTGGATCCGATGTAGAGGTAATCGGCATGGCTCGACGGGGTGTCGGTGACGGTGCGGAATCTCATGCGCGAAGGTCCGAAAGGATTTCCTGCCGAGAGGGTGATGGTCAGGCGGTCGTCTTTCAGCAGTTTCTTTGTCAGGGAGATATTGTGGCCGATGCCGGAAGCTCCCGAGGGGCGCTGGGTGGTGTAGGCGGAGTTCGGGTTGCCGCTCCACCAGTATGCGCTTCCCGTCAGATCGAGCTTCCAGGGAAGATGCTGGGTGATTCGTGCGAAGGGGTTCCACCACCATCCGGTATTCTTCATGTCGGGGTTCTTGATGTAATTGTAGCCTAAGGAGAAACTGGCGACTACCGAAGTCTTGGAAGTCGGACTCCACTGGGCGTAGAGCGATGCGGACATGGAACGTATCTTTCCGATGTTGCCGTAGGTGCTGAACATTATGTCGTCCTCAACCCACTGTCTGCGGGTCAGGCCGTTGTTGACAATCGAAGTCGAGACGGAGGCGTCGAGGTTGATTTTGTTGGAGAAATGGGAGAAATTCAGGGTCACGTTATTGTAGACCTCGCTTTCGAGGTCGGGGTTACCGAAGCTGACGGCGGTCGGCGATACGGAGCGGGTAGGGTCGAGGTAACTGATGCCCGGTCGACGGATGTTGCGGTTGAAGGAGAGTTTGAAGGCGGTCGCATCGGTGAGATTGAAGGACATCCCGACCGAGGGGACCCAGTCGTTGAGCTTCGACGAGAAATCGGGATGCTCTCCTCCCTGGCGCAGGAACTTGGCCGAGAGATAGGAGTATTCGTAACGCAGGCCTCCGCGCAGACTCAGCTTGCCAAGTTTCACCCGGTAATCGGCATAGAGGGCCGTCACGGTGGTGTGATGGGTGAAGTCATCCGATGTCGGGCCGACACCGACGTAGTCGTAGTCGCTTGTGGAATGGTTGCGGCGGAAAATGCCTTTGGCCCCGAGGTCGAGGGTGTGGATTTTACCGTAGGGACGGCTCCAGTCAAGCTGGCCGGTATGTTCGATGAAGTTGAGGTCAGTGGTGGAGTTGATGGCCGAATAGGGGAAGGGACACTCGAACAGGTCGAGGTATTCGGTGTTGTCGTCCTGGGCCTGATGGGTCGTCGACAGGCGGTAGGAGGCAGTGATGGTCTCCCCCTTGCGGCGGGTGGAACGCTGGTAGTTCACCGACCCGTCGAAGTCGATATAGCGGCTGCGTGGAGTCGTGGCGTGTGAGGTGAAGCTGTATACGGCGGCTCCCGTCGGGCCGGTCATCGCAGTGGTGCCGATACGTTCATTATTCTTGCCCATGCTCCATATCCAACCCTGTCCTTCGATAGTGAAGAGGTTCAGCGTGTCCGGTTCCCAGCTTGCCTCGATGCCGCCCCATCCGCTGCGTGAGGTCTGGTAACCGGAGGTTTCGGTCAGGATGGTGTTGCCTGAGTCGAAGTATTCGGTTACATTGTGCTGGGTGTATTCCGATTCCTTCCGGTTGCTGTAACCCTCTCCGCCGTAGACCGAGAAGGTCACCTTGTCTATCTGGGAAGTGAGATAAAGGTTCGGAAGCGGTTCGGCGTTATTCGTGTCGATATACAGGCCTGCGGTTCCGGTCACACCGTTCATGGAGGTTTCCGAATCGGTGACGATGTTCAGGATGGCTCCCACCCCTTCGGCATCCTCGCGCGCTCCGGGGTCGGTTATCACCTCGATTTTCTTTATAGAGGAGGCGGGGATTGCCGCAAAGATGTCTTTGGCGTTCTTTGTGAAAGAATTGTTGGGACGTCCGTTCTTGTATATTTTGAAATTAGTCGAGCCCTTGACCTTTATTGTCCCGTCGGATTCGACAGTAACCATCGGGACCTTGCGGAGCATCTCCTGGAGGGTATTGGTCTGGGATTCCGGGTCGGCTTTCACGTCGTAGCCTATGCGGTCAATCTCGCGGGAGACCAGAGGCCGCTGGGCCACGATTTCCACCTCTCCGAGTTCGTTGGCGTTGTCGCGGATGGTGAGTTTGCCCAGGTCGGCTGTCGGTGCCGCAGTTGTCACCGCAAAAGGGATGTCGAGCGCACGCTTGCCTACGGCGGTGACTGTCAGGCGGTAGTCTCCTGCCGAGGGGAGCGGCTGGGAGAACTTGCCGGCATCGTCGGTGACCCCCAGGGCCACGGGCTTTACGGAATCTTTTACGGAATCTTTTACGGAATAGATGCGGACGGTGGCGTAGATTTCCGGCGTGCCGGTGGAGTCGGCCACTTCCCCGCGCACGCCATAAACGGCGGCTTCGATGCCGAAGGCGGCAAGAAGAAATAAAAGCACTAACTGAAGCCTGATGGATTTCATTTTGCTGTTGCGGTTGTTTTTCTTGTTTAGACGGATAAAGGGAAGGATTCGTTGCAACAGTAGTGCTGTTTTTTATTTGCGGGGAATTATCTGATGAAATCCTGCCGGATGAAACGGGCCACTGACGGCTCCGTGTTCGGCCCTATAATTATGTCTGCGGCCTCCTTGACCTGCGGCAGGGCGTTTTCGACGGCAACAGCCAGGTCTGCGGCCTTCATCATGGGGATGTCGTTGAGGTTGTCGCCGAAGACAACGACGCGTCCGATTCCAAGTTCGGTGGCGACGTCGCGTATAGCGGTGGCTTTGGAGCAACCGGCGGTGTAGACATCCATCAGGGCGACCTCGGGATTGAAGATATCGCGGTACCAGGCCGCCGAGCAGTCGGTTTTCCGGTTGATGGCCTTGCACAGGGCGTCCATCTTTTCGGGATTGCCGATGGCGAAGAAAAGGACGGTCGGTTCGTAACGGGGAGTCTGATCGAGATGGAAACGTTTCAGCGCCAGGTGGCGCCGTTCCTGATAGAAGGCATCCTCGCGGGTGGTCATTTTTGACGGATGGTAGACGTTGAGGATCCCTTTCTCGCCGATACAGTAGTTGAACGGGTTGATGCCGGCTTTGGCGAACTCCGCCAAAATAATATTGGTATCGGCCAGGGACATCATCCTAAGGTAATCGTACCGTTCCAGGCGTCGGTTCCAGTAGGCTGCCCCGGTCATCACTATGGCGGGGATGTCGCGCCCGGAGGGGGTGACGGAGGGCCTGATTGCCGACATCAGGGGCTGAACGGTGGCCGGAGTACGCGCTGTGGCCACGGTGAACATAGCTCCCTGGCGTATCAGGGAATTGAGGATGGAGGCAGACTCGGCGGAGACGCTGCTCGATGGGTCGAGCAGCGTTCCGTCAAGGTCTGAGATATAGAGGGTTGTTCTCTGCATGAATAATGGATCAGATACCGGTATATGTCGAGGGGGAGAGGGCGTGGAGTTCGGCGCGTACTTCCGGGGTTACCTCCAGGGTGTCGATGAACTCGGCGATTGACTCGGCCGTCACGGCGGTGTTGACGCGGGTCAGCTGTTTAAGGGTCTCGTAGGGATGGGGATAACCCTCGCGGCGCAGGATGGTCTGGATTCCCTCGGCCACGACGGCCCAGGCTTTTTCCAGGTCGCGTTCGAGCGCCTTGTTATTGAGCAGGAGTTTGCCCAGCCCCTTGAGTGTGGAGTGGATGGCGATGACGCTGTGGGCCATCGGGACGCCGACATTGCGCAGGACCGTGGAGTCGGTCAGGTCGCGCTGCAGGCGCGATACGGGGAGCTTCTGCGACAGGTGGGCGTAGATGGCGTTTGCAATGCCGAGATTCCCTTCGGAGTTCTCGAAGTCGATGGGGTTCACCTTGTGGGGCATCGCGGAGGAGCCTACTTCGCCGGCCTTGATTTTCTGTTTGAAATATTCGGCGGAGACATACATCCAGATGTCGCGGTCGAGGTCGAGGATGATGGTGTTGATCCGGCGCAGGGCGTCGAAGAGGGCAGCCAGGTTGTCATAGTTGGAAATCTGGGTGGTCCACTGTTCGCGGCCGATGCCGAGATGTTTTTCCAGGAAGGAGTTGCCGAACTGGCGCCAGTCTACCGCGGGAAAAGCGGCATTGTGAGCGTTGAAATTGCCCGTGGCTCCTCCGAACTTGCCGGTGACGGGGGTGTCGGCAAGGAGCTGGCGCTGCTGACGCAGACGGTAGACGAATACTTCGATTTCCTTTCCCAGGCGCGTGGGGGAGGCGGGCTGTCCGTGGGTCTTGGCCAGCATGGCTACGTCGGCCCATTCCTCGGCCCGGCTCTGGAGGGCGTTGATAAGTTCGTCGAGCAGGGGGATGAAGACTTCATGCAGGGCATCCTTTACGGACATGGGGACGGAGGTGTTGTTGATGTCCTGGGATGTCAGCCCGAAATGGATGAACTCTTTCCACTGTTCCAGCCCCATGGCGTCGAAGCGTTCCTTCAGGAAATATTCCACGGCCTTGACGTCATGGTTGGTGACCGACTCATGTTCTTTAATACGCATGGCGTCGGCCTCGGTGAAATCCTCATATAAAGAGGGCAGTTTTTCCAGGGCTTCGGCGGGAACCCCGGCAAGCTGGGGCAAGGGGAGCTTGCAGAGGGCGATGAAATATTCAACTTCTACCTTGACGCGATAGCGTATTAAGGCGAATTCAGAAAAATAGCGGTCAAGCCCCGAGGTTTTGGAGCGGTAACGACCGTCGACGGGGGAGATGGCTGTAAGCGTTGAGAGTTCCAAAGCAGACTTTTTTAGAAGATTTGTACCGGATGAATTGGCCGGGAAAAGAGATTTCCCGGTTGAGACTGCAAAGGTACGAAAAATAACCCGAATTACCGCTAAAATTTTTCTGTATTATAAATCTTTGAATAATAACTATTTATGGGAAAGAGATAAATTTTATTGAAAAATTCTTGTCAAAAAATTTGGTGGATAATAAAAAAGTACCTACCTTTGCAACGCTTTTGGAAGCGAGACGGGCGCTTAGCTCAGCTGGTTCAGAGCGTCTGCCTTACAAGCAGAGGGTCGGGG